>JAQWSZ010000024.1:0-10561 GCA_029242945.1 Gammaproteobacteria bacterium | reverse complement strand
ATCCAAAACACAAGAATTTAGATTATCTAATCAAACAGACGATTTAGATTGGCTTGTTGGATTGTTTTATCAAGAACGTGAAGAAGGATGGGATTTTGAAACACAAACCGTTGGTTATCGTGATTCTGCAGGTTATGCAAGTCAAGTGGCATCAGTTGCTCTTTACCTTCCTGATAGATTGCCAATCGCACCAACTGACGTTTGGTGGGCCTCATACGATAGAACCAACTGGGAAACCATGGCTATTTTTGGCGAAGTGAACTACCGTTTTGATGAGAATTGGGAATTAACTGTTGGTGGTCGTTACTTTGATCGTGAAGCTGATAAGAAATATTGGGTTGAGAATCCAAAAGGTGCTCTAACAGCTGATGGAGTATTGCCTAAAAATAAACGTGATAACGAAAGCCAAAGTGATTTCGTACCAAAGGTTAGCATTAAGTATAACGTCAATGATGACACTATGGTTTATGCACTGTATTCAGAGGGATATCGACCTGGTGGTGTAAATCGTGGACGTTCAAGTGCGCCAGTTTACCCTGATAGTTATGATTCTGATTTCTTAATGAATTGGGAATTTGGTGCAAAAACAACTCTAGCTGACGGTCGAGTAAGATTGAACCTTACCTACTTCACAATGGATTGGGAAGATTACCAAATTGAGCTAGTCGACCCAAGTAACCGACCTTGTGGATCTGATAGTGCTTACCCTGCTCCTCAATGTGGCCAGCCTTGGCAAAAAGTGGTAGCAAATTTGGGTAATGCTGGATCTGATGGACTGCAATTAGAACTACTTGCAGCAATAGGAGAAGGCACAGAACTAGGCTTTAACTCACAATGGGTAACTGCAGAAACTGAAACCGCTTTAGCAGATGGATCAGCGCCTGCTGGATCAAGACTGCCTCAGGTTCCAGAATTTAAAGGAAGCCTATGGATTGATAAAACTGTATCTACAAACGCATTCGGTGGAAACGAAGCATATATGAGAGCTTCTGCCTCATACACTGGTGATACGGTAAGTGCAGTGCAACCTGGATCTCAGTTCATGCAAAGCTCCTACACCATTATGGATGCAAAAGTTGGTGTCATGGGTGATGATTGGGAACTAGACTTCTTTATCAATAACATTACGGATGAAAGAGCAGAAATTGCTGTCAATGACTGGTTCTTTGATTTCTTCTTCGGAAGAGGAAGACAATACACCAATCGTCCAAGAGAAATTGGTATAAGATACACCAAACGCTGGTAAGTCTTAGAAACTAGTAAAGACCTCAGTATTTTTTACTGAGGTCTTTTTTGTTTCTAATAGCTAGTGACAATGGATAATCACTTAATTTCATAAAGAGATGCAAAGATGGCAAACAAAGATTTAAAAGAGAACAGTACTAATGTCACTGGTCCTTATGACTCTCTTAGAGATTATATGGAAGCTATTGAAAGCCATGGAAACGTTATAAGAATAAAAGAAATTGATCAGGATGCCTATGAGTTAACTGGTTTTATGTATAAATTGCTTGATAAACATGGTTGGCTTGGTGCGCCAACTGTCATAGTAGAGAAAGTAAAAATTTCAGGTGAATGGGTTGATGGACCAATCATCATTAATCAATATGGTATGGCTGGACATGAAGCTATGGCTATAGGAGTGCCTCTTGATGAGATTGAAGAGGGAGAGCATATTCTTAATTATAAGAGAGCGCTTAATAAAATGATGGAAATGGGAGATATAACTCCTATTCAAACAACAGAAATTGATAAGCAAGATGCTCCTAGTAAAGATGTCATCCTCAAAGAAGATGAAATTGATATTTTGAAATTCCCATTTATTCAAACTAATCCTGGTGATAATGGAAGATTCATTAATACTGGCAATCTCATTACGGTTGACCCAGATCAAGGTAGAAATGTTGGCACCTATAGAATGCAAATTAAGGGACCAAGAAAAATTGGTATTAGTCCAGAAAAGAATCAAGATGGCTGGAAATCCCTGATGAATAGTGGAAAAGACGTAGCACAAGCGGTTGTCGTTTTAGGTACTGACCCAATTGTTTTTGCAATGAGCAGTTCAAAAACTGCAAGAACAGGACAAGATGAACTTGAAATAGCTGGAGGATTCAAAGGACAATCAGTTGAAGTAGTGAAATGTGAAAATAGCGACATTCGAGTACCTGCAAATGTAGAAATGATTATTGAGGGTGAAATTCCACTCAATGATTTCGAGCCAGAGGGTCCTTTCGGAGAAATGTATGGTTATATGGGAAAGCCACACGAAGAAACGTTCTATATGAATATTAAAACCATAACACATCGGGTTAATCCGATGTTTGTTAATCAATTCACAGGGGTTACCAGAGGTTATGTGACCTCGCCTGGAGAAGCAGCCTCGATTCGAGGTTTTTCTAAATTTATGCCTGAACTGACAGGGTTTCATATTCCTATTGATCATGTTGGATATCTTTTTCTAAGCATGAAGAAAACAAAACCAAATCAAGGAATAGAGCTTGCTGAAAAATTCAATTTCTTACCTCTAGGAAAAATTGTTATTGTTGTTGATGAAGATGTAGATATTCACGATACCAAGGAGGTTTTTAGAACTGTTGGAGCCAGATGGCAACCGCATCCAGGTGCTAAAATTATTGAAGATACCGCCGGATTCTTTTTAGACCCCAGTGCAGTGATAAGAGGAAGATCGTCCAGGATACTTATCGATGCGACAAGACAATTACCAGAAGAAAATGGTCCATCCCCCTACCCGAAATTAAATAGAGAACTTCTGGTTGAACATGCTCCAGAAATTTTTGACTTGGTTGAAGAAAAATGGGGTCATTTATTATAATAAGGAGATTAATATGTCCAATGAATCTGATATAAAAGCTTTTGAGAATGGAGACGTTCTAGTAGCTGCAACTGTATTGAATAATGCTGATGATGATCATGCTGGGGATGGGCGAGTTATGCAGTTTGATAGTGAGCTTAACTTAAAGGGAACACTTTGGACTGAAAATACTACTCACTTAGTAGGAGGTCTAAAGTTTGACCAGGATAATAACCTTTGGGCTTTTGACAGTCAAAATTACTCGGTATTAAAAATATCTCCTAAAGGCGAACAAATCAATCAAATTGATTTTGGGGAACGTTCTTTCTCCAATGCCTGTTTTAGTAGCAGTGGCGATATCTTCCTTGGAGAACATCTTGTTGGTGATGAATCCAATAATAAAGCACTTGAAGGGCCAAGAAAATTAAAAACAGTTCTACCGTTTATGCCTGATACAAAAAGATATGGTGATGGTAATTTATATAAATTCTCATCCGATGGTGAACTAAAAGACACTTATGAGACTCTAACGCATGGAGGTATGCCTGGTTTTCTTGGTGTCACAGCATCCTCTATGGGGCCTGATCAATCTAAAATTGTCTATATTTCAGAACTAGGCAATCGTATTTTTCAATACGATGTGATTAAGAATGAACAAGCCGATGACTTGATTACCTACGCACCAGAAAGTGGCGACTTAGTCATTGCTATAACGCATAGTACAAATGGAGATTTCTATTCAATAAAAGCTAACTTTCGTGCTGGTTTCAGTCTGTGTAAGCACGATTCCTCTTCTGGTAATATTTTAGAACAATTCGAATTACCCGGACCCGGTTGGGCATCCTTATGCATAGCTATGGATGGAGAAAGTGCTTATATAGGTAACTTCTTCAATGGGACAATGGGAAGATTTAACTTAACTAATGGTGAGATGATTGCAAGCGCTGAAACCAATGTAGAAAGGTCCTTAGCCGGTATCGCTCAATTCATTGGTTGACTCTACCAGGGCACCGTTTTGCCATTATAGTTCAGATAAGCTCCAGTATTTTCTACTGTAATGGAGTCAATATTCCTAATCATATCGGATACCGCTACTTCTGTTTTTCTTAATGGGAAAGGCAATCCTGTCATAAAATCTGTGTCCGTTGCTCCTGGATTTATCATGCCGACAGCGACGCCTCTGTTTTTTAATTGAAGCGCAAGATTCACCATCACCATATTCAATGCTGACTTACTCGAACGATAGAAGAATAAACGTCCACCACCTCTTTTGTCTGCAGTAGCAATTGACCCCTCACTACTGGAAACCGTAATAATTTTTTTTTGTTTGCTGGCTTTTACATGAGGATAAAATGCTTCAGCCATTTTAAGAGGTCCTATGGTATTAACTGCTAGAACTTTTTCATAAACATCATAATTCATTCTGCCGAATATCTGATTTTTAGTATCACCAGAAATACCTGCGTTATTTAATAGCACATCAATAGGAGTTGCTGCATACTTCTCAGCCAATTGGTCAATCTGAGAATGATCAGTCACATCCAATCGATCGATGATAAGTAAAGTGGGAAATTTCTCTTGCAATAATATTAACTGATCTGCACTCTCAGGCTTACGACAAGTAGCAATTACTTTCCAACCTTTAGATAGATATTGTTTTGCAAATTCAAAGCCAATCCCTCGATTGGCTCCTGTAATCAAAGTTGTTGAGGTATATCCATCGTTGCTTGCATTCAATGAAGATGGAGAGATAAGTGTGACTAATACAACAAAAGCTCCCGTTAATATTTTTATTTGATTAAAAAAAGAGTTGATCATGATAATTAAATCCAAATTAGTTAATAATACAGTTCTATTTTTATATTGATTGCATCAAGGTGTCCAGTCTTTGATCAATTAAATTGAAGAATGCAGTGCTTGCTGCTTCATCTTTTTTGAAATGAGGCCCACTACAATAATGCATGGAATCAGTATTATAATTCCAGCATACAAAGGTGCATTCACATCCAACAAGCTAAACAGAGCGCCAGCAGTCAATGGACCTGTAATTCTTCCTAGCCAACACCCTGACTGATAAACACCCAATACAAATCCCTTTTCTTTATCGCCTGCAACTTTAGACACAAGACTTGAAGCCGAGGTACCAAAAGCAGCTCCACTTGATGCGGAAAGAGTTAAGACAACTTACATAATCTCCCAATTGGGTGCTTGCGACATAACCATTAGACCTAATGCATAACCAAAAAAGCTTATTCTTATCACTCTAGCTTCACCTAAGATTGGAACAATTTTTCCAATCACCATTGCTTGCATGAGTGTTACAACAAGGCCTATATAAGTTAAACAATACCCAATATCCATAGGGCTCCATGAAAACCGCTTATTAGTCCACAATGGGAAAATCGTTTCGAAAGTACCAGTCACATACATCATTCCAAGCCCTAAAAAAATAATCAGAGGTAAAATAGGTCTCCTAAAGATCAAACCCCAATTCTTGATGAGTGAGTTTGATTCAATGTTTTTATCTGATCTATTTTCTTTACTTAAGCTTTCTTTCAAAAAAAATAAAGCACATAGACCCGTTATAAATGAAATACTTCCAGCAACCATACCAGGTAAATATAGACTTGCTGTACTTGCGTCCTGTCCTCCCAACAAACCACCAAGCGCTGGCCCAATCATAAATCCAATACTTACACTAGCACCTATAAACCCAATATGTTTTGCCCTAACCGATTCTTCAGTAGAATCTGTTACGTATGCCATTGCTGTGGAAATATTGGCTGAAACCATTCCGCCAAAAAATCTTGCTAAAGCCAACATCCAAAGATTGGTGGATAATGCCAATAAGATGAAACAAGCACCTTGACCAAAAATACTGATTAATAAGACTGGTTTTCTCCCTATTCTGTCACTTAATCTTCCCCATATAGGAGTGCCAATAAATTGCCCCATTGAATAGGTTCCAATGATGATAGTTGCCACCACCGTTGATGCCCCTAAGTTTTCTGCATAAAATAAAAATGTTGGTAAAACTAAACCAAAACCTACGGTGGCAAGTCCCGTAATTAAACAAAGGATAATCACAAATGACTAAGACAAAGGAACTTTATCTAAAACCCAACCTTTTTGAGTTTTTCTTGCTGGTGAAGGAATTGCATAAGCCTTCTTCCCAACATTAGCTGCAAGTTCAGTAGTATTGATTTTCCAACCCTTTTTTTTCCATCCAGAGAGTAATTTACGGTATTTGATACAAGGCTCATCTGAGGGCACTAAGAGCTCCTTAGTATTGAATTGAGGAGTAAGAACAGGGTCCAGCTTTTCAAGGATAACAATATCTTGCTTTGCAATAACCATACATCGATCAGCAATGGGTTTATCCATATTAGGATCCAACATCATTTTTCTCATATTGATTAAGAAAATCTTCACATGATTTTCTTCCACTGGGCATTCGAACATATACTGTCTAAATTCTGAATTCTCATTGAAAACAATATAGGTCCACATTTGATTAGGTCCTACAATTCCTGAGCCGGCCATCCTTTCATCGCTTGCTTCTTTTAATTGAGGTCCATCTGACTTTGAAGCTGGGGACTTAAATGCATGCCAAAAACCAAAACCCCACTTTTTTGGTCCAAATATATTGTCTACAAAATCCAATTTTCCTACCCTGTAATCATCATCTTCTCCTTCATGTCCATGTGTAGGATGCACGAATTCATTATGAGCTGCGTCTAAACCATTTTCTATGGATCTCTCAAAATTAATATTTGCCTCATAAGTCAAAACATTAGCTCGCCAATTTTTCTCATCATTCAACTCATCAACCGGCATGATGGGTGGTCTCTTGCTTTCTTCTAGATCACCTAGAAAAGCAAAAACAATTCCATATTTTTCTTCTGTGGGATAAGCATCAATTCTTGCTCTTTTAGGTATTTTGGCTTCCTTTCCTATAGAAGGAATCCTCTCACAGGTACCATCACCATTAAAACGCCATCCATGATAGGGGCATTGAATGCAATCTTGTCTAACCACTCCTCCAGAAAGAGCACCGCCTCGATGTATACATGTATCGCTCAGAGTATTTGGCTTTCCTTTAGAATCTCTAAAAACAACAAAATTTTGACTCAGCATTCGAACTCTGATGGGTTCTTCTTTCAACTCCTCGCTCAAAGTCACTGGATACCAAAAATTTATATACATGCTTATTTCTCCAAAAAAATTTCTTTTTAATCATTCATATGCAAAGGATATTCTAATCTAAATATATATTGAGTAAAATATGTAAATAGTCACAAATTGAATCAATTAGGATAGTATAAAATACATTAATTAATATAAGTCTTAAATTTTAAAAAATATGAGGTATTAAAATGGCCATGATGCAAGGAAGTAATAAACCAAAAAATATAGGAAAACCAACAGGTGGACCTCCATTGGAGGCAATGACAGCTGAAAATCTAGCTCCACCCACAGGCATGGAAGGGAGAGAAGAAGATTTAGCCAAAGGAATGCAATCCTTGGTTAAAACAATGAAAATTAAAATTCCTTACCCCCATGATACAAATGATGCTCTTTTGAAAGCACACTTAAATGCTATACAGTTTGCAAAAGATAACGGGCTTCTTCAAGCTTATGTAGAACATGATTACAAAACTATGAAACCTCTGCTTGATAGAACCAAAGCAATGATCGAAGCGACGGGTAATAAAGAACTGGCATTAGTGATGAATTTTGAAAGAACGGGTTGTTTTTTCCAAATGTTCCTTGATGCTCATGCTGAACCTGGCAAAAGATCATTTACCTTTCCCTTCAGAAAAGTTTTAAACGCTGCCAAAGGTTTGGGTCAGTTTGATCTCACTGAAGAGGAGATTCTAGACCAATGGTGGAGACCTCGATACCTAGGCTATGGGAAAGCTATAGGTGTAGAATTTAAAATCTCTGATATGGATCAAAATGGAAAAGTAACTGTTGAACTAGCCGAATAATTTCAATTCCAATCATATGAAATCATTAAGCTCAAAAACAATATCTAGTTATATACCAAGCCGAGAAGAACTAGTTAAATCTGCATCAGATCTAATACCCAAGCTCAAAGATAGAGCAGAAGAAGCGGAAGATTTAAGGCGAATGCCTGATGAGAATATTACTGCACTCAAAAAAGCAGGCATTCATAAAATATTTACCCCAAAGAGATATGGTGGATATGAAATGGATTGGGGAACTCAAGTGGATGTAGCAAGAGAGCTAGGAAAAGGTTGTGCTTCAACTTCTTGGATGGCCTCTGTAGTAATGTCTCATACATGGAATTTAGGTAGATTTCCAGTTGATGCTCAAGAGGAATTTTGGCCCAGCTGCCCTGATGCAATTATTGCAACAGCTTTTGCTGGCGGTGGTGAAATCACTGAAACTGAAGGCGGTTTTATCCTTAATGGTTTATGGAAGTTTGCTAGTGGAATTGATCATTCAGATTGTGCAATTGTTGCTGGTCAGTTTAAAAATGCAAACAGTAAATCTGGCACCGGCCTGGACTATAGGATGGCATTAATTATGCCTGACCAATATGAAGTTATAGACACTTGGCATGCTGAAGGTCTTAAGGGAACAGGGAGCAAAGATATTAAAGTTGTAGACCAATTTGTACCCAGTCATAGAACAGTGAAATCCCTTGAAATTGCAGGTAAAAACCCACCAGGCTCAGAACTACATGAAAGTTATATTTATAAAATAGAAATGGGTATGTATTTTAATACTTTATTAACAGGTCCAATATTGGGAGCAACACATGGGGTTTTATTGGAATACTTAAATCAAACAAAATCTCGTTTTGGAGCTATGTTTGGAGAAAAAGTATCCGAGCAAGGTACAGTTCAACAAAAAATTGGTGAGTCTTATGAAGAATTGAGAACCGCAGATTTAATTATTGATTCGCTGTGCCATTTTCTACATCAAGAAGGAACAACAGGCAGAAGTATTATTGGTAATAATAGATTAAAGATCCGAAGAGAGTCTGCTATGGCTGCTCAACTATGCCTTAAATCAGGTACACGTTTATCAGGTATGATGGGTGTTAGCGCCCAAACTGGAAGAAATTCCGTGCAAAGACATTTCAGAGATTTAAGAACGATGTCAACTCATGGTGCTATTCATTGGGAAAATGCTACAACACCTACAGGTCGATACTTACTTGATATAGAAACAGGAGATCCGTTAATTGATAAAAAACAATAGCTTTAGTGACTAACTATTAAATGTTAGGGCTTTCTAAACCTAAGCAAGAAGCGGCTGGTTTTATCTCTAATATCTTTTTCAAAAACCATAGAACTACAATCATCGGATATATTTTCCAGAATGCTCGATTCAGAGTCTAGAATAAAACCTGAAGATAACACTTCCTTTATAACAAATGATTTTTCGATACGATGAATATCATGACAATTATCTATACCTTGACCTTCTTTCGAATTATGATCTAGAATTCCGTAGATACCGCCCGATATTAAAGTATTAAAAATAGTTTGATTCATTAGTTCTCTATTAGCCTTACTCCAAACAGCATCATGATAAGTCATAATATTGAATACTTTATCAAGACCATTAGGAAAGTTAGGCTTCTCCATTTCTCCGACTACACTAAATAAATTAGACTGATGAAACTCTTTCAATCGTTTTTCAATTGGATTTCCTTTCCATCTCTTAATACTTACAGGTGAAGAATGAGCATACACTTTACCTTTTTTTCCAACCACATTAGCCACACACGCAGAAAAATAACCCCTACCAGAATTAATTTCACCAACAGTATCTCCTTCTTTCACTTTCAAAAAACGTAACACTTCATCAGGTTTTCTATTAGGATCTCTTAACACATCGCTCTCAGGCCTATTCTCTTTTGCAATTGCTTTTTTATATCTATTCATATGCACTCATTAATTTTTAATAAGTATTTTCCCTGGCAATTTGTTTGTGTGAACACCATTATCAAGAACTCTGATGCCATTAATCCATACCGAATGAACTCCCTCTGATTTCAGTGCTGGATTAGTAAAAGTAGAATGATCTTTCATAGTTTGGGGGTCAAATAAAATAAAATCTGCAAAAGCACCTTTTTGAATCACACCTCGATCTTTAATACCTATTTGATCTGCAGAGAGTCCGGTCATTTTATGTATTATTCTTTGCAAAGACCCCAATCCATTAACTCCTTGATACTCATTAATAACCTTAGAGAATGTTCCACAGCCTCTAGGATGACCGCATCTCAATTCACCATCACTGCAGACAGTGCTGTATGGCCAATTTAATAATTGTCTAACATCATCATCAATCATACCTTTTGCTATGACGATTTCTATTGATGAATCAGATTGACTTAATTCATAACTTTCAGAACTCAAACTAGACAGCATTTCAACCTGGCTCATATTTTTTTCTATAGCAATCTCAGCTACTGTTTTTCTTACATATCCAGGATGAATGGCATGATAGCTAAACCTTATGTCTTCAGCTGGGGATAAATTTTTTAAAATATAATCAGCTTCCTCTAAATCATCAAAATTCCTTTCTGGGTATAAAGTCGTAATACTGCTCGACCATGCCTCATAGGGATAGACATCAGCTGTAATATTTATACCCTCTTCTCTTGCTTTATTAAGGAGAGATAGAATTTCTTCTGTTCGTCCCCAATTAAAGATTCCATTAAGTTTAAAATGATCGATATTCACAGGAATTCTTGCTTGTCGACCT
>JAQWSZ010000005.1:0-1539 GCA_029242945.1 Gammaproteobacteria bacterium | reverse complement strand
ATCAAAACTCCAGGAAGTAGCCAAACAGTAGATAAACCCCATGCATAAGCTGCTCCACTCACACCCAGTAAGGTCCATGCAGAGGAGGAGCTTGCAGAGGCACTCAAGGCTGCTACCCATGCACCTAGATCCCTATTTCCTAAATAAAAAGCTTGTTGATTTTTAGTTCTCGAGGATGACCAATAACCAATTCCTAGTAAAAGAATGTTATAAGAAACGATGACTATTAAGATAATGTCCATATATTTTTCCAACTATTGTTTTGATATATATTATTTATCATTTGATCATTTAGCAATATAGTTATTCTCAATGACCAATTAATAATTTAGTGATTAGGCAATAATACTACCTTTCCATCTCTTGCACTTCCTGTTTTGTCAATATGATTGTAGGCTTTGAGATAGTCTTTGAAAGAATATTTTTTAGCAATTTTTGCTTGTAGTAATTTTCGGTTAGCCAGCTTTGCAAGATTCTTATGAATTTCTATTGACCTTTTTTTGCTTCTTTTGTTAAAGCCATTGAGTGTCGACATTCCTGTGAGTGAAATATCTTTTCTGAACATTGTCCAGAAGGAGATATGACATGATTTTTTTGTCACTGTTCCATAATTGACTATGAGCGAACCATCAGTGAGACACATAGCAAGATTCTCAGTCGCATCTCCGGCAACAGCATCAATGCCAAGTTTGATATTTCTTTTTATAAACTTTGATACATACTTTGATGGCAATTGATCTGTATTGATAATTACTTCAGTACCACCTAATTTTCTTAATTCTTTAGCTACTTCTTTTCTTCTCACAATATTGATTGTTTTTATACCTTTTTGTTTGGCCAGTGCAATCAAATACCTTCCCACATTCGAATTTGCAGCATTTTGTATAATCCAATCGTTTTTTTTCAGCTGGCCGTAATCCTCGAGAAGAAAATAAGCAGTAAAGCCATTGACCGTAATTAATGCCAATTGCTCATCTGGTGCGTAAGGCTTTGGTACTTTTGTTAATTGCGAAGAATGGATCTTTAATTCTTGCCTCATTGAGCCTGTGCCCATTGGCAATAGAACTTTGTCACCTTCTTTTAAATTTTTTACACTCTTGCCTATTTTTGAGACTGTACCCACTCCTTCAAAACCAGGCACGCATGGCATTGTTCGAGTGATCATCTCTCTACCTCTGACAAATAAACCATCTGCGATATGCATTCCCACAGCATCTACTGAAACTATTGTTTCATTATTTTTTGGTTCTTCCGATGGGAGCTCGACTAGTTCCAAAGCAGTTTCTGGTTCACCAAATTTTTTGAGCATAAGAGCAAGATAGCTCATATTATTGGGCGCCTATCATTTCATTGATGTCTTCGTATTTAATTTCTGTATTTTTACTCCATGAGATCAAGCCATTGGGTTCTACAAAAATAGTATAAGGCAGGGTAAGTGAGGAATTGCCAAGATCTTTCATCAAGTCATAGGCTTCTCCTTGACCTACAAGAATAGGAAAGTCTATACCTAACTCATTAACAAAGTCTCTGACTAGTTCA
>JAQWSZ010000032.1:0-2277 GCA_029242945.1 Gammaproteobacteria bacterium | reverse complement strand
TCACCTATCCTTATGACACAGCTACTGAGCTTTTAGACTACTGCAAAAAAAAATCACTCAAAATATCGGATGTGATGATAAAAAATGAAAGTGCATGGCGACCAGAAAATAAAACCCGCGAAGCATTATTAAGATTATGGTCTGTGATGCAAGAAACCGTTAATAATGGTATTGCCAATAAAGGACTACTACCAGGGGGTTTGAATGTCCCACGAAGAGCCCATAAGCTCCACCAACAATTAATGAAAAAATCGAATAAAAAATCTAATGACCCGTTGACAATACTCGACTGGGTAACGCTGTATGCATTAGCAACCAATGAAGAGAATGCCGCAGGGGGTAGAGTCGTTACTGCTCCTACTAACGGAGCAGCCGGCATTATCCCAGCTGTTCTGCATTACTATATGCGCTTTGTACCTAAAAGTGATGATGATGGAATAGTTAGATTTTTATTAACTGCCGCCGCAATAGGTATCCTTTATAAAAAGAATGCATCCATAAGTGGTGCTGAAGTTGGATGCCAAGGGGAAGTTGGATCTGCTTGCTCAATGGCAGCTGGAGCATTAACAGAAGTTCTTGGTGGCATGCCAGCACAAGTTGAAAATGCAGCTGAAATTGCTATGGAACATAATTTAGGGCTTACTTGTGACCCGATAGGTGGCTTAGTACAGATACCTTGTATTGAGAGAAATGCCATGGCATCAGTCAAGGCAATCCATGCTGCCCGTATGGCGCTTAAGGGAGATGGAACTCATTTTGTTTCTTTAGATAGGGTCATTCGCACAATGCGAAAGACTGGTGAAGATATGCATCTTCGATACAAGGAAACATCTCGTGGAGGGCTAGCAACTCATGTATTAGAAGTTCCTGTAAATATTATTGAATGTTAATGGATTACTAATCGCATATTTTTAAAACAAAAACAGTGCAACAATCAGATGTAATTAAAAGTCTTAGAAAAAGATTTCAAATTCACTATTGAGTCTTATTTAAATCCGATTGATAGGTTTCAGTTAAAGCCATTACTGATAGTAAAGTAAGTAACGCTGCAAATGCTATGTATACCGAAACCCAAAAAATATCGAATTCCGTCCACAATTTTACAGCTATAGTTGGAGCAAAAGCTCCACCTATAATTGCTCCAAATTGATAACCTAAAGTTGCTCCTGAATATCTAACTTCAGTACTAAATAGTTCGGTAAAGAAAGCTGCTTGAGGTCCATACATCATTGCTAGAAAGACTAAACCTCCTGTTATCGCTAAGACTATTAACCAAAAATTTCCTGTATCAACTAATGGAAAAATAGCAAAAGCCCATAGACCTGATAACACTGCTCCCAACATGAAAATACCTCTTCTTCCATGTCTGTCAGAATATGAAGAGAATACAAATTGCACTGGTACCATTATTGCTGAAGCGATTAAAACTGCAGCAAGCATATCATCTCTTGTCATGCTTACACTTTGAACTCCATAGGCTAATAAGAATGCTATTAAAATATAAAAGGTGACTTGAACAGAAAGAAAAGCTCCCGCAGCCAGAATTATTCTTTTAGGGTATTTTCTTATTGCTTCGATAATTGGTGATCTCTGGATTGTAGTTTCAACATTGTCCTGTTGTTGATTTCTATGAACTGCTAGCTCTTTAAACGCTTTAGTATCTTCAAGATTTAATTGAATATACATACTAATAACAATCAAAATAGCACTAGCAAGAAAAGGAATTCTCCAGCCCCAAGTATTAAAAAATTCTTCTGAAACTAGTGCACTAGTAATAATAAGAGCTAGGTTGGCTAATATTACTCCAATTGGAGCACCAGCTTGAGCGAAAGCTCCGTAATACCCTCTTTGATTTGATGGAGCACTTTCAGTAACTAATAACATTGCTCCACCCCATTGACCTCCTATAGCTAATCCTTGAGTGAACCTTAATAAGGTAAGAAGAATAGGTGCTGCAACACCAATCATTGCATAAGTTGGTAATAAACCTATTAGTGTAGAAGAGATGCCCATCAACATTAAAGCACTAATAAGTGTTTTCTTTCTTCCTATTTTATCCCCAAAATGTCCAAAGATAATCCCGCCAATTGGCCGTGCTATAAAACCAGCTGCAAATGTTAATAAAGATAAAATTAAGGCTGTTGAAGGAGGCGCTTCTCCAAAAAAAGCTGTTGGAAAAATAAGAGCTGCTGCTGCTCCATAAAGGAAGAAATCATACCATTCTATACTCGTACCTGCTAAAGCTGTAAGAGCAACTTTTCGCATATTTGAATTAAT
>JAQWSZ010000023.1:0-58417 GCA_029242945.1 Gammaproteobacteria bacterium | reverse complement strand
TAGTCATAATAATTTCCTAATTCGAAAGTGAATAATTGTAAAGGGCTCGTCCTTTAAATTAAGTTAACAAAAGTCTATCGTTATCAATGAATGTATAACAGACAACTAGAACCCATTATATGTCTCAGTAGTGGGCATTTTGGATAATGATTCAAAGAAAATTATCTCCTTTTTACTCAATTATTTCTTGAAAATAATTCAGGCTGATTGAGCTTCTTTCCAATCGATATCTTCATCATCATAATCTTCCCACTGAAGTACTCCGAGCTCTTGAAACTTTGGTCTAATATCTTCTGTCAATAAACCGACTCTTTTAAGACTTGGTATCACCCTTTGAAAAAGAAACTCTTGAAAATCTTTCCTAATCTTAACAGTCTCATCATATTTAATAGTTTCCTCAACATTCCATCCAAAATCTTGGTAGACCTCAACAGGATGAAACCTATGGCGCATCACGACACATGCTTCATAGGCGAACTGTGTTCTTTCTTTCTTTTCTTCTTCGCTCAAACTTTTGATATGTTGCTCTAGATAATGAATACCAAATGTCACGTGTCTTGATTCATCCTGAATAACCTTTTGAATTAACTCTTTTAACAAGTTATCTGGATAACTTAACTGAATAGCCTTGAACGCCCCTAAAGCCAAACCTTCAATAACTAATTGCATACCAATAAATTTTAAATCCCATCTCTCATCAGTCAAAATCTTGTCTAATAGAGCTTTTAGATCAGGTGTAATTGGGTACATCATTCCTTGTCTTGTTTGAATGTATTTATTAAATGCTTCAACATGTCTTGCCTCATCATAGGTTTGGGTAGCTGCATAGAGTTTTGCATTATAGGTTGGAGCACATGAGCACAATTGACTAGCTACCAGTAGAGCCCCCTGCTCTCCATGAAGGAACTGGCTCAATGTCCAGGCTGATAATTTCTTTTGTATTTCAAGCTTCTTATCATCACTCAAATCTAGATAAGGTTGGTAGCCAAGAAAAGATTGATGATTAACAATAAAATCCTCTTCAAGTGTTGCTTTACTCTTGTCCCATTTTTGAGACCAATCAAGATCAATCTCCACATCCCACTGTCTTTTTTTAGCAAGCTGATAGAGTCGATTAATTTTATCGTCTGCTGCTGTATAATCCCAGTTATAGGAGCCGGTCAAAGGGGTATGAAAGATTTCTCTTATTTCTTTGAAATCCTTATCAGTAAGATAAATATCGGGTTTAAAATCACGAACTCTGCCCATAATGTATTCTAAACATAATTCAGTTATTTTCTCTAGTAAATAAATTTGATGGTCGGGGCAGAGGGATTCGAACCCCCGACCCTCTGCTCCCAAAGCAGATGCGCTACCAGGCTGCGCTATGCCCCGATTTGATTTATAAGTATCAAGTTTGGCTATTATACTGATATTTAAAAAAAATCAGACAGCTTTTAAAAAAAAATTGTTATTTTTTAAAAATACTTGCTCTCTGATATGATGAACTACCATTTTTAGGAACAATAATGACAGCAAATATAATTGATGGAAAAAAAATAGCCCAAGAAACTATTTCTGAAATTAAAAATAGTATTGCTGTAAATATTGAAGAAGGACTAAGTCCTCCTGGTCTAGCCGTAATTATAGTTGGAGATAATCCAGCCTCATCTATTTATGTCAGAAACAAAAGAACTGCTTGCAAAGAAGCCGGTATCAAATCTTATGATCATGATTTGCCTAAAAATATTTCTGAAAAAGAATTAATAGAATTAATACAGGCACTTAATACTAATCCTAATATCCATGGAATTTTAGTACAACTCCCTCTTCCGGATCATATCAATGAAACAAAAATCATAGAATCAATAGAGCCCATAAAAGATGTTGATGGATTTCATCCATACACTATAGGAAGGTTGATGCAAAGAATCCCAGTCTTGAGGCCTTGCACATCCATTGGTGTAATTACAATGCTTGACTCCATTGGAGTAAATCCAATGGGAAAACATGCTGTAATTGTAGGCGCATCTAATTTAGTAGGAAGACCACTTGCTTTGGAATTATTACTTAAAGGAGCTACCACAACGGTCTGTCATAAGTTTACAAAAGATTTAGAAAGTTTTGTCAATCAAGCAGATATTCTAGCTGTTGCAGTTGGCAAAGCAGGTATTATACCTGGTCATTGGGTTAAGAATGGTGCAGTTGTCTTTGATATCGGTATCAACAGAGATAAAAATGGAAAAGTTACTGGTGATGTTGATTTTGAAGTTGCAAAAGAAAAAGCATCATGGATCTCTCCAGTCCCAGGTGGAGTTGGACCAATGACAGTGGCCATGCTTCTAAAAAATACACTCATAGCATCAAACATGAATACAAGTGTCTCAAAAAAAGAAAGAAAGATTTCATCCGATAAGTGGATTAATATTTAATTAAAAAATGATAATTATGAAAAAATACCTAAGAAATATATTGTTAATAGCATATGCATTTTTATTTACAATCAATCAAAATATTGCATCTGAGAGTTATCCTCAAATCGAAGTAAAGACTACTTCAGGGTCATTTATAATTGAACTTGATAGAAATAGAGCCCCGATTTCAGTGGAAAATTTTCTTAGATATATAGAAGATGATTTTTTTGAAAACACTGTTTTCCATAGAGTTATTCAAGGTTTTGTTATTCAAGGTGGTGGCTATACACCGGACTTAGAATCAAAGGAAACTTATCCTAATATTATCAATGAATCAGGAAATGGCCTCAGTAATAGAAGAATGACAATAGCAATGGCGAGAGAAACCGATCCTCATACAGCAAGCTCTCAGTTTTATATAAACTTAGTAGATAATTTTACATTAGACCCGATGGCAACCAGATGGGGTTATGCTGTTTTTGGTGAAGTCATTGAAGGATTCAGTGTGATTAATTCAATTGCTGGTAGTGCAACACAATCAATGAATGGCATGCAAGATGTACCGGTCTCTCCAGTAATTATTTTAGAAGCTTCTCGCATCAATTAAATGATACTCTGACCTAGAGAGTTTAATAGATGAACAAAATTTTTATCTCTGACCTTCATCTAAGCGATGATCATCCTCATATTATAATGATGTTTAAGTCTTTTCTAGAGAGCCTTATAAAAAAAAATAAAGACAACACTGAGCTCTATATCATTGGAGATTTATTTGAATCTTGGGTTGGTGATGATCATGAAACCCAATTATATCTAGAGATTAAGGATACACTGATAAAACTTGCATCCAATAATATAAAAACTTATTTTTTATACGGTAATCGAGATTTCTTGATTGGAGACAAGTTCCTAAAAGAGACTAATATGACATTAATTCCTGATCCACATATTTTTACTTATAAGAACAAAAAAGTTCTGATTTCTCATGGGGATGAATTCTGCACAGATGATACTGAATATCAGATGTTTAGAAAAATTGTCAGAAACAAAGATTGGCAAAAAGACTTCTTGAGTTTCCCTATAAGTAAAAGATTAAAGATTGCGGGTGAAGCTCAAGATGCGAGTCGAAATTCTAAAGAAAATAAATCGATAAATATCATGGATGTTAATCAGGATGCAATAAAAACAATAATGAGTGACTATCAAGTTGATTTAATTATCCACGGCCATACTCATAGACCTGCCAAACATAGTATTGAAAGAAATAATCAACATTGTGAACGATTTGTTCTTGGAGATTGGACAGATGACAGTGCAATTATCCTAGATTGGTCTAATGAAGATCCAATATTAATCGATCTTATTAATTAGCAGAAATTAAAGGATCATTAATTTCAATTTGCTTTCTTAGCTGCTCAGATTCTTTAATCGCTTCATCGCTTCTCTTTAATTCAATTGCTTTCAGGTACTTTTGATTAATATCATTGGTTACGTACTCTCCTGAAAAACATGAGGTATCAAAACCTTGGACTCCTGTTTCTTCAAATTTTACTGCTTCAATTAAATTGCCAAGAGTTTGATAGATTAACCAATCGGCACCAATAAAATCTGCTAACTCTTCTTCACTCTTTCCACTTGCTATTAATTCATTGGATGCTGGCATATCAATACCATAAACATTAGGAAATTTTACTGGAGGTGCTGCGGATGCAAAAAATACTTTTTTTGCTCCTATTTTTCTTGTCATTTCTATGATTCTCTTAGATGTTGTGCCCCTGACTATAGAATCATCGACAAGCAGTACATTCTTATCTTTTAGTTCAAGTTCAATTGGATTGAGTTTTTGCCTAACTGATTTTTTTCTTTTATCTTGTCCCGGCATAATAAATGTTCTTCCAATATATCTATTTTTGATAAAACCCTCTCTATATTTAACCCCGAGATGATGTGCTACTTGGAGTGCACTGGTTCTACTGGTATCTGGTATTGGAATAACAACATCAACTTCATGATGCAAACCCTTTTCTATAATACTTTGAGCTAAATATTCTCCCATTTTTAATCTTGATTTATAAACTGACATTCCGTCGATGATAGAGTCTGGTCTTGCGAAATAAACAAACTCAAAAATACAAGGGGTGTAGCTCTTAGCTTCAACGCATTGCTTTGAATAAAAATTACTATTAGAATCAACAAATATAGCTTCTCCTGGCAAAACATCACGCAATAAAGTAAACCCTGCTACATCTAGTGCAACACTTTCAGAAGCTACCATATACTCTGTTGCTTCATCAGATTCTCGAATACCTATAACAAGGGGTCTAATAGCATTAGGATCTCTAAATGCAACCAAGCCATGATTCAATATCATTGCTACTACAGCATAACCTCCTGAGCATCTATTAAAAACTTGCTCAGCTGCATCAAATATTGATTCTGGAGTCACCTCATCAAGGTTTTGAATTTGTATCTCGTGAGCAAAAAGATTGAGAAGAGCTTCTGTATCTGATTCTGTATTCAAATGCCTTTTATCAACATTCTTAAGATGATCTCTCAATTCATTAGTATTAACCAAGTTACCATTGTGTGCCAAGGCTATCCCAAAGGGTGAATTAACATAGAAGGGTTGTGCTTCCATTGAACTTAATGAACCAGCTGTAGGGTATCTGACATGGCCAATTCCAACATTACCTCTGAGTGTAGCCATGTCTTCTTGAGAAAAAACATCACTAACCAGACCATTACTTTTCCTTAAACACAAGACCCCACTATCGTCAGTCATAATACCAGATGAATCTTGGCCTCTATGCTGCAGAACAGTTAAAGCATCATAAATTTCCTGATTAACAGGATGGTTAGATACAATTCCAACTAATCCACACATTCAAATTACTTCCTATTCATAATTCAAAGTTATCATGTCATATTAGCCATAGTGTTCAATAAAAATATTACTAAAAAAATCAGAAATATTTTCAGCGTATTCCAGTAATATTGCATTCTGAACCCAAGCTTCATTGTATTGCCCACTGTCTTCAAGAAATAAAATAAGGATTGCAATTAAAATAAATCCTCTTAAAAGACCAAATAATAAACCAAAAAATATATTACCCGCAAATTTCGAACTTATCTTAGAGCAAAGCTTATTAATATAAGCTCCAAGAAGCAGAACAATCACTAATATAATAAGTCTAGAAAACCAAATTCTTGATATTTCTGAAGTGACTGTTGAAATAAAATAAACTTCCAGATATGAATCAAAACTAAAGGTAGCCCAAAAAGCTACTATCCATGTTAGTAGAGATAAGATTTCTTTAATAAAACCTCTATAGATACCAATAATTAAAGAAATAACTAGAATAGCTATAAAAATAAAATCCAGCATTGCTATGGATTGATCGGAACCAAAAAAATTCAAAGGTATATAAAAGTTAGGAATAACAAAATGATAAATCATTGTTGACTAGGTTTTAATATTTGATATTTGTAATCATATTTTTCCAATCTTTTAACTGTCTTCTTAATTTTATCATTCTTATTTTTTTGTAGAATTCTGACTCTATAAATAACAATATTCTCTACTTTTCTTTCGCTAATAAGGACTTTCATTCTTATTTTTTCTAGTTTCTTAGCAAGACTCAATGCCTCTTGATAATCACTATATGCTGCTATTTGAATTGTCCATTGTGGAACAAATTGTTCCTTCGTATAATCCTCTTGAGAAATGATATTTTTTTGTTTATCTCTATATTGATCAAGGTTTTCCATTCCTTCACCCTGCAATAATGTAAATAAAAGCATTACTATAATTATTACTAATGTTATAGAACCGATTAATTTTTCTTTCATAATCTTTTTTATACGGATTTTAGCCAACTTTTTGCTGGACCTACTAGTTGAAAGGATCCAGTCACAATCGCTGTATCATCCTTTGATGCAATTTCATTAACGTAATTAAAAGCCTTTTTGGGGCTATCCAGTACAGTAACATCAGACGCCCCAAATGTAACGAGTTTCTCAGATAATTCTTTGGATGTTAATGATCTTTCTGTATCCATTTTACAGACAACCCATTTTGAAATAATACCTGAAAAAATATCGATAAAACCAGAAATATCCTTATCTTTCATCATACTGATAATCATATACTTACTGCCTTTTTCTGGCAATATTTCCAAGCGGTTCAATAAATTTTTAGCAGCATTTGGATTGTGAGCAACATCTAAAATCCATGTTAAATTTTTCACTATTTTTTCAAACCTTCCTGGTAAATAAAAATTTTTCAAAATAAGATTAAGTTCAGCCTCACTAGGTAAAAGATTTTTGTCTTCCAATTCAATGGCAGTCAGAGCTGTAGATAAGTTTTTATACTCTGCGAAACCCCAAGTCTTAGGTGCATTGATATTATTAATACTATTGTATAACCCATTCCAGGTTGAATATTCATCTTGATTGACTAATGAAAAATCAATACTCGCTACATACAAATCAGACTCTTGAGCTATAGCAATTCTTCTAATCATCTCCTCCATTAAATCATCTCCATAAATAACTGGTATTAATGGTTTGATAATTCCTGCCTTCTCTTTAGCAATATCTTCTAGTGTATCTCCTAGCCATTCTTGATGATCCAATGCAATATTAGTAATGATAGACATTGTCGGCTCTAGTATATTCGTAGCATCCAATCTGCCGCCTAATCCTACTTCAACTACCCATGCATCACACTTTGCTTGAGTCAATACTAAAAAAGCAGCCAATGTTCCAAATTCAAAATAAGTCAGAGGTACATTGTCCCTGACTGATTCTATAGTTTTGAATGCTTTAATTAAAACAGAGTCTGGTACCATTTCTTTATTAATGGCAATTCTTTCGTTATAGCTTATTAAATGTGGAGAGGTATAAGACCCTACTTTCAAATCTCTTCTAATTAAAATATCTTCAATAAATGCAACAGTTGTTCCTTTACCATTCGTTCCTGCAATTAAAAATTTCTTATCTTTGGGGGGTAATATATCTAATTTCTTAAAAATCTTTTCTATTCGAGATAGATCAAGATCAATTGAATTAGGATTCAAAGTTTCTTGATACTCCAACCATTCATGGAGCCCCCAGCTTTCCATTTAAGACTCCTTTTTGTTAATACTAATCCTGTTGCATAACCTGTTGTGTCAAGGTAGAGATTAACTGTGCAATAGTATTTCTCATTTCTCTCCGATCAACGATCATATCAAGAACGCCTTTTTCCATAAGAAAATTACTTCTTTGAAATCCTTCTGGTAGTTTCTCTCCTACTGTCTGCTCGATTACTCTGGGACCAGCAAATCCAATTAAAGCACCTGGTTCTGCAATATTGATATCGCCAAGCATTGCGATGCTTGCAGATACTCCTCCTGTAGTAGGATCAGTCATAACAGAAATATATGGTAATTTCTCATAGTCCAACTCAACTAATGCTGAAGTTGTTTTAGCAAGCTGCATTAATGAAAGAAAAGCTTCCTGCATTCTAGCTCCACCGCTTGCAGAAAAACAAATGAAAGGTATTTTATTTTCTATACTTAGGTTTACCCCTCGAATAAATTTCTCACCAACTACCGAACCCATAGAACCACCTAGAAAATTAAATTCAAAAGCGCATGCAACCATATCTATACCCTTTAAAGAACCTTTCATGACTATCAAAGCATCATTTTCTCCCGACTTCTTCCTAGATTCAGTTAATCGGTCTTTATATTTTTTTGTGTCTTTGAACTTTAATGGATCTGTGGAAATCAGATTACTAAAATACTCTTGAGTTGAACCTTCATCAAAAAAACTATCAAGACGATATCTGGCTCCTATTCTCATATGGTGATCACACTGATTACATACATATAAATTTCTTTCTAGCTCAGCTCTATATAATTGAGCTTTACATTTATCGCATGTTACCCAAACGCCTTCAGGAACTGATTTAGACCTCTGCTTTTTCTTGGTCTTGATCATGGAGGGAACTATTTTTTCGAACCAACTCATTGCTTAATGTCTTCCTGTATTTTTTGTAAAAATTATTTTAAAAATATATGTGACTTATCTTATCTAAATATCAATGGTAGGCAATTGATATTTATCAGGGTACTTGACGCCAAAAAGATATAGCCCTTCTGCTGTTACTTTTTTAGAAGCCATTTGTCTGTCTTTTGCATCTAATATTTCTTTCATCTTATCCACCTCTATTTTTCCATGTCCAACATCTATTAAAGTCCCCATTATATTTCTAATCATATGATGCAAATAAGCATTAGCAATAAATTCAATCCTTAACTGATTTCCTTCACTAAAGGATATTGATTTCATCTCACGAATAGGGTTATTAGACTGACAGCTGGCAGCTCTAAATGAAGAAAAGTCATTCTCTCCAATTAAATGTTTGGCTGCTTTTTCCATAGCCACAAGATCAAGCTTCTTATAAACAAATAAAGCTCTCCCGTTTAAAAATACATCTGGTCTATAATGCTGTATTAAGTAGTCATATCGACGCAACAGTGCTGATCTTCTAGCATCAAATTCAATAGAAACCTCTTTAATCCAACGAATCAGTATATCTTTGGGTAAATTAGAATTAATTCCATCTATCCATTGCCTTGGCTCCCTTTTTGCATTAGAGGTAAAATGAAAAACTTGTTCAATTGCATGAACGCCACTATCAGTTCTTCCTGAACCATGAATTCTAATGGATTCGTTCGCAACACTACTTATGGCTTTTTCTATATGACCCTGAATTGTAATTTGTTCTCTTTGCGACTGCCAACCGCAATATTCGGTGCCAATATACTCTACCCCGCAAGCTAACTTCATTGCTGAGGTAGGCATGCCTTAGAAATCAGATTTGATAATTGTTTCAGCAATTTGAATTGAATTTAGCGCTGCCCCTTTTCTGATATTATCGGCAACAATCCAAAGATTGATAGATTTCCTATCCGAAAGATCTTTACGAAGTCTGCCTACAAAAACTTGATCAGTCCCATCGCCATGAATAATAGATATTGGATAAGTCTCATCATCAAAAAGCTCAACATTTGGTGCTTTCTTTAATAAGTCTTTTATCAAAGAGAGGCTTAGCTCTGTTTCAGTTTCAATTGTGACTGCTTCAGCATGACCAACTCTCACAGGAACTCTTACAGCAGTTGCATTCACCTTAATATTATCCGATCCGAGTATTTTTTTCGTTTCCCAAACTAATTTCATTTCCTCCAAAGTATAGCCATTGTTTTGAAAATCACCTATTTGAGGAATCACATTGTGAGCAAAGTTTGGAGTATTATCCTCTCCTGGATAATTTGAACTCACTAATTGACTATCCAGTGAATCAACGGCACTTCGACCTGCTCCCGATATGGACTGATAGGTAGCAATATTGATTCTCTTGATAGGCGTATGAAAATGTATGGGTGCTAATACAACCATTAATTGTATGGTTGAGCAATTTGGATTAGCAATAATATTACGATTTTTGTAGTTCTTTAGAAAAGATGGATTAACTTCAGGAACAACTAAAGGAATATCGTCTTCATATCTATATCTAGACGTATTATCAATTACAATAGCACCTGCATTAGCGGCAATGGGAGCATATCGATCCGATACTTTTGATCCAGCAGAGAAAAAACAAAAATCAATACCGTCAAAATTAAATTCATCGAGATCCATTACCCCAATGTCATCGGAATTGAATTTGACCTTCAATCCCAATGATCTTTTACTTGCTAAAGGATAAAGTTTATTTACAGGGAATTTCCTCTCTTGCAGTATAGAAATTAATGATTCCCCTACCAATCCTGTTGCACCAATTATAGCTACATTATATTTTTTCATCGCTAATAATTAATTGGTAAGATTAACGTCTATATTTTGTGCTCTATGACGTAAATAATGATCCATTAAAACAATTGCAAGCATTGCTTCAGCAATGGGTGTAGCCCTTAAACCAACACATGGATCATGTCTTCCTTTGGTTATAATCTCAGTCTCATCACCCATTTTATTGATAGTCTCAGCTGATTTAGTAATACTAGAAGTTGGCTTTAATGCAATACTAGCAAGGATATCTTGCCCTGATGAAATTCCACCCAAAGTTCCTCCAGAGTTGTTCTGTTTAAATCCAGTGGCATCAATTTCATCTCTGTGTTCACTACCCCTTTGGGTCACAACTGAAAAACCAGCGCCAATCTCAACACCCTTAACTGCGTTAATACTCATTAATGCATGTGCTATATCGGCTTCAAGTTTATCAAAAACAGGTTCGCCCAAACCAACTGGAACACCTGTGGCTAAAATATTTATTTTGGCACCAATTGAATCACCTTCCCTTCTTAGTTGATCCATAAATTTTTCTAACTCATCAATTGTGTCAGGATCTCCTGAAAAAAATGGATTGGTATAAATAAAATTCTTGTCTTTCAATTCGCTTATAATTGGTCCTAATTGGCTCAAATATCCAAATATATTCATTCCTAAACGCTCTTTGAGGTACTTCTTAGCAATTGCTCCAGCTGCGACTCTCATCACAGTTTCTCTAGCCGATGACCTTCCACCGCCTCTATAATCTCTTATCCCATATTTGTGATAATAGGAATAATCTGCATGTCCAGGACGAAACTTATCTTTAATAGCTGAATAATCTTTTGACTTCTGATCTACATTTTTTATTACAAGATTAATTGGAGTTCCTGTCGTCTTTCCTTCGAAAACTCCTGACATTATCTTAACTTGATCGGGTTCTTTTCGCTGAGAGGTAAAGCGAGATGTTCCAGGTCTTCTTCTCTCTAGATCTTGCTGAATATCGTCTTCTGATAAATTCATTCCTGGCGGACAACCATCAATAATAGCAGACATACCAGGACCATGACTCTCCCCAGAGGTTGTCACTGTAAATATTTTACCTATTGTATTTCCTGCCATGATTTATCTCTTCACACTTATCATTGTAACCAAATTTTATTGAAGATGTTTTGCTTCTATAACCGCAACACCCTCACCTCCCAATTCAAAATCAATCCATTTAAAGGGTAATTTAAATTGTCTCTCCATTTCTATAGAAGCTACACCTGCTTCAATAACTAAGATTCCATCGTCTTCAAGAAAAAGAGGAGCATCATGCAGTATTCTAGCAATAAAATCTAGTCCATTGTCACCTGCTAACAAGGCTTTAGTCGGCTCAAAGGCATACTCTTGAGGTAAATTATTCATAATTGTTCTGGGAACATACGGTGGATTTGAGACAATAAGGTTGTATTTGCCTCGAATATTTTCAAATAAGTCAGATTGAATAAGTTCTATTTGTTTTTCAAATGAAAAATGCTTTACATTTATACTCGCTACCTCGAGAGCACTTCTAGACACATCGGTAGCAGTAATCAATGAGTTTTCAAAATACTTGGCCATAGCAATAGCAATACACCCAGACCCTGTACCTATTTCTAAAATCCTTTCAGCTGTTTTATTATTTAACCAAGGCTTAAAATAATTTTGAATCATTTCTGATATAGGTGATCTTGGAATTAAAACCCTTTCATCAACATAAAATTTTTCATGGCAAAAATAAGCTTGATTTGTGAGGTAAGGAAGTGGTTTTCTAGTTTCAATTCTTCGTAAAGCAAGCTTATTGATTTCTTCCCATTGATGATTTGTAATTACTCTTTTACTTATATCATCAGAAGATGAGAAATTAATTTTCAAAATGAAAGTCACCAGTTCAGCTGCTTCATCTAGAGCATTATCTGTACCATGACCAAAAAATATATTATTTTCATTAAATAATTCAGCAATTGCTTGGATTGCATTATCAATACTCAAATTGTGGCTTTTTATATTCAAATTAATACTATTGTTTGTTCGTCGATGTTACATTAACACTCAAATAAAAAGGGGGAAACATTAATTCTTTAAATAGTAATTCTATTCTATTCAATACCAAAAAGAGATTTGGAATGTTTCTGTTATCAATCTCAAAAGTATCAAATCCAATTATTAAATTTATCCTAATTGCCTCATTCAAATTTTTCTATAAAATTGAGTTATCAGAATATAAAAAAACATCCATTCAGGATTTTAAACATTTCAATGATTTTTTTACCAGAGAGCTTAAAGATGATGCCAGACCAATAATGATTGGTGAAAATAATATTGTTTCACCTGTTGATGGCAAAGTTATTGAGTTTGGAAAGTTAGCTGATAAAAAAATGATTCAAATCAAACACTCCAAATACAACTTGGATGAATTACTAAACTTTAATTCCAAAAAGACTCAAACCTATAAGAATGGCTCATACATTACTATATATTTAGCACCTTTCAACTATCACAGAGTTCATATGCCAGTTGAAGGAATACTCCAAGAAAATACAATTATTCCAGGAGAGTTACATCCTGTTAATGAGAAAGCATTAAAAAACATTCCAGACTTATACTCTAGAAATCAAAGAATGATAAGCTTCTTTCAATATTTAGATTATGAATTTTCAATGATTATGGTGGCTGCTCTGAATGTAGCTGATATTGAGAAAAAATGGAGTAATTCTGAAATTGCAAATCAACTAATCAATATAAAACAAGGAGAAGAGTACAGTCGTTTCAATTTAGGTTCTACTGTGATATTGATCTTCCCAGAAGAATGTAAGTTGCAATGGAGTCAAAGCTTGAATAAAAATCAAAACATTCAATTGGGACAACTCCTTGCTACACTAAATAATAATAAAAAAAGGAATAGTTAATGGAAGCCATGATTATAGTTCTAATTCTTGTCTTGGTTTTCATGGTGAAATCTTTCAAACATTTTAGTAAAAGAGTATCTCCATCGGAACCAGAAAAAAAACAGAATGAGGACAATAAGAAAATTTAAATCTTATTAAAATGGCATGAAAATATTTTTAATGCCATAGGCTATAAAAATACAAAAAAGAATTACAATAAAGTAATAAATAATTTTTTGATGCATTAGTTAGTCTCCTTTAACCCTAGAAACATAGTCTCCCGTTCTAGTATCCACTTTGATAATTTCTCCTTCATCAATAAAAAGTGGAACCTTTATGTTTGCTCCTGTTTCTATTTCAGCAGGTTTGACGCCACCTTGTGCAGTATCTCCTTTCAAACCTGGGTCTGTCTTTATTATTCTGGACTCAATAAAATTTGGAGGCTCTACACCGATTGCTCCATCATTCCATAGAGTTATATTACAGACTGACTCTTCCTTTAACCAGATTTTGACTTCACCGATTGTGTCTTTTGATATTGCAATTTGCTCATAAGATTCAGAGTCCATAAAGTGATATTGCTCTCCATCACTATAGAGAAATTGCATGTCACGTGTTTGAACATCGGCTTTTTCAAGACTGTTTCCTATTTTAATAGTTTTCTCTAAAACCTTACCATTCTTAAGATTTTTGAGTTTGAGCTTATTGAATGCTTGTCCTTTTCCAGGTTTATGAAACTCTGTATCAATAATATTAAACGGTTCGCCGTCAATAAGAACTTTTAAACCATTTTTAAAATCACTGCTGCTATAAGATGCCATTAAAACTCCTCAATCAAAATTATTTTGGTTCAATTTCTAGATAATCAATTTTCTTAAATGGTGGAACTGATCTGCCACGTTTTCCTCTATCACTCATATAATGTGGAAAATCATCGGGTCTGATAATTTTTGGTTTTTTACCACTGTATACACGAATAGCATCATCCATTCCCAATACCAATACTGAAACCAATTTTTCGACACCTGATTTAAATTTTTTTGGAGGAATACCAATAATTTTTAAGCCCTTACCTTTGTTCATTTCCATTAATTGATTGGCTGGAAATATTAAGAGCTTACCAGCTGAATTTGCTGCAGCTATATAAGCAGGATCTGGATATCCTGCTTGAGTGGCATTGCTAGGAATTAAGACCTTAGCCTCATTAGAAACTTTTAAACATACTTTTCCTTTTCTATTTTTTGAATATAAATTTTCTAATGTAACAAAAAACCCATAACCATTGCTTGCAGCCACCAGCCATTTAGTTTTTGGACGACCTGACATTACACCTGCAAAAGTTGCTCCATCGGGAGGATTAAGACGACTCGATAAAGGTTCTCCTTGGCTTCTTGCAGAGGGTAATGAATCAGCAACGATACTATAGACTCTGCCTGTACTGTCGATGAAGACTGCGAACTGGTTGCTTCTTCCAGAGACTGAAGTTAGATATTCATCCCCTGCTTTATAATTAAGAGACTCAGGTTCTTCAATAGACCCTTTTGCCGCTCTTACCCATCCACTTTGAGATAATATTATTGTGACTGGATCACTACTAGCTAGTTGTGTCTGATCTAACGCTTGTGAAGTCACAGCAGACTGATTCAGCTGAGTTCTTCTGTCATCACCATACTCCTTAACATCAGTATCTATTTCATCTTGAATAAGTTGATTAATCTTCTTTTTACTTTTCAGAAGTTTTAATAAATATTGCTCTTCATTTTCTAACTCTTGTTTTTCAATAGTAATTTTTTCTTCTTCTAACTTCGCTAGATTTCTAAGCCTCAAATTGAGTATAGACTCAGCCTGGATATCAGAAAGCTTAAATTTTTTAATCAATTTTTCTTTTGGCCTATCTTCTTCTCTAATAATACGTATGACTTCATCTATATTGAGGTAAATAATCATCAATCCTTCGAGAATATGAAGTCTTGATTGAACTTCATTCAGTCTGAATTCCAATCGCTTAACAATGGTCTGTCTTCTAAACTCAATCCATTCTGACAATAACTGTTTTAAATCACAGATTTTTGGCTTGCCATCCAGATCAATGACATTCATGTTAACTCTGATATTTTTTTCTAAATCAGTTGTTGCAAATAAATGACTCATTAATTCTTCTGTATTCACTCTATTTGATTTTGGTGTAAGCACTATTCTTATTGGTGTTTCATGATCAGACTCATCATTAATATCCGTCAGTAGTGGAAGCTTTTTATCTTTCATTTGTGACGCAATTTGTTCTATGATTTTATTGCCTGATATCTGATAAGGCAGTTCATTAATGACAATCAATTCTTTTTCTTTTTTGTAAGAAGCTCTTATTTTTAATGATCCATTACCAGTTTTATAAATATTTTTAATTTCCTCCTCTGAGCTGATCATTTCACCTCCTGAAGGAAAATCAGGACCTTGGAAATTTTTTCCTAATCTAATGAGCTGGCCAATTGAAATATCTGGATTTTTAATTATTTTACTTAACAAATATGCGATCTCTTTTATATTGTGAGGAGGAATATCCGTTGACATCCCAACAGCTATACCAGTGACTCCATTCAGTATAAGGTTGGGTAATCTTGCAGGTAAATACTGAGGTTCTTTTAAAGTTCCATCAAAATTTAGTTTCCAATCCACTGTTCCTTGGCCCAATTCGCTAAGCATCATTTTTGTATAAGCACTTAATTTAGCTTCTGTATAACGCATGGCTGCAAATGATTTAGGATCATCATAAGAACCCCAATTGCCTTGACCGATGATCATTGGATAACGGTATGAAAAATCTTGAGCCATACTCACCATTGCTTCATAACATGCTGAATCTCCATGAGGGTGGTATTTCCCAAGAACATCACCAACTGTTCTTGCAGATTTTTTTGGCTTGGACTGTGCAGACAAACCCAATTCAGACATAGCATAAATAATTCTTCGCTGAACTGGCTTCAAGCCATCGCCAATAAAAGGCAATGCTCTATCAAGGATTACATACATTGAATAATCAAGATATGCTTTTTCAACAAAGTCTTTTAATGGTTGAACATCTGTTTTATTTTTTCCAGATGTTTTATTAAAATTCATTTCTGTTTGCTTACCCATTTTATACTTCAGCTAAATTTCCTTTTTCTTCGAGCCATTCTCTTCGATGAGAATACCTTTTTTTTGCCATCAACATATCCATCATCTCTATTGTTTCTTCTTCATCGTCTATTGATAACTGTACCAATCTTCTAGTCTCTTTTTTCATAGTGGTTTCTCTTAATTGCAGTGGGCTCATTTCTCCCAAACCCTTAAATCGAGTGACTGTAACTTTCAGATTTGGTTTCTTCTTCTCAATCTGTTTTAAGATTTTTTTTCTTTCCTCATCATCCAAAGCATAAAAAACCTCTTTACCTGCATCGATTCTGAATAATGGTGGCATTGAAACATAAACAAAACCTTCATAAACCAATGTTGGGAAATGTTTTAAAAAAAGAGCACAAATTAATGTTGCTATATGAAGACCGTCTGAATCTGCGTCTGCTAAGATACAGATTTTATGATATCTAAGAGATTCAAAACTTTCTGAGCCTGGTTCTACTCCTATTGCTTGTGAGATATTACTAATTTCTAATGAAGAAAGAAGATTTGATTCTTCAACTTCCCAGCTGTTAAGTATTTTTCCTCTCAAAGGCAATATAGCTTGATGTACTCTATCTCTTGCTTGTTTAGCAGAGCCTCCTGCTGAATCGCCTTCAACAATAAATAATTCTGAAGTATCAGGAGCATCGCTGGAACAATCTGCTAATTTACCAGGTAATGTTGGTCCACCAGTAGGTTTTTTTCTTTGTACTTTATTATTCTTCTTTGCTCTCTTCTGAGCATTTTCAATAGCTCTAGAGGTTATTAGATCGCCTGCTTCAGGGTGTTGATTAAGCCAAAGTGTAAATGCATCCTTGATGACGCCTGAAACAAAGCCAGTGGTAGACCTAGAGCTCAGTTTTTGCTTTGTTTGGCCTGAAAACTGTGGGTCCTCCAATCGAATAGATAAAATATAATTAATACCTAGCCAAACGTCTTCAGGAGATAACTTGACTCCTCTAGGCATTAAGTTTCTATATTCAGCAAATTCTTTTAATGAATCAGAGAGACCCGATCTGAAACCTGAAACATGTGTCCCGCCTTGTTTTGTAGGAATTAAATTAACATATGATTCTTGAATCCCATCCTCGCCTTCTATGGGCCATGTCAGACTCCATTCAACCTCTTCATTATTTGTAATATTCTTACCTTCGAAAGGAACTGATGGTATGCACTCTTGTCCTTTTAATTCTTCAATTAAATATTCGTTTGGCCCACCCTCATATAACCATTCTTTTTTTTCTCCAGTTTCTTCATTTTGGAATTTCATTTTTAAACCTGGACAAAGAACTGCTTTAGCTCTCAAGCTATGCGTCAAATCTTTTGTATGAATTTTATTGGTATCAAAATATTTTTTATTAGGCCAGAACCGAATAGTTGTTCCAGTATTTGCTTTACCAACCTTATCTACAATCTCTAATTCAGATGCTCTTTCACCATTTTTAAAACTAAGATTATATTCATGGCTATTTCTTTTTATCCAGACTTCAAGATTTTTTGACAGCGCATTAACAACAGAAACACCAACACCATGAAGACCTCCTGAAAACTTATAGCTTTTATTTGAGAACTTAGCTCCGGCATGCAAACGAGTTAATATTAATTCAACAGCTGGTATTTTTTCTTCCGGATGATCATCAACGGGCATTCCTCTTCCATCATCAGAAACTTCAATGGATTGATCTTTGTATAAAGTCACAGAAATTGATTTGCAATACCCAGCTATAGCTTCATCTACACTATTATCAATTACTTCATATGCAAGATGATTAGGTGAATCTGTATCGGTATACATACCGGGTCTTTTTTGAACCGGTTCTAGCCCACTGAGGACTTCAATGTCTGAAGCATTATATTCCTTTGCCATGGTTCTTCATTATTCTTGAGAATGGTGTTTCAATCAAGATCATTAATTAAAGAAGTTTTTATGGCTTCATCAATATCCCCTGTATTAAAAGAATAATGCTCATGATCTATACCGAATTCTATTGGTGTTGAATGATCTATGTTCCTTATCTCTGTTTGTTGCATCTGAAATCTTAGAAAATGCACTGATGATGTTTTATCCGATCTTGTCCGATCCAAATCTTCATCTGAGATGGCATAGATCTTTTTTGCATCCCCTACTTTGACCCATACTTTATTTTCAATTCCAACTAATAATGCAAGCGCTTCTTTTCTTTCTTCTTCATCTGGGTATTGTATAAGCATGGTTGCTTTCCAATTATCGCCATTAGGAATCAATGGGTTATATGCATTTAACTCTTCATAGATACCATCTTGTTCAAAAATCTTTTCTATTCTAAGCATCTCTTGTATCTGATATGTAATGGTTAGCTTGTCTTCGAATAGCAATGACACATGCATTCCAATATCGATCTTTCTACTCTTTTTATGATTAAGAACTTTCTCTCTAATTTCATCTCTTTGCTTGGAGTATTCTTCTAGGCTCATCAAATCTTTAATTTTTAAGTTTTTATTCATTGTTATATACCATAAGCCTTTCTTAAAAGTGACATTGGATGCAAGTAATTGAGTTCTTTATCTTTAATTGAATCTATTTGCGCTCCCGCCATAGGACAATCTGATGTAAAAACATCATAATCACCTTGCTCAATTTTTCTAATTATGGGTTTTGCTATCTTCACTGAGGATTGCCTATATTGTTTTTTGACGCCATAAGTTCCATCATGTCCAGAGCATTTCTCTAGAGGAGTCACTCTAGTTTCAGGTATTAACTGCAGTATATCCCTAGTTTTGAGGCCAATACTTTGAACTCTTAAATGGCATGGTACTTGATAAAAAATAGAACCAAGTGAAGTATTAAATTCCTTATTCAGTTTTCCTGCCTTTTCCATCTGAAATAAATAATCAAATGGATCTGTAAATGCTTCTGAGACCAAAGAAACTTCTTCATTATCAGGAAATAACAAAGGCAATTCTTGTTTAAACATCAAGACACAAGAGGGTATAGGGGAAATAATTTTCCATCCCGCAACTGCCCAAGGATAGAGTTGGGGTATATTGATATCTTTAGCTTTAGAAACTGATTCAATATCGCCTAGTTCCAATTTAGGCATGCCACAACATTTTTCCGTATCTGCAAAAACGATAGGAATATTGTTCTTTTCATAACAAGCAATTGTATCTTCAATAATCTCCGGATTATTCTTATTGCCATAACAAGTGGCAAATAATACAACGCCTGGCTTATTACTCTCAGATTGAATAACTTTATTTTGTTTTTTGTAACTGGATAATTTTTTACGAGCTGACTGACTATAAAATTTAGGTCTTGGAGCTTTGCGATCTATACCTATCATTTTTTCTGCTGCTATACGACCTACCTTAGTGTTGTTTATAGCATTGATAGTTCCAGCGACTATTGGAATACCTAAAAAAGCACCTAGTTTCTCAGGATTACTAAGAATTTTTTCTTGGGTATTTGCTCCTTTTTCTTTAAATTTAAGAGCCTTAGCTCTAAGCATTAAATGAGGAAAATCAATATTAAATTCATGTGGTGGTACATATGGGCACTTTGTTTTAAAGCAAATATCGCACAAATAACAGTTGTCTATAACATCCCAAAATTTTTCTTCTTCAACATCATGTATATCTCCTGTTGGAGTATCATCAATCAAATCAAATAATTTAGGGAAAGAATCACATAAATTAAAACAACGTCTGCAACCATTGCAGACATCGAAAACCCTTTTTAATTCATCGAAGAGCTCTTTTGGATTTGAGAAATTATCATTCTCCCATTCAATTGGATGTCTAATAGGTGCTTCTAGGCTCCCTTCTTTGTATTCACTCATATTTTTATCAAAAAAGGAGGACTGACTGAGCCCTCCCCTTTTTTTAATACCTTATGTATTATTTATTCTTTAGAAATGCTCGATTATGCGTCTAGATTATCTAAGGCTTGTTGAAATCTATTAGCGTGCGATCTTTCTGCCTTTGCTAGTGTCTCAAACCAATCTGCTATTTCATCAAATCCCTCATCTCTTGCAGTTGAAGCCATTCCAGGATACATGTCCGTATACTCATGTGTCTCGCCTTCAATAGCAGCTTTAAGATTATCAGATGTAGCCCCCATAGGAAGTCCTGTAGCAGGATCACCTGTTTCTTCTAGATATTCTAGATGGCCATGGGCATGTCCTGTTTCTCCTTCACCTGTGGATCTAAATACTGTTGCTACATCGTTGTAACCTTCTACATCTGCTTTAGCTGCGAAATAAAGGTACCTTCTGTTAGCTTGAGATTCTCCTGCAAATGCAGCCTTTAGATTTTCTTCAGTTTCACTTCCTTTCAAACTCATTTTACTCTCCTTAACAATTGTTTATTTTTAGAATGATTCTAATTTTACATCAGTCTGCGTCTAGCGACAACTATTTTCAAATACCAAAAGTAAATAATTAGAGTGTTTATTTATTCGGTGTTCTTTTATAATTAAATAATGACAAAAACAAAAAAAGAAAAACAAAGCATTGAGCAAAATCTTAGTAAACTTGAACATATCTTAGAGGAGCTTGAAAACGGTGAGTTGGAATTGGATGAAGCTATGAAAAAATTTGAAGAAGGCATAAAATTATCCAGGGAATGTCAACAAACATTGGAAGAAGCTGAGATGAAAATAAAAATTCTTATGGATGGTAAACTCAAAAATACGGATCAAAATCTAGATCAATAAATACTTTACCAATAGTATCAAGATTATTGAGTACCCTGCTGCAATCAAATCATCGAATATAACACCAACAGGATTCTTCATATTATTATCGATTAAATTAATAGGATATGGTTTAGCTATATCAAAAAGACGAAATATACAAAATGCACCAATTGCCCAAATTGGATCTGGTGGTATAAAGTGAGCAACTAACATCATAGCTAATATTTCATCAACAACAATTTCTTTATGATCCTCAAAACCAATTACTTCCATAGATTTATAGATAGCAATAAAACTTATAAGTGTTAATGCTATAAAAAAGAGAAGACTGCTTATATTGGGATAAGATAGATGAGCATAAAATATATACAAACAAAGTCCTAGAGCGCTTCCAAAAGTCCCAGGTGCAAAAGGGATTAAACCAATGCCACCACCAGTTGAAATAAATAGAAAAGGATTAGTTATAACAAGTTTAAATGTTAATTTTATAATTTAACTCCCATTATTGTTGAAGCAGACCAAAACCAATTAATTCTAAAATTGTCTGCACTTTGAATACAAATATTTAAAGATTTTAACATTGATTCTATCTCATAACTGTACAAGCTGTTGTATGGCTTATAATCAAAAGTTTTTGTATAAAAGTTAGCCAACCTCATCATTATAGAATCCTGAGTCCAATCAGTAATGATTATTTTGCCAGATTTTTTTAACACTCGATAAGCTTCTTTTAAACATTGTTCCTGATTATCAAAGTGTCCAATACAATTAGATAAGATCACCCAATCAAATTTCTCAGTATCAAAAGACAATTGGTCGGCTCTTTCTTTTTTAAGGTTAACTTTCTCAGAAACTTTTGTTGCAGCTTCATTGAGCATGGCTTGATTAGAATCGATACCTGTTAAAGAAATATGAGGATATTTTCTCTCCATTATGTCTAAAAAAATACCAGTACCACAAGCTATATCCAATAACTCTGTTTCTCTCTCTACATGAATCAAATCTAATGACCTAGAAAAAGAAGCCAGACAATAAGTTCGCCATCTTTTATCATAAGTAGCAGCCCTATTAGTGTAATCCAACATTAATTTGATTTTTCTTTCATTTAAAAATGTTCAAACGCTCCACCTGATAACTTAAAATCAGTACCGTTATCATCCAATAGTTTGAGATTTTTTTCTTTTATTTCTCCAACACAAGTCACGAAAACTTTATTTGTTGATTCATACTCTTTGTGAAAATCTTTTTTTAACTCTCTTGGTATAGTAAAGCATAATTCATAATCATCACCTCCAAGGAGCGCTGCATTGATAGCTTCTTCTCGTTCTATATTATTTGATAATAATTCAGCTATCGGTAAATTTGAAACCTTAATCTCAGCACCAACATTACTGGCTTTAATAATCTTCTGTAGATCTGAGTAAAAACCATCCGAAATATCAATCATGGAACTAGCAAACCGACTAATCACTTTCGATTCTTCGAGTCTAGGATTGGGATATAAAAAATCTTGAATAAGTTGTATAGATGAACTATTTTTGTTGCCCTGTTGTATATTTTTTAAGCCTTGTGATGCATTTCCTAAAAAACCAGTGACATAAACTAAGTCCCCAATTTTAGCAGTGCTTCTTTGAATAAATTTATTTTTAGGAACGGAGCCTTGCAATGTTACAGAAAATAGCTCTGGACCAGAAATGGTGTCTCCACCAATAAGTGAGACATTATACTCATTAGCTAACTGTGAAAATCCTGTTATAAATTGATCTAACCATAATTGATTAATTGAAGGCCTACTAAATACTAAACTTGCCCATAATGGTTTTGCTCCCATTGCAGCCATATCACTTAAATTAATAGCTAAGCAACGATGGCCTATGGCTTGTGCTTCAATCCCTTTGGGATAATGAATACCTTCTGCAATCGCATCAGTTGTAGTCACTAAGTGATAATTAGAATCTATGCATGTAACAGCTCCATCATCGCCGATACCCTGAATGATTTTTTTATAATGATTAGTAGAGGTTTTTTGTTTTAATGCATCAATGATTTCTATTTCTGAAACTGGAGTCATTAACTCAATCCAAATTCTTTATTTTATTCTTACTCACTGAATCTAGAATAGCATTAACATATTGAAAACTACCATCGGCTCCAAAAGTTTTAGCGAGCTCAATGGCTTCGTTCATAATAACGGTTTCTGGAATGTCTTCACAGTAGAGCATTTCATAAGAGCCTATCCATAAAATACTGAGTTCAATAGGATCAATCTGTTTAATTTTTCGATCTAAAAAAGGAGTTATGTCCTCACTTAATTGATTTGTATTTTTAAGAATATGCTCCAATAGAAACTTGAAATATTTTTGGTCAATCCTCTTATATTCACTCAGAGTCTTTGCTTGCTTTAGAAGAGATTGCAAATTATCAGCATTAATCTGGTATTGATAAAGAGCTTGCACAAGCAATTCCCTGGATCCAGTTCTACCTCTTCCAGAAAATCTTTTTTCTTTTTCTTCATTCTGAGTCATTCTGATACTGTGTTCTTAAAATTTAAATATTACTAAAATATTGTATAGCTTTCTCTCGATCCACTTTGAGTTGATTCTTCAGTTCACTAAGATCATTAAATTTCTGTTCATCTCTCAAATAATCTAAAAATTCTACATTGATATATTTCAAATAGATATCTTGATCAAAATTTAATAAATGGATTTCTAAACAAAGTTCCTCTCCTCCCACAGTAGGTTTAAAACCAATATTTGCAATCCCTGGAATTTCTTTATTCATACTCTCAATCCTTACTTTGACATAGAAAACACCTCTAAGTGCTGAATCTAATCTACTAAGATTGATATTTGCTGTTGGAAATCCAATTGTTTTTCCAAGAGACTTGCCACGAATAACTCGGCCAGTTATGGAGTAGTTTCTACCTAATATTTTATTGGCTCTAGGTAAATGATTTCTCATTAAATATTCTCTAACCAAACTGCTGGATACTCGAGAGTTATTATTAATAATGCTGCTTAACTGTAAGACTTTAAAATTATTAGTCTTACCAGACTCTATTAAATCTATTACTGAACCGGATCGATTTTTTGCAAATTTAAAATCATCACCAATAATTAAATATTTAATATTAAATAAATTAATTAGATGCTTACTTATAAATTCACTTGGAGACAAGTTTTCCATAGTCTCATCAAAAGGTGGGGCATAAAAATAGTCTAGTTGATATTGATTGACCAAGAGAAATTTATCTCTTAACGAAGTCAATCTTTGTTTGTGCCTTTTTTTAGAAAAGTATTCATTGGGAGTGGGCTCAAATGTAAAGAATACTGAGGGTAGATTGATCTCTTTTGATTTTTTTATTAATTCATTAATTAATGCTTGATGGCCTAAATGTATTCCATCAAAAATACCAATTGTGGCAACTGATCCATTCTTAAACAATGGATTATTATTCTCAGGTCGTCTAAAAAATTTCATAGTTTCAGTTATTACTAGAGATAAACAAAAAGATTTAGCTTTTTGTCAGTACATTGATCATACCAACTACGGCAAGAGCAGCTTCATGACCTTTATTGCCAGTGTCACTTCCTGACCTTTCTATTGCTTGCTCCATTGTGTCGCAAGTCAATACTCCAAAACCAATAGGAATCATATTATCTAAAGCAACTGTCATTATTCCCGATGTTGTCTCAGCTGCGATAAAATCAAAATGAGGTGTTGCACCTCTGATGATTACACCTAGAGCTATGATGGCTTCATAATCTCCAGATAGTGCAATTTTTTTTGCCATAAGAGGTATTTCAAAAGCACCTGGCACTCTAACAATATCAATTATTTCCTCATTATAACCATTATTATTAAGTGTTTTCATTGAGCTCTCTATCATAGAATTCACTAAAAACTCATTGAATGTTGAAGCAATGATAGAGATTTTTTTGGCACTCGAGTGCATAACCTAGATTCCTTCTTTATCTATATATTCTAATATTTCAAGATCAAATCCAGATATTGCTTGCATTTGTTTTGGTTCACTCACGACTCTCATTTTTTTAATTCCTATTTCTCTTAATATTTGTGAACCAGTACCATAATTTCTTAAAATTGAGGTGTTGTTATTACTGACCTTATTTTCTTTACTTTTTGATAAATTCTTAACAGCATTTATCAAGTCTTTTGGTAGTTCTTGGTAGCATAATACAACCAAAACAGCTGTGTCCGATTGAGCAATTTGTTTCATAGCAGATTTTAATGGCCAGCCTAAATTATCATTATCAATTCCAATTGAATCTCTTATCGTATTACTAACATGGACTCTGACGAGTGGAATAGAACTTTCGTGAATAGTGCCCTTAGTTAATGCAAAGTGAATTTCTTTATTAATGTGATCTTGAAATGTTATTAGATTAAATTTTCCATATTCTGTATTAATTTTTTCTTCATGAATTTTTTCGATAGATTGCTCGTTGGAAATTCTATAGCGAATTAAATCTGCAATAGTGCCTATATTTATTCCATGTTTTTTGCCAAATTCAACCAAATCTGATCTTCTTGCCATGCTTCCATCTTCATTAAGAATCTCTACAATAACTGATGCAGGTGTCAACCCAGCAAGTCTAGCTAAATCACAACCGGCTTCAGTATGGCCTGCTCTAGTTAATACTCCGCCTGGTTTAGCCATTAAAGGAAAAATATGGCCTGGCTGTACAAGATCTTCTGGTTTTGCATTTGGAGCAGTTGCAACTTTCACTGTTCGAGCTCTATCTTGAGCGGATATACCAGTCGTCACTCCTTCAGAAGCTTCAATAGAGACTGTGAAGTTAGTGGCCTCTAATCCATTATTTTGTGTGGACATTAAAGGCAAACGAAGCATATTGCATCTGCTTTGTGTGAGTGTAAGACATATCAAACCTCGGCCGTTTTTAGCCATAAAATTAATATCTTCAGGTGTTACTTTATCGGCCGCAATAATTAAATCACCTTCATTTTCACGATCTTCATCATCAACAATGATGACCATTTTACCCAACCTCAAGTCATCTAGTATGACTTCAATAGGGGTGAATTCTATCTTATCTTTAATGCTCATAAAACCTTACTATTGGGTAATTATTCTCTCAACATAGCGCGCTAGCATATCAAATTCTATATTAACAATCGTCCCTTCTTTATATTCGCTCATTATTGTTGTTTCTTTTGTATGGGGTATGATTGCCACTTCAAATCCTTTATCTATTAATTTATTAACGGTCAGACTGACTCCATTGATTGAAATTGAACCTTTTTTAGCAATCAAATGACATTCTGATTTAGTCTTAAATTGCATAATGGTGGAATTTCCATCAGGAATGACTTGAGTTACTTCAGCCATGTGGTCGACATGTCCAAACACAAAATGACCATTAATTGTGTCTCCCAGAGCTAATGATTTTTCAATGTTAGCCCATGAACCTTGCTCCAATAAGCCTAAATTACTACAGGTGATAGTTTCTCTTGAAACATCGACAGTAAAGCTATTAGTACTAAGTTCAATAGCAGTTAAGCAGACGCCATTAACTGCAATACTGCCCCCAATAGCAACATCAGTAAAAGTTAGTTCTTCAGAATTGAAGACCATTCTATAATCATTACCTTTAGAGCTTAACTCTATAAGTTGTGCTTTGCCTTCAATAATTCCACTAAACATTTTCTATTTTTCTCAGAATAACTTTGATATCTGGTCCAATCTGATCGATATCGTTAATTTTAAAATTATATTTCTCTGACATCTCATGAAGAATAGGTAAATCAAAAATTCCTCGAGCTTTATCGCCTAAGAAACATGGCGCTAGATAAAGAACTATTTCATCTATTAAATTTTGTTTAAGAAATGCGCCATTGAGAATTGAGCCTGCCTCAATCAAAATTTCATTCATTTCTTCTACGCCAAGATCTTTTATAACATCCAATAAAGAAACTCTGCCCTCTATTTCTTTTGTTGTTCTTATGATATTTCTGATTTGTGATTCATTATGATCTTTTTTCAAAGAATAAATGTATTTTTCGCCCGGTAATTTTAAGATATTTTCATCACCCACTATTCTAAGATTCGAATCCAGAATAATCCTTTTTGGTTGATGCTCATTTTTAAAATCATTAAGCCTTACATTCAATGATGGATTATCAGCCAAAATAGTCGAAATAGAAGTTAAAATGCCACAACTTCGTGCTCTATATTTTTGCACATCTTTTCTTGATTCCTCAGATGTAATCCATTGACTTTTTCCATTTTTCAAAGCTGTTCTTCCATCTAGACTTGCTGCAATCTTGGTTCTTATAAAAGGAACTCCTTTATTCATTCTCTTTAAAAAACCAAGATTAATCTCTTTTGATTCATTCTCCAAAAGGCCATTCTCAACCTCAATTCCAGAGGACTGTAATAACTCTTTACTATTGCCAAAAACTTTTGGATTTGGATCATTCATTGCAAAAAAAACTTTTTTTACTTTAGCTTCTATTAAAGCATTCACACATGGTGGTGTATTGCCAGTATGGGTACAGGGTTCTAATGTTATATAGACTGTTGAATTAACAGCATTTTCACCAGCATCATTTAAAGCCATAACTTCTGCATGTGACTGGCCTGTTTGATTATGCCAGCCTTGACCAATAATTTTATCATCTTTTACAATTACACATCCTACTCTAGGATTTGGCATGCAAGTATTGATTCCTTTTTTTGCAAGATCAAGAGATAGACTCATATACTTAATATCATTTTTTTTCATCTTTTCTTTCTTCTTCTGGGAAGATAGATATTTGTGATTTTCTTTCCTCTGAGTTAGGAGTATCCCTTAACGATTCAATTTCTTTTTCAAACTCTTCAATATCTTGAAATCTCCTATAAACTGAGGCGTACCTTACAAAGGCAACTTCATCAACTTGTTTTAATTCCTCCATAACTATTTCGCCTAACATTCTAGACTGGATCTCTCTCTCGCCCATTTTTTGTACTTTACGAACAACTCTGGATATTAACTCTTCAATGAGTTCAATACTCAGTGGTCTTTTTTCTGTTGCTATTAAAATTCCATTTCTCAATTTACTCTCATTAAAAGGCTCTCTGGACTGATCTCGTTTTACTAACTTAGGAAGGACAAACTCAGCTGACTCAAAAGTAGTGAATCTATCCTTGCATTGAATACATTCCCTTCTTCTTCTGATTTGATAGCCATCGCCAGCAAGTCTAGAGTCGACTACTTTGGTTTCTTGATTACCACAATATGGACAATGCATTCTCTTTATCTTGAAGTATAGACTGGAAATTTTTCGCAGAGTTCTAGAACTTGTTTTCTTATTGTAAGTTGTACTGCTTTATCCTCAATATTACTAAGAACAGCAATCATCATCTTAACTAGCATCTTGATTTCTTCCTCTCTAAAGCCTCTGGTAGTAATAGCAGGTGTTCCTATTCTTAATCCACTCGTTACCATAGGAGATCTTTTATCATTAGGAACTGAATTCTTATTCAATGTAATATTTGATTGCCCTAATGCGAACTCTGCATCTGCTCCTGTTATATCTTTGTCCATTAAATCAACTAAAAATAAATGACAATCGGTACCCCCAGAAACAATCTGATAGCCATTTTTTTGAAATAAAGAAGCCATCAGTTGAGCATTGGAAATAACTTGTTTTTGATAATTTTTAAATTCAGGAGCCATTGCTTCTTTAAAGGCATGGGCTTTAGCAGCTATTACATGCATTAGTGGACCACCTTGCGTACCAGGAAAAACCTGCTTATTAATGGCTTTCTCTATCTCTTCATTTTTTCTTGCAAGAATAATTCCTCCTCTTGGACCTCGTAATGTTTTATGAGTAGTGGAAGTTGTAACATCAGCAATAGGAACAGGATTTGGATAACACCCAGCTGCAACTAAACCTGCAATATGGGCCATATCCACTAATAGGTATGCCCCCACAGAATCTGATATTTCTCTAAATTTCTGCCAATCTGCTATTCTTGAGTAAGCTGAAAAACCACCTACAATCATCTTCGGTTTATGTTCTAGAGCCAGTCTTTCGAGCTGATTATAGTCAATCTCTCCAGTTTTATCGCTCAACCCATATGAAATAAAATTATAAAGCTTGCCAGAAAAATTTACTTTCGCCCCATGAGTTAAATGCCCACCTTCGGATAAGCTCATACCTAAAATAGTATCTCCAGGATTTAGTAAAGACATGTAGACTGCCATATTAGCCTGAGACCCAGAATGAGGTTGAACGTTTGCAAAATCTGCTTTAAACAATTCTTTTGCCCTATCAATGGCTAAAGACTCTGCAACATCAACATGTTCACAACCACCATAATACCTTCTATTCGGATAGCCTTCTGCATACTTATTAGTTAAAACAGAACCTTGTAAGGCCATAACAGATGAGCTTGCATAATTCTCTGAAGCAATGAGCTCAATATGTTCTTCTTGTCTTTGTTCCTCAGCTAGAACAGCAGAACGAAGTTCATTATCCAAAGTGTTGATTATTTCACTAGTACTCATGATTATCCTTATATTAAGAGATGCATTTAAATTCTACTCACTTCATCTCTATTGTTCGATCAATTATTAAATCTTTATTTATCTAGTCAACCCATTCCCTAACATTACTGAACATTTTCAACCAAGGCCCGTATGTACCCCAATCTTTTGGCGCCCAGGAATGTTGCACAGTCCGCAGAACTCTTTCAGGATGAGGCATGATTATGGTTGATCTGCCATCAACTGAAGTAAATCCTGCTGTACCCAAATTAGACCCATTAGGATTTGAAGGATATTTTACTGCTGGTTGGCCATGATTATCAACATATCTGATCGCTATCTGTTGCTGTTTTGTTAATATTGATTCATCAGAATTATTGTGATATTCAACCCTTCCCTCCCCATGTGAAGTCACTATGGGAATAATACTTCCCTGCATCTCTGACAAGAATAGTGATTTATTATCCAATACTTCAACCATATTGAGTCTTGCTTCAAATTGTTCAGATAAATTAGTTACAAATCTTGGCCAATGTCCTGCACCGGGAATAATATCTTTGAGTTGCGATAACATTTGACAGCCATTACATACCCCCAAACTAAATGTATTAGATCTATTAAAAAACTCTTTAAACTCCTCATTTGCAAATTCATTGAATAAAATCGATTTAGCCCAACCTCCTCCTGCACCCAATACATCTCCATATGAGAATCCACCACAGGCAATAAGACCAACGAAATCATTAAGAGTTTTTTTACCCTCAAGTAAATCAGTCATATGAATATCATAGGTATCAAAACCAACAGTATGAAAAGCAATAGCCATCTCAATATGACTATTCACTCCTTGATCACGAAGTATTGCAACCTTAGGCCTATTGGTATCTCTTAAGGATTCATTCTGAATATTAACTGGTTCAAAACTAATGGATGGACAAAGCCCTGGATCTTCTACAAAAATGCTTTCAAAACCTTCCTTAGCTGTTATTGGATTATCGCGATGAGCTTGCATTTTATAGGATAATTCTGACCACATTTTTCGTAGCTCATTTAAATCATAAGTTTTTTCATACCCATAATCTGCTCTAAGTCTAATTGTCTTTCTTTTTATAACTTCAGCTATTTTTAAACTATTTTTTGCAAGAGAATATTTATTCAGAACAGCCATCACTTCATCTAAATCATTGTTTTCAACTTGAAGCAAACCACCAAGCTCCTCAGTAAATAACAATCTAAGTGTTTCATCTTTAGTATTTGAATTGAGGTGAATGTCCATACCTATATTTCCAGCAAAAGACATTTCGCAAAGACTTGCAAAGAGTCCGCCATCGGATCGATCATGATAAGCAAGGATTTTTTTATCTTTTTTTAATTGTGTTATCGCTTCAAAGAACTTAACAAGTAAATCAGAATCATCTAAATCAGGAGGTAATCCCATCTCTATGTTATATACCTGAGACAGGCATGAAGCCCCTAACCTATTTTTTCCTCCGCCAAGATCGATCAAAATAATTGATGAACTTTCTTTTGGTTGCAGCTGGGGTGTGATGGTATTTCTGACATCTTCAACTGGAGCAAAAGCAGAAATCACCAAAGATAATGGTGAATTAACCTGCTTTTTCTTTCCTCCTTCATTCCATGCAGTTTGCATGGAGAGTGAATCTTTACCTACAGGAATAGTCAAACCAATCTGACTGCACAGATTTAATGTTATGGCTTCAACGGTTTCAAATAAAGCTTGTTTTTGAAGATCAGTTTGTATTGATGACATCCAATTAGCAGACAATTTAATATCAGTGATGCTCTTTATATCTGCAGATAAAGCATTTGTGACTGCTTCGGCTACAGCTAAACGGCCTGATGCACTTGGATTTAGTATAGCTACTGGTGTTCTCTCCCCCATAGACATTGCTTCACCATGATTAGAGAAATGGTCTCGTATCGTCACTCCAACATTACTCACTGGAACTTGCCATGGACCAACAAATTGGTCCTGAGAAATCAATCCTCCAACTGAACGATCACCAATATGAATTAAAAACGTTTTATCTGAAACGGTTGGAAATCTCAAAATATATTCGCAAGCTTGTTCTATTTCTATACCTTCTAAAGAATCTTCAATAATATCAATTTCCGAAGTACTAATATGGATTTGAGTTTTTGGTGGATTGCCGAATAAAACATCCATCGGCATATCGATGGGGTAATTATTAAAATGGTCATCCTCTAATTTCAAATTGCCATGAGTAGCAATTTTACCGACTACAGAATAAGGACATCTCTCTCTTTTACAAAGACTATTGAACAAATCAAGATCATCTGAATGTATTGATAATACATAACGCTCTTGAGATTCATTGCACCAGATTTCAAGTGGAGTCATGCCTAATTCAGAATTTTGAATGTCCCGCAATTTAAGATCTGCAGACATATGACTGTGATCCACAATTTCAGGTATAGCATTCGATAACCCTCCAGCTCCCACATCATGAATGAGTATAATCGGATTATCACCCTCATTATCAATACCCAAACTAAAACAAGAATTGATTACCTCTTGGGCTCTTCTTTCCATTTCAGCATTGCCGCGTTGGACTGAAGCAAAGTCTAATTCTTCCTTGGTTTTACCTGATACAACTGACGAGGCAGAACCTCCCCCCAACCCAATCAACATAGCAGGGCCGCCAAGAACTATAAGAAGTGATCCCTTCTGTGTATCCCGCTTATCAACAGATGAACTTGAGATATTTCCCACACCACCAACAATCATAATCGGTTTATGATAACCCCATGATAATTCAGATTTAACATCTTGTGTGGATTCGAAAGTTCTAAAAAAACCAAGAATATTTGGTCTGCCAAATTCATTATTAAATGATGCTCCTCCAATTGGTCCCTCTGTCATGATATTCAGTGAAGAAGCAATACGATCAGGTTTACCAATTGTTTTCTCCCAGGGTTGCTTATGATTTGGCATCCTTAAGTGAGAAACAGCAAACCCAGTCAAGCCTGCTTTTGGCATTCCACCTCTACCTGTAGCTGATTCATCCCTTATTTCTCCGCCTGAACCAGTGGCAGCACCAGGATAAGGAGAAATAGCAGTAGGATGATTATGTGTTTCAACCTTCATCATATTATGAATTTCATCTTCAATCTTGCGATAGGAGCCATCATTATTTTGATTTGGAGAAAACCAGCAACCTCGACCCCCTTTCATTACTGCTGCATTGTCTTCATAAGCTGAAAGCACTCCATGAGGATGTGATCGATAAGTATCCTTAATCATTGCAAACAGACTATATTCTTTCTTCAGTCCATTAATAGTCCAATCGGCATTGAAAACTTTATGCCTACAATGTTCAGAATTAGCCTGGGCAAACATCATAAGCTCTGCATCAGTTGGATCTCTATCTAACTCTACAAACTTACCTAATAAATAATCCATTTCTTGGTCATTCAATGCCAAACCCAAATCAATATTACTCTGCATTAAAGCGTCTATTCCTTTTGATAAAATAGGAATACTAGACAATGGTTTAGGCTCATTAACATTAAATAGCGACTGTAATTTTTTTTCATCCAATAAAATAGTCTGTGTCATTCGATCATGCAATTGATCCAAGAGTTCATTCAATTTATTGGATTCTTTATTATCTTTAAAAACAATCGTATAGATTAGTCCTCGCTCTATTCTTCTAATCTTTTTTAAACCAGAGATTCGAGCTATATCAGAAGCTTTACTTGACCAAGGAGACGTGGTTCCTAATCTTGGAATTACAATAATTTTTTGTCCATTATTGGGTCCTGCTTGCCAATCAGGTCCATACGATAGAAGGGTATTCAAAGTTTGTTCTTCTTGCTTGTCAAGCGATTCAGAAGCGTCAAGAAAATGAACATACCTTGCGCCCAAGGAATTAATATTAGGATCTATTTTTTGCAGTGATACTAATAGTTGATTGAGTCTGAACGGTGAATGGGAAGCAGGACCATTAATTTCAATCATGATGAAGCTGCCTAATTAAATATTATTTGTTTGGAGTGTCATCGGGTGTAAAAACTTGATTGGGCAATTGTGTAACATTATCAACTTCAGCTTTACTGATCTTACTGACACCTTGTTTATCTACTTCATCAACTCTGAGTACAGAATGCATTGGTATATAAGTACGCTTGACTCCTTTGAACTCCGATTGTATTTTTTCTTCTGAAGGGTCAATGACAACTTTGGATTTTTCTCCAAAAATTAAGTCTTCAATTTCAATAAATCCTAAAAGATTACTATTGGAAACGTTATTGGCATAGACCTCATAGACTTTGCCTTGGTTTGTAAAGATAATTTTATATAGTTTTTTAGATGACATTGATTGTTAGTCTTCAACAATTAGAAAGAAGATTATAACTCAGTTCCTTTTAAGTTTGTAATTGAAATGGATCAAAATTAATTATTAATTCATTAGAAATTATGTTTCACTCCTAAACATTGAACAATCCATAACTCTTATTCTTTTCACATCAAATGATTCACAATCAATCAAAATCAAGAAATATTAAAATTGGTATTCTATTATCAATATTTGGTGCTGTGCTTCTATCTACGAAAGGAATATTTGCAAAAATTTTATATGCCCAAGGAGCAGATTATCAAAGTGTGACCATGATCAGGTCTGTCTTGAGCTTACCTTTATTTTGGTTTTGGTTTATTTTAAAGCAAGAGATTAATATAAAAAATATACCCAAAAAACCTTTTTGGGGTGCATTTTTTGCTGGTTACTTATGCTATTACATTGGAGCAATGATTAATTTCTATGCATTAACACTCATTGATGCAAATCTCGAGAGATTAATACTTTATAGTTTTCCTGCGATTGTTGTTATTTTATCATCACTGATTCAAAGGAAAATTCCTTCAATGATCATCATTACTTCTCTAATCATTATTTACGGTGGTTTATTCTTAGCAATTGGAGGCATAAATAAAGATCTTTTTCTGGGTAATATTTATGGAGTTAGTCTAGTAATGTTATCAGCGGTATCTATTGCTATTTATTTTTTATTCAATGAAAAATTTGGGAAAGCTATAGGAAGCATTGCTTTTACAACGATTGCGATGTCAGCCGCTACCTTTGGATTGGTTATTCATTTGCTAATAACTAATAATTACTGGTGGCTGAATTGGACTTTTAACATGTGGCAAACTATGTTTCTTTTGGTCATCATATCAACTACTATCCCTCTATTTATGGTTGCTGAAGGTATCAATAAGGCAGGTGCTGAAATTTCTTCCATTGGAACTACAGTTGGACCGGCTTCGACTATTCTAATTGCTTGGCTTGTACTGAATGAAACTATGACAATTGATCAAATATTTGGATCTTTATTGATTTTATTTGGTGTGATATTTCTACAAAAAAATAATTAAGATAATAATCTCTTTCAAATGTTAATGATAATCACTATCATATTGATGATACAGAATGAAGGACTAAATATTTTTGAATATTATAGAAAAAATAAATAAGAATAAGTCAAGATACTTGAACAATACTATCAAAGGTTCAGTTCTTTTTTTTATTATTAAAGGAACAATTTCAACAATATTAATTCTCACTGGAATTTTTTTTATCGCACAATAAGGACTTCAATCAAATGAGTAATAAGAAAGTATCTATTGCTACAGCAACCCTAGTTTTTTTTATATCTTTCTCTACCTTCTCAAAGCCTGAAATGATAATTGGTGAAGCTGAAATAGAGCCTGGTATTAAGTTAATCTTTGAAGGTGGCATCAAAGATGAAATCACACCAACAAATGTTTATTTAAATGAAATAGAAACTGATGTTCACCTTGAAATACTGGCCAACTGGTCTAATGAAGCACCAAAAGGAGCTCCAAAAGGTGGGCATGTGGCCTACCTCGAAGTCGAAGCAATAATTAGAAATGAAAAAACAGGTGCTTATAATTCAGTTAAATTAACACCTCACTTAAATATGTCTGATAATTTGCATTATGCACAGAATATCAAACTCCCAGGCAACACCGATGAAAAGTATACAGTAAGATTTATAATAAAATCGCCAATCCCAGGTACTATAGGTATGCATTATGACTGGCTAAATGAAGTGTCCGATGTAATTAGTTCTGGAGGAAACTTCACCTTTACTAATCTTAATTTTGAAGAAGTTGCAAACTCTTCAAGACGATGAATATCTTACTTGATCTATAAACTTCATTCCTAGTAATTAGAAGTGAGCTGTTACTGATTTTAGATGATAAAGTTTAAATCATGATTTTTTGAAGATAGAATTAAAGTAATTAATTTATTTGTGTATACATGCGTTATCAAAAATACTTCTTTTCCATCCTTTTATTGTCTCTGACTTTTTCATGCTCAGATGAAACGGATTCGAATAATGCAATAGTACTAAACTCATCCGTTAAAGAGCTAATTAACCACACTCAAGAATTCAAAAAAGAAATATACTCTTTTGGCAATGGAATTCATGTTGCCGTTGGCTATGGTATAGCTAACTCAATAATGGTTGAAGGCATTGGCGGAAACATAATCATTGATGCATCAGACAGTACTTTTGAAGCTGAAATTATTTATAAACAGTTTAAAGAAATAAATTCAAATCCTATTAAAGCTATTATCTACACTCATAACCATGGAGATCACACTTTTGGGACTTCTTATTATTACAATTTATTTGATGAGAAACCTGATGTCATTGCACATGAATCAACGGATTATTATGTGGAACGAATCATTGGAATACTCAATCCAATCATTTCTAAAAGAAGTACGAGAATGTTTGGTACTGAGCTACCCGATGAGGATGTTATCAATGTTGGTATTGGCCCTTACCTAGGGGTCTCACAGAGCCCTGTTGGCTATATCAAACCAAACATTACCTTCAAAGAAGAACTCAAGTTAAACATTGCAGGTATAGATATTGAGCTCTATCATGCCCCTGGTGAAACCAATGACCAGTTATTTGTTTGGTTGCCCCAGAAAAAAGCTCTAATGCCAGGAGATAACTTATACAAGACATTTCCAAATTTATATACCATAAGGGGAACCACACATAGGGATGTTAAAGGATGGGTTGAAAGTTTAGATCATATGCGTTCATTTAATCCTCAGTATCTTTTTCCCAGTCACACTAAGCCCTTATCAGGACCACAGGTACTGGAAACACTGACTATTTATAGAGATGCCATACAATATGTTCATGATCAAACTATAAGATTAATAAATAAAGGATTTTATCCTGATCAGATTATCGAGATGATTCAATTGCCAGAAAATTTGTCTAGCTCGCCATTTATAAATGAGTTCTATGGAACTGTGAGATGGTCAGTAAAAAGTATCTTTAATGGTTATCTAGGATGGTTCAATGGCAATATTTCAGATTTGGACCCACTATCAAGATTTGAAGAAGCAAAAAGATTTTCAGCAATGGTTGGGGGAAAGGAAGCATTATTTCTAGAATTAGAAAAAGCTATTAAGAATAAAGATATGCAATGGGCTCTTCAAATCAGTGACCAACTGATCGCTCTTGATTATAAAACTAAGAAAACAAACAAACTCAGAGCACAAGCAGCTAAGTCTATAGCGGGTGAATCTTCCAATCCTAATAAAAGAAATTATTTTTTAAGTGCTGCCTATGAATTAGATCCTAACTATAAACAAAGCTCACTTCTTCCACAAACAGAAGCTGTTTTAAAGGAAATTTCGGTAGATATGTTTTTTGATATATTAGCGGTTAGATTAAACCCAGAAAAAGTTGAACCTGGAGAATTTCGAGTCTGCTTTAGCTTTACTTCTGGACTAAAAAGATCCATGACACTCCGGAACAGTATTGCTGAAATATCAACATTAACTTCTGATTGCGATATTCAAGTAGAAACAGATGACCAAGTATTTAAAGAAATGCTAGCGGGTATTAGAAATCCAATATTTACTGTGACTTCTGGCAAGGTTAACACAAACGGAAATGCTACTTCATTCTTGTCTTTCCTCAAAAAGTTTAGTGACTCATAGCTAGAATTTTATCGTCGAGCCTGAAAAAAACCTTTAATCAAGCTTTGACACTTTTTTTCTAAGATGCCGCCAACAACTTCAAATGCATGATTCTGGTGTGACGAATTAGAAAAGTCATAAACTGTTCCGGCAGCTCCTGCTCTATGATCATAAGCACCAAATATTAAATACTCTATCCTTGCCTGTATTAAAGCTCCCATGCACATAATACAAGGCTCGAGAGTGACATAAAGCGAACCCCCGATTCTATAATTCCCTTTTATTTCAGCAGCTTGTCTAATTGCTAATATTTCTGCATGAGCAGTTGGGTCATTAAATCCTATGGGTTGATTCCCTGAAGCAGCTAATACTTTATGATTATCAACAAAAACTGCTCCAACAGGAACCTCTCCAATATTCACAGCTTTTTCAGCCTGCTCAAGAGCAAGCTTCATAAAATATTCGTGAGTTGGTTCCAATCTCATTGGTGTGGCTTGGTTTCTATATTTAATTGGCCTTCCAAACCTGCATTTCGGTGCTCTTCGCTTTTTTGATAGTCCTTATTCATAACCATAGATCGCATGGCTTTTTTACTTGGGTATTCTGCTATCGCAACCATATCCCAAAGCTCCTCAACCTCTCCAAGAACTAATCGGCTCACATCCCCGCTAAATAAAATTCTTCCACCTACTCTTCGAAGATGCTCTTGCACCTCCTTGGCATATATCTGGTAGGCTTCTTGTCCAGTCAAATTAGTTTGTCTTCCATCTTTATATTTGGCTTTATTCTTAAATTTTAATAAATTGACCATGTGGATGGTTGTCTTTGTGTCACCTATTAGAAATCCAGCCATTTGCTTTGCATTTGGTCTTAATTTGTTTTCGACTTTCATAAATTATTTTCCTTTTGATAGATTTAATCACCTGGATTAGTTGATTTAATAAATGTTGTGATTATTGATGAAATCTCTTCAGGCTTCTCTTCTTGAATGAAATGACCCCCTCGTTCAACAGTTATATGAGCTTGTCCTTGAGCTCCTGGAACGACTTTCAAAAACTGCTTATCTGCTCCTCTTGTAACAGGGTCGTTATCTGAGAAAGCACAAAGAAAAGGTTTAGAAAAGTTTGCAAAAAACTCCCATGCTTTTTTTTGTGCTTCTAGCGATGAATCATCTGGCATGGTTGGAACTTGGCTTGGCATAGCCCTAGGTCCCATTTTATAGGATTGATCAGGGAAAGGAGATGCATATGCTTTTCCTAGTTCTGTTTGAAAAGGTGATATCTTTCTTAAGCCTAGATTAATAAATAACAAATCCAAGATTCTAGAAAATTTGTTTCTTTTTCGCTCTAACATAGAAGACATCATGAATCCTATAGGAATATCCTTGGTTTCCCAACAATACTTCTGCCAATAAGCAAAACTTAATCCTTGATCTTTATCGGTTGTTCTTAATTTTCTAGACATTTCACTTAGAGTTGGCGTTTTAGCGTTTTTTCTAAAATTTTTAACCTTTTGAACAATCTCTTCTGGAACATCTGGTCTATAGGGTAGACCGGTATTTGAAATAATGACACGATCAAAACGTTCTGGATGATCTGCAATCATTCTCAAACCAATCAAACCACCCCAATCTTGTCCAAAAAAATTAAGATTTTTAAACTCATTGATTTCCAGCCACTGACCCATCCAATCAACTTGCCTTTGATACGAGTAGTCTTTTCTAGAAGCTGGTTTATCTGATTTTCCATAGCCAGGTAAATCTGGAGCTAGAACTCTGATTCCAGCTTGCGTTAGAAAAGGTATCATTTTTCGATATAAATAGCTCCAAACTGGTTGGCCATGCATACATAATAGGATTGGACCATCCTTGGGCCCCTCATCAATGTGATGTATCCTCAAATCAAAACTATCGTCTGCTTGAATAATCGTATAATGAGGTTCAAAAGGATAATCTTTCAAACCAGCAAAGCAATCGTCTGGTGTTCTTAATATTTTCATAAAGATACTTTCTTTTAGAAGTTTACAGTTATAGAGTATCAATAGGTTATTTGTGGAGCAAATAAGTCTAAATACTATTAACTAAATTTATGAATAAGATATTAAACATATTGCCTAAAGAGGCAAATAACAATTATCAAGGCAGTAAAATTGCAATCTATGGCTCAATATTATTTACAGCATTAATGCTTTTCAGGAGCTATATGCATTTATTTGAAGCTGAATATGCTGCAAATTTTATAGCTCATTTCATTGTTTTTGAAGAAACCCAACCCAACCCCAATTCCCTTGTTTACTTATTGTTTGGCCTATGGGGTCTTGAACAAATGATACTTACTCTGTTTAGCTCTATTGTTTTGATTCAATATCGTAATTTAATTCCGCTACACCTTACTCTTTGGATTATTGAATGGACATTCAGACCTATAGTAGTCGCTAATCTATACCCACTTAGTGAAGAATTCTTTACAGGTTCAACGCCTGGAAAAATAGGTACACCATACGTTATAGTCTTTTTAATACTTATGCTTGTCTTATCTTTAAAGAAAAAAAGATAATCAATATTGCTTATCAACCCGAAGAATACTTATTTAGATGATAATTTGAATTACCAAAAAGTGAATCTATGGCTACTAATTTCTTTAGGTAATGGCCTATTAGTAATTCTTCACTAACTCCCATTCCTCCATGCAGTTGTATTGCTTGTTGTGATACAAATTTTCCAGAAATTCCTATTTGATACTTGAGACCAGAAACAGATTTGAATTTTGTATGTTCATTAGCATCACATTCCAACATAGCTTTATAGAGGAGAGATTTACACATTTCAGTTTCAATGAACATATCAACCATTCTATGTTGAAGAACTTGAAAATTACTGATTGGTTGATCAAACTGCTGTCTGCCTTTAGTGTATTCAACTGTTTTTAAGTAGCAAGCTGTCATACATCCAATACTTTCAGCACTAATGCATAATGTTGCTAAATTAATGGCTTCTTGCATTAGACTAATAGCTTCTTCTCCTTTAGCTACAAGGCAGTCAGAATGAACACTAACATTATCCAAGCGTATTTCTGCACAAGTTTGCCCATCAACCGTGGGGTATGCTCTTGAAGAATTACCACTAAGACTTTGATCAATTAATACCAAAGCGAAGTCTCCATCAAGCATAACAGATGAAATAATATAGTCAGCATTACCACCATTCAAAACAAGTGATTTCATTCCATTAATAACAAGAGTATCGCCATCACTAATTGCTGTTGTAGAGGGAATTGAATGATCAAATTTTTGATTCGACTCTATATAAGCCAAAGAAATATGCTTCTCCCCCTTAGTAATGGAATCAATAAGGTTTGCTTTCATAGAAAAATTTGATTTATCTAAAATGCTTCCAGCAATAACAACAGTGCTTAAGTATGGCTCTACAACTAAAACTTTGCCAAACTCTTCGAAAAGAATAGCCAGCTCAACTGGTCCATAACCAAACCCACCTGACTCTTCTTTAAACGGTACAGAAAGCCATCCAAGTTCTGAAAACATTTTCCATAAATCTTCATCATAACCACTTTCTGAATTTATAATTTCTTCTCTTTTTTTAAATGAATAATCTGACTCGCAGAACTTTTGTATTTGATCACGAAGCATTTGTTGCTCATCTGAATAATTTAAATTCATTGTTATAAGCCTAAAATGTATTTTGAAATAATATTTTTTTGTATCTCATTACTGCCACCATAGATAGATGTTTTTCTATAATTTAAAAACTTAGAAACTGACTTGGCTGCATGCTCTGGTCCTGCAGGTTCATTCTCTAGATGACCATGAGGTCCTGGATACATAATTGCATATTCTCCTGAAGCTTCAACAAATAGCTCAGTAAGCCTTTGTTGTATTTCTGTACCTCGAATTTTTAAAATTGAAGACTCTGCTCCTGGATGACTTCCATTTTCAAGATCAGAGAGTAGTCTTAACTCTAGCATTTCCAATGCATTTAAGTTTATTTCTAGCTCATTGATTTTAGTCTCAAGATCAGGATTATTAAGCTCTGATGTGACTGCTTTCAGTTGATTCAACTGTCGAATGGAAGCACCAACAACAGCAATTCCGAATCTTTCATGGGCCAATAAAAATTTAGCATAGGTCCATCCTTTGCCTTCTTCACCAATTAGATTCTCTGTTGGTACTTTTACGTCTGTTAAAAAAACAGAATTGACTTCATGTTCTCCATCAATCGTAATAATCGGTTCAACTTCTACACCAGGTGTTTTCATATCAATAAGAATAAAAGAAATACCTTCTTGTTTTTTCTCAGTTGTTGATGTTCGAACCAAGCAGAATATCCAATCGGCATGTTGAGCTAATGTAGTCCATGTTTTTGAACCATTTACTATGTAATGATCACCATCTTTAACTGCTTTAGTTTTAAGAGATGCAAGATCAGAGCCGGAGCCAGGTTCTGAATAACCCTGACACCACCAAGTGTCAAAATTCAATATATCAGGAAGAAAACGAGTTTTTTGTTGATCAGTTCCAAAAGTATAAATTACAGGTCCAACCATACCCACCCCAAAAGGCAGTATGTTAGGACATCCAGCTAGACCAAATTCTTTTTGAAAAATATAAATTTGAGTTGAAGACCATCCTGTTCCACCATATTCTTCTGGCCAGTTATAGCCCATCCAACCTTGGAGTGATAATGCTTTATGAAAATCAATAATATCCTGCTTGGATAAACGTTCTCCATTATTTTGTTTTTGTTTTATATTTTCTGGATATAGGTTTTCAATCCAACTCCTGACTTCATTTCTAAACTGAATATCTTTCTCTGTAAAACTAATTTCCATCATTTACCTTTATTGAAATCAAAAAAACACTAATGGTAATATTGTTGTTATAATATTACCAAGGTAATATTATAGTATAAATATTACCAATATAAAATACTCAAATTTTCTTTTCTTGGTAAAAAATATCAATTTTTAGTTTTTATAGATCACACCCTCTTTGATCACAACTTCTACCTTTTTAAGAGTAGAAATATCCTCTAAAGGATTTCCAGAGACAGCAATAATATCTGCTAACTTACCACTTTGAATGCTTCCCATTAAATCACTCATACCTATAAGCTCTGATGCAATTGATGTGGCTGACTTAATGGCTTCCATTTCACTCATACCCGCTTGCACCATATAGATAAACTCTTGGGCATTTTCGCCATGAGCTGAAACACCAGAATCAGTGCCGAAGGCTATTTTTACACCTCTTTCATAAGCTTTCCTAAATGTTTCTTGTATTGCAGGTCCTATAGCTAATGCTTTCGGTCTAACTATCTCTGGAAAGAAACCTGGTTGTTGAGCTTTTTCTGCCACCCAATAACCAGCCATGATTGTTGGTACATAATAAGTTCCGTATTTAACCATAAGTGACATTCCTTCTTCATCCATTAAGCTTCCATGCTCAATAGAATTGACACCTGCTCTAACAGCTCTCTTTATTCCTTCAGCTCCATGAGCATGAGCTGCAACTGTAAAATCATAATCTTTTGCTGCCTCTACTATAGCTAGAATCTCGTCTTCTGTGAATTGTGGGTTCTGACCATTTTTAGCAACACTCAGCACCCCACCAGTAGCTGTAATCTTAATCAAATCTGCACCCGATTGATATCGAGATCGCACACCTTTAAAAGCTCCATCTCGGCCATCAATTACTCCATCTACTGGAGTTGGAATATGAAAAATATCTTCTCTGACTCCATTGGTTGGGTCTGCATGACCTCCTGTTGTTGCTAAAGACTTTCCAGCAGAAAATATTCTTGGCCCTGAAATAATACCCTGATTAATTGCATTGCGTAAACTAATGGTCACATTATCTGAATCACCTAAATTTCTTACAGTCGTAAATCCAGCCATGAGAGTTTTTTTTGCATTCACTACTGCTCGAATTGCCCGATCAGCAGCCTCAAATGAAAACCTCTCTGAATATGAATTCTTATTATACTCACCATCCAAATGTACATGCATATCCATCAAACCAGGTAATACTGTGTATTTTTTTAAATCTAAATAAATGTCATTCTTTTGAGGCTCTTGATAACCATTAATAACAGATACAATTAATGTATCTTCAATAATAATAGTCCTTTTCTTATATGCTTGATTAGATTGACCATCAATTAGAGTACCCGCATGAATGATTGTAATTTCTGAATGCAAAGGGGATGAGACCATTAAAATCATTAAATAAAAATAGACAAAAGTTATATATTTGAGATTAAAAAACATTTAATGAACTCCCTAAAAGAAATTATTGATTAGTTATATCTAATCAATAATAAAACATAAATTTTTGAACTAATCTAGATTTTATATGAAGGGATCATATGCCCATTGAAGTAGTGCTTGTCTCTGTCTAGGTCTACAACACAGATCATTTGGTTCGCAGTTAGCTTTAATGCCACCAATATGTCTTGGTCCAAATGCTTTCCATCTTTTAATTTGAAAATTATCAACATCATCCAATCTTCTACCTATGAAATAACGACAATACCATTGAAACCAACCCAGAGGATCATCTGCAGTAATCCAATTTTTCTCAATCCAAACAGACATGGGTTGCCCAGATTCGATCTTGAAGTAATTTAGCTTCTTGTTAAAACCATCCTCACTTAATTTTGCATTATGAAACCATGCTTTTGGATACTCTAAAATATCACCTTTGAAATACCAACCACCAAAGACCCCCAGTTCAAGCATTTCCTTGGGAGTCAATTGAGGTTTAAAGTTATTTTCAGTCAAATGATTTTTCTATTTCAAAGGTTCAGTGACTTGTAGAGGTACCATAACATGAACAAATTCACTACCCTCCCACATCACATATGGACCACCTGAATAAGGATCTTTAGGTAAACTTTCCATTAAGCTTTCTGGCAGTAAAAGCATAAGATGCGGTCCTTCTGCTACCCAAGTTCCTTTAGATTTATCAAGATTAAATGCTTCATCATTATCTACTGGTATATCACCGACCAACATATATGAAACTCCAAAAGCAGCTGTTTCTGAATTATATTGATAGTCTTCACCTAACGAACCTTTCATATATTCTTGTAGCCAATTTTGCCATGCTGGATCAACACACATTGGATTTACATTCTCATTCGGTGGAGTGCCTGGCATGCATACCCATCCATTGCTACCCTCTTTTAATATCTTTCCATCAGATCCCATTATTGTGGCTTTATTACTAACATTTTTAGGAGCAGCAGACATTGCTATATCAATAATTTCTTGACTAGTATAATGAGAGTGATCAGAATCATGAGAGTGGGAGTTTGCAAAAAGGCTCGGACTCAAGATAAAAAGAAAAGCTAAAAAGCTCTGTGAAATTTTCATAAATAATTCTCCTATTGAAGTAGTTTTCTGTTGCATTAAAGATAATGGGGAAAAAAATAAAAATCAAATATAAAAATATTTATCGTTTTAAACTGAGATAATTCCTTTTAAATAACGAGTTGTAAAGCCACCAATCATAACTCTGTCGCCTTTTAATTCACAATCTAAAAATCCTCCTCTTATTGATATTTGATGGGCTTTTAAGCGATTTTTTTTCATTTTTTTAGCCCAATAAGGAATCATTAAAGTATGTGCAGAGCCAGTCACAGGATCTTCATTTAGGCCGATTTCTGGGAAAAAACATCTGGAGACAAAATCAACTTCTCTCCCTGGAGCTGAGATAATCAAACCTCTCGAATCTAAATTTTTAAGCATTTCAAAATTTGGATTCATAGCTTGAATATCTTCCTCAACATTAAAGACGGCTAAATAATCATCTCTCCCCATAAAATATTCAATGGGTTCTTTCCCTAAAATCATTGAGACTAAATCAATATTATCAATGGGTTTAGGGTTATCTGTAGGAAAATCTAAATAAATTATTTGTTTCTCTCTTCTTGCTTTTAGCTCGCCACTTTTAGAATGAAAAGTTATCACATTATCCCCATCAGAACTAAATTCATCAAAGAGTACTCTTGCAGAAGCCAGTGTTGCATGACCGCATAAATCTACTTCAGCTTGAGGAGTAAACCAACGAATACTATATTTATTATCGCTATCCACAATGAATGCAGTTTCTGATAAGTTATTTTCTAATGCGATGGATTGCATAAGATCATCGGGCAACCAATCCTCAAGTAAACAAACAGCAGCTGGATTGCCACCGAATAATTTATCAGTAAAAGCATCGACTTGGTAAATAGGTATTTTCACTTGTACAGCTTTTTAGAGTATAAACTAAAGTTCATACTCTATAAATTCTGTGACCTTCAATGCTTTTGCTCTGGCATTTTCAACAGTATCAGAAAGGGCTAAAGCAACTCCCATTCGCCTTTCTCCATTGACCTCGGGTTTACCAAATAATCGTATTTGAGTGTCTTCTTCTATGAGTGCATTTTCAAAATTTTTGAATGTGACAGAATTTGATACACCTTCAACTAAAATAACGGCTGAAGCTGCAGGTCCTCTTGTCCTTATGTTAGAAATTGGAAGGCCGAGAATAGCCCTAGCGTGCAATGCAAATTGACTGAGATCTTGGCTAATCAAAGTGACCATGCCTGTATCGTGTGGTCTTGGACTGACCTCACTAAAATAAACATCATCTCCTTTAATGAAAAATTCTACACCGAATATTCCTTGTCCTCCAAGTTCTGACGTCACCAAATTTGCAATACGTTGACATTCTGCAAGGGCATTATCTGACATAGGCTGTGGTTGCCATGATTCTTGATAGTCTCCACCTTCTTGCCTATGTCCAATAGGATCACAAAAAGAGCATCCGTTGATATGCTGAACAGTTAGCAAGGTAATTTCATAATCAAAATCTACAAATCCCTCTACAATAACCTTATTAGCATCGCCTCTTGCACCACTTTTGGCATACTCCCATGAAGTCAGTGAATCTTGCTCTGATCGAACTGTGGATTGACCTTTTCCAGAACTTGACATGGTAGGTTTAACCACACATGGTATGCCGATCACTTTGATGGCTTCTTCATATTCAGATTGATTCTCTGCAAATCTATATGGTGATGTTCTGACGTTTAATGACTCAGCTGCAAGTAGCCTTATGCCTTCTCTATCCATAGTCAATCTAGCCGCTCTAGCAGTTGGAATCACTCTAAACCCTTCACTTTCTAATTCCAGCAAAGTTGCTGTCGCAATAGCTTCTATTTCTGGAACAATTAGATCTGGTTTCTCCAATTCTATAACTTCTCTTAAAGCATCACCATCCAGCATATTAATGGTATGAGACCTATGAGCGACTTGCATCCCAGGAGCATTATCGTATCGATCCACACCAATAACCTCGACACCCATTCTCTGTAACTCTATGACAACTTCTTTGCCCAACTCTCCACAACCAAGCATCATAATTTTTTTTGCTGTTTTTGAAAGTGGAGTACCTAATATTGATTGAGACATATTATTTTTCCTTGTTAAAAGTTATTCCATATGATCAATAGCATCTCATAAAGTTTTAAAAATACTAAGAATAAATATGAAATTTTTTACTTCGTTCTACAACAGTATAGCTCTATGGGCTAGAGTATAAAATAAGTGCTTTTTGTATTGAGTCTTTTTAATCTCTATCCAACGAAATCATTGATGAATTTAATATTCTTAAAATGACATCTCTAGTATGACTTGGATCGATAACAGCATCTATTTCAAGATGAGATGCTGCCTCAGTTGCTTTACCTGCTTGATACATTTTTGCCACTAAATTATTGTATAAGTGCTCTTTTTTTACATCATCATTCTCAGCATCGAGTTCTTTTTTAAAACCAAGCTTAACTGCACCTTCTAAGCCCATTGCTCCGAATTCTCCCATTGGCCATGATGCAATATATACTGGTTCCAAAAAGCTACCACCCACCATTGCCATTGCACCTAATCCATATGCCTTTCTAAGTACTATGGCAATAATAGGGACACTTAAATTAGTACCATAGCCAAACAAAGAAGACATTTTCTTCACTGCTCCTTGTTCTTCACTTTCAGGACCTACCATAAAACCAGGTGTATCTATCAGTGATACTATTGGGATATTATGAGCATCGCAGATTGTTAAGAATTCACCTGCTTTCTCTGCAGCAATAGCATCGATAGCGCCTCCCATTTGTTGGCAATCATTGGCAATTAATGCTACTGGATTTCCTGCTAATCTCATGAAACCAGTAATGATAGATCGACCATACACTTTCTTAAGCTCCAAAAAAGAATCTTCATCTGCTAAAGTTTCAATAATTCTTCTTACTGGATAAGCCATTCTCCTATTCTCAGGAATAGAATTATTTAAGCTTTCTTGATCTACTATGCTCCAATGCTCCTGCTTACCTTGAAAATAAGACAAAAGTTTTTTTGCAACTTGAGTGGCATGCTCTTCATCTTTTGCAACAAAGTCTATAACACCATTTTTTTCTTGTAGATCTGATGGACCTATCTCACTTGGCTTGAAGAGACCTAGTCCTCCTCCTTCAATCATTGCAGGGCCAGCCATACCAATCCAAGAATTTTTTGTGGCAATGCAAAAATCAGCGGAGCCAAATAAGGCTGCATTACCAGCAAAACAATACCCATTATTGACACTAATTCTTGGTACTTTACCTTTCAATCTTGCCCAACTGGCAAATGAAGTGATATTCAAACCTGCAATTTGAGTTTTGACATCAGTATCACCAGGTCTACCTCCTCCTCCCTCTGTATACATAATCACTGGTAATAAATATCTATCAGCTAACTCAAGCATTCGATCCAACTTCTTATGATGAAAAAAGCCTTGAGTTCCAGCTAAGACTGAGTAGTCATTTATAATTGCAATTGCATGTGCATTATTAAGGCCTATGTTATCCTTATTGATAGTACACAAACCTGTCAAAACTCCATCTGCTGCTGTAGCATCTTGAAGTTCCTCATAATTCCGTCTATTTCTTTGTGCTGCGACTGCTAATTGTCCAAACTCAATAAATGAATTTTTATCTATGAGATCACTAAGGTTTTCCCTAGCAGTTCTATTTCCTTTTGAATGTCTTTTATCTTGGGCTTGTAGGCGACTGTCATCCAGTGTTTTATCTAATCTATTATAAAGCTCAATTAATTCTGGTCTAACCTTGCTCATTGTATAAATTCTGAATTTGACTTAAAACTAAAGTTGAATTGATATTAAAATTTAACTACTGGAAAAATCTCTCAACATTTTTTTTAATTCGAGAGAATGCTGTTCTTCTTGACCGATCTTAGTTCTTGCATACTCTTCAAGATACACTGAAGCATCTTCAACAGCTTCAAGAAGAGATTTGTATAAGCCAAGTGCATGTAATTCATGATGTAAGCTTTCTTCTAGAATATCTTGTATTGAATGCTTATGCGTTTCCTCTATTGGTGATATTTTCTGGCTTGGATGGCCATTTAAGCCTGTTAAGAATTCTCCAGCTTCTTGAGCGTGAGCCAGTGACTCTACAGCTTGTGCTTGCAGAAATTCAACAATAGGTATTCGATAGGGGCCAGTCACCATAATTGAAGAATGGGTATATCTAACTACACCTGCCAGTTCATATTCCATAATAGAATTAAGGATGTCACAGACTAGTTTTTCATCAAGATTTTTCATATTTTCAACCTTTTTCTAATAATTTCTTTTCTTTACTGTGAAGAATAGAATGATACCAGAAATGGAAGTAATCAAGGCTAAAATAGAGATATTTTTAAGAAAGTAATTATCTTTTAAATAAAAAAAACGAATCTATGTCTAAAAATACCTAAATGACTTATTCTCAATCCTCAAGAAATATCTAGATTTTTTAACTGAGAACTGAATGCAAAGCTCAATGAATAAATACTAATCAAATGTATCAATGTAATCAATTTTTGCATTGTTGCTTGTGTTGACATAGCTTCAGGATTTAGTAACGGGCTCTTGCCAATAATCTGAAAAATAACATAAGCAAATGTGCTAACTAAAAAAAAGAATGTTAGCAATGAGTAACTATTTTTTATTGGACTTCGAAGTAAAACAAAAAAATAACATATGGCGGCAGGCACTAATAACCTAAATCCATTAAGTGCAAAAAAAATATGTTCTTCAAGATATAGATCATGAGGAGTCAACCCTACTCCAGCAAAAAATAAAGAGCCAAAAAAGAAAAAAACTGATCCAATTAATGCCAGAAAATAACTAGTAGAATCTTCTTTAAATAATCTTGGTACAAATAAAAATCCTATTCCACCTAGAGCAAAAATAAGCATTGAAAGATTAAAGAATATAAAAGAAATTGTATTTGCTTGTCCTGAACGAGCATTTATCCCTCCTAAATCACTCAAAAAGTTATCGGTAAAAGAATATCCTATTTGCTCAGGATGATGAATATTGCCTCCTGGATAGAAATACATTGCAATAATCACACCGCAAATAAAAAATATTGGAATCAATCGAATTACTTTAACTGTCCAAAACCTATACATATCATGCTTTTCCAGAATTGAAAAAAGGTTATCAAACCTCTTTAAAATATCATTCATCAAAGCCTCGTTTCTTTAATAAAGCTTCAATTTTTGGCTCACTTCCTCGGTATCGAATATATTGAGTCATAAGATCATCTGAATTGCCCGCAGAATAGATATATTTCTTAAGTTTATTTGCTGTTTTCTTATCAAATATCCCTTTCTCACTGAAGGGTACAAATGCATCAGCCTCTAAAACCTCAGTCCACAAATAACTGTAATAACCCATTGAATAACCACCAGCAAAAATATGTGAAAAATATGTACTCCTATAACGAGTAGTTATCTGATCAATCAACCCTAGGGCACTCAATGTTTTTTGCTCAAAAAGATTAGCATCTTTTATCTCTTGTTTTTCCATATGCCAAGCCATATCTAAATAAGAAGCGGCTACATATTCTGTAGTTGCAAAACCTTGATTGAATTTTGATGCATTAGTAATTTTGTTAATTAATTCCTGTGGAATAATTTCATCAGTCTTATAATGCCTTGCATAGGTCGCTAGCACTTCAGGTTCAATAGCCCAATTCTCCATCATTTGAGATGGAAATTCTACATAGTCTCTTTTGACACTAGTTCCAGATAAACTAGGGTAATTTACATCTGATAATAACCCATGTAATGCGTGTCCAAACTCATGAAACAGTGTTTCCACTTGCTCAAAAGACAATAATGAAATTCCATCTTCATTAGGCGGAGGAAAATTACAAGTATTCATAACAACAGGCAATATAATGCCATCAAATTTACTCTGATCTACAAAGCTATTCATCCAAGCACCGCCACCTTTATTAGATCTTAGTGTGTAATCAGTATAAAAAACTCCTATGGGAGATCCATTGAGATCCTTCACTTCAAATGTTCTTATGTTTTCTCTGTATTTTGGTAAATCAAAACGTTCTTCGAAAGTAATATCAAACAGCTTTGTTGCAACATCAAATGCTCCTTGCAATACTCTAGATTGGCTAAAATAAGGCTTCACTTCTTCTTCAGAAAAATCATATTTTAACTGTCTGATTTTCTCAGAATAGTACCACCAATCCCAAGCAGCTAAATCAAATGTATTGCCTTCGCTTTCTATCATTTTCTGCATTTCTGCAACTTCTCTTTTTGCCGTTGCTAAACCGGGCTCCCAAACACGATCGAGTAGATCTTTAACCCTATCAGTTGATTGAGCCATGGTATTATCTAACACAAAATCTGCATGGGTATCATAACCAAGAATATTTGCTCTCTTTAATCGAAGTTTTGCAATCTTAATGGCATTGGCTTTATTATCATACTCATTATCATTGTCTCCTCTTTTGATGTATGAATTGTATAACTTCTCTCTAAGATTGCGTTGTGTGGAATATGTTAAAAAAGGATACATACTGACGCGAGTAGGCTTAAATAACCACTTTCCTTCATGGCCTTCTGATTGAGCTAATTTAGCTGCTTGGCTAATAACGTCTTTTGGTAAGCCATCAAGTTGTTCAGTATTAGCAATAATTAATTGATATCCCTCATTAGTCTCTTTTAATAAATTTTGATCAAACTCTATGGTCAGAGATGACAGCTCTTGGTTAATTTCTGTCAAGGTATCCATAGAAGCATCATCTAATTGGGCTCCCGACCTTACGAAATCTTTATGCATTTCAGCAATTAATCTAAACTGCTCAGTACTCAGATCTAGCTTGCTACGAGCATCAAAAATACTTTTAACTCTATTAAATAATGCTTTATTTAAATAAATTGAATCGTAATGTCCGGATAAAATAGGACCTATCTCAGAGGCAATCTGATCCATTTCATCATTAGTATTTGAGCTTAGTAAATTAAAAAAAGTACTGGATACTATGTCTAGATCTTTTCCAGCTCTTTCAAAAGCAATAATCGTATTTTCGAAAGATGGAGGATCAATGCTATCTACAATGGCATTAATTTCTTCCAAATGACTTTCCATACCTTTATAGAAGGCAGGTCTATAATGCTCATCCTTAATTAACTCAAAAGGAGGAATGTTATAAGGAGTTCTAAATTCATTAAAGAATGGGTTCATTTCTGCATAGGTTTTTAAGTTCAGAATGGAACAAAATACAGTAAACAGAATAAGTATGCTTGTTTTTTTCATAGAGTAATAAATACTCTATGTTTATTCTTTAAGCAAGTATCTATTCAAGAATAAGTTTTAGATTTAATGTTTGTTCAAGCAAAAAGTCCAGCAGTATAGCCAGAAGCCCATGCCCATTGGAAATTATAACCACCTAAATGGCCAGTTACATCCACTACTTCTCCAATAAAATAGAGCCCTTTGTGGCTTTTAGTTTCCATCGTTTTGGAATCAATTGCATCTACATTCACTCCTCCAAGCGTAACTTCTGCAGTTCTATACCCCTCTGTTGAAGATGGTTTAAGCACCCAATTATTCAATAAACTTCCGATTATTTTTAAATCTTTATTGCTAATTTCAGAGATTAAATGATGCTCATATTCTAGCCACCAAATTCTTTGCAATTCTTCTACTAGAGCTTTTGGCATCAATCTATTTAAATATTTTTTGATAGTTATTTTCTGATGCTTCTCTTTGGCTTCAATGATTTTTTCTTTTGCATTGAACTCAGGCAATAAATTTATTGAAATATTATCACCAGGTTTCCAATAATTGGATATTTGTAAAACAGCTGGCCCACTGATCCCTCTATGAGTAAAGAGTAAAGATTCTTTAAACTTTTTTTGATTGCATTCAATAGTGATGGGTAGTGATACTCCAGATAATACTTTGCAAAAGTCTTTCATCTCATCAGAAAACATAAAAGGAACTAACCCTGCTCTTCTTTCTATTAATGGTAAATTAAATTGCTCTGCTAACTGATAACCAAAATCACTCCCTCCAAGTGTAGGTATGGAAAGGGCTCCTGTTGCTATTATGAGAGACTTACAAACAATATTTACTGCCTTACTTGAATGATCTCTATTAGCTACAGCTTTAAGAGAATAACGATAATTTGATGCATTAGAAATACACCCATTAGTTGATGCTTCACTTTGCATTGATTGAGCTAAAAAAACATTATAGTTAGTTCTTATTTCCACACCCAAATCATTGCATTCTTTAAGCAACATATTGACTATCTCTTTGGCTGACTTCTTGCAAAAAAATTGATGATGTCTTCTTTCTTCATAATCAATTTCATGTTGCTCAACCATGTTTATGAAATCTTTAGGGGTAAAACGCTTTAGTGCACTTTTACAAAAATGTGGATTACTTGAAATGAAATGATTGGATTCAACATAGCGATTGGTAAAATTACAACGACCTCCACCTGACATTAATATTTTTTTACCAACTTTATTGGATTTTTCCAACACTAAAATACGTTTGTCTTTTTTAGCTGCTGTAATTGCACTCATCAGACCTGCAGCTCCTGCTCCAAGAACAATTACATCGTATTCCTCAAGGGAAATATTTTGTATATTCATCATAGGATTTTTAAATTACCAGTGACCTATGTTATCCATAGAAGCCCATGGTTCCTGGGATGGCAGTGCACCGCCTTGTTGGAGCAGCTCAATTGAAATATTATCTGGTGATCGAATGAAAGCCATATAACCATCTCTAGGTGGTCGATTTATTGTCACTCCAGAATTCATTAAATGAGTACAAGTTTCATAAATATTCTCAACCGAGTAAGCCAAATGTCCAAAATTTCTTGCCTCTTCATCCAAATTGTCACCATCCCAATTGTAAGTCAATTCAATCTGAGCAGAATCATCATCAGGTGCAGCTAAGAATATAAGAGTAAATCTTCCACTATCATTCTCATATCGCTTTATCTCTTTCAACCCTAATTGATTGCAGTAAAAGTTGAGTGATGTTTCAACATCACTAATCCTTATCATGGTATGTAAATACTTCATTGTAAATTTTTGCTAATCCAAATGGGTGAGGACCATGCCATTTCATTTACTGTTGCAGCAAAGTTATCTGGTGCTTCTTTTCCTATTCGTAGACTGTCATAAGTGGACCATCTACAAGTTGGATTTTGAATAACACGAATATAATAGAATGCATTTTGATCCTGATTGTAGTTCAGGTCAGACCATTGAACCTTAATTTCTTCACTGCCTATATTTTCAGAAATCGAACAATTATTTAGATCTACCACCGCATCTGTTTTTTTACAAAAACCCGTTTCTTCATTCACTGGGCCATTACTGCATGCGATATCCATAACTTTTTCATATGTATTACCATTCTCTGTCCAACCCTTGATCATTTGTATTTTTTCCAAAGGTGCATCTATAGGATCACGCTTTGCCCATATAAAAAAACTAGGTATGTTATTGCTGGACCCGAGTTTACTACCCATCGGTACTCCTTTTGAGTATGCGATTTGCAAAGCATTTTCAGTTTTTAATAAATCTTGATCGAATTGGAAACTTCCAAAGAATCGTAATTTTATCCTAGTGCCACTAGTGGCATAAACCTCTTTTCTTAACATTGCATCAAAAAGAGCTTCCCTGGTATTTTCGATAGCCCAAATAGCAGCAAGTCCTCCAGGGTTATACTGCATCAATCGATTGGTCTTCAATCTTTTTTTTGCTGGTGCAGAAATTACATCAGTGGGACCTCTAAAATCCCATTCTTCTGTATCACCTGGGTTTGAATTATGTGTATCTGTGCTTCCGATCATTCCAAAGTCCAATGGATTGAATCCAATATTATTTTCCAATTCAATACCCTTCTTTAAACCATCTCGAGCCATTGAGGTTGGGTGGATGCATCCTGTTGTCTCTCCTTGTTCACAGAGTGGTAGAAATTGTTCAAAATTACACTCCTCATCAGTTGTACCAAAACCTACACTGCATTCAGAGTTTCCTTTGACTTGAAACATTTCAACCAAAGGCTCCACTTTATTCCTTTGACTCCAGTCGTCGATAGAATATAAATCCCCATCTATTGTTTGGCCAGCAAATGCAAGGCCCCAAGATCTATTAGGATTATGTGGAATTGTTAGGAATTTGCATGGCGCTTGACAATGTGATGTTAACTCTGCCCAAAGATCGATTTCAGTAAGAGCATCAAACATGGAAACCGCATGCTTAGGTACTTGATTATTTTTGAAAATTACATTGCGATGTATTTTCCCTGAGTCGGGCAATGGCGGTGAATACTCATAAGCGGCAAATGTGGTAAATTTTCCTGGCTCGTTATGTTGCTCTGCGATCTCTACGATCTCTTTCCAGGTGTTATCAGCAAAATGATGTGCTTTTGTTTTATTTTTCATCGCCTCATCGATAGCAGAAATTGGAGGTCGCACTTCGGCTTGTTCTCTTAACTCAAAAAAGAATTTAAGATCAGGATTCTCCAATCTTCTGCATAAATCTTTTGTTCCTGATGTAATTTCAGGGTCTGCACAGCCCTCATGCAAACCAAATGTTTCTGCATGATCGGTCATGGCTGCAAAGTCTAATGGTCTTGTCAATTGCATCAACTCTCCAATGCTATTTTTAACTGCTTCCCCTTTTGCAATCCTATAGGATTGATCAAGAGAAAGGCGATTACCAAAAATATAGGAATCAAATGATAAGTCTGAATGCCCATGAAGATCGCCAAAATAAACATTTTTTAATGGATCTTTATCAGGATAAACTGCTTTCTGAGGTTTTGGCTGTTTAAAAGCTAATTCATTTTGATCTTTAACCTCAGCTTTCAATTCTAGGATATCTTTCTCTGTAATGAATGGCGATGTGAGAAAATAATCAACAACTAAATAACCGCCGACTAAGATAATAATAATCACTACTGACCAGTAAGACTTTGTCATCAATTAATCTCACTATCTATCAAAACAGCAATTAAAAGTGCGGGTACAGAACCATGATTCACCCAAGCATGGTTGGTGCCTCTTTGCACAACAACATCAAAGGGTTGAAGCTCCACCTCATCTTGATCCAATAATAAAGTCACCTCACCCTTCAATAGAATAATGTAATCAATGGTTTCTGTTTGATGCATTGCAGGATGCCTAGCGGTATCAACTCGATGATGAGCTGCGCCTACTTTTTCAAAAGCATCATGAGCAATTTGCTCCATAATATCGGCTGGAACTCCTTCAGGGTTAGGGTTGATTGCAAAATATCTAAATTTTGTTCCATTGATTGGCGGCGAAAGAATAATATCAATATCAGCTCGATCATTTGAGTCTTTCGAATCTATAACTTTTCCATCGGTATTCCATAATTCGTATAAGCCTCCGACTTCCTCACCGATGGATTTAGCAGGTGGGCCATCTATAGTAATTACTGATTTGCCTTCCTTGTTATGTCCGGTAACTATTCTTCTCATTCATCAATACCTACTGATATCTAGGCTATAGGCTGCAAAAGAAGTTGTCATAAAGACAAACATTATTAATATTTTTTTCATTTTCTTGCTCCGTTTTTTTATTATTTAATTTCTTGTTTGGAGATTATTACACCATTTTTATCGCAATATACCCAATCTCCCTGTTGCACATAAATGCCATTGAGAACAAGCACTTCTCCAATAAGACCTCGATCTAACTTTTTACTTTTTTTTGGTATCACTCCCAATGCAAAAATGCCAATATCTATGGAATTAAGTATCTCGACATCTCTCACGCACCCAATGATTATGACACCTGCCCACTCATTTTTCTGAGCATTGGCTGCGATTTGATCGCCAAGTAAAGCAACTTTTCTGCTTTCTCCTCCATCAACTATTAATACTCTTCCATCACCAGGTGTTGCTAAGATGCCTTTAATTTTAGAGTTATCATTTGGTGCTTTTATGGTTTCTACTTGCCCAAAGAAACTACTCTTAGCACCATAAGATTTAAATTGATAAGGAAGAAAATCAAGATCAGGATAGTTGTCAGAAATATCAGGTGTGGAAAGTATCATATAAATATTATTGCTTCTTAAATAAATAAATACTAACTAGCAACATGAATGTCATTAAAATTTCTGCAACAATAGCACTTATTAAAAAATCTGTTCCATGAAATAACCCAGCATAAATTCTAAATAATGCTGCAAATGCCAATAAAGATACTGGCCCATAAAGCCATTCATGCTGTTTTGTATAAGCTCCTATGCAGGATAATAACCCTACTGAAAAAAAGAAGGATGTAAAATCGCCTATAAAGGTATTTTTTCCTATTGCTGTTTCTGCATTAAGAGATTCAATCATACCAAGAGATGCAGCAGCTGAAGAAGGATCTAAAAGCCATCCAAATGCTTGAATAAGCATTATCAACCCGACTAATCCTGCTAATATTCTTGCCGTCATTTACTGTCCTTACTCATGCAGATTTATCTTTTATTAAAAATGGCAGATAAGTTAAGAAAAATGCAAATATTGCTGCCGGTATTAATGCAAATATATGAAATGGAGCATCTGGAAAGAGATTCATAATCGTGTCGCCTGTTGGCTTCTCTTTAAGATACCAAAAATTAGCATCGACTCCCAATATTAGATTAAGGATATATACAATTAAAGTTAACAAAAGAGTCAATCGAACTACAAATAAAAAATCCTTAAAGTAAGGTCTCTCATTAAGAACGAAAACACCAATACCTACTCCGAGTAAAATCAGGCCATGGCCATAATAAAAATTGATGTATTCTGGGTGTGGGTAGGCATACATCAATCCTGGTGTTATCAGTGCCATTGAAGCAGGAATAATGCCCCAAAAAAAAGCACAATGAAAAAATCTTGCTCCATAACCTATAAGATACAATCCAATAGCGATTTTAGAAAAATCACACATATGGAGTGGAATTGCTTCTTGCCAAGCCATTTGATAGCTAAAAGCATTAAATATTTGCATGAAAGCATGCGTTAAAAGTAATACTCCAACTGCAATTTTTGCATGAGCTATATTTGTATCTGATTGAGATTTAATCCCAATGATAACTAAAGTTATTAGACCATATGTAAATACCAGCGTTAGTAAATGTGCTTGATCAAATAATATAAATGGATTCATAATCATTTCTTTCAATCTGAGTCTTCCTCTTTAAATAACTTAAGAGAAAAATAACATGAAAATTGTCATTACAAAAACAATTAATAAGTGAGCGTTTCTAATATTGATATCAGAAATTGATTTTATTGCTGTCATAATATTATTCATTCAATAATTTTATAACTTAAATACTTATCAATCCTAGTTCTTTGAACGGCTTATCTTAAGAATCTGGCCACCGCTATCATTCTCCAGAAGGACATAAATTGAGCCATCATAACCGACCTCTATATCACGAAATCGAGCAATGTCTTGTAATAGAAATTCAGTGCTTATGAAATTCCTCTGATTGAATTCCATACGCATCAGGTCAGACGCTCTCAAGCTGCCAATAATGAT
>JAQWSZ010000047.1:0-37500 GCA_029242945.1 Gammaproteobacteria bacterium | reverse complement strand
TGGTTTTTGACCATAGATCTGTTGCAAATGTCTACCCATTAATAAATTGAATTTCTGGTCGGTACCTCCCAATTCAACATCAGCTTGAAGCTCAACTGAATCATACCCTTGTATTAAAGGATAGAGAAACTCATGTATAGAAATGGGATTCTCAGATCTGAATCTTTGCTTAAAATCTTCTCTCTCCAACATTCTTGCAACAGTATAGTTTGAAGTTATCTCAACAAGCTTTGCAGTATCAATCTTACTCATCCATTTAGAATTGAACTCTACTCTTGTTTTATTCTTATCAAGTATTTTATAAATTTGATTCGTATAGGTTTTTGCATTCTTTTTTATCTGCTCTTTTGTGAGCACAGGTCTGGTTGAATTTACTCCTGAAGGGTCTCCTATCATTGCTGTAAAATCACCAATTAAAAATATTACCTCATGGCCATATTCCTGAAACTGTCTCATTTTATTTATGATGACTGTATGTCCAAGATGAAGATCAGGAGCAGTCGGATCAAAACCTACCTTTATTTTCAGCGGTTTAGTTTGCTTATATCGCTGGACAAAATCTTTCTCAACGAGAACTTCTTCAGTTCCTCTTCTTATTTCATCAAGCTGTTTATCTTTAGAAACCATAATTGGATTGTTTAATTATATAGCTCATTATAGATCGGGTATATAATCAAATTAATAAAAAATAAAATATTTAATATGAAATCAAATTTATATATTGGAGTAATGTCAGGAACCAGCATTGATTCTATTGATGCTGTTCTCATGAAAATAAACACCCAATCTTGGAAGTTTATTGGAGGAGAAACTATCAAGTTTCCAAAGGAATTGAAGTCTGATCTAAGAAGATTATCAAGAGTGGAAAATAAAATAGATTTAAAAAATTTAATTGAATTGAATTCTAAAACAGGTCATATATTCGCCAAATGTGTTAACAAATTACTACACGATCAAAACATCAGTCCATATGATATAGAAGCTATAGGTTTGCATGGACAAACCATTATGCATCATTTGCATACTAACTTTCCTGGCTCTCTTCAAATAGGAGATGCAGCATTGGTCGCAAAAGTGACTGGAATCCCAGTTGTTTCTAATTTCAGAAACAATGATATTGCCTCAGGAGGACAAGGCGCTCCTTTTGCCCCATTATTTCACTCATGGCTATTTTCAAACAACAAAGAAAATAGGATATTAATTAATATTGGTGGAATATCTAATATTTCACTACTTTCAAAAAATGGAAATTATAAAGGGTATGATATTGGTCCTGGAAATATATTAATGGACTCTTGGTGTTTAGCTAATAAAAAGAAAGAATTTGATAATAAGGGTCAATGGGCTAAAAAGGGTAAAATTAATGAACAGTTATTAAATGAATTCAAAAAAGATGTTTACTTTAAAAGACAGCCTCCTAAAAGCACAGGCACAGATTATTTTAATCTCAAATGGATAAAAGAAAGAATATCTAACTATAATAAATTGATATCATCTACTGATATACAAGCAACCCTTACTGAACTAACAGCTGATATTATTTGTACTTCTATAAAAGAATGCCCAAAAAACACTTCAATTGCTTTTTGTGGAGGAGGCACTAAAAACAACTTATTGATGAGAAGCATACAAGAAAAATTAAATAATAAAATATATCTTACCACTGACTGGGGCATTGACTCTAAATGGGTTGAAGCTGCCGGCTTTGCCTACTTGTCAAAAAAAAGAATTGATACAGTCTATTCTGACTTAAGACTTGTAACTGGCTCCGATGCTCCTATTATGCTCGGAGGTATATTTCTACCACCGAAAAAAATTAATTCAGAGATTAAAAGATCAGGAAAATGATGAGCCACAACTACAGGTTGTAGTTGCATTTGGATTTTTAATGACAAATCGAGCTCCTTGAAGATCTTCCTGAAAGTCAATTTCTGCTCCCATTAAATATTGAATACTCATTGGATCCACAATTAAATTAACCCCTCTTTTAGTGACTTCAGTATCTCCCTCATCTTTATTTTCATCGAATGAAAAACCATACTGAAAACCAGCACACCCTCCTCCTGTCACATAGACTCTTAAGTTCATTTTTGTATTGTCTTCTTCAGAGAGAAGTGAGCCAACTTTCATAGCTGCTGCATCAGTAAAAATTAACGCCTCTTGTTCCATAATTTATAATTTATAATTTGTTCGCATCATTATAGTACAATTCTATTTTTCAATAAAAGGTTTAAATTCTTCTAAGACTTTCCTATAGACCTCTTTTTTAAATCCAATAACTTGCTTAATAACAATATCAGGCGTTGCCCATTTCCAAGAGTCAAATTCTTGTTCATTATGATGATTCAAGTCAATGGCTTCTTCATCATCGGTAAACTGAAGCAGATACCATTTCTGTCTCTGCCCTATAACTTTTATCCCATCTTTAGCTTTTCTGATACTTTTGTGTGGGATCTGATACTGATACCAGTGATCTGATTCCTTAATAAATTTTGTATTTTTTTTATACAATCCAGTTTCTTCATTCAATTCTCTATACATGGCTTGGATGGGAGTTTCTCCAACATTGATTCCACCTTGTGGAAATTGCCAACCTGACTGATAGCGTCTTTTTGCAAAAAATAAATTATTATTTTGATTCGATATAATGATACCAACATTAGCTCTGTAGCCATCATCATAGATTAAATCTGCCATTATTTTTACCTTGTAATTAATTTTACTTTACAGAGAAATATGATTTGCCATCTTCCATCATTTCTACAAACGAATCTTCATCTCCCTGCTCAATGTAGTGTGAAATATTTTGTATCACAGTACTTAATTCCCTGATCATTTTAGAGCTATGCTCATTCATATATTGAATTTCATAATATAGATGTGGATTCTCATCTGTGACTCTTTTAGCAACACTCAATTGATCTTTAAAGGTTGTGCTTGATAACTCAGAGAGTAAATCTTTATTTTCTCCACTATTAGCTAATACCTTTGCAAAGGCTATATTGAGAGTATGTGACAACCCTAGTACATATGAAATAGCAAAATCATGATTATCAATAGACATTTCTATTAATTGGGCAGTAGTTGATTCAAATAGTTGCCTTACTATTGATAATGTTTTGTTTGAGTCTATGTTCATAAATATAATATGCTTGCCTGTCAGTAAGTCAGCATCAGGGCCAAACATGGGATGAATAGATGCAACATGCATTCCTTTTGCTGCCATTCTTTTTAGTAAGTCTTTAATAGGGGACTTCAAGGAACCAATATCAAAGACGATGCCTTTTCTTCCAGTTTCCAACATGTCATTCAAAATCGTGATTGACTCTCTTAAAGGAGCTGCTATTACAGTCATGTCGTAGTGGTCATCTGTATCTTTCCAATCTTTGTAGTAATGATGACTGGTTCTTGCTTGACTAGGATCTGCTATTTCAACTGTATAACCTTGTGATGTTAAAAACTCGACAAACCAGTTTCCCATTCTTCCGCATCCGCCAATAACTAAAACTCTTTGACCTGATCCTTGTCCTTCTTGTTTTACCCTAGCTTTTTCCTGTGTCTTGAGGGAACTTTTTATCAGTAGTTGCATCAAATCAACAACCATTTCAGATTCTATATGAAGCTTACTCGCGTGTTCTTTTGCTAATTCTATAACTTCTTTTTCCCTTTTGTAGTCTCTTGTTGGCTTACCTTTTGTACTTTTTAAAGCTCCAATATCTTGAGATAAAGATTGCCTTTGATGTATTAGATCAATAATTTTTAAATCAATTTCTGAAAGCTTTGATCTTAGTTTCTTTAAATCACTCATGACTGTTCAATTGAATCTCTCTTTAATTTATACAATTATTTTTCTTCTTTTTATTTCTGATTGCTATCATTGCATCAGAGTTTAAATTATAACAAATCTTGTATCGTATTATATGAACATAGAGCTAAATCAAGCAGATATCCTAAATCCTATGGAAGTCTTAAAAAATTGGATTAAGGAGGTAAGTGATGACAAAAAACAACCCAACCCTAATTGTTTTTCTATTGCTACAACAGACCAGGAAGGAGCCTCAAATGTTCGCATGGTATTGTGTAAAGAAATTAATATCACAGATGGCTATATTGTTTTTTATACCAATTATAATTCTAATAAAGCTAGTGAACTTGATTTTCAGTCTGAATGCAGCGGTGTATTTCATTGGGATAATTATGGATATCAAGTACGATTTAAAGGGTACGCTATAAAATCTCCTAAAAATGAAAGTGATGATTACTTCTACTCACGTTCGCTAGGCAGTCAAGTTTCTGCTTGGGCCAGTGATCAAAGCAAATGTATTAGCGATAGAGAAGAGCTTAATAAACAATTCGATGCTGTATTAAAAAAATTTAGTATCGAGAAAAACCACATTAGTGCCAATGATAAAAAATTACCCAGGCCGCCATTCTGGGGTGGCTATAGAATCTGGATCCATCAGCTAGAAATTTGGCTTAATCAACATGATCGATTTCATGATCGTATACTGTTTCAAAGAAATTTATCATTCAAAAATGATCAATACATTACAACGCAAGATTGGAGAAAAAAAAGGCTCCAACCCTAAGTTTACAAGTTAGTAGTTTTAGGGTTTAATAAATATGTTAAGTTTCAGTAAAACTGATTGGGAAGTTGGTGAAATAAAATATTCCAACGCTGCCCCCGCAACGGTAATCAAGTTAAAGGCAATAACTGAATAGTAGTCTATTCAAGCCACTGTCAAAAGATGGGAAGGTTTATTGCTCAGGAAACTGCTTGTTAGCCCGGAGACCTACTTAACATAAAATAAATATAGTACGGGTGGGTGCGTTCATTAAGTTTGACGTTTTCCTACATATATAATTCATTGTGAGGAATAATTATGTTCAAGCTTATAAAAAGAAGCACTTTTCTTTCACTGCTTTTCATTACAACATTCACTGTCCCATTATTATCAGAAAACATAGAAGATCTTGATAATCTTGTTGTTACTGCTACAAAAACGAGTATTTCTGAAGATAATGTCACTGCACCAATCACCATTCTCTCTTCTGAAGATATTGCCCTTTCAGGAGCAACTAATTTAGCAGAATTACTCAGATTTGTAAGCGGAATTGATATCTCAATGAATGGCGGACCAGGCCAACTGACATCTTTATTTGTTCAAGGGTCCAACAGTAATCATGTTCTTATTTTACTGAATGGTGTTGCTATCAATGATTCAGCAACAGGAATAGCTGCCATACAAAATATTAATCCTGACTTAATTGATAGAATTGAAATCGTTAAAGCCCCTAGAACCAGTCTCTATGGCTCTCATGCAATTGGTGGTGTTATTAACATTTTCACAAAACAAGATAATGGAAATAGCCTTCAAACATCTCTCACAACTGGTTCAGATTATATGAAAAATATAAATCTTATGACTTCTAGAAATAAAGGAAAACTGACCAGTGGCTTGCAATGGAGTCATTATCAAACAGATGGTTTTCCTGCTAAAGCTGATAGTAAAATTGACAATGGCTATAGCAACAACTCATTGCATGGTTATTTCCAGATAAATGATTCCCACAGAACAATTAAAACAACCATCTGGAGAACATCAGGTACAACTGAATACATGGATTTTTTTCTTAGCCCAATCAGTCAAGATTTCGAAAATCTAGTCTCAGCGATTAATATTAACAATCAAATTAATGGTTTTTGGTCATCCACTATTAATCTTAATTTAAATGAAGATAAAATTGATCAGAATAATTCATTTGACTTTAATTACAGTAAAAAATTATCTCTCGAATGGAAAAATAGTTTTCATTGGAATCCCTCTAATGAATTAATTCTTGGATATATACGAGAAGAAGAAGACTTTAATAGCAGTAATTATGGATTAGCTGTGGATACTAATTTATCAAGTGATGCTGTTTATTTAGAAAATCTTACATCTCTTGATAAACATCAATTGCTAATGGCTATGAGATTAAATAATAAAGAAGTTATACAAGATCAAGCCACTTGGAACTTCGAATACAGCTATAAAGTAAATACTAATATCAAACTTACTGCCAATCTTGGCAAGGCAATACGTGACCCTTCTAATTTTGACCTGTATGGTTTTGGTGGCAATCCAACCTTAATTCCTGAAATCTCAAACAGTAAAAGTATTGGCATACAATATTCGCCAGACAAGATTAATCGTATTGAACTGAGATATTATGAAAATAGGATTAATGAGTTAATTGCTTTTAACTATTCTGATTATAAGCTTTACAATATTGAAGAAGCATTGATTCAAGGATTTGATCTACAATTCTCCACCTTAATCATGGAATGGGAAATTAATTTTAATGCCATACTTCAAGAAGCGGATAACTTGACCAATCAGAGTCGTCTATTAAGAAGACCTAAAAGCTCAATTGGAATAGGCTTAAGAAGAAGTTTTGGAAAACTGGATCTTAATATCAATATGTCAAAAAATTCATCGCGAATTGATTTTGGAGATATCAAGTTGCATCCCTATTTCATTGGCAATATAATTTTTAGGTACCGAATGAATGATCGCTTATCTTTTAAGGTGGCTTTAAATAACTTTACTGATGAGAAATACACCTTAGCTAATGGCTATAAAACTGCGACAAGAAAAGCTTTCATAGGATTAACCTATAAGCCTTCGCTATAAAATTTTTTGCTTCTATAGCTTCATAAACGATAAGATAGCAATAAGAAAGAGATTTGGATTATGGCTAACAGATTAACAAAAATATTCACAAAGAAAGGTGACGATGGCTCCACTGACATTGGTGGTAATCAACGAGTACCAAAATACGATCAAACGATACATGTCTATGGATCTATTGACGAATTAAGCGCTGCTATTGGATTGATTACAACCGAAGAAAATATACCTCAACACATCCTAGATTTTCTCTATGGAGTACAACAAAACTTATTCAACCTCTCTGGTGAAATATCGGCCCCAAAATTCAAAAGTATTAATGAAAAAACAGTAACTGCTATTGAAACGTTCATTGATGAATTGAATGAGAAACTGCCTCCACTAAAAGATTTTGTTATCCCAGGAATAAATAAAAGCTCCACATTTACTCACCAATCTAGGGCAATATGCAGAAGAGCTGAGAGAGAATTATTCAAACTGGCTGAAGAAAAAGAGATCAATCAACAATCTCTTAAATATATTAATAGATTATCAGATGCATTCTTTGTTATAGCTAGAACTCTTGCTCGTAAAGAAGGTGAAGAGAAGATTTGGGAACATAAAAAATGATAGATGAAAAAATATTGCCTGCATTGCAATAAGATAATGATCATTATTGATTGGTTAAAACTTGAAAGCAGGAGACTGTTTCTAAAAAAATACCTATCGAAATCCACACTACTTAAAAAAAGAAACAAAAAAGAAGATCTGAGAATAAAGCATGAAAGACCTCATGAAGTCTTTTATCTCCATCAAGTCGATGACCCTTATAGTCATCTATGTTGCCAAGTTCTTGATCAATTGAATGCTGCGTATAATATAAAAATAACACCTCTAGTTGTAGGAGAACCGCCAAAATCAGCAACGCCTGAGGTAGAACTTTTGAAAAAACATAGTATTGATGATGCTAGTATGATTGCTCCATTCTATGGTTTAGATTTTTCAACTAATAAAAATAAGATACCCATAGAGATGATAGAAAAAGCACAAACTATTTTACTATCAATGAACTCTGATCAATTTATTTCCATGGCCAAAATAGTGGGTGAAGCTCTCTGGGATAATGATATAAAAGCACTTGATGAAATGGTGAGAAAAACAACATCAATGACTAAAGAAAAATTAGTAAAAAAAATTGAAAACAATAATAAAAAACGAAAAGAATTGGGTCACTACCTTGGTGCCGTATTTGCTTATGAAGGAGAATGTTATTGGAGTATTGATCGTTTACCGTTTTTAGAAAAAAGATTGCAAGATCTAAATGCTAATAAAGACAATAAAATATTAGTTCTAGAACGTAATTCTTCAAATAATAAAACGTTAGTTTTGAGTCAAACAATAGAAATTGATTTTTTTATTTCAGCTAGGAGCCCTTATAGCTATTTAGCTTTAAAGCAATTAATACAACTGAAAAAAAGACTACCAATTAAAATAAATTATCGTCCCATTCTTCCTATGGTAATGAGAGGTATGAAAATTAATCTTGAAAAAGGTTTATATATTTTGAGTGATTGTAAAAGAATAGCCAATCAAAAAGAAATTTCTTTTGGCAATATTGTCGATCCCTTGGGAAAGGCTGTTGAACGTTGCTATTCTATATTTCCATATATCAAGCGTCTTGATAAAGAAGAAGAATTTTTTGATCTATTTCTTACAGATGTTTGGGCTAAAGGTAGACATGGTTATTTAGATAAAACTCTAAAAAATATAATTCTGAAACTTGGTCTATCTTGGGATGATGCAAAAAAAGAAGTGGATACAAACTATTGGAGAAAAGAAATAGAAAATAATAGAAAAAGGATGTATGAAATTGGTAAATGGGGGCCACCTAGTTTTTCAGTCAAAAATGAAAATGGACAAGTACTTATCAATCTTTGGGGACAAGATAGGATATGGTTAATAGAAGAAATGATGTATTTAATGAAAGATAAAGATAAATAATATAAATTAGTAAACAATTTTCAATAATAGAATTCTAATCATGAAAGAAAACGAAAAAGTATTTATAACTGGAGCTAGCAGTGGTATTGGTGCTTCTATTGCTATTGAATATGCAAAAAGAGGAACAATTTTAGGTTTAGCAGCTCGCCGAGAAGAAAAACTAACAAAGATAAAACAACAATGTTTAGATGCAGGCGCCAGAGAAGTGATCACTTACTCTCTCGATGTTGCTGACCAAGAAAAATCTAATCGAGTTTGCCAGGAATTTATAAATTACTCTGAAAAAGGGATTGATATCATTGTGGCTAATGCAGGAATTGCTTATTCAGATCATTTGTCTTCAGGTGATGCTACACAAATTAATCAAACATTGATAACTAACATTCTTGGTGTGACTAATACAATAGTTCCATTTATTCCAATAATGAAAGATAAAAAAAATGGCAAGATTGTTATTATTTCATCGATAGCAAGTTTTACTCTTCCTGCTTTCTTCGGAGGCTATGCAGCCTCAAAAGTAGCTGTTCGAAGACTTGCTGATACCTGGAGAGGTTATCTTAAAAAATATAACATCCAAGTGACAACAATATGTCCTGGTTATATTAAAAGTGAGTTAACTGATATCAATGACTTTGATATGCCTTTTTTGATGGATACCAATGTAGCTGCAACCAAGATGGTCAAAGCGATTGATAGTGCTAAAAAAACTTATATCCTTCCCTGGCAATGGAGACCAGTGATTTTTATCTCGAATTTGCTTGGCAAACGGCTTTTATCAAGAATATAAATTTCTATGAGCAACCGAGCCATTGTTTTTTTGGACATGGATGGTGTCCTAGCCGATTTTTTCAAAGCGTTTGCTGATTGGGCTGGTGTCAATCATTGGAAAGAGCTTTCTGAGAAAGAACTTGCAGATCAACTCGATAGAATAATAGGAAGTGACTTTTTTTCAAATATACCTAAAACACCGAGTTGTGATCAAATCATTAAATTAGCACTTAAATATACAGGCTCTTATTCAATCCTGTCTTCCCCTTTAAGAAATGATGAGGAAAATACTATCATTCAAAAAAACATATGGATTGAGAATAATTTATCTCCGCCTCCAAAAGAAATTTTTATTGTTAGAGAAAAATCTCCATTTGCTCAATACCAAGGAACAAAAAATATTTTGATTGATGACCGCCCTGAAAATATTAGTCAATGGCGAAAAGCTGGTGGTGTAGGAATTCGTTATCAAGCCGATAAAGATGATATTCAATTAATTGAAACAGAATTAATAAATATTGAGCTATAGAATTTTAGTCATAACTCAATTCAACTAATTCATACCAGGTTTGCATATAGCCAGTTACTGAAGCTTGAACAATAATGAAATCATCTTCTGTAAGCCAAATATCATAAGGTGGGTGCTTAACACCATCATTAAACCCAATCTCATCAATATAACTGAAGTGATGACAATTAAATTGTCCTGCTTGAACTAAAATCTCCTCTATACCATGATATTGGCAACCTATAGTCAGCTCTGAAATTAATGGAGGTGTAGCTCCCCGATGATCCAGTGAAGGCATAAAGCATCTCATTGTTTCTATCACTGGCCCATTGCTGATATCAATGGATTTACAATTAAAACCATCGCCCACTATTGGGTGAGTTCCAAATGCATGGAATGATCCATTGGTTTTTTCTTTTTGTGAAATACGATCTATGGATGGACCAAAAGATTCACACTCTATAATCCCATCGCCTGTTTCATCTAAATCAAATCGGAACCAACCTGAACCCATAAATTCATCGCCAACAGTCAATCGAATAAAACAGTCTGTAGGTTTATTATTCTTATCTTGAGATAAAATTACATCTCGCATGACAGTTGGTTCTGGTTCTTCGATTTCACAATGAGCTCTTAAGATCACTTTGCCATCATTATGCTTAGTTATATGAAAGGTTTCATGTCCCCTAGGTTGATTCATCAGGTCAGGTTTTTTTGATGTATAAGCAATTCTTCCAAAAATATTTTGATGCTTCATAAGCGAGGCCATTTAGCTTTTATAAAAATGTTTAGTTGTTTTTTGATGCTCTTTCAAGAAATCTACAGGCTTAAATCTTTCACCATACTGATCAACTAATTCTTCCATCTGTGACAAAATGAGGTCAAGATTTTTATCCAGCATTCTAAAAGGACCGCCTTTAAAAGGTGGGAAACCCATTCCAAAAATAGCTCCTATATCTCCATCTTTTGGATTGCTGATAATGCCCTCTGATAGAGATAATACAGCTTCATTTAATAGAGGGAAAAGCAATCGTTTCTGAACATTTCCAAATGAAATACTGTTTTGATTCTCCCTATCAACCAATGCATCGATACTGTGATTAACACTGGTTTTTTTACCTGTTTTGCTATCATAAATATAAAAACCTTTACCGCCTTTTTTACCAAGCAAGCCTCCTTCATTATGAATTTTTTTAACCGTAAAAGAGACCTCATTTCTAGTTTTTTCATCCATTGCTAGAAGGCGCTCTTCGCTAATAACAGCAGAACAAACATCTAAACCTACTTGATCCATAAGCGTTATTGGCCCCATAGGAAAACCTATTTTCTCTATTGCACGATCTATTAACTCTATGTCTACACCTTCATCGAACATCTTCAGTGCCTCATTCATATAAGGCCCTAGAATCCTATTCACATAAAAACCAGGACTGTCTTTAACAATAATACAAGTCTTGCCTTGTCGAACACCAAGATCATAACTTGCAGCAACCACATGCTCAGCAGTATATGGGGTTTTTATTATCTCTAATAAAGGCATCAGTGGCACGGGAGAAAAATAGTGCATACCTATAATATTTTCAGGCCTCTTAGCAGATTCTGCCATCTCTGAAATAGACAAAGATGATGTATTTGATGCAATAATTGTATCTTCATTAGTATGAGTCTCAAGATTTGCAATAATTTCTTTTTTTAAACTCATATTTTCAAAAACAGCTTCTATAACTAAATCTACTTTTGAAAATTCATCTATCGCAACATTGCCTCTCATGCGATGAATAATCTCTTTAGCTTGTAGGGATGTGATGGCTTTTCTCTTCACTTTTTTTGCAAGTCGCTTCCAAATTTCTTTTTTCGCATATGAGATGTTTTTGTCTGCTACATCTGTTATTAATACATTCATCCCATTTTTGATAGAAATCTCTGCAATACCAGCACCCATGAACCCTGCACCCATAATGCCCATTGAATGAACAGTGGAAAATTTTGCAGTAATTGGGTTTTTCTTTTTCTCAGTAGATGTAAAAAAGATATTCATTAATTCTTTACTAACATCACCAATGATCAACTCTTCACATAATTCTGACTCTCTTTGGTAACCTACTTGGATGCCTTTTTTTAGGCCTACCTCAACACAATCAATGATAGCTAAGGGTGCTGGATAATGTCCTTTTGTCATCTTGTTAATAGTTTTTCTAGCTTGATTAAAAACTAATTTATTTCCAATGAATGTATGATCCAGAAATCGATTCATCAAAGATTGTTTCCTTATTTTCTTTGCTGAATTATTCTTCAATTTTTTGGCCATTGAGCAAGCTGCATTTAAAAGTTTATTTTGGTTTACAACTTCATCAACCAAACCTATTTTTAAAGCCTTCTTCGCATAGGTATCTTTACCTGTCAGCATCATATCTAATGCTCCACTTGCACCAATTAGTTTTGGAAGCCTCTGGGTTCCACCGCCAGCTGGGAGAATACCTAATTTAACCTCAGGTAAGCCAAATTTTGTTCGCCTATCATCAGAAGCTATTCTTCCTTGACAGGCTAAAGTAATTTCTAAGCCGAGCCCATAACAAACGCCATGAACAGCTGAAACAATAGGCTTAGGAAAATCTTCTATGTACTGAAGAAATTGATGGCCTTCCTGAAATACAGGAATGAAGTCTCCTTTCTTCTCTGCTTTAAAAGAATGGATATCAAAACCAGCAATGAAATCCTTTTTCTTACTGATTAATACAATACCCTCAATAGAATCATCATTTTCCAAAGCAACAAAAGTCTTTTCAAAATCACTAAGTAAGTCAAAAGACATAATATTTTGTTCTGAATTGGACTTATCAAGCCAAATAACAGCTACAGCATCCCTAATCTCTATCGTCACATTTTTACTTTGTTTTGAGTCCATTTTTTCATTCATACTTTTCTATTATCATTGCATGTCCATGAGCGCCTGCGGCACAAGCAGCAATTAGAGCATACTTACCATTTTCCTTAATTAATTTATTAGAGGCCATTGTAAGCAGGCGCGCGCCAGTTGCTCCGAAAGGATGGCCTATGGAAAGTGAGCCGCCTTCAGTATTTATTTTCTCCATAGGAATACTGCCTATACTCTCTTTTAAACCAAGCTTATGTTTTGAAAATTCTTCTGACTCTAGAGCTTTTAATACTGCTAAAACTTGTCCAGAAAATGCCTCGTGTAATTCAAAAAAATCAATTTCATCTATAGTCAATCCAGTTTTTTCCAGTACCTTTGGTATCGCATAAGCAGGTCCTAAGAGCAATTCATCATCTAGGCTCTGCCCTGTAAAGACAAAATCAACAATTCTTGATTTAGGTTGCAACTGAAGTTCAATTGCTTTCTCTTCAGTCATAATCAAGGTTGCAGCAGCTCCATCAGTCAAAAAAGAAGAATTCGCAGCAGTAAATGTGCCGTGTTTTTTATCAAAAACTGGCTTTAACTTTGCGATAGCTTCAACTGTTGTATCTCCCCTAACTCCATTATCCTCTTTGATAGGTATAAATTTGGGTGGTAGTGAAACTTCAACAATATCTTTAAATGCGCCCTCTTTATTTGCTTTAGCAGCCAGTTGATGAGAACGGGCAGCAAAAGCATCTGTTTCTTCTCGGGTCACACCATATTTTGAAGCGATGATTTCTCCATCATCTCCCATACTTCTTTTTGTAAAAAACTCTGAGATACTGGGTGGATCTGGTAAAAAGTCAGTTGGCCTCAATGAGAATAAAAATTTTAACCCTTGCAGTGGAGACTTTATTTTTTGTGCCTTAATTAATTTTTTTCTCATCCTTTTTTTATAACCAATAGGAGCATCAGAAGCACTTTCAACCCCTCCTGCTATGATGACTTCTGCTTGGCCTGACAAAATATTACCAACTGCATCTGCAATAGCACGATTAGCAGAAATACAAGCCTGACTTACTGTGTAGCATGGAACCGACTCAGGAATGCCAGCTAACAATGCTGATTCTCTTGCAACATTATGTGTTTTTACATTTGCTACTACATTTCCCATGATGACTTCATCAATATCAGAGGGGTTAATTCCAGTACGAGTTAAAATACCTTTAATTGCCAAATGACCTAACTCATATGTGGAAAGATCATCATAAGCAGTTCCAGATCTTAAAAAAGGTATTCTAGCGCCTTCCACAAATACAATGTTTTTAGTAAAACCCATTTTTCTATCACTCCTGACGTTGCATGGTTTAGAATAGAAACTAAAGATGAATTAATCAATATTAGTATACCCAATTATAATATTAGAGTGGAATGAGAAGTAAGAGAAAACAGAGGTTTTATTGTCAGCCAATAACCAAAGGATTAAAAAAAATCATCTTATCAGGTGATACTGCTCATCACTTAACGAAGGTTTTACGATTTAAAGAAGGTGATAAACTATCAGTTTTTGATGGCACTGGTTTTGAATGGGATGCAGAAATCCTCGTTAAAAAAAGAAAGGCTGTTGAAATTCAGTTAATCAAAAAGCACAAACCCATTGCAGAATCACCTCTAAACATTACTTTGTTGCAATCCGTGTCAAGAAGTCAAAGAATGGATTTAGCAATCCAAAAAGCAACGGAATTAGGTGTTAGTAGAATCATACCAATAGTAACAAATAACTCTGTAGTGCAGCTCAATAGTAGAAATACTCCGAAAAAAATGGATCATTGGAAGAATGTCATTGTTAATGCAGCTGAACAATCAGGTCGAGTTAAATTGCCATCAATAGAAAAACCAGCTCAACTGAATAAAGAATTACTAAGCTTATATAAGACTGAACTCTCCCTCTTTCTTGATACCACAGGATCTGAAGAACTTAAAACTAAACAAATCAAAAATGCCACTGTCGCTATTGGACCTGAGGGTGGATTCACTGAATCTGAGAAATATATGGCACAACAAACTGGTTATCGAACAATAAGAACAGGCCCTAGGCTTCTGAGAACCGAAACTGCACCAATTATGATTATCAGTATTTTGCAATATCTATATGGGGATCTGGCCAATTAGTTTAATATAACTAGTATTAATCTGAGAAAAAACATATCAATATGAAATTAGCAGTAATTATGGATCCAATTAGCGGGATCACTCCTGAAAAAGATGGGACCCTGGATCTCTTGTTGGAGGCACAATCCAGATCTTATGAGATAACGTATTTGGAGCAGAAAGATCTTAAAATTATTGATGGTAAGGCCATTGGATCAGGACAAAAATTAAAGGTAAAAGATAATCCAATTGAATGGTTCTCACTTGAAGATGATACAGCCAAAGAATTGTCTTATTTTGACATCATCCTAATGAGGAAAGATCCACCATTTAATAAAGAATACATATATACCACCTACATACTTGATTTAGCGTCTTCTAGTGGAACATTGGTCGTTAATCGTCCTGATGCTTTAAGAAATTTTAATGAAAAAGTCAGTATTAGCCTTTTTCCAAACTTAACTCCTAAGACTTTGATCAGCTCTTCAGAAAAGGAGCTCAGAAGTTTTATCTCAAACCAAGATAAAACCGTTGTCAAACCTCTCGATGGAATGGGAGGTAAATCTATCTTTGTTATTGAAAAAAATGATCTTAATACAGGCTCTATACTCGAGGCTGTCACTGCAGACTTCACACAAACCATCATGGCACAAACTTATATACCAGAAATTAAAACTGGTGATAAGAGGATACATATTATTAATGGGAAACATTGCGACTTTCTTCTTGCCAGAATACCCTCTGAAACGGAAAATCGTGGAAACTTAGTGGTGGGTGCTAAACCTGAAGTTCGTCCTTTAAATGAGAGAGATAAAGAAATATGCAATACCATTGCATCGACACTGATTGAAAATGGAATTTTATTTGCCGGTATCGATGTCATTGGAGAGTTCCTAACTGAAATTAATATTACAAGCCCAACAGGAATGAGAGAAATAGATAAATACAATCAATACAGTGTCTCAACTATTCTCTTCGACCAGTTAGAAAAAGTGTTGAATGAGAAATAATCAATCAATAATTGATAATTTAACAGGACAATTACTGATCGCTTCACCGAATTTGAATGATCCAAATTTTTATAAAACAGTCACACTAATTTGTGAAAATAATGCAATGGGTTCGCTTGGCTTAATCATCAATAGACCTGCAACAAACAGTATTGAGGAAATATTTAATGAATTGGATCTCAATAGCGTCAATCATTTTACTAATGTGCCTATTATGCAAGGTGGCCCTATGGGTTCGGAAAGAGGTTTTGTTATCCATAAGGACGGTCACTATAAACATACCTCAAAAATCAATAAACAATTTAACATCACCACATCTAGAGATATCTTAGAAGAAATGTCTTCTGGCAACGGTCCAAAAGATTCACTTTTGGTATTGGGTTATGCTGGTTGGGGTGCTGGACAATTAGAGGACGAGCTAAAAACTAATTCTTGGCTATGTGCTCCTTCAGACGATAATATTTTATTTAATACACCCTATGACAGTCGATGGGAATATGCAATTCAGAGGCTTGGCATTAATATTAATAATATGAGTAATGAGATTGGCCATGCTTAATAAATAAAGAAAGTAAAAAATGATATGAGCGTGAATGTTTTCATAGGTTTTGATTTTGGAACAAAAAAGATTGGTGTTGCAATTGCACAAACGATTACCAATACAGCAACACCTATGCCTGCTATAAAAATGATTAATGGGCAACCAAAATGGAATGATTTGGATGAAATCATCTCAGATTTTAAACCACAAAAAGCAATTATTGGTATTCCGGATTCAGAGAATAAACAAACAAAAAAACTAATTACAAAAATTAAAATATTCTCATCTGCTCTAGAAAAAAAATATACAATTCCAACAATATTGATTAATGAAGGTTTTAGTACTCAGATGGCTAAACAAGAATTAAAAGACAAGAGACAATCCGGTGTACTAAAAAATAGAATCAAAAAGGGGCAAACCGATAGCACTGCAGCAAAAATTATTTTAGAGCAATGGTTAAAATTAAATGATATTGAATCGTAAAATAAATAATAAATTCTATAAGGAACAGGAGTGTTGAAACATCTGCTTTATTTAAAAGATCTTGAAAAGGAGATGATTTGTGACCTTCTTGAGTTAGCTGAATACTTCCTATCCAAGAAAAATAATGCCTCATCTTCAGAACAAATTCTTCAAGGAGTTGACCTGGCTAATATTTTTTTTGAGCCCAGCACAAGAACTCGAAGCTCTTTTCAAATAGCTGCCATAAAACTTGGGAGTAATGTTCTAAATATTGATGAAGAGCATTCTTCAAGAACGAAAGGTGAAACGATCATTGACACTATCAAGACACTTGAAGCAATGGGTGTGAGTTATTTTGTAATTCGACATAAAAAAAAGGGGTTTCTAGAGACTCTAAAAAATAATATTGGAGAAAATTCGCACTTAATCAATGCAGGAGAATCATCTATTTCACATCCTACACAAGGCTTACTAGATCTTTTAACTATCCAAAGACATACGGATAATTTTAAAAAAATAAAAGTTGCCATAGTGGGAGATATCAAGCATTCAAGAGTTGCGAGATCTTTAGTGGAAGGTCTATCGATTATGAACACTGGTCAAATAACATTGATCGCTCCCGATCAATTTAAGCCTGATATGAAACATTACTTAGGTGTTGACTATACGAATAATCTTTCGATCGGACTGCATAAAGCGGATGCTGTTATAGCTCTTCGGGTACAAAAAGAAAGAATTAAAGAGACGAATGTTGATATTGAATCTGAGGATTACTTTAAAGCTTATGGTTTAACCAATGAAAAAATAGCGGAGTGCAATAAAAATGTAATTGTCATGCATCCTGGTCCAATGAATCGAGGAGTAGAAATTGCAAATGAAGTAGCGGATGGACCTCATTCTGTAATTAATGAACAAGTCACGAATGGTATTGCAATGAGAATGGCTTTATTATCCTTGATGCAAAATAGACATTCATCAAAATGAGTGAGAATATCACAACTGTCTTTGAAGAAATAGCAACCGTCATATCTCAAAAAGAATACACCGATCAACAATTCGTTTTGACCCTAAAAGCACCTAAATCAGCTTCCAAAGTAAAGCCAGGTGAGTTTGCTTTTATCGATTGTGGAGAAAATCATTTACTCAGAAGACCTCTTTCCTATTTGAGAAATAATGCCACAGAACATACGGTCGAGTTTATGTATAAAATTATAGGCTCAGGTCTTGAAGCCTTAAGTAAATTGAAAACAGGAGATCAAGTCAACCTGATGGGACCCATTGGTAATGGTTTTAATCATAATAATCCCAATAAAATTCCAGTTATGATCGGAGGTGGAATAGGTATACCTCCAGTATTATTTCTCGCAGAATATTTGAAACGATCAAAAAACAACCACCAACCTATTGCTTTTTTTGGCTCTGAATTACCTTTCCCCTTTCATTTAAGTCGATCAAAAATTGATGTTGCTGGTATAGATATAGAGACTAATGCCACCATTGATTCGATGGAAAATCTTAACATTCCTTGTCGATTAGCCAGTTTATCGAATTTTGAAGGTTGTCATAAAGGTTATGTGACTGAATTGGCTGATCAATGGATCCAGAGCATAAAGGAAGAAGATAAGGAAAAAATCATCATCTATGCCTGTGGTCCAGAATTAATGCTTGAAGCCACAAGTAAATTAGCACAATCTCATAATGTTGATTGTAAGCTATCTCTGGAAGAGTTTATGGCCTGTGCTATTGGAGGCTGCGCTGGCTGCACTGTAAAGGTACATACTCCAGAAGGTGAAGCTATGAAAAGAGTATGTGTGGATGGTCCTGTATTTGATGCAAAAAGCATTTTTCCCAATGAATCAGATTGAAAAAAACTACCATTCAATCCAGAAGGCAATTGCAAAAATTATTGATCAAAATAATCACTTAGTTGAGCCTCCCACTCTTATTGCTGTGACTAAAAGAAGATCTATCGAAGAAATAAATACAGCATATCAATTAGGGATTAATCATTTTGGTGAAAACTATCTTCAAGAAGCCATTGAGAAAATTAATTTATTTAAAGGGCAAGCCACTTGGCATTTTATCGGTTCAATACAATCGAACAAAACAAAACTAATTGCAAAACATTTTGATTGGGTTCATACCATTACTCGTATTAAAGTGGCACAAAAGCTCCATGAATATAGAACTTCAAAAATACAACCCTTAAACATTTGTATACAAGTTAAACTTGATGATAATGATACAAGGGATAGCTTACCTATTAATGAAATTCCTCAATTGATTAAAGGAATAGAACTTCTGCAGAATTTAAAAATTAGAGGCTTGATGGGTATGACACAACCTGGTTCTTCATTGCAACATCGTGATCAGTGCTTCAAATTACTAAAAGACGCTTTTGATGACCTGAATCAAAACGGATATAATATGAATACTATTTCTCTTGGAATGTCTGATGATTATCAGTTAGCCATTCAAAATAATTCAAATATGATTAGAATAGGCACAGCATTATTTGGAATAAGAAAGTCAATTTAGATTTATAGATTATGTATGAAAATAAAAAAATAGGTTTCATTGGTGGTGGCATGGTTGCCGAAGCAATCATTCGAGGATTGATCTTGCATGGACACAATGCTTCTCATATCTATGTTTCAGACCCTTCTGAAAAACGAAGAGAATTGCTTTCGATACTCAATAAAAAATTAAATCTTGAGATGAATAATAATGCCATTGTTGAACAATCAGAAATTGTCATCATGGCTATTAAACCACAAGTATTTATGAGAGTTGCTGAGGATATAAAAAGTAGCCAATCAAAAAAAAATGCAATGATTATGTCGGTTGCAGCTGGAATTGATATGCAACAAATGAAAAATATCTTTGGAGAAAAAACAAAAATCTGTAGAGTCATGCCTAATACTCCTTGTTTAGTTGGGCAAGGAATATCAGCCTTGATACAATCGAATTTAACTGAATCAGAAATTGTTCTAGCTACTTATATTTTTAATTCCGTAGGAAAAACAATATGGATCCAAGATGAAGAATGGATGCACACCATAACTGCTGTTTCTGGCAGTGGTCCAGCTTATTTTTTTCATATGATGAATCTCCTTAAACTAGCAGGAAATAAAGCAGGTATTCCAGAAGAAATATCAAAGGCTCTCGCTATTCAAACTGCTTTAGGTGCAAGTCATTTAGCACTCAATAGCTCTGATGATCTTGAAACCTTAAAAAAGAAAGTGATGTCACCAGGAGGAACTACTGAAGCCGCATTTGATTCTTTAATGGAAAATAAGCTAGATAACATATGGGAAGAAGCAATTGCTTCTGCAAAGCAAAGGTCAGTTGAATTAGGCAATCAAGAAGATTGATTTTAACACTTGGATGAAACTATAGAACAAGATGCACCTTTTTTTATTCTTATTTAAAACGCTTATAGATTTACTGATATTTGGTTTGATGCTCAGAATATTCTCTTCGCTCTGGGTCAATAATACCAATCCAATTCATCAAGCTATTGTCTTAACTACTAATCCATTAATTAGGCCGTTATCGTCTTATATTAAGAGCAAAGATCAGTTGTTTCTTCTTCTCGTTGGCCTGTCCATAATGATAAAATTTTTCTCGCTGTGGTTTGCCTTCTCCTTATATTGCTTAGTTGGACTAAACCTAATTCAATTATTGGCCTTGAGTGTGATGACCTTAATAACCTTTGTTTTAAAGATCTTTTTCTTTGGTGTTATAGCGCATTCTCTTTTGAGTTGGTTGTCTCCAAATAATGACACCCCTATATCAGATTTTATCAGACAATTGATTGTCCCCATTCTCAAACCAATACAAAAAAGATTACCTTATCCAGCTGGTTTTGATTTTTCACCTGTCATTGCCATAGTTATCATTCAATCTCTGATAATGATCATTCCTATTAATAGCTTATTAACAAATACAGTATGCACAAATTTATTGCAAATATTATAGTATGACTAGATTATGAAGATAGAGCAGGCAAATATTTTTAAGCATGATATGCAACTCAAAGCACCATGGGCCATTGCAGGAAGGGTTATGGAATCTGTTGAGAATATATTCATTGAACTGACAACCGAAAAGGGAATTATTGGCTTAGGATCTGGAGCTCCCTCACCTGGTGTGGCACGAGAGTCTGTTGAAGAGTCTTATGAAACAATTAAGCATTTCTCTAAGAACTTAATAGGGATTAATGTAGAAAATACCAATCATATATTTGAATTACTGGAGAATAATTTAAAGCATTTCCCTGCAGCAAGATCTGCTGTCGATATGGCAATCTATGACTTATTGTCTAAATTAGAGAATAAATCGCTCATTGATTTTTTAGGTAGATCTCACAAAACACTACCAACTTCCATCACAATAGGTGTTTCTTCTTTCAAAAAAACTATCGATGATGCTAAAACACATATTGATAATGGATTCTCTCATCTCAAAATTAAGATTGGTGAAAATGTAGATGAAGACATTGAAAAAGTTTCTGCTCTTTTTGACTTAAGCCCTGATTCTGTAGCAATTCGTGTTGATGCGAATCGAGGATATTCTTTGAAAGACTTAGAAAAATTTTACGATCGAACACATCATTTAGGCTTAGAGTTAATAGAACAGCCATTAGAAGTGAATAAGGATAAAGAAATGTTAAATTTCTCAGATGATATCAGAGCTATCTGTGTCGCTGACGAAAGCTTGCACTCACCTGATGATGCTATTGCCTTAGTCTCAAACCCAAAACCTTTTGGGGTTTTTAATATCAAACTAATGAAATGTGGAGGCATACATCAGGCATTAAAAATTGCCACAATTGCAGAGAATGAGGGGATTGGATTGATGTGGGGTTGTATGGATGAAAGTAAAATTAGTATTGCTGCTGCTTTGCATGCTGCATTTTCATCGTCTGCAACCCAGTATATTGACTTGGATGGGTTCTTTGATCTAGGTTGGGATTTAGTCTCTGGAGGGTATATTTGTAAGAATGGTATGATGAGAACCAATGGAGAATTAGGATTAGGAGTTTATTACAATGAATGATCCCAGAGGCAGTGCTTTTGTCTATAGTGGTGGCTTATTGGATGAAATACATGCTAAAACAGCACATGGTTTACTCAGATATTCTGATCGGTTTAATATTTTAGGTGTAATTGATCAAAAATTTGATGGTTGCAATACTGATGAACTAGTCACAAATTGCATAAAAACTATCCCAATCTATACAGATTTCAATACTGCTTGCCAAGCATTGGATCAAAAACCAGATTTTCTTGTAATAGGAGTTGCATTTGGAGGAGGCAAGCTCCCTACTGAACACCGTGATGTCATTATAGATGCTTTAAATAATGGAGTTGATGTGGTGTGTGGGTTGCATGAGATTCTAGGAAATGACCCAGAATTTAACACTCTTTCTATACAAAACAATGCAGTCATTCATGATATTAGAAAACCAAAAACCATTGATCAACTGTCTTTTTGGAGTGGAAAAATACTCAGCTTAGAAACACCTAGAATAGCTGTCCTAGGGAGTGATTGTGCAGTAGGTAAAAGAACAGCGTGTCAATTCTTAACCAATGCTTTAAATCAACAAGACGTTAAAACAGAGGTTATCTATACTGGTCAAACAGGATTTCTGCAAGGCTTCAAACATGGTTTTATACTGGATTCAACAATCAATGACTTTGTTTCAGGGGAGCTTGAGAAAGCCATTCTAGAATGTGAAAAAGAAAGTAAGCCTGACCTGATGTTAATAGAAGGCCAATCCTCTTTAAGAAACCCTTCTGGACCTTGTGGCTCGGAGTTACTCTTATCTGCTGATGTACAAGGTGTTGTTTTAGTGCATCCATTTGACAGGAAATATTTTGATAACTTTGAAGAGTTTAAATGCGTAATACCTACTCTAATCGAAGAAATAGAATTAATAAAAAACTTCGGAAAAGAAACACTCGGTATTTGTATCAATTGCGATGATGAAAACTTTAACTCTGAGATAATAATTCAAGAAACTGGAATTCCTGCTATCAATCCCATTCATCAAAATATTTCTCCAATTGTTGAAACCATTAAAAATACTATTTTATGAATACTTGGTGCTTAATCTTCAATACTATTGAGTTGGATACATAGAGCAAGTCTGCAATTTTACGAACTAAATAATCCTCATACTTGTCAAGATTATCGTCAGAAATAGCCAATTTCCACAGTAAAGTAATCACTTCTTCCTTTTGATCTTGATCAAGATTATCGTGCAGATCTTTTGTGAATTCATGCAATGACACGCTTTCATTGAGCTTATCTTCAGCTTGACTAAATAGTAATTTTGAATTCTCAGGAGTTAAGTCGAAATGTTTTTGCAGCAAGTCTATAATAGACTGATTCTCAGATTCATCCTGTTGAAAATCAGCTCTTGCCATTTCAATCAATAGAACACCCACTGCTATTTCTTGAGAACTAAATTCTATCTGAGTAGTGACTTCTTCTGCATTTTTTTTAAAAAAATTGAAAAATGATGTCATCTTTTTACCTTCCACAAAAATATAAAAATTAATCATAATCGATCTGTAAGCAGTTTTATATAGTTTCTAATTAACATAGAATGGTTCAATCAAAATTAATTTATACTATGAATACTAAAATAAATTCAGCAAAAACTTTAAAAATTGGTATTGCTGCCAGTTTCTTTTTTACCATTTTAATTTGGGTGACAGATCAATTCTGGTTCCAAGATCATATATTGCTACCTAAACCTGAAGGGATTGCATTTTGGTATAAATGGCAATTACTTGAACCGAGTTTTATGTCACGATTGACTGTTTGGGTTCTTTTCCTTTTGCATCAATGTAGTATTTGGTGGTTAATTTACAAAGCACAACAAAGCCAGCCTAAATACATAGCTGGTTTGCATTGGTTTAATATTGCAGCGCTTATCATTAATGCTGTTTTCATACTTTTACATCTTTTACAAACTGCCATCTGGTATGACGGTTTAGCTCAAGATGTGACTGAAGTCTCAGCTCAGTGGTCAGTTATTGTCCTGCTGTTTGTGGTTTTAATTATGGAGAATCAAAGACGAGGAATGTTTTTCGGCAAACCTTTAAACTTTGTCACAACTGCAGCTCAAGGATTAAGAAAATACCATGGCTACTATTTTGCTTGGGCTACTATTTATACTTTTTGGTATCACCCAATGGTGATGACTCAAGGGCATATCTTTGGCTTCTTTTATATGTTTTTATTATTACTTCAAGGCAGTTTATTTTTTACTCGTGCTCACTTGAATTCTAAATGGACGACCTTTGTTGAGGTTATGGTTGTTATCCATGCACTAATGGTGGCAGTTATGATTGGACACAATTGGCCTATGTTTGTATTTGGATTCTTAGGCATCTTCATGGTCACTCAATTATATGGGTTGCCTATCAGTCAAAAAATGAGAATGTTCCTGTGGGCTTTATTTCTTGCTTTTTATTTTGTGGTTTACAATGCTCAAGAATGGGAAAATTTTTACGAAATTATTTTTATAACTTCAACTGAATGGGGATGTGCAATGTTACTCTCAGCGTTGATTTTATTTTTTCAATCTGACTTTATTAAAAACCTAACTACCACTAAAAAAACACAATCATGAAGCTTCAATCCACTACATTTAAACACAATGGCTTTATTCCTGAGCGATGTGCCTTTGGAATTAAAGATCCAGATAATCATATGACTCTTGGGCTCAATAAAAATCCACAAATATCATGGACTGAAATACCGAGTAATGCCCTATCATTAATCTTGCTCTGCATCGATACGGATGTTCCATCTTCATTAGATGATTTCAATAAAGAAGGTAGAATGATTTCAAAGGATTTACCTCGAGTTAATTTTACTCATTGGGTGATGGTGGACATTAAGCCCTCGAATAACAGTATTGATGAAGGTGATTGCTCAGATGGAATCACTGCAGGTGGCAAACAAAATCCAAATGGTCCCAAGGAAAGTCGCCAAGGGATCAATGATTATACAAATTTCATGGCCAGTAATCCTGAAATGAAGGGTAATTACTTTGGCTATGAAGGACCATGTCCTCCTTGGAATGATGAATTAATTCACCATTACCGATTTCAGCTTTTTGCATGCGACTTTAAACAATGCCCAGTTGAAGGTCTATTTACAGCTGCTGATGTGCAAAAAACGCTAGAAGGGCATGTTATTGATAAGACTGAGTTAATTGGATTCTATAGCTTAAACCCAAATTTATGAAAATGTTTCAAACATGAAAGTACCACAATCAGGAAGGCGTTCAACTAAATTAGGACCAGCTAATTGACTGGGTGTCAAAGTTCCATAATCACCCTCATAGTCTTCTAATAGATGGTTGGCACAAGCAATAGAACCATTAACCGTTAGATCGTAACCATTGTTTGTTTTTATTCGACATGTGACTCTATTCCCTACGGCATTCTCCACTTCACCCCAAACATACATAGGTGAGTTCTTACGCTCATTCTCATCAGGTCCCTTAGGACCTTGATCTACTTTATTCGTTAAAAATTTTTGAATAAAACTGGATGCTAATAACCAACGCAGATAATTAGCAAATTTCATAGACCTCAGTGCCCCAATTGAAGTGGGCATATAGACTTCAATGTTTGGAATTGAAGTGTTATAAAACGCGGTCGAAATATCGCCCCATGGAATAGCGACTGAGAGTTTCACACCATTGCCAAAATCAATATTTCTGTCTAAAGCACCAAGAGCAATGGTTTTTATTTTTCCATTTTTTCTAATCTTACAACCTTGTGGCATTCCTTCAATACTTGTTTTAGCTGTACCTCTACTGAAGCTTCCTTTGGAATCAAACCCCATTCTTAAATGGATTGCATCAGGCATTTTTAATTTTAACTGTGCAGCTACACAATCGGTAGGGATTACATCAAAACCCACTCCTGGACATATAACGATTTCTGCGTCTTTAGCTTTATGCGATAATCTTTGGGAATCCTCAAAAACAGAAATTTCACCGGTAATATCTAAATAATGGGTGTTCGCTTTAATGCAAGCTTTCATCATGGGTTTTGCTGTCTTAGAGAAAGGTCCCGCAGAATGTACGACCACAGAAACGTCTCTAATGTATTCTGCTAGAGCTTTATCTTCAAGTGAAAAACATCGAAAAGATAAATCTAATTCATCAGCTAAAGCTTTTATTTTTTCTTCATTTCGACCAGCTAAAATGGGCTTCATGCCTTGCATTTTAGCTCTTCGTGCAGTCAATTCTCCTGTGAAGCCATTAGCACCGTAAATCATCCATTCTCTCACTCTGTTTCTCCATTGGATTCAAAATTTAATGAAAGTGAGTTTATACAATACCTAAGACCAGTTGGTTCAGGGCCATCGTTAAAAACATGGCCAAGATGGGCTTCACAATTTGCACATAACACCTCATTTCTTTCCATGCCATGACTTCTGTCAGATTCTATTCTTACTGCATCATTATTTTCAATGTCATAAAAACTTGGCCAACCCGTTCCAGAGTCGAATTTAGTATTGGAATCAAAAAGTTTATTGCTACAGCAAATACACAAGTATAGTCCTGAATCTTTATTCGCAAGAAGTTTGCCAGTAAAAGGTGCCTCAGTGCCCTTTTTTTGTGTGACAAACATCTGATCGTCCGTTAGATGATCTAGGTTTATTTCATTTTTTTTATCAGTATTCATAAAGAGATTTTAAAACATTTAGTTTGCGATAAAAGATTTTTTTTAAGATGCGTGTTTATATAATTAATATTGTGATTAAAATAAGCTAATGGAACATAAAAAAATAGCCTTCTTCAATTACTTAATACCTCAAAACTGGATCATCAGTATTGCTCTACTAAGCGCTAAATTACTATCATATCTTCCGTTTCATTGGATTTTAAAGTTAGGACACATACTAGGCGTCTTTCTTTATTTCCTCCCATCCAAGCGATCTGCCATCGCTATAAAAAATATTGATCTCTGTTTTCCAACATTATCTGATTTTGAAAAAAAGAAATTATTGAAAAAACATTTTAGCTCTCTTGGAATTGGTCTTCTTGAAGTGGCTATGGTTCGATGGAAATCCAATAAGGCGTTTAAAAAACTCATAACAGTTAATGGTCTTGATCATCTAAGAAACGCTGTCAAAAAAGATAAGGGAGTTATTCTCATGAGTGCGCATTTTACTTCTCTAGAGGTTAGCGCTTTGATCGGAAGAAAAGAAATAGTTTCCGATCTTCCTCCTTTAGTTGGCATGTATCGTTTAGGAAGCAATGAGATAATCAATCAATTCTTTCGTCAAGCAAGGCTTAGATCAGTTGAAGGATTAGTCACTAAATTTGAAGTCAAAAGCTTAATCAAAGCATTAAAAGAAAAGAAAATTATCTGGTATGCTTCTGATCAAAATTTCACTGGCAAAAATGCAATTGAATTGGACTTTTTTAACCAAAAAGCAATGACAAACACTGCGATCACTAGATTCATTGAAATAACAGGTTGCAGTGTACTGCCATTTTTTCCCACCAGATTAGAAAATCATCAAGGTTATAGTCTTACTATTTATCCAGAAATTAATTATGCTGCAAATCAAGATCCTGAATTATTTCTTAAAGAATTTTATCGTGTACTAGAGGAGCATATTAAGAAAAATCCTGAGCAATATTATTGGATCCATCGAAGATTTAAATCCAATCTTGAGAATAAAAATCCATACCTATAAAAAACCTGGCAATCGTATTATCTAGTTTTTCCTTTTGATGAATATGGGTTTCCTCGACTGGTTGGGGGGAGACTACCAATATTTCTGAAATCTTTTTTTTGCATCAACCTTCCATTGGAAGAAAAAGTTTTCCATACGCCAGTTGGTATACCATCATTGTATTTCTCTCTTGCTTGAAGCTCCCCATTCTCATAGAAAAATTCCCAGATACCATGCTTTTTTCTATTTTTTACTTCCCCAGAAAGATAGATTTCTCCATTGTCATGATGAGCAATAAATTTTCCATCGGGAGGTAATTCCTGTGCATTAATATTCATTAAAACTGTGAAGAAGATCCCAGAAAGTAAAATTATTTTTTTTATCATCAAATTCATTTATGAATAATAATACGAGTTTTTACCTATATTTGATATTTACATTTTTTCTATAAGGCAATGACATTAATTAAAAAGAAGCGGCTGTGACTAATTCAGTCCAATCTTTCTCTGGAAAATCTAGATTTATTGATAAGGTCAATTTTAATATTGATTTTCTAAGCCTGTTCAAATTAGCATGAAGAATTTGCGGAGATGATTTTGAGAATTTTGTTTTATCAAAATCTAAAAAAAATACTCTACCATTGGGATTAATTTGTATATTTTCAACATTGAGATCTTGATGGATAATTCCATGTTGATGAAATCTAGAAAGACATTCGCCAATTGCTTTCCATAAATCCTGAGTCATTAACTCCTGTCTTAATTTATCTCCCATGGATTGAACGCTTGGTATTACTTCCGTCAAAAGATCCGCTTGGTAGATGAAACCCGATCGCCTGATTCTAGCAGCTATCGGTAAAGGCACAGGTAAATTCAAAGCCTGCATCTGGTTTAATAAATTCCACTCCTTAAAAGATCGCGTTTCTTCCAATCCCGCATATAAGTATTGATCGTATATTAATTTAGAAAGAAATCCGCCACGACAATAATGCTTTAATGCACAAGATCTACCCTCCCAATCAATAAAAAAAACAGAACCTCTTCCTTTTTTACTCTCAGGCAAGACTTGTCTATTTTTCCAATGGATTGGATTAAAAATATCATCATTCAAATTATGAATTAAAGTATCATCATATAAAATGACGCTTTGGTTAACTTTTAATATTTTTTTACTCATACAATGAATTCTTTTGATAACAGTTTAGCTCTAAAAAATATTTGTGTAATTAGATTATCAGCACTGGGCGACTGTTGTCATGCTTTAGCAGTGGTACAAAATTTAAGAAAACAATTACCGGAAGCAAATATCACATGGATTATTGGTAAAACTGAGTATCAACTCGTTGATCAAATACCAAATATTCAGTTCATTGTCATCGATAAATCCAAACTGTTTAAATCCTTAAAGACAGTCTTCATGGAATTGAGAAATATAACTTTTGATGTTCTCTTGAATATGCATGCTTCAATGAGTGCAAATTTAGTAAGTCTAATGGTCTCATCAAAAAGAAAAATTGGATACGACAAAGCAAGAGCTAGAGATCTACAAAATATTTTCTGTCATCAGTCAATACCATCAAAAAACAATCAACATGTTTTAGATGGCATGTTTGAATTCTCAAAAATCATTGGAATTGATTGCGAAAAACCCGAATGGAATTTACCCATTTGCAAAAAAGCTAGAACTGCTATGAACTCTTATATTAATCTAGATCAAGTCACCTGCGTAATCAGTCCTTGCAGCAGTCAACGTTATGGTGATAAATACAATAGAAGCTGGCCTATTGATCACTATATTGAGGTTATTAATCATCTCATTACAATCAGAGTACAAGTGATCATCACAGGTGGTAATACTGCCATAGAACAAAAATATTCAAAAAGTATTTCCAATGCTTTCCCAGATCAAATCACGAATTTAATTGGTAAGAGCTCTATTAAAGAATTAGCTGCCATTATCAGCTTATCGGATTTTGTTATTTCACCTGACTCAGGACCTGTCCATATTGCCACAACAGTCAATACACCTGTCATCGGCCTTTACGCTATGAGCAACCCTCTGAGAAGTGGTCCTTATAATTCTCAAAAATGGGTTATTGATGCCTATGAAGAATCACTGAGTGTTTTCATGAATACCCAAATACAAAACGTAAAATGGGGCCAAAAAATAAAGCACCCCAAAGCCATGCATCTGATTCTTCCTAAAACAGTTATCCATTCTATTAATCAACTGATAGCAGCTTTATAAACTGCTTCTGCTATGACTAAATCTTGAACAGCAACTCCTGTCAAATCTGCAACTGTTATCTGATCGTAATGGCTTCGGCCTTGGGCTGAACCTTCAAATATTTGTCCTATTTCAATTAAACTACTTACTTCTATCAATCCTGCTTTCAACGCTTGATGGACTTCACCCCTTAACTGATTTTGTGTAATGCTATCAGCAACGACTATGTCTGCTCTTGCTAAGATATTAACATCCAATTCACATTTCTCCGGTGTATCTGAACCTACCGCTGTGATATGGGTTCCTGATTGCACCCAATCAGACTGTATAATCGCCTTTTTTGAAGAAGTTGTGGTAATAATTAAACGAGCTTCACTGACCAATGTAGCTAAATCCTTATGTATTACTAAATCTACCTCAAGATCAGAAAGGTCCTTTTGCAATGCTGTACTCTTGTCTGAATCTCGCCCCCAAACATTTATGGTTTTAATGGGCATAAGATCCATCAAACATCTGGCTTGGTATCTCGCTTGGACGCCAGTTCCAATAATAGCTGCACTGTTAATGTCTTGGTTAACTAAAAGATTAGATGCCATGGCACCTGCAATACCAGTTCTCAAATCTGTTAAATTCGCTTGATCGATCAATACTGCTTTTGGTATACCAGTAGCTATATCAAAGAGGAGCATCATCCCTTGTCCAGGCTTAAGCCCCAACTGGTTGTTTTCACCAAAGCCTGAAGCAATTTTAATCACATAAAAAGAACCACCTCTGATATATCCATATTTAATATGAACTTCACCTGGTGGCTGATCAAAAAGAAGTTCTCCTACTGGAGGTATCTCAGCATTACCATTCGAGTATTCAATAAATGCCTGCTTCATTGGTTGATATATATCAATTTCATCAAGTAAAGATGATATTTGCTCCCAATTAAGAACAAGAGGTTGTGTCATGCAATAATCTCCTTAATTTTGTCCATACTAATATTAGCACCACAAATAATGATCAACACTCGCTTACCCTTTAACTGTTTTTTAAGTTTTAAAAATCCTGCAACAGCCGTGCCAGCAGATCCCTCGATCATCATTTGATGTGTATCCATAAAAGATTTCATGGCACTAGCGATTTCCTCTTCGCTAACTAGAATCGATTGATCCACTATGGATTGACAATACTCAAAAGTAATGGAGCCTTGCTCTAATGCTCCTGCAGATCCATCACTCAAAGTATCCAAATGATCAATATCAATAATGTATCCTGCCTCTAAGGCATAATGCATAGCGGCCGAGTGAGATGGGGAGCAAGCTATCACCTTTGTGTTGCTGTTTTTTTGTTTTAAATAGCCTCCAATACCAGAAATCAGTCCGCCTCCTCCAACACAAACCAATACAGCATCTATTGCTTGCATCTGATGATAAGCTTCAGCAGCAGCAGTGCCTTGCCCAACTATTACATCATAATCATTATAGGGAGAAAGAAATGGTAAATTATTCTTTTCTGCGTATATGCGGCCTTCAGTTTCTGCGTCTCCAGATGTCTTTCCTTTTATCTGATAGTCTGCCCCTAAATATTTTATCTTATTCAACTTTGCTGGAGAAACACTCTCGGGTAGAAATATCAATGTATCTAATTTAAGAATACCTGCAGCATAGGCAACAGCAGAGCCATGATTTCCTGATGAAGCTGTTATTATTTTTTTAGGACCTTCTTTAGATAGCAAAGTCATTTTATTGCTGGCTCCTCTTGCTTTGAAAGAACCAGTGACTTGAAAATTCTCCAATTTTAGAAAAACCTCTGCTCCAGATTCTTCACTCAAGGAAGGAGAAAATTGCAATGGTGTTTGTCGAATAATATGTCGTATTCTCTCAAGTGCAACCTCAACATCTTTAAAGAATTTATCTTCCATTACTATTTATTCCTATTTGTTTGTATATATCTTCGTAGGCATCTGTCATTCGTTCCACCGTATAGTTTTTTGACTTCACAATATTGCTAGCCTTCATCTTCTCATAGAGTTGTTGATTTTCAGTCAATTTTAATAAATAGGACATATAATCATCTATTGCATCTTCTTCCACTAAATATCCATTATTGCCATGGTTAATTATTTCAGGTATTCCACCCACGTTGGAAGCAATAATGGGTAAACCAAAGGCAAGTGCATCAAGGAGTATAGACCCTAAACCTTCATGTCGAGATGGAAATAGAAATAAATCAAATGCTTTCATATAGTCTCCAACATTATCCACATGCCCAATGACTTTAATATTGCTTAGTTGACTAGCTTGCATCAAAAATTTATTTTCATCTCTACCTCCACCAATCAACATAAAAAAAATATTGGGATGCGTTCTTTGCATTTTTTCTGCAAGAGAAAAAATTTGATTCTGTCCTTTGTGACTATCATCGAAAGCACCAATATGGCCAACGATGAACTTATTTTCTAACTCAGATTTTATTTTTTCAACATTTGATGGGTTGAAATTAAGTGACGAATGAGCACTATTAACTATATGGTAATCAAAAGAAAGGTTCAGACTTTTTGCTACATTCTCAGCAATATTCTGAGTTAAAGTAACAATCATCGAAGCACCCTGATAAATGGATGCATTGACTATATTATTTTTTGGCATCCTTTGTACCCTTCTTGTGATCAAGTAATTTTTTTTCAACAATAAAGTACAAAACCAAAGAGCAAAAAAAGATCTTGATTCATGAAAATGCAGAATACCTTCATTAAAAAAGTATCTAATGCATGAAATAACACCAAACCCTACTGCATTAACCTCTAGATTTACGATGCTTGCTGCTTTTTTTTGTATCTCTGAATTTTTTTTGCAAATGAGAGATTGATGAAAGCCTCGCCTGGATAAGTCTTTTATCAGAAGTAAAGTTTGTCTCTCTCCTCCTCTAAAACCAGATGCTAAATTGATGTGAGTAACTCTTGGAAGATGATTATCCATCAAAATCAATTATTTCATAAACTGTACTGCAATAAGGACATCTGGTTTCTTTCGACTCAACCTCTAGAAAAACCTTAGGATGACCATCCCAATTATCATTGCTAGGCATAGGACAGGATAACGGCAGATCTTCTTTTCTTATGTGAATTATTTTTTCTTGATTGGCAGTCATTTTTTATCCTTTTATTGGTTCATAATAGACAACAGTAAGTTATAAATCTAATCTATAAAAAAAGCCCCGCTGAGCAGGGCTTTAATTGCTTTAGATGAGAACGGATTCTTTACATCATTCCGCCCATTCCGCCCATTCCACCCATTCCGCCCATATCAGGCATTGGTGCAACTGGAGCATCATCTTGTGGAGCTTCACTAACCATTGCTTCAGTAGTTAGAAGAAGACCCGTCACAGATGCTGCATTTTGCAATGCATATCGGGTAACTTTTGTAGGATCAACGATACCCATTTCAATCATATCTCCGTATTCGCCTGAAGCAGCATTATATCCATAGTTACCACTTCCATTTGCGACTTCATTTAAAATAACTGAAGCATCATTGCCAGCATTACTCACGATTTGACGAAGCGGTTCTTCAAGCGCTCTTCTGAGAATATTAATACCCACATTTTGATCATCATTATCGCCTTCGATCGCATCTAATGCAGATTTTGCTCTTACTAAAGCAACGCCACCACCAGGAACTATACCTTCAAGAACAGCAGCTTTAGTTGCATTTAATGCATCTTCCACTCTGGCTTTCTTTTCTTTCATCTCGATTTCTGTTGCAGCTCCCACCTTTATCACTGCCACACCACCGGATAGTTTTGCTAAGCGTTCTTGTAGTTTTTCACGGTCATAGTCTGAAGATGATTCATCAATTTCAGCATTAATTTGACTGATTCTTGATTTAATATCTGAAGCTGTTCCAGCACCATCAATCACTGTTGTATTTTCTTTAGTGATTTGTACTTTTTTAGCTGTTCCTAGATCTTCAACCGTTGTTTTTTCTAAACTTAATCCAACTTCTTCAGAAATAACCTGACTGCCAGTAAGAATAGCAATATCTTGTAACATCGCTTTTCGCCTGTCACCAAAACCAGGTGCTTTCACGGCCGCAACTTTAACAATACCTCTGATATTATTCACAACTAATGTAGCTAGAGCTTCACCTTCTATATCTTCTGCAATAATCAGTAAAGGTCTTCCTGCTTTAGCAACGCCTTCGAGTAATGGCAAAAGATCTCTAATATTGGATATTTTCTTATCAAATAATAGTATGAATGGATCCTCCAACTCAACGCTTTGACTGTCAGCTTGGTTGATGAAGTAAGGAGAAAGATAACCGCGATCAAATTGCATCCCTTCTACAACATCCAGTTCGTTTTCAAGGCCAGATGCTTCTTCGACTGTTATCACTCCTTCTTTACCTACTTTTTCCATAGCTTGAGCTATTACTTCACCAATTGCAGAATCAGAATTCGCAGATATAGTACCCACCTGTGAAATTGAGTCATTTTCTGTACAAGGAGAAGAAATGGATTGTAGTTGCTCAATAATAGCAGCTGTCGCTTTATCGATGCCTCGCTTAAGATCCATAGGGTTGTATCCAGCTGAAACTGATTTTAAACCCTCTCTATAGATAGATTGAGCTAATACTGTTGCTGTAGTTGTTCCATCACCAGCAACATCGGATGTTTGAGATGCCACTTCTTTGACCATTTGTGCACCCATATTTTCAAAGTTGTCGTCCAATTCGATTTCTTTAGCAACAGATACTCCATCTTTAGTGACAGTAGGTGCCCCAAAACTCTTATCTAAAACAACATTTCTTCCTTTTGGTCCAAGCGTAACTTTTACTGCATCAGCAAGAACATTTACACCAGCTAACATTCTTTGACGAGCGCTATCACCAAACTTTACTTCTTTAGCAGCCATTTGATTATTCCTCTTTTATTTTTAATTAATATATTTTTAAATTATTTTGATGTACTAGCCTTCAAATACTGCCATCACATCATCTTCTTTCATTACAAGTAGTTCTTCTCCATCGAGTTTAATTTCTGTTCCACTGTATTTACCAAAGAGAACTTCATCCCCTACTTTTAAATCCAATGGTCTTAAATCTCCATTCTCTTGAACCAAACCTTTACCTACTGCAACTACTTCGCCTTTAATCGGTTTCTCTGTTGCACTATCCGGTAAAACAATTCCGCCTGGTGAAGTTTTTTCTTCCTCCATGCGTCTTACAATTACTCTGTCTTGAAGCGGACGAATTTTCATCTATAATCTCCTCAATTTGTTATCATCTTTTTAAATCAATCCCTTATTTTAAAGATTGCGATTTTAGCAGTCTCCATAGGGGAGTGCTAATAATAAGGATGGTTGAGAAAAATTCAAGTGCGAATATGGAATTTTTGAGTATTTTTTTATTTTTAATTAAAGTGAAACACTGAGTAAATGCTAACAAGAATAATAAAGATTGTATTTCTAGTCATATCAATTGTGCCATTAACACTTTTGGGACAACAAGTGCTTAAACCTCAAGAGGCCTTCCCAGTATCAATCTCTTACCAGAATAATGTATTGCAAATCACCCATGAAATACAGACAGGTTATTACTTATACAAAGACAAAATCTCCTACGTTGCATTAAATAATGACTTTGAGTTAGGAGAAATAAAATTACCCAATGGCATTGAATACTCTGATGAATTTTTTGGCAATACAGAAATTTATCGTTCAAGCTTTAGCCATTATATTCCAATAACTATAATCAATGAGTCTATGGATAGATTTAATATAGAAGTAAATTCACAAGGTTGTGCTGATATTGGTTTGTGTTATCCGCCACAAAAATGGGTTAGAAGTTTCTCAATAAATATAAAAAATCAAGAAGCTGCAATCTCAAATACAGAAATAAAAATCTCAGAGCAGGCAAGATTGGGAAATATAATTACTGATGGCAATATTATTTTGGTTTTCTTAATTTTCCTAGGTCTTGGTTTTGGATTGGCTTTTACCCCTTGCCATTTACCAACTATCCCAATACTTTCATCAATTATTATTGGTCAATCAGGAAGCAATAAGCTTAAAAGCTTATCACTGTCTTTAGCTTATGTAGCAGGAATGGCCATCACTTATTCTATTGCTGGTATTGCTGCTGCTATTGCAGGAAAACAACTGCAAGCTCTCTTTACCTTGCCTACATTCATAGTGGCAATTGCCATTCTATTTGGAATATTGGGTCTCGGAATGCTAGGTAGCTTCAATATGCAAATGCCGAGTTCTGTCATGAACAAAATCAATAACAGTCTTTCAAATCAAGTTGGGGGTAATTATCTGGGAGTAATAATCATAGGAGCGCTATCAGCATTGATGGTCACCGCATGTGTTGCTCCGCCATTGGTTGCAACACTTATGGTTATTGGCGAAAGTGGTAATATTGCTAGAGGTATCATTGCTCTGTCCTCTTTAAGTCTAGGGTTGGGCATACCACTCATTATAATAGGTCTTACAGCTGGGCAATGGCTACCGAAATCAGGAGCGTATCTTGAGAATATAAAAAATCTTTTTGGCTTCATCATGTTCGCTTTGGCTATATGGGTCCTAAACCCACTTCTCAGTGAAGAGATTATTAATCTTTTGTGGGGCGTTATTTTAATTGCAGCTGCAATCTATTTTCTATGGCCTCTGTCAAAAAAACCATATAAGAAAAGTTTTAAATACCCTAAGCTTTATGCTTGTTTAGCATCAATAATCTTAGGTTTATTTATTGTTTCAGACCAAAGTGAAAAAATAATATTAATGAAAGATCAAAAGTCATTGGTCGGGGTCAGTGATTCTTTGTTTGATCCTATTGGTTCTTTAATTGAATTAGATAATAGTCTAGAGCTAGCTAGTAAAAATGGAAATATCTCATTGCTATATATTACTGCAGATTGGTGTATTTCATGTAAAAGGCTTGAACGAGAAACATTCTCAAATCCAGATATGATTAAGCTTTTATCTAGTATTAATTCTATTAAAGCTGATGTTTCTAAAAATTCTGAAAACGATATAGAGTTGATGAAACAATTAAGTATATTTGGGCCGCCCACTCTAATAGTCTATGATCAAAATGGAAATGAAAAAGAAAATATCAGAAAAATTGGCGTAGTCAATGCTAAAGAATTGATAAATGACATTAAAACTATCCAATAATGAAAAATCTTAAAACAATCATCATCATTTCTTTGATAAGCTCTTTAGCAATCTATCTGGTATTTATAAATACTAAAACGCAAGAAAAAACACCTGTGTACCTGACCTCTTTCAACTTAGAAAGTTTAGAAGGAGAGATCATCAATATTGATCAATATATAGGCAATCCATTAATTATAAATTTCTGGGCAACCTGGTGTTCGCCATGCAGAAGAGAAATGCCTCTATTGAACGCTATTCACTCAGATAATAAAAACAATGCTTTGCAAGTGGTAGGTATTGCAATTGATGAGTCTGAACTAGTCAGAGACTTTGTTAATGAGTTAGGTATAGACTTTCCTATTCTTGTAGGTCAAGGAGAAGCCTATGACTTGATGAAAGATCTTGGCAATTCCTCACTTACCCTGCCTTATACTATTTTTGTAGAACCCAATGG
>JAQWSZ010000046.1:0-2106 GCA_029242945.1 Gammaproteobacteria bacterium | reverse complement strand
GGTCATCGCAAGTTTCGTTTCTGGTCCTGGCGCAACAACACTGCCCATGCTCATCTTCTCAAAAGTACGTTTAGGCATTTCGCCAGATATAAATGCATTGGCAACAATCCTGATACTTGCTGTGAGTATTGGTGTAAGTATAGCGGCATTAATAATGTCAAAGCAGATTAAGACAAAAATATAAAGAGAGATAATATGGTTAATGATGAACTGTCAGCCTTAAAAGCGTCTTTTGATCGAGCCAAAGCATTTTTGAATGCAGGTGATGCAAAGATGGCTGAAGATCTATGCAGAAAAGCACTCAGCCAAGTATCCAATGGTGAACCTAATACGCAAGTACTCTTATGTGTGGCTCTAATTAGACAAGGAAAGTCGGGCTCAGCTGTTAAACGATTAAAGCATACACTGAGAATGTTTCCAGATTTTGCTCCAGCACATGAAGAATTAGGCAATGCATTGCTGGCACAGAACAAACCTGAAAAAGCATTGGCTTGTTTTGAGAAAGCAATAGATCTCAATCCAAAAAATACAAGCGCCCTAATTACACTGGGTCAAATATTCAAAGGATTAGGAAGAAATGAAGAAGCACAAGAAATTTATCAAACTGTTCTTGAATTAGATCCTATTCAAGAAAAATTAGCTACTGCTACGCAGTTATTCTATAAAGGCAATACAGAGGAAGCTGAAAAAATTTGTAGAGAAGCGCTACAAGAGAAGTCAGATGATGTCATTGGTCTTAAATTGCTTGCCTCAATAGCTTCAAAAATGGAGCAAAAAGAAGATGCAATAATTTTATTGCAGAGAGCAGTTGAATTAAAACCAAAATTTGCTGGAGCATGGGCGGAGCTAGCCGAAGCATTATCAGACACCGATGAATTTGGAAAAGCTCTTGATGCAGCTCAACGAGTGATTCAATTGCAACCTAATTTACCTTTCGGCTTCATGCTTCGTGGAACCATATTAGGTCAATCAGGAAATCATGAAGGGGCTATAAAAGCATACCGTGAAGCTTTGAAAATAGAACCAAATCACATTGGAAGTAACATGGGGTTAGGCAACACATTAAAAACCATTGGGGATTATGAAGAATCAGTTTCAGCCTACAAAAAAGTCATAGAAGTTCAACCCTTTTTTGCCGAAGCCTACTGGAGCTTAGCTAATCTAAAGACATACCAATTTGACCAAAAAGAAATCACTCAAATGGAAGATCATATAGAGAATCCAGAAATTCCTGACGGCAATAAAGCTTTTCTACATATTGCTCTTGCTAATGCCAAAGAAAAAGAAAATTTATTTGATGAAGCATGGCATCATTTTGATGCTGGTGCCTTTATGCGACGAAAAGATGAAGTCTATGATTCGGTTCAAACACAAACCACACACGATGCTTTGATTGAAGTATTTAATAAAGAATTTATTAATGAAAAAAGAAATTTAGGTCATCAAAGTCAGGCACCTATTTTTATAGTTGGACTACCTCGATCAGGATCAACTTTAATCGAACAAATTTTAGCGAGTCATACCCAAGTTGAAGGAACAAAAGAATTGCCTGATCTCTCGTTGCTCACTAGAAAGCTAACAAAATCAAAGCCTAGGGGTATTAAATTTCCAAATGCAGCACTGGAAATGAATAATGATGAGTTCATTGAGTATGGTGAAAGCTACCTAACAACCACTAAGCGACATCGTACAGGAAGTCCTTATTTTATTGATAAAATGCCTAATAATTTTGCCAATATTGGCTTCCTTAAACTCATTCTTCCTAATGCAAAAATTATTAATGCATGTAGACACCCATTAGACAGTTGCATCAGTTCCTATAAACAACTTTTTTATAAAGGACAATCCTGGAGTTACGATCTTTTTGAAATTGGTGAATACTATTTAGAGTATGACCGAATGATGCGGCATTGGCATAATCTTTTTCCAGGAGAGATCATGGACTTTCATTATGAATCTGTGCTTGAAAAACAAGAAATAGAGACCAAGAAACTTCTAGATTTTTGTGGCTTAGAGTGGGAAGAGCAATGTCTAAAATTTTATGAAACGAAAAGATCCATCAATACTGCTAGCTCAGAACAAGTTCGACAACCCATCTATAAAGGT
>JAQWSZ010000048.1:0-6886 GCA_029242945.1 Gammaproteobacteria bacterium | reverse complement strand
AGCCAATTGGAACAAGAGTTTTTGGACCTGTTACTAGAGAGCTAAGAGCAAAGAAACAGCTAAAGATCATCTCACTTGCTCCAGAAGTTATATAGGAATTATTGAATTGAAAAAGATAAAAAAAGGCGATCAAGTAATAGTGCTTTCTGGCAAGGATAAGGGAAGGACTGGCACTGTGCTTAGAATGCTTAATAACTCAAAAGTACTTGTTGAGAATGTAAACATCGTAAAGAAGCATCAAAAAGGAAATCCTAATGCAGGGCAAGAAGGCGGAATTATAGAAAAAGAAATGCCAATCCATATTTCAAATGTAATGTTGCTTAACCCTATCACTAACCAACCAGATAGAGTAGGCATAAAGAGACTTGAGGATGGAACAAAAGTGAGGTTTTTCAAGTCAAATAATGAGGTTGTAGATATTTAGAGATGGCAAGGTTAAAAGAAAAATATACAGAAGAAATTAAGTCCAGCCTTAAAGAAAAGCTTGGCCTTAATAACGTTATGGAAGTTCCAAAAATAAAAAAGATTACCCTCAACATGGGTGTTGGAGAGGCTGCACAGGATAAGAAAACAATCGAAAAAGCTGTTGCAGATCTTGAAAGGCTTTCTGGTCAGAAAGCCATAATTACCCGTGCTAGGAAATCAGTTGCCTCTTTCAAGATAAGAGAAGGAATGCCAATAGGCGTTAAAGTAACTCTAAGAAGAGAGAGGATGTATGAGTTTTTAGACCGGCTTATTAGCGTGGCTCTTCCACGTGTTAGAGATTTTAGAGGGCTTAATAGGAAGTCTTTCGATGGAAATGGTAATTATAGCTTAGGAGTAAAAGAGCAAATTATTTTTCCTGAAATTGACTTTGACAAGGTAGATAAAATCCGAGGTTTAGATATCAGCATCACAACTACTGCTAAGAATGATGAAGAAGGTTTAGCATTGTTGAAAGAATTCAATTTTCCTATTAAGGATGCTCCTAAAGATGTTTCATCAGAAGCAGCAGAAGAAGTAAAAGCAGAAGAAGTAAAAGCAGAAGAAGCAGCTGAAGAGGTAAAAGCAGAAGAAGTAAAAGCTGAAGAAGCAGCTGAAGAGGTAAAAGCTGAAGAAGCAGCAGAAGAAGTAAAAGCTGAAGAAGCAGCAGAAGAAGTAAAAGCTGAAGAAGCAGCAGAAGAAGTAAAAGCTGAAGAAGCAGCTGAAGAGGTAAAAGCTGAAGAAGCAGCTGAAGAAGTAAAAATTGAAATTGAGGAAAAGGAATGACTAGAAAGGCCATTGTTGAAAGAGAGCTCAAAAGAGTTAGAACTGTAGAAAAGTATGCCGAAAGAAGAGCATCTCTTAAATCTATTCTCAGAGATATAAATGCATCCTATGAAGAGAAAAATGACGCAAGGATAAAATTGCAAAAATTACCAAGAAACGCTAGCCCATCAAGGCTAAGAAATCGATGTTCAATCACTGGAAGGCCGAAAGGCTATTATCGAAAATTTGGACTAGGAAGGAATAAGCTTAGAGAAGAAGCAATGAAAGGGAATATACCAGGACTGCATAAAGCAAGCTGGTAAAGAAGAGGAATTAGATATGACAATGACTGATCCAATTGCTGATATGTTAACAAGAATTAGAAACGCTCATAAAATAAGCGCTTCTAGTGTTTCTATGCCGCATTCAAAGATGAAGGAAAGTATAGCTTCAGTTTTATTAGAGGAAGGATATATTAAAGGATTCAACTCTGAAGAGACTGATGGGAATAAGAGTAATTTAATCATAGAGCTTAAATATTTTGATGGAAAACCTGTCATTGAGAAGCTTGATAGAGTCAGCAAACCTGGACTGAGAATTTATAAGCAAACATCTGAAATCCCCCGCGTAATGGGAGGCTTAGGTGTTGCAGTTGTTTCTACCTCAGCTGGTGTAATGAGTGATAGGAAGGCAAGAGAAATAGGACAAGGCGGAGAAGTCTTGTGTGTGGTTTCTTAAATTAAATAGGTTATCAAATGTCTAGAATAGAAAAACAACCTGTAGTTTTACCAGAAGCGGTAGAAGCACATATCTCTGATACTGAGAGTCTACTTAAAGTGAAAGGACCTAAAGGAGAGTTAACGCTTGATCTCATTAGTGATATCACTGTAGTAATAGATGATGGTGCTGTGAAAGTGGATTCTAATGGTAAAACCCGCTTTTCTAAAGCTGCAGCCGGTACATTTAGAAGCCTTATACAAAATATGGTAATAGGTGTTACCGAAGGTTATGTGAAAGAACTACAGCTTATTGGTGTTGGATATCGAGCAAAAACACAAGGCAAGACATTGAATCTGACATTAGGATTTTCTCACCCCGTCAACTATGAGATTCCAGAAGGAATTGAGATCTCTACCCCTTCTCAGACTGAAGTCAGTATTGCAGGAATAGATAAACAAAAAGTTGGACAAGTTGCAGCTCAGTTGAGAGCAATAAGACCTCCTGAACCATATAAAGGGAAAGGCGTGAGGTACAAAGGGGAGCAAATTACATTGAAAGAAACTAAGAAAGCCGTTTAAAGAATAAGATCATGATTTCAAAAATTGATAAAAGAAAAAGAAGAGCAAAGAAGACTAGAGCTAAAATAAAGCAACTAGAAGCTCACAGATTATGCGTACATAGATCTTCAAATCATATCTACGCACAAATTATAGCGCCTGATAATCAAACAGTAGCTGCAACTTCAAGTCTTGACCCAGAAGTTAAGAGTATCCTAGGCGATAAGACTAAAGGAAAGATAGATATAGCAAAGGCTGTAGGGCAACAAATTGCTAAGAAAGCAAAGAAAGCAAAAATTAACAAAGTGGCATTCGATAGATCAGGCTTTTTGTATCACGGAAGAGTTAAAGCCCTGGCTGAATCTGCTAGAGAAAATGGATTGGACTTTTAAATATGAACATGAATGTAAATAAGCAAGCTGATGACTTAATAGAAAAATTAGTAGCGGTCAACCGAGTTGCAAAAGTAGTCAAAGGCGGAAGACAATTTGGTTTTGCAGCTATCACTGTCGTGGGTGATGGCAGAGGAAAAATTGGCATGGGATATGGTAAAGCAAAAGAAGTTCCATTGGCGATTCAAAAAGCAATGCAGGCCGCAAGAAAAGACATGCATCAGGTTTCTTTGAAAGATGACACTATTTACTATCAGGTAAATGGCAGACATGGTGCCACAAAGGTTTATATGCAACCTGCAGCTGATGGAACAGGTATTATTGCTGGCGGTGCTATGAGGGCAGTTTTCGAGTGTGTTGGCATTAGGAATATATTGGCAAAGAGTTATGGATCTAGAAATCCAATAAATCTTGTCAGAGCCACAATTAATGCTTTGGACTCTATACGCTCACCACAGAGGATTGCAAAAACAAGAGGAATTCCAGTATCTAAGATATTTACATAAATCATGATTGAGAAGCAGAATAAAGTAAGAATTAAATTAGTGAAGAGCCGCTTTGGAAGATTAAAAAAGCATGCAGCATCACTGTCAGGTCTTGGTTTGAGAAAAATCAATCAAGAAGTAGTTATTGATGCCACTCCAGAAAATATGGGAATGGTTAATCAAGTTAGGTATCTACTAGAAGTTGAGGAAGTTAAATGAGATTAAATGAGCTAAAACCTAACCCGGGTAGCAAGTCCAAGAAGTTTAGAAAAGGCAAGGGCCATGCTTCTGGTCTAGGAAAAACATCAGGAAGAGGGCATAAGGGGCAAAAGGCAAGATCGGGCGGTTTTCACAAAGTTGGCTTCGAGGGAGGCCAAATGCCTCTGCAAAGAAGAGTGCCTAAAAGAGGGTTTACTTCAAACCAAAAAGACTCTGCGGAACTCAGATTGGATCAGCTTGATAAGATTGAAGCAGAGGTAATTGATATTGATACCCTTAAGAATGCAAACATCATTCCAAGATATATTCAAAGAGTTAAGGTTATTGCATCAGGCTCAATTGAAAAAGCAGTCAAATTACAAGGTATTAAGTTAACTAAGGGCGCTGAAGAAGCTATTAAAAAGGCTGGCGGAACAATACTGGACTAATTTATGGCAAACACTATCAACACTGCAAGTGGATCATTTGCTGATATGTCTAGGTTTACAGAGCTTAGACAACGCCTGTTCTTTTTGATTGGCGCATTAATTGTATACAGAATTGGGACGTATATTCCTGTTCCAGGCATTGATCCAAATGCATTAGAGAGCTTCTTTGAGGAACAATCCGGAACAATACTTAGCATGTTTAATATGTTTTCTGGTGGCGCACTTGAAAGGCTGAGTATATTTGCTCTTGGAATATTTCCTTATATCTCATGTTCAATTGTAATGCAGATGGCAAGCGTTACCATTCCTACTCTCAAAGAACTCAAGAAGGAAGGGGAATCAGGAAGAAGGAAGATCACCCAATATACAAGATACGGAACAGTTTTCTTAGCTGCTTTTCAATCCTTTGGTGCCTCAATTGCTCTTCAAAATCAGGGAGTTGTTGTAAACCCAGGGTTTAACTTTCTATTTACTGCTTGTGTGACACTGGTCACAGGTACGATGTTTTTAATGTGGCTTGGAGAGCAAATTACAGAAAGAGGAATCGGAAACGGGATCTCAATGATCATATTAGCCAGTATTATTTCTGGACTCCCTTCTGCAATAGGAGGCACACTAGAATTAGCCAATACAGGCGAGATCTCATCTGCACTTGTTCTTATTCTTTTACTGCTTGTTATAGCAGTAACAACCTTTGTGGTATTCATTGAGAGGGGACAGAGAAGAATCCCAGTGAATTATGCCAAAAGACAACAGGGCAGAAGAATGATGCAAGGGCAGTCTACTCATTTACCATTTAAGATCAATATGTCAGGGGTTATTCCACCTATATTTGCATCCAGTATCATCTTATTTCCTGCAACAATAGCAAGTTGGTTTGGTACATCTGAAGGCTTTGACTGGCTTCAAGATATAGCTGCAAGTCTTGCGCCTGGTCAGCCAATCTATATCCTGCTCTATGCCGGCCTGATTATGTTTTTCTGCTTTTTTTACACTTCTTTAGTTTTTGACTCTAAGGATACTGCCGATAACCTTCAGAGATCCGGGGCTTTTATGCCAGGAATTAGGCCCGGAAGACAAACTGCAGAATATATAGATAAAGTGTTAACAAGGTTAACTTTTTGGGGCGGATTGTATATCATGCTCGTCTGCTTGATTCCAGAGTTTATGATTCTCTACTTTAGAGTGCCATTTTACTTTGGCGGAACATCGCTTTTGATCATTGTAGTTGTAGCGATGGATTTTATGGCTCAATTGCAGGCATTGATGATGTCTAAGCAATATGAAGGACTCATGAAAAAAGCAAACCTGAAAAATTATGGAAGAAGCGGTCAACCTAGATAGTAGGAAAATGAGATGAAAGTTAGAGCATCAGTAAAGAAAATTTGTAGAAACTGCAAGGTCATCAGAAGAAATGGCGTTGTCAGAGTGATATGTAAGGATCCAAGACATAAACAGAGGCAAGGATAATCATGGCAAGGATAGCAGGAGTAAATATACCGGATAACAAGCATATTAGAGTTTCGCTGACATATGTATACGGAATTGGAAATTCATTAGCAGCTTCAATTTGCGATAAGCTCAGCATTGCTCAAGATACAAAAGTTATGGATCTGTCTGAGCTGGAGCTAGAGAGCATTAGGACAGAACTGGGAAGTTATCTTGTTGAGGGCGACCTCAGAAGAGATACATCAACCAATATTAAACGATTAATGGATCTGGGTTGCTATCGAGGCATTAGGCACAGAAGAGGTTTGCCAGTGAGAGGTCAGAAAAGTAAAACTAATGCGAGAACAAGGAAAGGCCCTAAGAAGCCAATGAGAGCTTAAAGGAATAAATATGGCTGTTGCAAAGAAAAAGAAAACTAAGAGAAATGTTATAGAAGGAGTCGCGCACATTCACGCTACATTTAATAACACGATTATAACTATTACGGATAGGTCAGGAAATACACTTTCATGGGCCACTGCTGGCGGATCAGGTTTTAGAGGCTCAAGAAAGAGCACGCCGTTTGCTGCTCAAGTCGCAGCCGAAAAAGCCGGGACAAAAGCAAAAGAGTTTGGCTTGAAGGATATCTCTGTAAAGATTAAGGGGCCTGGGCCTGGCAGGGAGTCTGCACTCAGAGCATTGAATGCAATAGGCCTTAACGTTGTCAGCATAGAAGACGTTACACCACTTCCACACAATGGTTGTCGTCCACCTAAGCAAAGAAGGGTATAAAGAGGTAAATAAGAATGGCTAGATATTTAGGACCAAAATGTAAACTGTCAAGGAGAGAAGGCACAGATTTATTTCTCAAGAGCGGAATTAAGCCTATTGAGAGCAAATGTAAGCTAAATTCAATCCCAGGATCAAAGGTAGGCGGTAGAAGAGAGAGGCTCTCAGATTACGGCAATCAGTTAAGAGAGAAGCAAAAGTTAAGAAGAATGTATGGTGTGCTGGAGAAGCAATTTAGAAATTATTATAAGAAGGCTTCTAAGATCAAAGGGTCAACAGGTGAGAATCTACTAAAATTGCTTGAAGGCAGATTGGATAATATGGTCTATAGAATGGGTTTTGCGGTGACTAGAGCAGAAGCAAGGCAACTAGTAAGTCACAAATCAATTTTGGTAAACGGAAAAGTTATTAATATTCCATCATATCAAGTGAATGCTAGTGACGAAATTTCAGTTACTGATAAAGGAAAAGAACAGCTAAGAGTTAAGAATGCAGTAAACATCTCATCACAACTTGGCATAAGTGAGTGGTTGAGTGTTGATCAGAAGAAATTGAAGGGAATCGTTAATTCGATACCTGAAAGGGAAGATATCTTGCCTGATATTCAAGAAAACCTTGTAGTAGAGTTTTATTCAAAATAA
>JAQWSZ010000004.1:0-92560 GCA_029242945.1 Gammaproteobacteria bacterium | reverse complement strand
ACATCTGAAAACTTATTGGCAACCAAAATAATTAATAATATAACTGTGACAGCCAACCATGTGGTTGCTGTCTCCTTAAAAAGGTAGTGACTAATTATTTTTCCCATAAAAAATCTTATTTACTTATTAGAAGAGATTCATATTTAGTTTTTGAACTAATACTATTACACTACAATTATGACTCAAATAATACTAGGGTATTTGATTTTAATAGAGTAGTAATACCCTTTAAAAATAACTAAAAGAGAGAAATAAATGAATTTCCTAATAAATACAAATAAATCATCAGAAATAAAAGCTGATTGCCTTATATTACCTGTTTTTGAAGATGGGATACTAAGAGAGCCAACTAAAACAATTAATTCAAAAAATAACAATCTCATAAAAGATTTTCAAACCAATGGGGATATAAATGGGAAATTAGGACAAACAAGAATTTTACCCATTAATCAACAAACCTACAAAAGAATAGTTTTGGTGGGATGTGGAAAATTTGATAAATACTCTAACACTAATTATAAGAAAGCCATTACATCAGCTCTAAAAAAATTATCATCCACCTCACATAAGAATGCAATTAACCTGCTTGCATCTAATGGTCTTATTGGTAAAAGTGATGAAACATACTATAGAGCTTCAAGAATAATGGTTGAATCTTGGTATGATATTGCTTATCAATATACAGCTACCAACTCAAAAAAAGAAAAAAAATACTCATTAAATAAACTCTATTTTGGCATCAATGGTACTAAAAAAAATACATCAATATCCAAGGGTCTTAAGCATGGTCAAAGCATAGGTAAAGCGATACAAAAAGTAAAATATTTAGGTGATCTTCCAGCTAATGTTTGTACTCCATCATTTTTAGTTAAAGAAACAAGAAAAATAGCAAATAAAAATAAATCAATATCTCTTAAGGTTTTAAATGAATCTGATATGAAGAAGTTTAAAATGGGCTCATTATTATCAGTGACTGCTGGAGCTTCAGAGCCTGCTAAATTAATAGTTGCAGAATATAAAGGTTCTAAATCCAAAGCTAGGCCTATAGTCATTGTAGGAAAAGGTATAACATTTGATACTGGTGGTGTCTCTCTAAAACCATCCAATGCAATGGATGAAATGAAATACGATATGTGTGGAGCAGCAACTACAATTGGCCTACTCCAAATGGTCTCAGACCTTAAGCTGCCTATTAATATGGTTTTTATAGTTCCAGCTTGTGAAAATGTAGTAAGTAGTACAGCAACTAAACCTGGTGATATTGTTACAGCTATGTCCGGAACAACTATTGAAGTATTAAACACAGATGCTGAAGGTAGGCTAATACTTGCTGATGCTCTTACTTACGCTCAAAAATTTAAACCAGAACTCATTATAGATATGGCGACTCTAACTGGTGCCTGTGTTGTGGCATTAGGGAAACATATTTCTGGTTTAATGACTAATTCAGACAACCTTGCTAATGCATTAACTCTTGCTGGTGAATTAAGTAATGATCCAACTTGGAGACTTCCTTTAAATGAAGACTATGCCAAACAAATTAAAAGTAATTTTGCTGATGTCGCTAATATCAGTACCAATGGAGTTGGTGCAGGAACAATAACTGCAGGATGCTTCCTTCAAAAATTTGTTGGCAATTATGATTGGGCACATATTGATATTGCTGGTGTTGCCTGGCATGAGGGTTCGAATAAAGGAGCTACAGGCAGGCCTGTAGCTATGGTTTCTGAATTTTTAATTAATAAAGCACGCAATTAGTATGCAACATAAAACAAATGTTTTATTTCATCACTTTGAGTCAATTGAAAAAAAAGATTTCTTAATCTATGTTTGTAAATTAATTGAAAAAGGCTACAAACAAAATATTAATCCTATTTTTATAAAAACAGACACTCAAGAACAAGCTGAAGAGCTAGATAAAATTCTATGGACATTCAGGCAAGAGAGTTATATCCCTCATGCAATAGTAAATCTGGATATTAACAATACTCAGCCAGTTCAAATAGGATGGATGGATCATAAAATTAAAGATGCTGAAGCCATTATTAATTTGAGTGAAGGAATGCCTGATATTACAAATCATTTAAAAAAAATTCATGAAATTATAGAAAATATTGATAAAAAAAAAGAAAAAGCCAGAGAAAGATGGAAAAAATATAAATCCATTGGTTTTGATATTAAGGCCCATAAAATAAGCTAACCATGGATAAATCATATAAACCAAGCTTCATAGAAAAAAAGATATACGAATCTTGGGAAAGCTCTGGTTATTTTTCACCCTCCAATAGTGGAGATCCTTTTTGCATAGTTATACCTCCACCAAACGTCACAGGAACATTGCATATGGGACATGCATTTCAAGATACCATAATGGATATTTTGGTTCGCTATCACAGAATGCAAGGAAAAAATACACTATGGCAAGTTGGTACAGATCATGCAGGAATAGCTACTCAGATGGTTGTAGAGAGACAACTGGAGCTATCTGGGACCTCTCGATTAGAGTTAGGTCGTGAAGCTTTTATAACAAAAGTTTGGGATTGGAAAAATAAATCTGGTAGTACAATTTCCAATCAGTTAAAAAGAATGGGCTCTTCTACAGACTGGACTAAAGAACGATTCACAATGGATGATGATTTAGTGGAAGGAGTACAAGAGGTTTTCATTAGGTTATATGAAGACAAATTAATCTATCGAGGTAAAAGATTAGTAAATTGGGATCCAGTACTTCTGACGGCTCTATCTGATTTAGAGGTTATTCAATCAGAAGAGTCAGGAAATATTTGGTATTTTAAATATCCAATTGAAGAATCTAATGAATCCTTAGTCGTTGCTACTACTAGACCTGAGACTATGCTAGGCGATACTGCGGTAGCTATTCATCCAAATGATAGAAGATATAAAAAATATATTGGTAAAAATATAATCCTTCCCATATCAGGAAGACTCATACCTATTATTGCCGATGATTATGTAGATCAAACATTTGGCAGTGGTTGTGTCAAAATCACACCAGCACATGACTTTAATGATTTTGAGATTGGAAAACGCCATGACCTGGAAGTGATTAATATTTTTACTAAAGATGCAAAGATCAATACAACTGCTCAGAAAAAATACATAGGAATGGATCGTTTTGAAGCAAGAAATGCAATTGTATCTGATATGGAGAAATTAGGCTTACTAGAAAAAATTGAAGATTACACATTAAGTGTGCCAAGAGGTGATAGAAGTGGAACTATACTTGAACCTTATATTACAGATCAGTGGTATGTCAGTACTAAAAAACTAGCTCAACCAGCAATAGATATTGTAAAGAGTGGAGAATTAAATTTCGTTCCTCATAATTGGTCTAAAACATATTTTGAATGGATGGAAAATATCCAAGACTGGTGTATCAGTAGACAATTATGGTGGGGTCATAGAATACCGGCTTGGTATGATAATCAGGGAGAGGTCTACGTTGGTAAATCCGAAGAAGATGTTAGAAAAAAATATAATCTTCAAACCTCAACAAAATTAAAACAAGATGAAGATGTTTTAGACACATGGTTTTCTTCAGCTTTATGGCCTTTTTCAAGTCTAGGTTGGCCCAATCAAACTAGGGACTTAGAAACTTTTTACCCAACCAATGTATTGGTAACTGGCTTTGATATTATTTTCTTTTGGGTAGCTCGTATGATAATGATGGGACTCTATTTTATGGATGAGCTGCCATTTAAAGAAGTTTATATTCATGGTTTAGTCCGAGATAAGAATGGTCAAAAAATGTCTAAATCAAAAGGTAATATACTCGATCCAATAGACATAATTGATGGAATTGATCTAGATACACTAATTGAAAAAAGAACAGAAGGCCTTATGCAACCAGAAATGGCTCCTAAAATAATCAAAGAAACAAAAAAAGAATTTCCAAAAGGTATTCCAGAATTTGGTGTTGATGCACTTCGGTTTACATTTGCAATCCAAGCTACAACAGGAAGAGACATTCGTTTTGATTTGAATCGTATTGAAGGCTATAAAAATTTTTGTAATAAGTTATGGAATGCAGCAAGGTTTGCCCAAATGAATACAGATGGAATAATATTAGATTCTCATTCATTACAAAAAGAAAACTTATCAATTCCTGATTTATGGATTCAATCTAAACTGCAACTTTTACTAAAATCTATAGAAAAAAATATTAAAATTTATCGTATTGATTTAATGGCGACCTCGCTATATGAATTTGTATGGAATGATTTTTGCGATTGGTACATAGAATTTAGCAAATCAATCTTTAATTCAGTAGATGATTTTTCTGAAAATAATAAACATCGAACAAAAGAAAATTTACTATACGTATTGGATTCACTCTTAAGAGCACTCCACCCTATCATCCCTTTCATAACAGAGGAAATATGGACATCCTTTAATTTTAAAACCTCTAAAAAAAGTATTATGGTGAGTACTTATCCGAAAAAAGAAAACCTATTCTATGATGAAACTGTAATTAAAAAAGTTGAATGGATTCAATCGTTTGTAACAAATATTAGACAAATACGTTCAGAAATGAATATAGCACCTAAAGTAAAAATTCCTATCTTTCTTCAAGATGCAAGTCAAAAAGATCTCACCCTTCTTAATGAAGTAAATGTTTTCATAAGAGATATCGCAAATATTGGTGAAATAAAAATAATTAATGACACTCCGCCGATATCAGCAATTTCATTATTAGGTGAGATGAAAATTCACATACCGTTAGAAGGACTTATAGATATTGAGTCAGAAAGAAAGAGATTAGAAAAAAAATTAGTTGGAATACAAAAAAATCTCCATTCTGTAAATCAAAGACTTGAAAATAAAAATTTTAAATCCAAAGCACCTAAAGATGTTGTTGAAAAACTCACATCACAATATGAATTATTTTCAAAAGATAAAATTAAAATAGAACAACAAATTAAAATGATGTCATTGAGTTAATTCCTGATTAGGAACCATCCATAGAATTAATAAACCTGGTATAAAAAGGATTAATAAGCTTAATATTCCAAACCTTGGATTATTGAAAATATAAGCTACCCATGAAACCAATAGAGGCCCTACTAATACAGCCGACTTGCCTACTAAGTTATAAAAACCAAAAAATTGAGCTTCCTTGTTTTTAGGTATCAAACTACTAAAAAATGACCTACTGATAGCTTGAACTCCACCTTGAACAAGCCCTACTGCTCCAGCGATTAGATAAAACTCAGTAGCGGTATTCATGTTGGCTGCAAAAAAACAAATAATTATATAAACTGAAATTCCAATAGTGAGTATCTTTTTGAAACCCACTTTATCTGCATAAATTCCAAACACTAAAGTTGCTGGAAAACCAATAAATTGAGTCATTAGTAATGCTGTAATCATAGAAGATGTATCTAGGCCTATATCAGTTCCATAAGCTGTTGCCATTCTCACAATTGTGTCAACTCCATCCATATAGAGCCAATAGGAAATTAAAAATAAAGCTGCTCTTTTATGCTTCTTTATTTCTTTCAAGGTTGTAATCACAGATTTAAATGAGTGAAATAGATCAAACAGAATACCTTTATGTTGAGATGGATTAGACTCTTCGTTAACATTAATAAATAAAGGTATTGAAAAAACTGCCCACCAAACTGACACGGATAAAAATGAATACAGTATAGCCTCAATATCAGAAGATAAACCAAACCAAGTTGGGTTTAAATACATTAAAACATTGACTATAAATAAAATACCTCCTCCCAGATAACCCAAAGAGTATCCCAAAGAGGACACTTTGTTTCTTTCAAGATTATTTGAAACTGATCCGATCAAAGAATCATAAAAAATATTACCACCAGAAAAACCAATCGCAGCTAAAGTGTAGAGAAATGCAGCATAGAACCAATTGCCCTGTGGAATGAAATAGAGATAAGCTGTACTTAATATTCCTACAAGAGCAAAAAAAGCTAAACATTGTTTTCTTATTTTCCTTAAATCAGAGAAAGCTCCTAAAATTGGTGCTAATAACATGATAAAAAGACCGGAAAGTGAGTTTGCCGTTCCTATGGCTGCTGTACTTTCTATCGAAGAAAGGTCACTTGCCCAAAAAGATTTAAAGAATATTGGGAAAAATCCAGCCATTACTGTTGTAGCAAAAACAGAGTTAGCCCAATCATATAAAGCCCACGATATAATTTTTTTTCTTCTCAGAATCTTCATATATTAATCAATACTAGCTTTCGCAAGAGTAATATCAGACCAAACTTTAGATTTTTGTGTAGGACTTCTAAGTAAGTAGGCAGGATGATAAATAACAATCAAAGGAATGTTATTTTCACCAAAAGAATGCTTATATCCTCTAAGATCAGACATTGATTTATCCGTATTTAATAATTGTTGGGCTGCAATTTTACCTACTGCAATAATAATTTTTGGGTTAATCAATTCTATTTGTTGTTGTAAATATGAAATACAACTACTTACTTCATCTTGATGTGGATCTCTATTTTTGGGTGGTCTACATTTTAGAATATTGGCTATAAATACACTTTCCCTGCTAAGACTTGAAGCAAAAATAATTTCATTAAGTAATCGTCCTGCACGTCCAACGAATGGTTCGCCTTTGATATCTTCATCTTTTCCAGGTGCTTCTCCAATAAATAGCCAATCAGCATTAGTATCCCCCACTCCGAAAACTGTTTGCGTTCTAGTTTTATGAAGTAAGCATTTCTTGCAAGATGAAACATTGCTTTTTAGAGTTGACCAAACGTCTGGTTGATCTGTATTTGAATTTTTTTCAATACTTTTCTTTCTTTGATGATAAACATCGATGCCTATTTTCTTAAGTATATCTTTCTTATTTTGAAGCATACTGGTCTATTCAGAATCTTTCATTAGTAATTTTTTTTCATAATTAAATTCCTTACGAAATTAATAGGGCCTGAGAAAAGATAAGTTAATGACATAATGGTTAATACTAACGGTGGATTTAAGAAAATTAAAATTAAAACAAGAGGTACCAAAAGAGTTTTTGAAAAAGGAATACGATTTAAGGAGCGTGTATCCTTAAAACTATTGTACTGAATATTTGAAACCATCAAAGAGGCTGATGACAGCATGGCAAATGAAATAAAAATATAACTGACAATAGGATCAATATAATTCAAATTGCACTGCCAAATAATTACGCTACATAATGTGGCAGCTGCTGGTGATGGTAATCCTAGAAAATGATTTTGATCCTTGAGTTGCAGATGATTATTAAACCGAGCCAATCTAAGTGCTGTAGTAGCAATATAAAAAAATGAAATAAGCCAAGTCATTCTTACTATAATCAACTCATATGGAATATTAGATGCCCAAGTGTAATAGAATACTGCCGGTGCGATCCCAAATGATATTAAATCGCACAGACTATCATAATCCTTACCAAAATCAGAAACCGCATTAGTGGCTCTTGCTACTTTGCCATCCAAGCCATCTAGAAAAACAGCGACAAAAATAGCTATTGCAGAAGACTGATAATTTCCATCAATGGAACAAAAAATAGAAAAACATCCAGCAAAAAGGTTTGCTGTTGTAAAAAGATTTGGTAGAAGAAATATACCTTTCTTGATCGTCTTTTTATCTTTCTTCTTTTTTTCTTCAATACTCATATCAAATCATTATAGAGAAATGTAGGTTATCTTGGAAATGAGAAGGTGATATCATTAATACTACTGAACAGTGAATAATTGAACAATAGCTAAATTAAGATAAAAAAAATAATCAATCATTTAAAAAAATTCAATGAAACTATCACAATATCCGCTCAGAACCTATAAAGATTCGCCAGCAGAGGCTGAATTGACTTCTCATCGACTTATGCTGAGATCAGGATTAATAAAAAAATTAGCCTCTGGATTATTCACATGGATGCCTTTAGGTCTGAAAGTCTTAAAAAAGATAGAAAATATTGTTCGAGATGAAATGAATGCAACGGGAGCTTTTGAAATTTTAATGCCTGCTATTCAACCATCAGATCTTTGGGAAGAAACTGGGCGATGGGATGAATATGGTAGCTTATTATTAAAAATGAATGATCGACATGATCGCTCATTCTGTTTTGGACCTACTCATGAAGAGGTAATTACAGACATTGTTAGAAATGAGTTAAACACTTACAAGCAATTACCTGTGAATTTCTATCAAATACAAACTAAGTTTAGAGATGAAATTAGACCTAGATATGGTGTTATGCGAGCTAGAGAATTTTTAATGAAGGATTCTTATTCATTTCATCTTGATCAAGCTTCGTTGAATGAAGAGTATAAAAAAATAGGACAAGCGTATGACAATATTTTTAATAAATTAGGACTAGATTACCGTAAAGTCAGAGCTGATAGTGGAGAAATTGGTGGGTCTACTTCACATGAATACCATGTCTTAGCTGAATCAGGTGAAGATGAAATTGGATATTGTGATGAAGAAAATTTTGCTGCAAATGTTGAAACTATTAAAAGTAAGAATGCCCCTAATGGCGGTCATTTATCATTTGCTAGAGGAATAGAGGTTGGTCATATATTTCAACTTGGGGATAAGTACAGTAGAAGTATGAAATGCAACGTTCTGGATAATTCTGGAAAATCAGTTGACCTTATGATGGGCTGTTATGGAATTGGTATTTCGAGAATTGTTGCCGCTTCCATCGAGCAAAACCATGATAAATCAGGAATTATTTGGCCTAAAGAAATAACTCCTTTTAAAATAATTATCATTGCAATTCTAAAAAAAGATGATGATACAGTCCTATCAAAATCTAACCAACTCTATGATAGCCTTGTTAAATCAGGACATGAAGTCGCTCTAGATGATCGTAATGAAAGAGCTGGTGTAAAATTTGCTGAAGCTGAACTGATTGGTATTCCATATCAAATTATTGTCAGCGAAAGAGGTTTAAATAATAATACAGTAGAGCTGGTTGAAAGAACAAAAAACGGTAGTCAAGATATTGATATTAATACCATTAAAGATTACTTCTAAAAATAGTAACTTAGGAATTTATTTAGGTTTTTTGGCAATCTCAGCTTCTAAGTATTCAATAGCTTCTCTTTGAGCTCTAAGCGCGTCCTGTCTTGCTGCATCGTATAGGCTTACCTCAATTCTTCGTTCAGCTCTAGAGAGCAAACGCTCAGCTTCTAATATTCTTTGATCATCTTTTGCGGATATATTTAATTCTTTAGCAGCAGAGATAGTTTGCCTTGCATTACTCATTTCTTGGAGTGGCGGCATGGATGCACATGAATAAATAAAAACTGATACAAGGATAGTGATGATTATTTTTTTGCTATACATTTCTAATTTTTGACACATGAGGGTATAAATAAAAAGTATCAAGCAAAACGAATGAGGTCAAGCGATCATTAAAAATAGAAAATATTATTCTAAATTTAAGATTGATTTAATAAATGGAATTGTTATTTTTCTTTTTTTTGCAAGAGATTCATAATCTAATACTTCAATCACTTCGATTAAACTACAAACATCTCTCCTTACTCGTTTTAGTAGAAAATTTGCAACATCATCAGATAAATGAAAACCCCTAATTTTTCCATGTACTTGGATTGCTCTCACTATATCCATTTCCTTTAAAATATTTAGGCGGAGTACTAGAGCTGTTGAGTATCTTGACAGTAAATCTTTAATTAGAAATTTACCTCCCTGTGGAGTGTCTTTGGAGGAGACAATAAATACAGTTTTCGTATTGTGAATTCTTTCGTATAGATCTAGCAACTTTTCTTCCCATATTTGAGATCCTAATACTAAATCAATATCGTCAATACAAATTAAATCCATTTGGTCCAAATCATCTAATATTTCTGGGGTAAACTTACTTAACTCTCGCATAGGTAGATACATAAACTTAAACTGATCATGATTTGATTGATTAATTTTTGCTTGTAATAGATGAGTCTTTCCTGCTCCTTTATCTCCTGCAATCCATAAAAATTTCTGCTCATTGGTTTGGAGTAATTCAAAAACTTGATCATTGGTTCCCGCTATAAATGATTCAAAAATCATATTATCTGAAATATTTACAGGTAAAGGGATCTGTTGCACTTAGGCTCCATTGAGATTGATTATTTTTTTAGCTTCAAAACTCCATCGAATCCAATAATCTACTCCGCTTAGAATTGAAGTTACAAATACTGTAGACCCAAGAATTATTGTAGGGATATAAAAGATCTCAGTGATCTCTCCCGCAATAACTAGTAAGACAAAAATAATTTGGACAAATGTATTAACTTTACTAATTTTAGATGGGAGTATTTTAGGTTTACCTATAAAATAACGATACAAAGACAGTCCAAACATAATCATAGCATCTCTTAAAATCACAGTGACAGTTAGCCAATATGGTATAAGATTCATTCTGTAAAGCGTTATAAAGAGAGAAATAAGTAATAATTTATCAGCTGTTGGATCTAATATAGCACCCAACTCAGATCTCCAATTATTTCTTTTGGCTAGAAAACCATCCAAATAATCAGATAATCCTGCTACTGCTATTAAAAATAAAGACAAAAGATAATCCTCATTCCACAGCAGGTAAACTATTGGAATAATAAGCACAATGCGAACTATGCAAATAAAATTAGGAATAAAAGAAAGCGTCAATTAATTCTCCATATTAATAGAATACAAAAGGTAAAAGAATAAATAATTTCTTGATGTTAATATACAACTTGAAGAAATTATATCCTAAAAAATAGAAATCAATTTAATTGAATTTTGACAAAAGAAACTAACAATAAAAATCTTACTTATGCTGAATCAGGAGTTGATATAGACTCTGCAAATAATTTAATTGAAAAAATAAAGCCCTCTATAAAAGAAACTCTCAACCCAAACGTTCTATCAAACATTGGTGGTTTTGGAGCTTTATATGAATTAAATGCTTCACATTATAAAAGACCCATACTGGTCTCAGGTACAGATGGTGTTGGTACTAAGGTAATGCTTGCTAAAGAGTATGAAAAACTTGATTTAATAGGTATAGATTTAGTAGCAATGTGTGTTAATGATGTTATCACTCTAGGCGCCAAACCATTGTTCTTTCTCGATTATTATGCAACCTCCAAACTTGATATTAATTCAGCAACTGAAGTCATTAATGGAATTGCTGATGGGTGTAAAAAATCTAACATGGCTCTTATCGGTGGAGAAACTGCAGAAATGCCAGGTGTTTATAGGGAAGGTGATTTTGATCTAGCTGGTTTTTGTGTGGGCGTTGTGGACCATGACAACATCATTGATGGAAGAAAAATAAAAGACGGTGACATCATCATAGGCATTGCCTCGTCAGGACCTCATTCTAATGGTTACTCACTTATCAGAAAAATTATAGAATTAAATACTATCAATGAAGAGGAAATGCTGGGTGAAGTAAAACTCAAAGATGCAATTATTGCACCTACTACTATCTATGTTGAAGCTATACTTAATTTAACTGAATCTCATGTTATAAAAGGAATTGCACATATCACTGGTGGAGGATTTAAAGAAAATATTGTTCGTATTTTAAATAAAAATTCTAATGCAATTATTGATAGATCTTCTTGGGAAAGACCGCCTATATTTGATTGGCTTCAAGAAAAAGGCAATATAAAAGACGATGAAATGCTCAAAACCTTTAACTGTGGAATAGGAATGGCAATCGTTATAGAGCATGACGATCAAGATATGATCATAAAAAAATTATCTTCCTTAGGACATAAATCCTATGTTATTGGAAAAATCACAGCGGGTAACCAAACTGTAGATATAGAATAATATTCAATGATCAAAGCAGTTTGTCTAATATCTGGAAAAGGAACAAACCTGGAAGCCATTCTTAAGCATATTGATAAAAATAACCTTAACCTAAATATAAGTTTTGTTATTTCTGATAACCCAAAAGCAAAAGGACTCAGTATTGCTGAAAATTATAATATCAACACTCATGTCATTGATTTTCAAAAATATAAAAATAAAAAAGATTTTGATGATCAGCTAGAGATATACATCAATAATATAAATCCCGACATTGTATTTCTCTCAGGGTATATGCGTATCCTATCAACAAATTTTTGCAGTTGTTATTTGGGAAAGATAATTAATATACACCCTTCTCTTTTACCTAAGTTTAAAGGACTTAATACCTATCAACGCGCATTATCAAAAAATGAAATCTACCATGGTAGCAGTGTTCATTTAGTTGTAAATGAGATAGATTCAGGCGCAATAATTATACAATTTAGAACTAAAATTAAACCTAATGACACTGTGTTATCTCTCACAAAAAGAGTTAAAAAAGGTGAACATATGATTTTTCCAATGGCAATTAGTTACTTAGCTAATAAAGACTTGAAGATTATAGATCAAGAACCTTTTTTATTTGGAAAAAAACTTACAAATCCTATTATTATTGAAGATTTTTAAGCTGTAGGTAGTGTAACACCAGTTTGTCCTTGATATTTTCCTTCTCGATCTTTATACGATTCATCGCAATCTTGATCTGACTCAAAAAAGATCATTTGTGCAACACCTTCATTTGCGTATATTTTCGCAGGTAAAGGAGTTGTATTAGAAAACTCTAGAGTTACATGACCTTCCCACTCAGGTTCTAATGGAGTAACATTAACAATAATTCCACATCGTGCATAAGTTGACTTACCTACACAAATAGTTAAAACATTTCTTGGGATTTTAAAATACTCTATGGTTCTTGCAAGAGCAAATGAGTTGGGAGGAATAATGCAAACATCAGAATTAAAATCCACGAAACTAGATTCATCAAATTGTTTAGGGTCCACAATAGCTGAATGTATGTTTGTAAAAACTTTGAATTCATTAGAGCAACGAACATCATATCCAAAGCTAGAAGTACCGAATGAAATAATTCTTTCTTGTTTGTTTGTTCTTACTTGATTGCCCACAAAAGGATCAATCATGCCATAATTATTGGCCATTTCTTTAATCCATTTATCTGATTTGATCGTCATTTATAACTTATTACTAGCTAGAAATATTATATTTTTCTGTTTAAAGAAGTATGATGCACTAAAATTATAGCTCACACTAGAATTTAATTTATGTTTTGAACTATAGTTTATATCTAACTGATATGGATCATTATTGATGATGAATGAATTACTAAAAAAATTAGTTACATTTCCAAAACTTATAATATTGTTACTATTGCTTGTTTTTGGAGTGTTTTTAAATTGGGTTGATGATTTTCAACTTGATGCCTCTTCAGATACTCTATTATTAGAAGGTGATGAAGATTTAAGGTATTACAAGAACATTAAAGCCCGTTATGGTGATGATGAATTTCTAGTAGTAACTTTTCAACCTTATGCCGATCTTTTCGACCCAATTACAATCAATAGTTTAGCTGACCTCAGAAATGAATTAGAAAGATTGGATTCAATAGATTCAGTAGTATCAATACTGGATGTTCCACTAATCAAGTCTCCACCCATGAGTCTTTCAGAACTTGAAGAAAAAACCCCCAGTTACTTAAGTCCAGAAACAGACAAAAAATTAGCCCAAGATGAATTACTCAATAGCACTTTATACAAGAATCTTATCATTAGTAATGATGGGAGAACAACAGCGTTATTACTGAATCTGGTGATTAACGAATCTTTAAATTTATTAGTCAATCAAAGAGACGAACTAAGAGAAAAAAGATTAACTCAGACATTAAAAAATAATGAAAAGCTTGAACTCGAAAGACTTTCTGATGAGATTAAAAGTTTGAGAGCATCCTATAGAACTGAAAATGCTCTAATGATAAAAAACATAAGAGATGTATTAAATAGATATCAAGATAATGGCAAGATTTTTCTCGGTGGCGTCCCAATGATCACTGTTGATATGATTGATTTCATACAAAATGATATAGAAGTTTTTGGCACCTCTCTTTTATTGTTCTTATTTATCTCATTATTACTGATTTTCAAAAACCCAAGATGGATGTTTATTTCAATGGCATGTTGTGTGCTTGGGCTAGTGGTAATGACTGGATTTCTCGGTATAGTTGGATGGCCAGTGACAGTTGTTTCAGCAAACTTTGTAGCTCTCTTATTAATCTTTAGTTTATCAATATCGGTTCATCTCACAGTTAGATATATAGAATTAAATGAATTACACCCAAATCAAACTCAAGTTTGGTTGGTGCAACAAACATTAATTGATAAATGGGAACCTTGTCTTTATACCACCATCACTACTATGGTTGGCTTTGCCTCTCTATTAGTGGCTGGATTAAAACCTGTCATTGATTTTGGTTGGATGATGTTAATTAGCATGGGAGCAATTTTTATTATGGTTTTTCTTTTGTTTCCTTCAATTTTAGTACAGCTTAAAAAACTCAATTCAAAGAAAAAAAAGGATTTAACATTAAGTATCACCAATAGTTTATCTAATTTAGTCTTAACAAAACCCAAATCCACATTTTCAACCTTTTTGATCATGGCTATTTTAAGTGGGATTGGTATTTCTAGCCTTACAGCTGAAAACCAATTTATAAAAGCGTTTAAAGAGAATACTGAAATTTATCAAGGTTTAAGTGTTATAGATAGAGAACTGGGTGGTACAACTCCATTAGATATTATCATTGAAGCTGACCCCAGTTATTTTGAAGAAAAATTAAATTCTATTGAGGAGGATGATTTTTTTGATGATGAATTTTTTGAAGAAGACTTCTCCGAAGAAGAAACAATGGAATACGATATTGGTGCAGACAGCTATTGGTATAACTCTTTTCGATTAAAGACCATAGATTCAGTTCATGAATACTTAGAATCATTAGATGAAGCAGGGAAAGTCGTTTCAATTTCCACCACAATGGATGTCTTAAAGAGTCTAAATGATGATCAAGAGATTGACACCTTCTTTCTTTCACTTCTCTATAAAAAAGTTCCTCAAGATGTCAAGGAAGCCTTATTTGATCCCTATATATCAGAAGATGGGAATCAACTTAGAATCTCATTTAGAGTTTTTGAATCTTATCCCAATCTTAAACGCAATGAGTTAATCAAAAAAATAAAGAAAGACTTAGTTGAAGTCATAGGTTTAAAAGAATCTCAAGTGAAGCTTACCGGCATGTTGGTACTCTATAATAATGTTCTAGAAAGCTTAATTCGCTCGCAAATTCTAACCATTGGTGTTGTATTTTTAGCGATCTTGACCATGTTCTTATTTCTATTCAGATCTTTAAAGTTTGCTTTTGTAGCGATCATTCCTAGCATTCTAGCATCAGCCTCAGTTCTCGGTTTAATGGGTTGGCTAAGTATACCCCTTGATATTATGACAATTACTATTGCAGCTATTTGTATTGGAATTGGAGTGGACCATTCTATTCATTATATTCATCGTTTCAGAGAGGAAATAAAATTAGGATGTTCTGCAAAAATGGCAGTTAAGAATTCTCATGCCAGTATCGGTAAAGCTATTTACTATACTTCTATAATCATCATAATAGGTTTCTCTATATTATCACTTTCAAATTTTGTACCGACAATCTACTTTGGGACTTTTACAGCATTTGCAATGCTCATTGCATTAATAGCAAACCTCACATTATTGCCACTACTACTTATTAATATAAATTCTGATCATAATAATGAATAATGATTACATGACATCGACTGGCGAATTAAATAAAAAGATATTGGTCACTAATGCATTGCCATATGCGAATGGATCAGTACATATTGGACATCTAGTAGGTTACATTCAAGCTGACATTTGGGTTCGTTTTCAAAAAATGAAGGAAAAGGATTGCCTCTACCTATGTGCAAGCGATTCTCATGGAACACCAATAATGTTGAGTGCCGAAAGCATTGGTCTTGAACCCGAAGCATTAGCTGAGCAATATACCAAAGAACACGCTAAAGATTTTCACGATTTTTTAATTGAATTTGATAATTATCATTCTACGCATACATCCGAAAATGAAATACTAGTTGGTGAAATATTCAATGAATTAAATAAATCTGGGTACATTGAGAAGAAAATAATCGAACAAGCGTACGATAAAACACAAGAAATATTTCTACCAGATAGGTATGTTAAAGGAACATGTCCACAATGTTCAACTGACGATCAATATGGAGATAACTGTGAAAAATGTGGTGCTACCTACAAGCCTACAGATCTCATTAACCCAATATCAGTGTTATCAGGTAAAACTCCAATTCTGAAGAAATCAGAACACTATTTTATGAAACTGAGTCACTTTGAGGACATGCTAAAGAAATGGATTCCAACAATAGATATGAATGATTCAGTTAAAGAAAAACTCAATGAGTGGTTCTCTATGGGCCTTAAAGATTGGGATATTTCAAGAGATCATCCTTATTTTGGTTTTAAAATCCCAGGAGAAAATAAAAAATATTTCTATGTTTGGTTGGATGCACCTATTGGATATTTAGCCTCTTTAAAAAATCTCGCATCAAAAAGTAATGTCATCTATGAAGACTACTTTTCTGAAAATTCTGATTGTCATCTTGTTCATTTTATCGGCAAAGATATTATCTATTTTCATACTTTATTTTGGCCTGCAGTTCTTGAAGGAGCTGGACTTAAGAAACCCAATGCTATCTTCGTCAATGGCTTTCTTACTGTCAATGGTAAAAAAATGTCGAAATCTCGAGGTACTTTTATAAAAGCGAGAACTTATCTTAATCACTCAAACCCAGAGTACTTAAGATATTACTACGCTTATAAAACCAACTCAAAAATAGATGACTTTGATTTTGATACGGTTGATTTTGAAAATAGAGTGAATGCAGATTTAGTTGGAAAATGGATAAATATTGCCAGTCGATCTGCTAAATTCATTAATCAATATTTCAAAAATAAAACCTCTCAGTCAATTGATAACCCAGAATTAATTAAATTTTTTCAAGATCAATCTGATGATATTGGTTTGCTTTATGAAAAAAGAGAATTTGGACAAGCCATGAGAAAAATTATGTTGCTTGCTGATCAAGCAAATCAATACTTAGAAAAGGAAAAACCTTGGATACTAATTAAAGATGAAATAAACTATGAAAGAGTGCATGCTATTTGCACAACAGCTATCAACCTTTTTTTAATTATTACGATATATTTGAAACCAGTAGTTCCCAATATAGCTAAGGAAGCTGAAAAATTTTTAAATCTAAATTTCCAAAACTGGAATGACATAAATAAAACCATAGTAAATCACAACATTAATGACTATCCAGCCTTATTAACTCGTATTAAAAAAGAAGATATTGAATCAATAATTAATAACTCTAAGTAAAAAAATAAATGGAGAATGATAATGATAAATTTTGATGAATTTATGAAAGTAGATCTCAGAGTAGCTAAAGTAACTAATGCTGAGGACATTCCAGAAGCAGATAAATTAATAAAAGTAACAGTAGATTTGGGTGACGAAGAAAGAACGATTTTTGCAGGTATAAAAGGATTCTACTCTCCTGAAGAATTGATAGGTAAAAATATCGTTGTAGTGGCTAATTTGGAACCAAGGAAAATGAGATTTGGTGTTTCTGAAGGCATGCTTTTGGCAGCAGGAGATGATAATGAGGGTGTTTTTCTTGTATCGCCTGATGATGGTTCCTCAGCAGGACAAAGAGTGAGGTAAGTTTCTCTTTTTATCGCGATGAATAAAATTAAGGCTGGTAATATTTTCAAGATCTTCACTGAGTCTAATCCTGAGCCTACAACAGAATTGATCTTTAATTCAAACTTTGAACTACTGATTTCTGTTATTCTTTCTGCTCAAGCAACTGACAAAAGTGTAAATCATGCTACTCATTCTTTATTTCAAATTGCCAATACTCCTGAACAAATTATTGAGTTAGGTATTACTAAGCTCAAAGACAATATTAAAACAATTGGCTTGTTTAATAATAAAGCAAAAAATATCATACTAACTTGCAACACTCTGATTAAAAAATTTAACAGTCAAGTACCTCATCAACGAGAAAGCCTTGAAGAGCTTCCAGGTGTAGGAAGGAAGACTGCTAATGTAATCTTAAATACTGTTTTTGGAAAACCTGTGATTGCTGTCGATACCCATGTTTTTAGAGTATCCAATCGAATTGGTCTTGCAAAAGGAGATAAGCCATTAGACATTGAGAAAGGTTTAACAAAAATAATACCAGAAGAATATCTATTTAATGCACATCATCACCTTATTTTACATGGTAGGTATACCTGCAGAGCAAGACAACCTTTATGCTATGAGTGTAAAATAAATAAGCTTTGTGAATCTAAGGAAAAATACAATGACAAAAAATAATGAAACTAATGAAGTAATTGCAGCAATATTAATCGGCTGTGCTGGAGTTTATATGGTTTTTGGCATGCCATTCTTTGTTGGAGGCATGTTATCAGAGCTTAGCTTCAATCAATCAGATGCTAACTTAGTTTCTTCAGCTGAAATTTCTGGAATGTCCTTATCCTCTTTGCTGGGAATCATTTGGGTGGGTAAATATAACTGGAGAATAGTTGCTAGATTAGCATTACTCGCTATTATTATTGGTAATATTATTTCCTGCTACATTTCTGATTTTAATACTTTATTGACGGTCCGATTCTTAACAGGATTATTGGGTCATGGAACAGCATTTGCACTAGGTGTTGCAGCAATAGGAGCTACTTCGGAACCAGACAAAAATTTTGGTTTTAGTGTCGCATCTCAAGTTATTATGGGATCTCTAACTGCACTGTTTATACCCCAAGCTATTGCAAAATATGGACTTACTGGGATGTGTGCACCAGCCATTTTACTAGGCATTATTGCTTTATTTTTTACTTCAAATCTTGCTGTTTCAACTGGCAAAAAAACTGCAAGTAAATTAACCAGTAATAGGCTATTAATTCTTCCAATACTAGCTCTCATTATAATGGTTGTTTGGCAAATGGGTGTTGGTCCTTTTTTCAACAATCTTGTTCCTTATGGAATCTCAATGAATCTTGCAGCTGATGATGTAGGGAGAGCATTATTTTTAAGCACAGCCTTGAGTATCATAGGTCCATTGTCAGCTTCAGCATTAGCCTCTAGAATTAATAAAAATGTTGCTATATGTTGTGCATTAACTACTCAGGTAATTATTATTTTATCTTTTCAAGGTGAAATTACCTGGGTTGGTTTTGCTCTAAGGGTAATCTTATTTCAAACAGCTTGGAATTTTGTTGGGCCATTTCTTATGGGCCTAATAGCCAGTGTAGATGAATCTGGTAATTATTCAGTGCTTATTCCAGCTTCACAGTTGGGAGGTATAGCTATTGGGCATGGTATTATTGCCTCTTTAATACAAGGCAATAATATGGGATTAATCAACTATTACTGTGCTGCAGTAATCTTTTTATCTGCCTTTTTATATATTCTGGTAGCAGGAAAACTAAAGCAATCTAGTTTTTAATATAAAGCTCAGTAATTGTTCCCTCAAAAGCTTCTGCAGCTAGAGCAATCGTTTCAGATAGGGTTGGATGGGGATGCACAGTCAATGCAATATCTTCCACATCACAATCCATTTCTATAGCTAAGGTAATCTCAGCTATCAAGTCTCCAGCATTAGTGCCAACAATGCCTCCGCCAATAATTTTTTTATTAGTTGGGTCAAATAATAATTTTGTAAACCCTTCTTTCCTACCTATAGTGAGTGATCGACCACTTGCTGACCAAGGAAACACTCCTTTTTCATAAGCAATGTCATCCAGCTTACATTGTTCTTCGGTTAACCCCACCCATGCTACCTCAGGGTCTGTGTAAGCAACTGAAGGAATGCATCTTGCATCCAAAAATGATTTCTTACCCGCTATTACTTCGGCAGCAATTTTACCTTCATGACTCGCCTTATGAGCCAACATTGGATTACCAACTGCATCGCCTATTGCATAAATATTATCAACATTGGTCTTCATTTGATTATCCACTTCAATAAATCCATTGCTATCTAGCTGAATGCTAGCTTTTTCTAGACTAATTAAAGGTGCATTGGATTTTCTGCCTATAGCTACCAAAACTATATCAAATGTTTCTTTGTTGATATGACCTGATTCCTTAAATTGTATTGCAATACCCTCTTCTGTAGCTTCTCCAGAGATCACTTGGGTTGATTTTTTAATTGCTTTACATTTCTCTGTAAGGTATTTTTCAAGTGGCCTGACGAGATCTGAGTCAGTTCCTGGCATTAAATTCTTTGTTAATTCAACAATTGTCACCTTGGACCCTAATGAAGAATAAATGGTAGCCATTTCAAGCCCTATAATTCCCCCACCTATGATCAATATGCTCTCAGGAATATGATCAGGGTCCAATGCGCCTGTTGAATCAATGACTCTTGGATCTTCTGGTAAAAAAGGAAGTGTTAATGGTTCAGAGCCTACTGCGATTATGCATTGTTTAAAACTTAATATTATTTGATCAGATGCTGACTGTATTCTTAGTGTTTCTTTCGACTGAAATAAAGCTTCGCCAAAAAATATGGAAACATTTCGTTTTTTTGCTAGAAAATCTAAACCATTAGTTAACCCATCAATCAAATTATTTTTCCAAGATTTCATTTTTTCAATATCAATCTCTGGGTCTTTGAAGCTAACTCCTGCAATATTAGCTTCTTTAGAATCATCTATTAATTTAGCTGCATGCAAAAAAGCCTTTGATGGAATGCAACCAACATTGAGACAAACTCCGCCTAAATTTGAATTCTTATCTACTAATGCTACATTTAATCCAAGATCTGCTGCTCTAAATGCTGCTGTATATCCTCCAGGTCCAGCACCAATAACAACTAAATCATACACTTCTTCTTTTGAATCACTTGATGGTTTGCCTTCTGGTTTATTATTCTCAATATGTAATTCACCGATTAAATCTCCTTCAGAAACTTTATCGCCTAATTGAATATTTAAGGATATTATTCTTCCACTAAATTCAGCAGAAACATCCATAGCTGCTTTTTCAGTCTCCAAAGTCACTAGTGGATCATCTATCTCTATATAATCTCCTTCTTTAATATGAACTTCAATGACTTCTACTGCGTCAAAATCACCTAATTGAGGAATAATTAATTTAGTCATATTTTAAGAAGGCTCATTGATGAATGTTTCAGGATTTTCTAGCAACTCTTTCAAATAAGTTGTAAATTCTATGCCTCCAACACCATCGATGACTCGATGATCATAAGATAATGAAACGGGAAGAATAAGTTTTGGTAAAAACTGTCCTTTATTAAATATAGGTTTGACTTGCGCTCTCGCTATACCAAGTATTGCAACCTCAGGAGCATTGATGATAGGGGTAAAAGCAGTTCCACCAAAACCACCCAAACTGGATATAGTAAAAGTTCCACCTTCCAAATCTTCTATTCTGATTTTCCCAGATCGTGCCCGTTCGCTCAATGCACTCATTTCTTTAGCAATATCTTCAATGCTATTGTTCTGAACATTTTTTAAAACAGGAACCATTAGTCCTTTTTCTGTATTTGCAGCAAATCCTATATTAATATATTTCTTTTTAATGAGCTTTTTTCCATCAGAGCTGAGCGATGAATTAAAATCTGGAAACCTTGATAAAGCATTAGTGATAGCTTTAACAATAAAAGGCAAAATAGATAATTTTATACTGCCCTCCTTTGCACTTTTGTTCATATCAATTCTTATTTTTTCCAATTCGTTGATATCAGCTTCATCGTGTTGTGTTACATGGGGTATATTAATCCAACTGGCTTGCAAACGGGGGCCTGATATTTTTTTAATTCGACTGAGAGATACGGTTTCTATTTCACCAAAAACTGAAAAATCAATAATAGGAACATTGGGTAGAGCATTGGATGTATTTTTTTTATCTCCTGTCAATATAGCTTTCACATGTGATTTCAAATCTTCCGGGAGAATTCTTTTTTTCATGCCTGTTCCTTGAATCAAGGTTAGATCTACGCCTAATTCTCTTGCTAATTTTCTAACGGAAGGACTGGCATGCACGCCTGAGAAGGATTTATTAATGACTTTATTATCTATGCTAGATTCAGATACGATTGGCTGTTCAATGATTTCTTTTTGGGTCGCTGTTTGTTGAGTATCGTCTTTTTTATTAGTCTCTGTATATTCACTTATTTTTTCTTTTGAGCCTTCATTAGCATCATTGTCATCTGTGATTAATTCACAAATATCATCTCCTTCACTAATATTTGTTCCTGTTTTAACAAAAAGACTAGCGACTTTTCCTGAAAATGGAGAAGGAATATCCATTGCTGCTTTTTCTGTTTCTAAAGTGATTAATGGGTCATCAACACTGACATAATCACCCTCTGCAATAAAGACATCAATGATTTCTACATCATCGAAATCTCCCAAATCTGGAACAAGAATTTTGTTTTTACTAGGAATATAAATTCTCCTCTAAGGATTATTTAAGTATTCTATTCTAAATTATCAAGTAGTGTTTTTAATTCACCATTATCAAACATTTGTTCAATAATATCGCACCCACCCACAAGCTCACCGTTAATGTATAGTTGTGGAAAAGTTGGCCAATTTGAATACGTTTTTAATCCATCTCTGATTTCTGGATCCTCTAAAATATTAACAAACGCAAATCGTTTTTCAGAAGCTTTCAGTATTCCACATACTTTCGCTGAGAATCCACACTGAGGAAAATCAGGTGTGCCTTTCATATATAACAATAAAGGGAACTCGCTTAATTGAGTTTTAATTCTTTCATTTATATCCATTATTTCTCCTAATACAGATTACTAAAAACTATTATAAATTCTTACTGCAAAGAAATGTTTATTATTTTTAAAAATAGATTATTTTTCTATTTATTCATCTATTTCTAAAAATTGGTATAATTTTCTTTTAATTTAAAAATTTTAGGGGTAATTATATGAAAATGAAACTATTAGATAAAATAACAGGGACAATTATTTCAGGAGTTGTCATTGCTGTTTTGATAGCACAAGGAACTGATCTTTCAGGTGCTAATGCTGCAAATTCATTAATCATTTGGATCCATGTTTTAGCTGGTGTTGCTTGGATAGGGTTGCTTTACTATTTTAATTTTGTTCAAGTTCCATCTGTAGCTGAAGCAAATGCAGATGAAGGTGGACCAGGTCCAGCGGCAATATCAAAATATGTAGCCCCAAGAGCATTGCTATGGTTCCGTTGGGCAGCTCTATTAACCTGGATTTCAGGTGCGGCTTTCTTATTACATAATGGTAACTTAGGAGATGCCTTTGAATTGGGTATGAGAACCGGTAATCCTTATGCTACTACGATTGGTATAGGTGCTTGGATGGGAACTATTATGTTATTTAATGTGTGGATTCTCATTTGGCCTAATCAAAAGAAAGTTCTTGGTATTGTTGAAGCAACGCCAGAGGAAAAAGCCAAAGGTGCTAGAATAGCATTTCTAGCTTCAAGAACTAACACTATGCTATCAATACCCATGTTAATGAGTATGGTTGGTGCTGGTCATGGTTTCTTTATGTAAAAAATAAAGATTTTTTAATTAAAAAGGCCCAAATATTGGGCCTTTTTTTCATTTTTAACTGTAATTAAATGCAGTACTAAAAAATATCTTTTAACTTCTCTGCAATAAGAGCAACATCCTCAGGTTTTGCATTACTGTACTCTGGGTAAGAGGTAAAACGCTCAAAAACTTTTATCGTAGCATCGATACCAATCTGCTCAGACTGAAGTGCAATTCCATGGCCTGGATCCTTTGGTGCCGATGGATCCATCAAGAATGCTTGTCCTGATTTATTCATTATAGTATCAGTAATTGGTTGAACTCTTGTCTGAATAGCCCATTCAATTTCTGATAGATCATAGGGATTAACGTCAGGGCCAACAACAACTATCACTTTTGCTGTTCTACCCCATCTACCGCTAGCTCCCCAGACAGCATGGAGCACATGCTTACCAAATTCTGGATGAGGTTTTTGAGGCCCATCCACAGACAGTTGTATAAAATAACTAAGATTTGGAGTAACAACAACATCTTTAACTTCTGGTATCTTAGATTGTAAATCACTCAATAGTTCTCCTTCCATGGGAAGGCAAGCCATGTAATTATGATCAAATGGAGGTTCCATTTCCATTGTGGCATACCATATAGGATCCTTTCTGTGTGTAATGCAATCCAATTCAATCAAAGGAAATAACTGAGCATCATCATAATAACCAACAGGATTGGAATGAGGACCTATTGTAACATCTCTATTGGGAAGAAATTTACCCTCAAGAACCCATTCTGCAGTGGCTGGGACTTCAATATCAACAGTTTCACATTTAACAACATCAACAGGTTTGCCTCTCAAACCACCTGCAAAATCCATTTCATCTAAGCCGAAAGGTATGCCAGTGGCACTGGCCAATTGTATGACAGGATCGACAACGCAAGCTATAGCAACCTCTAGTGGTTTATTCATTTCTTGCGCTTTAGCCCAATGTAAGCCGATATGGTTTCCAGGTGGGTTCCAGAAAGCAAAAATAGAAAGGCATTGTCTCTGCTCTTCTTCAGAATAAACTTCACCATTTGGATGCGATGCATTCCACAATTGTGTTAATCGGTAACATCCTGTATTTGGGATACCAGTTTCTGGATCTTTAGTAATGACGATGGCATTGGTAATATAAGAAGGTCCTTCTTTCCCAAACCATACATGAGGGATTTGCTTACCAATATTGATGTCTTTTTTCTCAATTTTAACATCTTTACAGGAAGCTGATGATGAATCAATACAATTTGGTTTAAGCCAACTGGACGGATTAGTCAGAACGCTCGCATGTTTAACTTTCCCGTCAAACGCACCCTCTTCCCCCAGAATCATAGAAGTTCTTTCTCTCGTACCATAGGGGTTAAATAAAACAGGGATATCATTAGTATTATACCCAGACAAATTATTTAGCATAAGTGCTGGGCCATTAATATTATGCAAATGTCTCATCAATGGCTGCAGTTCAGTAGTTTCCCTAGCCACATTCAATTCAGTATTCACATCTATCAGCTGCTCTCGATCTCTTAAGTGCTGGATGTAATCTCTCATGTCATTAAAAACCATTGTTGTCTCCTCTAAAAAAACTACACTAAATTAGAAGTATCTTAATACATTTATGAGTAATTGTTTATGCTGTATTAAATCTAATACTGAAAATCAGTCATCAAAATTAAGATTTTATTTCCAGTAATCTATAAAATAACTAACAATCTTATTTAAATCAGGAATCCAAATGAAAGGAAAAGTAGCAATAGTCACTGGATCAGCAACAGGAGTAGGTTCTGCTGCTGCAATTTTACTAGCCAAAAAAGGATGTAATGTTGTTATTAATTACACTCGAAGTGAAAAAGAAGCAAAAGAAACTGCCTTACTAGCTGAACAACAAGGAGTTGAAGTTTTGGTATGTCAAGGTGATGTATCCAATGATGATGATTGTCAATCTATGGCTAAGGCTGCAGTCGATAAATGGGGAAGAATTGATTATTTGATTAATAATGCTGGCAAAACAAAATTCAATGCCTTTTCAAATCTAGATGGACTGACTAAAGATGACTTTCTGGACATTTATGCCGTAAATGTAGTGGGAGCCTATCAAATGGTAAGAGCTGTAGAACCTCATATGAGAAAAGTAGGAAAAGGCGCAATCGTGAATGATTCGTCTCTTGCTGGTGTTACAGGTATAGGTTCATCCATTGCTTATGCTTCATCAAAAGCTGCATTAAATATGATGACGAAATCATTAGCTCATATTCTTGGCCCTGAGATTCGTATTAACAGTGTTGCTCCAGGAATGATTCAAACTCGTTGGCTCAAAGATGGTATGAGCAAAGAGAATTATGAGAATATGCTTGAAGGGTCAAGAAAAAAACTACCTCTACAAGAGGTAGCAACTGCTGAGGATGTTGCGGAAACCTTAATTTGGTTTCTTGAAGGTGCAAAACTAATAACAGGTGAGGTTCTTATTATGGATAGTGGAGTTCATCTAGGAACATTACCCGCTTACTCCAGTGGAGAGTAATTGACTTAGTTTATCGTCAACTGGTTCTTAACCATTCTCCATTTGCACGTGTTAACTCCATCTTTTTTCCAAACCCTAGAGAATTATCAATTAACCTAAGAAAGATTGGAGTGAAAACAAAAACACTGATTGTTTGGAATTGTTCTGCTATTTTTTGTTCATTACTATTTTTAGGTGCGTTTATAATTTGATCCAAGTATTTGAACTTTCTTTTGTATCTATTAAGTACTTCTTCTCTTTGATGTATATCTAGCTTCTCTGAATATCCCTTAATTTGAAGCCCTTTAATATCTGACCAATCCTCAACATCCTTATTGATGGTAGCGGCTATATTTCTATTTTTAAAAATATTTTTTGAGTGGGTACTTTTATCAAAAGAAAGAAAATAAATATTTAGATTGGTATCGGATACATAGAAAACACTTGCCGCTGATACTTTCTTTTCCTGGGTTGAAGCAATAGAGATTGTATTATGTGAAGTTAATAATAATTTAACTTTGGTGAGTAAATCATCAACTGAAGTGCTACCATCCATTCTCGAATTAAACACCATCCCATCGAGAAACAATATCATTATCTAGACCCATCAAATCTAAAACTCTCCCCACTGTGTGATTAATAATGTCGTCTAAAGATTCAGGATTATTATAAAAAGCAGGATTTGGTGGAACAATATGAGCACCCATCACTGAAGCTTTATATAGTAATTCACAATGCCCTGTATGCAGAGGCGTTTCTCTTGGTACTATAATAAGTTGTCTGCTTTCCTTTAAAATAACGTCAGAGGCTCTTACAATTAAATTTGTGGCATATGAATTAACTATGCCAGATAGTGTTTTCATCGAACATGGTGCAATAATCATCCCCAATGTTTGAAATGAACCGCTAGCAATACTGGCGCCTAGATTTTTGTCGCTATGAACTACATCTGCCATAGCCTCAATTGATTTAATATCAAAATCAGTTTCAAGCGTAATATTAAGTTTTCCACCTTTAGTCAAAACTAAATGCGTTTCAATTTCTAGATCATCTTTCAATACCTGAAGCAAACGTATTCCATAAATAACGCCACTCGCTCCTGATATACCTATAATTATTCTTTTTTTCATCATTTCATTATATCAATTTACAAACTATTAAATTAATCTATATCAGTGATTACGATACATAATTTTATATTTTTTTTGAATTAAATTAGACAGCTAACTCTAGTATATTTTACTCATGGTAGAAATAAAAAAATCCTACATCAACATCAATTCAGGACAAATACACTATAGATACTCTGAAGGCATAGGAATACCGCTCGTTCTATTTCATAGAACTCCTAGCAGCTCTGTAATGTATGAAAGAATGATGTATGAATTTAGAGGCAAAAGACCAATTTATGCAATTGATACACCTGGATTTGGTAACTCTTTTGACCCTGAAGCAATGCCAAGTATTAATCATTATAGAGACTGGCTTTGTGAAGCTATAGATGCTCTAAATATTGATCTCTTTCATATTTATGCACATCATACAGGCACACACTTTGCAGCTGAAATAGCATTGCTGTGGCCTAAGAGGGTAATATCAATGACTTTAAATGGAGCAGCTTATTTCTCAAAGAATGAAAGAGAACTATTTTTTAAAAGTTTTAAACCAGTTCCAAAACCAGATACTGCTGGTAAATACCTACATGAACGTTTTGCTCTTATTAAAAGTCTTTTTCCAATTTTTGATGAAACCTTGGTTAATTCAGAACTCATTGGAGGCTTAAGATCTATAGACGGAAGAAATCAAGCCTTTGCCTCTCTAAAAGAGCAAGACTTTGCTGATGTTCTTCGTCAAGTTAAGTGCCCTATTCTGGTGATGTCAGCAGTTAATGATTTTTTTATTGATAAATTAGAAACTATTAAGAAAGATATACCATCTGCAAGAATTGCAAGATTAGGAAAAACACTGATTGCTTCTCCAGAACTTGATACACAATTAACTGTCAAACTTTTAGATGAATTTTTAATAGATATAGAACTGCCAACTAGGGTTTGACTTTAATTTCAATTGGTTTTGAAAATATGGGTTTTTTGTGAGGAATATGATTTCCATCGCCCAATAATAGCTGTAGGGTATGCTTACCTGGAGCTAACGTAATATCTGCATACTCCTGGGCTTTGCCAAAATGTAGATAATTAGCACTACTTGGAATTGGAGAATTTAAATTTGGTAATGCTGCATCAATAATTAAATGATGATGTCCTGTATTCTCATCAAAGGTACCTGCAGGAGATAAATCAAAATTCTTGATATCAAACACAACTCTGAAGGTTTGGCTGACAATTTCACCATCCAATGGACTAGTAATAGAAACTTCACCACGTTTATAGTCATCAGCAACAATATCAAATGCAATGCTAGAAAATAAGATCGCTAAGATTACTAAAAGATAGTTTTTATTCCTGATAATCATGGCTTGGCTACTCCATTTCAATAATATAATCCCATTCTTTTTTTTCCAATGGAATTACTGATAGTCTATTTCCTCGTTGCAGAAGTCGCATTGATTCTAAAGATTTCTGATTTCTAAGATCACTGAGTGTAATCTTTCTTTTTAAATGTCTTTGATACTTAACATCAACCATTAACCATCTTGGTTTCTCTGGATCACTTTTTGAATCGAAGTACTTTTCTCCTTTAATGAAAGCCGTATGATCTGGGTAGGCATTACTGGCTATCTCCATCAAACCAACGATGCCAGGTTCTTTGCAATTTGAGTGATAAAAGAAAGCTTTATCTTTGATTTGCATCTTATCCCTGAAGAAATTCCTAACTTGATAATTTCTAATGCCATCCCAGTGATCAATACCAAATGACTCTAAGTCATCAATACTATAAGTATCTGGTTCAGATTTCATTAGCCAGTATTGTATATTCTTTACCATGGTTCATCCATTTCTTCATACCAATATTGTCTCCATTCTATGTCTGGATTAAAGTCTTTGCAAAGCCCTTCATCGAATTCATATAAATATTCTGGGTTTTCCAAGTCATCGTATTGAATAGCAATATCAACCATTTCGCATTTATACTTATCATTAAGATTTTCATCTTCTGCTATCTGAAGAAATAAAGATTCCTTGGTAAGATTCTTAGATGACATTCTAATACCACGGTCTCTATATGAATCAAAAATGATGTATCTTGGTGATTGCTCGTTTATTTCCGACCATGAGTTCCAAACAGGCAGGTCATTGCTTCTACCATTTCCAGGATCACCATTGTATGCAAATTCAGCCCAATAACTCATCATTGAATCTGACAATTGCTTCATTGATTTTTTATTCTTTCTGCTCACCATATAATCTGATAATGTATCCATTTCAAAATCTCCCATAACAAATGGAATCTCAAATGCATGTGCTGCTCCAAGCAAATCTGATAAATCAAGGCCATATTTTTTTGGTTCTTCATCCCAATCAAAGCGATATGCAAAAACAGACTCCTTACCAGAATTTACTAAGAGCCTAGCTGGATTATCAACCGCTAATAATTTCCAAGTATTAGAACGATGTTTTGAAACTGAATTGTAAACTTCGATATCCTTAATGAATGGCAATCCAAAAATACTTCTAGTGAGTCTTTCATTTTCTATTAGGAAAAGTTTATTTTCATCCCTATTTGTTCCAAAAATAACAGGAATTCTTGCAGAATATCCACTTTTCATAGATTCAATGATCCCTTTCTCATTTAAAACATTACCATCAGGAAATGGCCTTAGCATCTCATTGGTGTTAATTTTCGAATCCATATAGGCTTTATAAATCTCATCTGTTGTGGCAGATCTTAAAATGTCATTAATAACTTGATCATCCATTTTCAATTGAACTTGTAAAGCTTCCTCTCTTTCTGCAGCCATATTTTTAATGATTAACAGATGATTAAAAAGCTCCCTTGAGGTGTAATTCTTCCAGGGTATAGGGTTGGATAAATAACTTTGTGCATGATCAATGTCTCCAGGCTTAATGCCTCCACTTTGTATAATGGCTTTATGGAATAGGCCTACTGCTATTGGTGATGCAAGTAAAGCTGCAACATTATAGCCGCCCGCTGACTCTCCAAAAATTGTGACATTATTCTTATCACCACCAAAATTACTAATATTATTTTGTATCCATTCTAACGCTTGAATGGTATCGAGATTGCCATAATTACCTGAAGAATTAATTTCATTTGAAAATTGATTGATACTAGGATGATTAAACCACCCAAAAGGCCCTAATCTATAATTAATGGTCACCACAATAACATCATGACTTTGAACCAATTGCGTAGGATTATAGAAATCAGAATTTCCTGACATATTACTTCCCCCGTGTATCCATACCATCACGGGATATTTTGAAATATTATCAACCTCATCCTTGAATGTTTTGGGGGTCCAGATATTCAAATTAAGACAATCTTCTGAGCCAACAGTGTTGTTCCATAGGCCTACGCTGGAATTAATCAATGAAGCTTTTTGAGTGCAAAAATCACCAAATTTAATAGCTTCTTTTATGCCTTCCCAAGGGGTGGGTTGTTTAGCTTTTTTCCATCTAAAATTAGCATTAGGAATACTCCCATACTGAATACCTAACCACTGATATGTTTTGCCATTATCAAGACCAATAACACTTCCCGATTGTGTCATTCTTATGGTATTAGGATCAACTGCAGTTTTCTCTAAAAAAATACTACAAGAACTCACAAAGGTAATAGCGAGTGTAAAAAAGATTAATTTATTTCTGATTTTCATAATGCTGCCTTGATTATATTTCAAAAATGATTATTTTCAATTATCTATATATTTTTAACATTGGATGATCATAAGTAGTAGAATACAGAACAATGAAAAACAGAATCATATTTAAGAATATCTTTGTAGCAAATTTAGCTTTTGCTTTAATGATTAATTCATACTCTATCAAGGCTGAGCCATGGTCAAACCCTGATGATCTATTGATTAGACATGATATTCATCTCTTGGTTGATTCTGGAGTATTAAATATTCCAATCACAACATGGCCATTATCTTGGGGTGATATAGCCTACAATTTATCCAAAAGTGAATCTGAGATGTCTTTAATTGAATTGGCATCTTATAATCGTATTCGAGAATCCTTGATGAACGCACAAGAATTAGGTGTATTTGGAGCAACAGAAATACAAATCTCAAAAAATCCAAAGCGAATAACATCATTTGATAATGTAATTACTAATAGTAAATACATCGCAGCTAATGCTTCTTATTTTTCTAAAAATATTGCAGTCAATCTCAAAGTTGATAAAACAAATGGTATGTCAACTATGGATGAATCATACATATCTGTTGCTAAAGGTAATTATTCATTTTCATTAGGATCTAAAAAGAATTGGTGGGGGCCAGGCTGGAATGGAAGTTTGGCACTATCAACTAATGCCCGGCCATTAACTGGCCTCTCCATTGAAAGAAATTTTTCAGATCCTATAGAGTCAGGAATTTTGAATTGGATAGGACCATGGGATCTCTCTTTATTGATTAGTGAAATAGAAAACTCAAGAAATTTCTATGGTATGAGAGTTGGAACCAGACCATTAGATAATTTAGAAATTGGTCTAGTTGGAACTTCTATCGATAACGGGAAAAAAATAATATGTAATGAGCTATGCATAACATCAAGTCTATATAATGAAGACTCATCCTATACATTACTAGGTTTTGACTTTAGGTCTTCTCACCAATTGAGAGATCTTCCTTTTGCTATATATGGTCAAATAATGGGCGAGTCATTGAAAGATTCTATGGGTCTTTTTGGTTTTGAAACTTGGGGCTCAATCGAAGACTTTAAAAATCTTGAAGGATATCGTATATTCACGGAGTTGGCCTCAACCACTTGTGCTTTTTATAAAAATAACTCGTTGAATAATGGTTGTGCATATCAAAATCCTTTCTATCAAGAGGGCTATAGATATGAGGGAATGAATATTGGTCATAGTATAGATGGTGATTCACTTCTTCTCTCAATGGGAGGCATTTTAATTGGTGAGAATTCTCAATTATTCAAATCAAGCTTATCTATTGGTCAACTAAATAAAGGATCTACTGCTGCTTATCAACTAAGAGGCAATAGAACAGACTATGTTAATTTTGATCTGGGCTATCAGTTTGATTTATATTGGTTTGATATTGGACTGGGCAGTTTTGATATTGGACTTGGCATAGATCTTTATAAAGATAAAATAACTGGTGATTCAGAAAATGAACCTAGAATATATTTAGCTTGGGTTAAGGACGCCACTATCAATTCTTCTGAATCTAGAAATTATTCAGATTATCTAGAGCTAATTGAAGTGAGTGATGAAGAAATTACTCAGCAACCTATTGCAAAAGACCCTTTTTCAATAGATCAATACCTTTTATTGAATGATCTTGAACTAAATGAGATTATTTTATTGGTTGATAAGGTTTCATTAGATAGAAACAATGGAGAAGTCTTTGCATCAAAATCCAGTCTTGGAATTGAGAGTTTATCAAACTCAAACTATAATTTAGATATTAATACAATGACCAAGCCTAGTGATGTTTCTGAGTATATGAATCTAATGGACCAAACCATTAATGATAGAGAAAACTTTAACTAATCCAAACCCAGTCTTTTAAGATAACGATCTCTCAGCATCTGAGATCTAGTGAGGGTATCAATGTTTTTCCCATCAATATATATTTCTTTTGTAAATGAGGAAACTTCTAAAGGATGACCATTCCAAATTAAAATATCAGCATCTTTTCCAACCTCTATAGAACCAATTGACTCAGATAGTCCGAATACAGTAGCCACATTTATAGTTAATGCTTTTAATGCTTCGTGTTCTGGAAGCCCATAAGCAACAGCATTACCAGCACCTTGCCTACTAAGATAAGAATTATGAGTGACTTGAGATGTAATCAGTAATTTAACGCCTGCATTATTAAGTATCACGGCATTGTCCATCCTAGCAGCTATGGAATCAAAGGAACTAGGGATATTATCCATAGGATCTAAGATTACTGGTATTGATTCAATTGCAATTTTGTCAGCAATTCGCCAAGCTTCTTTTGCTCCTGAAAAAATAATCTCAATTTTATTTTCATTAGAGAATCGAATCATCCTTAACATATCTCTCGCCCTATTGACTCTAATAATTAAAGGAATTTCTCTACCAATAAGCCTTAATATTGCTTCTAAGTCTCTCGGCGTATAATTACCAAAATCAAAATAGCCTCCTCTCATTATTTGTGATCTTGATTTATGATAATTTTTAGCTTTTATAATTGAGTCTTTTAGCATTAACATCTTTGAGGCTCTTGAGTCCTCACTGCCTCCGAAACTCATAATCATAGCCACATTCTCACCAATTGCTTCTTCTGTTAATTTCCCATCAAGTTTAAAAGCTGAAGCCATTCCTGAAAAAATATGATTACCAGAAGATGGAGAGACAATAGCAGTAGTGATGCCCCCTGTTCTGTTATATGGAATCAAAGCAGAAGAAGGGTTAAAAGCATCAATAATACTGAATCCAGAAGAGAAGTAATGACTTGAATCATCTCTTGTTTCAGTCTCAAGCTCTATTTCTTGAATGCCAATCATACTCTGTGGTGCTATCAAGCCTGGTGTTATAAAATGATTGGATGCATCAATAACAAACGCTCCATTGTATTCAAGATTTTGTCCTACTTCTGCTATTAAGCCATTATTAATAAGAAGATCAGTATCTTCGAGTATCCCTGCCTCCATTGCAGTCATAATCGTGGCATTCTTAATCAAAATTATCTCTTGGTTCTCTGCATACAAAGGTGTGCACAATAAGAAAAACAGATACGTTTTTAAAATTTTCATAATCTATCACGCCCTGGTTCTATAATGCCTAGATCAAAGTCTGTTCTTATAAAACTGTTATCACTGGTTGCATCGAATGATAAATGGCCATCTATAAATACTCTTTCAGCTTTAGTAAAAGTACTAAAAGGATCGCCATCCCAAATAACAAGATCTGCCATTTTACCTACTTCAAGACTTCCAACACGATCAGCAATTCCCAGGGCCTTAGCTGGGTTAATAGTGATCCATCTTATAGCTCTGGCTTTAGAAATATTCAATCCTGCTCTTAAGCCAGCAGATCTAGCTTTAGAGGCTTCTTGATTGAGATGTTGGATGCCAACAGCAGAATCAGAATGAACAATTGCACAACCGTTAGCATTGAGAGCTTGATCAACCATAGCGACATTTTCCCAGACCATATCATAAGCTTCATTTTTAAAACCCCACCAGTCAGCCCACATAGCGGCACAAACTCCATTTTCAGCTAGTAGATCTGCAACCTTATAAGCTTCGATAGCATGATGAAAAGCAGTGACTTTATAATTGAATTCTTTAGCTATATCCATCATTACCGCCATTTCCTCTCCTCGATAGCAATGATTTTGAATCAGAATTTCCCCTCTGAGAACGCCAGATAATGTTTCCATTTTTAAATCTCTTTTAAATGATTCCTGATCATCGTTAGAGTCATCTTCTAAGTTGCTTGCATCATTTAATGCCATTTGCTCCATATAGTGTTGAGCATCGATCCAAGCATCTCTATAACCAGCTACATTCCCCATACGTGTAGAAGGCTCACTTTCTCTATTGCCATAAACTCTTTTTGGATTTTCACCGCATGCCATCTTAAGGGTATAAGGTGCATTTGGAAATTTCATGCCTTGAACTGTAACACTCCTAATATTTTTAAGAGTAACGCCCCTACCCCCAAATAGGTTCGCTGAACCAGGTAAAACATGAAAAGTAGTAACCCCACCTTTAAGAGCAAGAGTAAACTGAGGATCTTGGGTCCAGACAGAATGTTCTGCCCAAACATGAGGAGTCACAGGACTGGTTGCTTCATTGCCATCACTATTACCTCTGAGTGACGGTGCAGGGTAAACTCCCATATGGGAATGGATATCAATAATACCAGGTGTAATCCACTTACCCTTAGCATCAATAATTTCTGCATCATCAGCATCATCATTGCCCAATGAAACAATTTTATTATTCTCTATAAGAATTGAAGAACTCTCTATCAGTTCTCCTGTTCCAGTGAGAATATTTGCATTCTTAATTAGTATTCTTGGACTTGCTATAGGTTTATAAGTGGATTGATAAGCCTGATTAATTAAATCAGATTCACTTTTACTATAAGCCGGTTGGGATGAAATATTTAAGGATATAAAAATTAATACAATCCATGCTTTATTTTCTAGAATACTTTTCATAATGCTCTCATGTTTAATATTAATTAAGCATACTACTATAAGAAACTTAATAAAATAGACTCGATAAACTATATTATTAGAGTAATACTAGATTGATAACCATTTTTATTTACAATTATTAAGCAGTGATGGATTCAAAAATAATACACCTATTCTTATTGGGCTTAGTGACCAATATAACTATTGCTTCAGATTTTAATATTGATGCTGAGAAAATTAATGGAGCCAAGTCCAATCAAGAAGAATGGATAACTCACGGAAGAACCTACAGTGAAGAACGATTCAGTGGTTTAAATCAAATTACTGAAAACAATGTAAATCAATTAGGTATTGAATGGTTTCATGATTTAGATAGTAGTCGCGGTCATGAATCAACACCACTAGTTGTAAATGGCATTATGTTTTCAACAGGTGCTTGGAGTGTCGTCTTCGCTAATGATGCCTCAACTGGTGAACTCATATGGAAATACGACCCACAAGTACCTAGAGAAAAGGCCTACTATCTATGTTGTGATGCAGTCAATCGAGGTGTGGCTATATGGGAGGGTAAAATTTATCTTGGAACACTAGACGGAAGACTTATAGCATTGGATGCAACTAGTGGTGAATTAATATGGGAAAAAACCACAGTTGAAGATTCTAATGCCTATAGCATCACAGGTGCGCCAAGGATTATTAAAGGTAAAGTTATTATTGGCAATGGCGGAGCTGATTTTGGAGTCAGAGGCTATGTCAGTGCCTACGATACTGAAACAGGTAAAATGATTTGGAGATTTTATACTGTACCGGGAAATCCAGAAGATGGCTTTGAGAATGAGGCTATGAAATTTGCTGCTTCTACATGGAGTGGATCAAATTGGTGGGAATATGGGGGTGGTGGCACTGTTTGGGATTCAATGGCTTATGATCCTGAATTGGATCTTTTATATGTTGGAACTGGCAATGGTTCTCCATGGAATTATAAAGTCAGAAGTCCAGATGGAGGAGACAATTTATTTTTATCTTCCATTGTTGCCCTTCGGCCTGATAACGGAGAATACGTTTGGCATTATCAAACAACTCCAGGAGATAATTGGGATTATACGGCAACACAACATATTATTTTGGCTGACTTAATGATTGATGGTGAAAACAGAAAAATATTAATGCAAGCTCCAAAAAATGGTTTCTTTTATGTTATTGATCGAATAACTGGAGAATTAATCTCAGCAGAAAATTATGTGAGAGTCACTTGGGCTAATGGGGTTGATATTAAAACAGGAAAACCTAATAAGATCCCCTTGGGTGATTATGAAACAGAAGATCGGTTAGTATCACCAGGAGCACTTGGTGGTCACAACTGGATGCCTATGTCATATAATCCAGACACTGGATTGGTATATATCCCTGCTCAAGAACTCTATTTACCGTTTGAAAAAGATAAAGAATATACCTTTAAAAAAGACAGTTGGAATACCGGTATAGACTTATCAGCAATTATACCGCCTAAAAATCTATTACAGCTTAATCTAGTTATAAAAAGTATTAGAGGACGACTCAGTGCATGGGACCCTATTGCACAGAAGGAAGTTTGGAAGAAATATCAAACACTGCCATGGAATGGAGGTGTTTTATCCACTGCTGGTAATTTAGTATTTCAAGGTACATCCGATGGTGAACTAGTAGCTTACAATGCCACAACTGGAGATCAACTTTGGTCTTATGATCTCCAAACAGGTATTGTTGCTCCTCCTATTACCTATTCCATTAATGGTAAACAATACTTAAGTGTTGTTGCTGGATATGGAGGAGTATTTGCATTACAAGCAGGTTTAGCACCTAAATACTCAGGTGGTCCCATCAATGGTCGAATTGTTACATTTGCCTTAAATGCAAAACAACAACTACCAAAAAGAATAGCTGATAAAGTCATGCCAAAACCTCCTAAATCAATGGGTGATGAAGCCTCAATTGCTAATGGTGAAAAAATTTATCATTATCAATGCCACATGTGTCATGGTGCTGGTGCAATGGGAGGTGGAGTTATTGCAGACCTGCGATACATGAATAAAAAAACTCATGATAATTTTTTAGCAATCACTCTAGGTGGTCTATATACAAACAAAGGTATGGTCAGTTTTGCTGATAAAATCTCCGAACAGGATGCAAAAGATGTACACGCTTATTTAATTCAAAGAGCAAAAGAAACCTATTACCTGGAAACACTTAATTCGGCTTTGAAATAATAAATTCTTCGACTGGTTGACCTGAAATTAAATGCTCTTGTATAATTTTTTCTAAGACTACAGGAGTGCATTTTTTATACCAAACACCCTCAGGATAAACAACCGCAATAGGGCCATGCGAACAAATTCTTAGGCAGTTAACCTTAGAGCGAAAGATACCTCCTTTAGTATCAAGATTAAGTTCACTCAAACGCTGCTTTAAAAAATCCCACGACTCCATTGTCTTTTTATATGGAGAACAATTTGCTTCTGTCTGATCAGCGCAAAGAAAAATATGTCTCTTTATTTTATCAACGCCTAATTCATCTAACTTTTGAGTCAGAGCATGCTCTTTATTGTTCATTGTTTATTTTTTAATTCTTGAAGAAATTAAACCATCAAATAATTTACCGTACGGTGGACGCATTAACTTTAAAATAGTGTTAAATGGAGTTTGCTTGTAAATCCCCCTTGGATTACTAAAAGTCTTGAATCCTTCAATGCCATGGTAACGTCCCATGCCACTGGGACCAATTCCGCCGAAAGGCAGATCTTCTTGTACATAATGAAAAATAACATCATTCAAACAGACACCGCCAGACACTGTTTTATTAATGACGCTACTTTCTTCAGATGCATCATTACCAAAATAATACATTCCTAAAGGTCGATCTTTATTATTAATATAATCAATGGCTTCATTGACTTGTCTGTAGGTTTTAACAGGAAGAATCGGTCCAAATATTTCCTCTTTCATTATTAACATTTCATCTGTTGCACCCAGTACAAGAGTAGGCATCATTTTATGATAATTTCTTTTGTCACTATTTTCTTTAGCTGGATTAATCTCTATGATTCTAGCTCCTTTCTCTTTTGCATCATCTAGATATGATTGCAAACGACTAAAATGTTTTTCATTAATAATTGATGAATAATCGTCATTGGAATAAACAGATGGAAACATCGCAGTGATTGATTTTTGTGAAGCTTCAATCCAAGCCTCCTTCTTTCTTTCAGGAATAAATAAATAGTCAGGTGCAATACAAGTTTGTCCACAGTTCATCAATTTACCATTCCATACTCTGTCAGAAACCACAGTCATATCAGCTGTATCACCTACAATTACAGGTGATTTTCCTCCCAATTCTAGAGTGACTGGTACTAAATTTTTAGAAGCAGCTTCCATAACTTTTTTAGCCACTGATGTTGATCCAGTAAACAAGAGATGATCAAACGGTAAACTGGTAAATTCTTCCCCGACTTCAGGGCCGCCAGGGAATACAGCGACTTCATCCTCATCAAAGTATTTCTCAATCATTGTTTTCATCAATTGGGAAGATTGAGGTGTGTATTCTGATGGTTTAATCATTGCTCGATTACCAGCTGCAAGAATCACAGCGAGCGGTGCATAAGTTAAACTAAATGGATAATTCCAAGGGCTAATAATACCAACGCAACCAACAGGTTGATACTGAACATAGGCTTTTGCTAATAAAACATTAAAAGGAAACGAAGCATTTCGAGACTCAGGCTTCATCCATTTCTTAAGATTACTCTTTGTATAGTGAATAGAATCAAAAACTGCAGCAACATCTGCGAACTTGGACATCACTGGTGATCGGTGTCCAAAATCATTGGATAACACTTCTGGAATTTTTTCCTGGAATTCTAATAACATCTCAATCAATCGATCAAGTCGATCAATTCGTGTTTTTAAACTCGGTAGTGTATCGTTAAGTATATTATTTTTTTGTTTTTCTAAGGTTTTTTTCATCATTTCTCACTTAAGGAAATCAGGTTCCAGTTCATAAATTAGATCATAAAGTGGTTGAAAGCTAGCCCAAAGAATCATATCAGTTCCCGCTTGGGCCTTAGCTTGAAGCGCAATTTCATCTGAGATAATAATAGGAGATCCTGCTGAGTCAGCTAACAATTGACTTTGACAACACTTATCCATAGCTATAAATAACCATAAAGCTATATCCACACTTGCACCAGTAGTCAATAACCCATGATTTTGTAAAATTGCAGTCCTTTTTTCCCCTAATGCTTCCGCGATTGCTAAACCTTCTTCTATATCAAAAGCAACTCCACCGTAACTGTCATAGATCGCCTGTTCTTGAAAAAAAAGTGCTGCATCTTGGGTAATAGGGTCCAGCAACTTACCTAAACTAGAAAATGTTCTTCCGTAGATAGAGTGAGCATGTGCTGCTGAATTAACATCCGGTCTTGCCTTATGAATGGACGAGTGTATTGCAAATGCAGCAGGATTAATTGGGCGTGTACCCTGAATAATTTGACCATCTTCTCTGACTAACAATAAATCAGAAACTGAGATTTGACTAAAATTCATGCCCAATGGATTAACCCAGAAATGATCATTAAACTCTGGATCTCTCAATGTTATATGTCCCGCTAATCCTTCATCAAAACCATACAATGCAAATAAGCGAAAACCAGCTGCTAACCTCTCAAGTTGCAATCGCCTCTGTTCTTCAATGGATTGGGGCATAATTGGCTGAAGTGAACCCTTTTCTTTTTGAGGAAGGGCACCGTTTGATCTATCAATGTTCTTAGGCTCAGTCATAAATAATATTTAATAAATTTTAACTACTTAGTAATATAATAGAAAGATTGATAAATACTATTAATTATTTACTTATTACCTAATTTTTAGATACACAACAAGGGATTAAAATGAAAGAAACAATTATAAGTTTGATGATTTTCTTATTTCTTTTTATTTTTATCATAGCGATTGATTTCTATATCACTGGTAACCTATCAAAAGATCAATTCAAAAATATAGATGAAATGAAGGAATCAATTGAAAAATAATAAATCAGATAACTACACCATTGTCAGTGTTATATTGGCAATATTATGCATCACAATCCCTATAGTAATAGATCCGAATAAAGCACAAATTTTCATCTCCACAACTTATCAAAGAACTGTGGATATTTTTGGATCCTCTTATATGATCTTGGGTATCCTGACTTTATTGTTTCTTATTTTTTTATCCGCTTCAAAATATGGAAAATATAAGCTGGGTGGAGATAACAGCACTCCTGAGTTTTCTAATTTTAGCTGGTCAAGTATGTTATTTTGCTCAGGTATTGGAGGTGGAATACTCTATTGGTCAGGAGTTGAATGGGCTTATTACGTTAAGCGTCCACCTTTTGATATTGAGCCATTCTCAGAAGGAGCTTATCACCTTGCGTCAGCCTATGGCATGTTCCATTGGGGGTTTACGGGCTGGGCACTTTATTGTCTTCCAGCTATAGCTATAGCTATACCCTTTTACCATTATAATCTTGGATCATTACGATTAAGTTCAGGCCTTAGAACGAATCAAAATAGCGCTATAGAGAACTCGTTTATTGGACGATTGGTTGATTTTATTTTTGTAATTATTTTAATCGGTGCATCAGGAGGAACGATAGGTATGTATGTTCCTATTATTGGAGCTGGCTTATCAGAAGTGTTTAAAATCAATCATGGACTCATTCTTGATTTAAGTATGCTTTCGTTATGTACATTACTATTTGGTGCAAGTGTCTATAGAGGAATAAACAAAGGCATTAAGATTTTGAGCAATTTTAATGTTCTACTAGCATTAACATTTCTATTATTAATTCTAGTACTGGGACCTTTTCAAGAAATCATTGTTTTATCTATTGAAGCAATTAAATCACTTTTTACAAACTACTTTGGAATGAATACTTTGGGTATAACTGAGAGGTCTGATTTTGCAGACGATTGGACTATTTTTTATTGGGCATGGTGGCTTGCTTTGGGTCCACAAGTAGGGTTATTTGTTGCTAGAATTTCCAAAGGGAGAACCTTGAGAGAATTGATAATGGGTATGCTGATCATTGGTAGCTTTGGTTGCTTTATCTTTTTCTCCATTATAGGAAATTATGCGATTAACTTAGAGCTTAATAATCAACTCATGGTGTCTGAGATTTTAGCTAATGACGGTCATCAAATTGCAGCTACGTCCATACTGATGCAACTGCCTTTTGGAGAATTTTTTGTTTTAGCTTACTGTTTGATCGTTATTATTTTTATAGTAACGTCTTATGATTCAGTTTCTTATATTCTTTCTTATCATGTAAAAAGTACTGCTAGTGAAGCCTATGAACCTAGTAAGAATATGAGACTCTTTTGGGCTTTAGTTCTTGCTATCCTCCCAGCTTGCCTTTTTCTTATAGGAAGCAATAGAACAGCAATGGATCTTATTTTATTGATGTCTCCTCCTCTTCTATTCCTATCACCCATCTTTGTAATATCGATGATAAAAACATTAAGAAGTCATTATGCTTCTGAAGATTCCTCGATTGAAAACAATTTGCAATAGATACTAATTTAAGTATTCGTAATACTCTATTCCAGCATCCTGAAAATCATCCCTTTCTTCTGTTCCTATTCTTTTAACAATGAATTGATTTTTTAACTTAAAATCAATTCCATTAGTTGTTTTTTCTGTTCTTAAAGTAAGATATTGCTGATGACTTAAATTGTATTGATCTTTAAATGCATTAGAAAAACTAGTTTTAGTTGATGCTTCTTTCCAATCGTTTGTAAAAATAAGTGGTATCACTTCTGCTGCATCGCCACTGCCATAGCCAAATAATAGAACCTCTTTATTTGACCAATCAATGTCTTTATTTATTGCATCCTCTATTCCTGCAGCAAGCCATCCAAACACAGAACCTGAATAAATATTACCCATTTCCATTGTTAGTGAACTCCCAAATTCTATCTTAGCTAAAACATTATTTTGGAATTGATCATTCTCTTTGATTGTCTTAATTACCCTATTAGATAGAGGAAGAAAATCCGAATTAACATCATTATGAGCAAATTCTGAGACATTTACCCTATTAATTAATTCACCAATGAGCTCTTCATAATTTACATTGGAGACTAGTGCATAACCCTCTAATTCCTTTTTATCATCTTTGTTGCCATGCGCTAAGGCATGCAAATAAACGATTGAAAAAGCAGTGATAGGCATTTTATGAAATGGTCTATGAAGAAATACAGCACTAATATTCCTAAGATATTCAGCTGAATCTATTTTTCTTTTTTCTACCATGTCATCAATTGCTGCAATGGTTTCATCTATATAACAAGATGAAGAATATTTACCATTAAATATTGGTAAATCAATATCAAAATCAGAGTGGTCGTTTGATTGTTTAGCCCTATACTGTATTGGCTTTCTAAAATCCAATAAACGATAATCAGATGATGTACCTGAGATTTCTGTTCTAACTTCAGCAATTTTTGGATCTTTTTCAATAAGAGTAGCAATTGCCCCTGCTCCCTGAGTGGGTTCTCCACTAGCTCCTATTTGATAAAGAGCAATGTCGGAACAAACAACAATTGCTTTCAAAGTAGGTGCATCTGTTTTAATAAAGCGAACAGCACTCTTCATAGCATAAATACCTGATAAGCATGCTTGTTTGAACTCTGGGACCTCACATCGAGTTGAAATGGTATCCATTTTTCTATTTCTTAATTCTTCATTAACCATACCCTTGATAATGATAGATCCTGCAGAATTATCAGTACTTGACTCAGTACCTAGTGCTAAATATCCTATTTCTGAGGGGCTAACCTCATGAGATAATATAAGATCAAGAACTGCGTTTGCCGCCATTGAATATATTGTTTGGTTAGGTCCTAAAACTCTGAAACCAGAACCAACGATATTTTTTATTTTATCCCATGAATTATCAGACCATTGACACCATTGCTCAAGATCAACTCGATATGGTGGCACGTACGTTGCTAATCCACTAATTCCTACTTTCAGATTTTCCATAATGGTTAAAGTTTAAGATTAAAAAATGATTGTAGACTTATATTATCGGTACTGGAAGTGATTTGTATGAGTTATTAAATTTCAACAATCCTAAGACTATTAGTGAAACCTTCAACTTTTAAAGGAGAGCCCGATGTTATGATGATTAAGTCTCCCTTACTGAATATTTCAGAGTTAAGAAGTTCATTTGAAACTTCAGATAAAACCTCTGAGAAATTAGTTGCTTGAAATTTATAAGAGTAAGAAATTACACCCCGATAAAGGCCTACTCTTCTTTGCGTGGGTTCATTTCTTGTAAAAGCATAGATTGGAATACCAGATCTAATACGTGACATCATCAATGCTGTGGAGCCTGACTCAGTCAGGGCAACAATTGCTTTGATATTCATATTCCTTGCAATACTGATCGAGCTTACAGCAATGGCTTCATCAACTCGCTGTAACTCTGAAAATTTAAATGTATCACTCTTGCTGATAGATTCTTCATAAAGCTCTGCACCTGAACAAACCTCTGACATTGACTCAACTGTTTCTATTGGATATTTTCCAATTGCTGTTTCAGCAGAGAGCATAACCGCATCCGTTCCATCCAAAACCGCATTAGAAACATCTGTCATTTCAGCTCTAGTTGGAGTTGGATTATGTATCATTGACTCCATCATTTGAGTGGCTGTAATAACAATTTTATTTCCTTGTACAGTCTGCTTAATAATATTTTTTTGAAGGCCAGTTAATTCTCCAGGTCCACATTCCAATGCTAAATCACCTCTAGCAACCATGATTCCATCACTGGCTTTTATAATCCAATACAGTTGATTAATAGCAGCTACTCTTTCAATCTTAGCAATAAGTTTAGTGTTACTATTAAGCCCAGATAATACTTCTCTAGCTTGATTAACATCGCTTGCTTGATTGACAAATGATAACGCAACCCAATCAATATCTAGTTTAGCTAATCTTTTTAAGTCCTTTTTATCCCCCTCATTCAATCCTGGTTGATTAATGATTTTATTGCTGACTTCCAATCCCTTTCCTCTTAGAAGTAAACCTCCTTCATGGACTTTACAAGTCAATTGTCTTTTCTTGGATTGTATTTTCTTTACCTCAAGTTTTATCAAGCCATCATCAAGCAGGATAGTATCTTTCACTGCTACATTATCAAAAACATAATCTGCATTGACTACAATCTCTTTGTCATGTCGACTTATTTCTTCTTCGGTAAAACGAATTGTGATCAAACTATTTTTTTTAAGTTCTATGGCTTCATTTTTGAAGTTGCCAATTCGTATTTTATTTCCTTTAAGGTCTACCAAAATAGCAATGGGTTTTTTGATCTTTTTAGAGATCTTTCGAACCATCCTAATTTTTTTTTGGTGACTGGCTTTATCCTTAGCGCCCCATGATCCATGAGCAAGATTTATTCTAACAACATCAACTCGTTGAAGAAGCTTGGTTAGTATTTTAGGATCATCTGTTGCAGGACCTAAGGTGGCAATTATTTTGGTTTTTCTCATATATGAAATTTAAGATTTTTATATTACAGCATTTTTACGAAAAACATCTTCATCTATTTCATTCTCAGACTTAGCTACAAGAACTGAGACAGTTGCATCTCCTGTGATATTAACAGCAGTTCTTGCCATGTCTAAAATTCTATCAAAGGGCAAAACAAAGCCTACAATTAAAGCCGTTTGATTATCACTAACACCAATAACAGATAAAACTGTAGCCAAAAGAAATAATGAGGCTGAAGGGATTCCTGCGGTACCAATTGAAGTTAATGTAGCTGTCATAGCAATGAGCAAGTAGTCTGTAAAAGTTAAATCAATTCCAAATATTTGTGCTGCGAATAATGCAACTATACCTAAATAAAGAGCTGTTCCATCCATATTAATTGTTGCACCCAATGGCAAAACAGATGAAGCAACAGTTTTCTTCACACCCAGATTCTCTTGCACGCATTGCAATGTCACCGGCAAAGTTGCTGAACTAGAGGACGTTGAATAAGCGACGGCTTGTGCATCGAGTATCCCTCTAAAGAAATTCTTTAATGGCAGCTTGGCAAAGATTCTAATCAAACTGCCATAGACAAAAACCATATGAAACAAACAACCAAAATAGAGAATCAGTGTAAGAACGAGTAAATTCTGTAACGCTGCTAAGCCCATGGTTCCTGAAACCCATGCAACCAAAGATAAAACGCCATAGGGAGCCACTTGCATAACCATATGAGCAACCTTCAAGACCGCTTCTGCTGCTGCTGAGAAAAAATTACCTATTGGTTTAGTTTTCTCACCGCCCATAATAATTCCAATTCCAAGAAGAATTGAGAAGAAGATAATTGGCAAAACTTCTCCATTAGCCAAAGATGCAAAAGGGTTCATCGGTATAATGCCAAACAATCTTTCAGCAACACTCATTGAAGCAACGCCCGATGTAAACGGATCCACACCACTCAGATCTATGCCGTCTCCAGGCTTAAACATTGTTCCAAGTATTAAGCCAATAATAATAGCAAATAAGGTAGTCACTAAATAAAGACTGATTGATTTAATTCCAATGGATCCTAATTTTTTAGGATCACCCATTGCCACTACTCCTGAAACTAAAGAAGTGAATATTAATGGTACTACTAACATTCTGATGAGTCTTACAAACACATCACCTATCCATTTTGAAGTTTCAGCAAGATCGCCAAATATAAATCCGATAATGATGCCCAAAACTAGTGCAATAATAACTCTGCCCCAGAGTTTTAAGTTTGTTTTTGCACCTAGATAGTAAATACCTATGAAAGTAGATATTAAAATTAGCCAGTAGATTACTTTCATTTGTATCATATTTTTACCACTTAATTTATTGAACTACTCATTGTTGCTTAGTCACGCCTGCATTGGGTCTTCTAAGATCAGAGAATCCATAGTTTATATTATTTCTTATATGAATACTTTGTGTGCTACCCATTGTTTTTGAAGCTTTAATATCATGACCCATTTTTTTAAGATTTTTAAGAATATCTGAGCTAATAGTCGACTCATATTCTAATTCAGAATAAGGCCAATCCTTATGTAACCTAGGAAGCATTGTTGCTTCTCCAATATTCAAGTTAAAATCCAATATTCCAGTCACCATTCTCAGAATAGCATCTGGAATAAATGAACCACCTGGCGATCCTGTAATTAATGTTAACTGATCTTGTTTATCGAAAATCATCGTTGGGGCCATGGTACTCATAGGCCTTTTACCGGGTTTAAATTGATTTCCTGGACTGGCTGCTCTTCCCTCAATTTTTTTATCCCCATAACGATAAGCAAAATTATTCATTTGATTATTCATTAAAATTCCAGTCCCAGGAATAGTCACTCCCGATCCAAATGAATAACCTAATGTATAGGTATTTGAAACCGCATTGCCATCCTCATCGATAATGGAATAATGCGTTGTATCTTTGCTTTCCTCAATGACTCTTAGAGGCTTCACCTTTGATGCTGGGCTGGCTTTATTAAGACTCATTCCATTAAATAATTCTTTGATTCTCTGTTTTGAAAGTATCTTTTTGATAGGAACATTATAAAAGGAAGGATCTCCAATCTGATGCGATCGATTATTATGACCCCTTCTTAAGACTTCAGCCAATAAGTGATAAGTTTTAGTGGATTTACTTTTGTACTTTTTTAAATCATAAGCTTCCAACAAACTCAATGCTGTGAGTAAAACTACGCCTCCACCTGATGGCGGCCCATGCGTAAAAACTTTATTACCTCTATAGTTGATACCAATTGGATCAGTAAATCTGGCTTCATAAGCTTTCATATCATTGGCGTCTATAAATCCGTTATTCGAGTTCATTGCCTCGACAAATTTTTGTGCTATTGAACCTTTATAGAAGCCATCCAAACCATTATCAGAAATTGATTGGATTGTTTTAGCTAAATCGGGTCTTTTCATAATTGAGCCTTCTTTTAGTGGCTCATTATTTAGAAAATATATACTCTTGGATTCGGGATCATTAAATAATTGGGGAGTACTATCAATCGCTTTCTCTAAGTCATAAGAAACCACAATGCCTTCTCTCGCTTGTTTGATAACAGGCTCTAGAACCTCCGTGAGACTTAGTTTGCCAAACTCTTTGTGAGCTTTCAGTAAACCTGAAACTGTTCCTGGTATATTTGACGCCTTATACCCATATTTAACTGTATTAAAATTTGCACTTTCATAATCATTTGGTAAATCAACTTGGAATATAGTTTGAAGATCTGCATTCAAGGAAGATTGACTCCTATAGTCAATAGCAAATAGCTCATCTCTGTCTTTAATATAGACAAGCATAAAGCCTCCTCCTCCCAGAGCTCCTGCTCTTGGTAGGGTAATGTTTAAAGAAAAACCAATAGCGACAGCGGCATCAACTGCATTTCCACCCTTATTAAGTATGTCCAATCCTATATTGGAAGACTCAATATTTTGAGATGCTATCATCCCTCTACTATTAATAGTGGGATGATAGGGAGACTGATAATCTATATAACTTTGTTGGCTAAAAGCATTAAAAGGTATAAAAAAGATTAATAGATATTTGAGCATTTCTCTTAAGTTAAAATTTTATTATTTAGTGTAGCTTTTATAAGCAGCTAAATCATAATTAGCTTTGAATAAACAATCAATTGGCTACTTTTACAAAAAAGGGAGCCGTAGCTCCCTTTTTATCTGTCATGAACTTCTTAGAAGCTGACTCTAAAATCAAGATAGTAATTTCTACCTAAGTCTTGATGAGCATCCGCAAAATACCCATAATAACGATCAGCTAATGGTGCTCTCTCATCAGCTAAGTTTTTAACTGCTAGAGTAAGCCTTGAATTATAATCAGAAATATCAAAGCGATAACTAAGATTCAAATCCATAGTTGTCATTGAGTCAATAATAAATCTAGTTCCATCACTTTGAGTTAAGCTATTTTGATAAAATTCACCTTTACGAAGAGCAGTCAATGTAGCTCCATAAGGACCTTTTCTCCAAGAAACTCTTATAGAGTGTTTATTATCATAATTGCCATCCATTAGAAGTAAATCACCAAAACCACTGAGTGGAATATCAGCTGGTATCTCGCCTGCTGCTTGTTTTTGAGCTAAATCTTGGAAAGCTCCTCCTGGAACTTGTTCAAATGTATCTATAAAGCTTCCAATATAGCGAATTCCAATATCACCAAAACTTGTATCAACATTGTAATAAACTCCAACATCAAAGCCCTCAATCGTCCTAGTTGCTAAGTTCAGATAATTATCCTCAACGTGTTTTACATTTCCAAAAGGACAGACTCCTGCTGTTGCAAAATAATCCGCTTCATCAGGATCTGGATCGTCTCTTACAACGGCTGGATTACCAACGAAACTATCACAGTTATTAGTACCATTAGCAAAACGAAGAGCCATGTCTTGAACAGTATGATTATCTCTACCAAAGAGACCAATGGTATTTTCTTTTTCTATAGACCAATAATCAGCTGTGATGGTTAAATCATCCACTTGTGGAGGAGAGAAAACAAAACCAATAGAGGTATTATCAGATTCTTCAGAAACCAGGTTGCTGGCTCCTGTTGCTTGTCTTTGCATAGAGAGTCTTGAATTAAGGTCATCTTTATCCAAACCATTCAACTGCTCTACTCGATACATAGCATAATCATTCCGCGTGCCAGATCTAACAACAATCTTTTCATTGATCTGAATAATATTAGGTGCTCTAAAAGCTGTAGAAGCTGAGGCTCTAAATAAAATACCATCGGTAATTTCCCAACCTATTGCAATTTTGCCAACAAGTGCTCTATCCACATCGGATAAATCTTCATAACGCATTGCTACTTGGGCATTCACATTCTCAGCAAGAGGAATCTGAGCTTCTGTAAACAAAGACATCACATCACGTTTACCGTAAACATCGCCGGTTGGACTTGAATTTACAACATCCGAAACTTCTGGATACGTATCACTCTCATAATCAATATAATTGATTGTGCCGTCTAATCTTGGGTCACGATCATCAACAACGGTTTCATGCCTGTATTCAAAACCAAACATCATCCCAATTGGACCTGCTGGCATTTCAAATACTTCATTGTTAGCTACTTTAAAGTCAAGCATATTTAGTTCACTTTCACCTTTTCTATAGACGTCGATAAGAAGTCTTTCAATGTTTGAGTCAACACCAGCAGAAAAAGGATTATAGGCAGCTGCAGTTGAGTCCCACAGTGCTTCTTTCAAGAGAGTATTTGAGATTCTATCTTTTGTAATATCATCACTAGTTGCTTTCGAAATAAGTAAAGCTCCTTCCCAATCCCATTCATCAAAACTACCTCTAAATCCTTGTAATAATCGATAAGTTTTTTTCTCAACTTCAACCCTTCTCATTTTTTCTGCAAATCGGTAGTTGTCTACGTAAAGTTGTTTTCCAGCAAAATGTGCTGTCCCATCTGCTAGTTTCATTTGATTAAGCCAATAATTATCAGGTCCAACTCTATGCTTTACTGATGAGAAAGGAGCCGAAGGATGTCTAGTAATTTTATAATCGGATGTATAAAAACTTGCTTCTGTAAAGGATTCTATTCCATTCCCTAAATCATGATTGATATAGACAAAGACATTGTTTCTTTGTAAATCAGATCTTGCATCAGTAAATCCCCAAAGATTGTATCGTTCTGTGCCATTACCATCTTGAGCTATACATGTACCATATCCTGTATCAAATACTTCACCACCCTGGCTGGATCTATTACTACATCGAGAATCCCCCAAAGGAAATACTTCAAACTCGCCGTTAGAATCTGTAAAGACATGGTTATAAGGATTGCTACTACCATGTTCACTGGATGTAACCATATCAAACTGGCCATAGTTGTTATTAGCACTTGTGTTTCTAAAGCTAGTTGAATTTGCCCATGGAGACCCTGCGGGAAGACATCTTCCTTCTGGGTCAACACCATCAGCTAAATCACATGTCGTCCATTGTCTGTGATCAGAATTACCCCATCTTGGATCTTCTTGCGCACTGATCGGTTCTCGATCATAGTGATCAAAGAAAATACTAATATTGGTTGCTCCACCATTAAAGTTTTTACCAAATTTAGCTGTAAATGTTTTATCTTCAGCATCAAAATTATCAAACCATCCAAATTTAGTTCTGAACTGAAATCCTTCATAATCTTTTTGCAGTACATTATTAACAACACCAGCGACAGCATCTGCACCATAAATAGCAGAAGCACCATCACGAAGAATTTCCATTCTATCAATGCCCCAAACAGGCACTAAATTTGAATTAACAGTCATAGCAGGAACATAGTCACCACCAATTAATTCAGTTTGATAGCCAGGAGAGTTGACTAGCCTTCTTCCATTAAGGAGGGTTAATGTATTACCAGTACCCATATTTCTTAAATTATAGGCACCCATATCACCACGAGCTGAATTAACACCGCCTGATGCATTCTCAGCTTCATTAAAAAGGTTCATTCCATTTTCAGCAATATTCTCTAGCAACTCCTCACCAGAATCTACGCCCAAACCTTCAATATCTTCTATACTAATAACAGAAACAGGAAGAGCTCCAGAAATCTTTGCACCTTTAATTTGTGTACCTGTGACAGTTATTTCTTCAACTTCTTGAGATGAATCTTCTTGGGCTAGAACACCCTGTACTGTGAATAAAAATAATACTGTTATAGTCCATATTTTTGAATATGATTTATACATATTTCCCCCTATGTAATTTTATAAATAATTCAATATATCACACAACCCAGAAATCTAGTTGTCACAAACTATTCTTCTTTATTGATAAGGTATAACTTTATGTTATATTTAAATATAAATTCTATCTATGGGATACAATGAGAACAAGACATATTGAAGTTTTTAATAGCATCTATAAAACTGGTTCAGTAACATCTGCTGCCAAGCTCTTAAATGTATCTCAGCCCTCTGTGAGTAAAGTTTTGGCTCATGCAGAGCAACAACTTGGGTTTCCTCTATTTGAAAGAATTCGCATGAAATTAGTTCCCACTCCTGAAGCGAATATTCTTTTTAAACACACTGCTGTTATGGCAGATGTATTACAAGATATCAATCAGATATCAGAAAGTCTGACTGAATTTCCTACTGATAGACTCAGGGTCTCTTGCACCCCATCACTAGGTATTGATTTTTTACCTAGAGCTATTGCAGAGTTTAAACAAAATAACCCGAATGTGAGCTTCGAAATCTCAACTCTTCATTACGCTGATCTAAAAAATAAAATTAAAGATACTTCTTTGGATATAGCTATAGCTCAAGACCAAAAAGAAGATGAAGAAATTGGTTTATTGCATTTAAAAAAAGGTAAATTTGTCATGCTTGAATCTAGAAATAATCATGTGAAAAACTCTAAACCATTACCATTTATAAAACTCAGCTCTAAAAGTCCATTAGGCAAGAAGCTCGATCAATATATTGAACGAAATAATATCAATATCATATCCACTATTACTTCAGATAATTATCAGATGGCTGGAGCAATGGTTAAGAATGGGTATGGCTTTACTATACTCGATGAATTCACTGCTAACTTAAGCCAATTTAGTGGATTAATCATTAAACCATTGATACCCAAACTTGAATTTAAGATTGATTTAATGTTTTTAAAAGAAAAACCCTTAGCTATAGCGACAAAAAAATTCATGGAATTCTTATCAGAATTCAAATAAAAGATATAGTATCCTAAAACGAATTTTCTTATAGCATAAGTATTGATGTCAAATAATAAAAAATCAAAAGTTGGATTTTTAGTTGGATTAATTTCAGCAATTATAATTCTCATACTCCCTGATATTGAATCACTTCCAGAAGAAGGTAAAAAAGCAGCAGCTGTATTTGTTTGGATGGCTGTTTGGTGGGCAACAGAAGCAGTGCCCATTGCTATAACTGCATTAATCCCCCTGGTATTTTTTCCATTACTTGGCGTTTCTAGCATTGAAGCGACTGCTGCACCTTATGCTAATAAAAATATTTTTCTATTCCTGGGTGGATTTTTCTTATCCATTGCAATACAAAAATGTAACTTGCATAAACGAATGGCATTAACAGTTCTTAAATTCACAGGCACCAGAGGTAAATCCATCATTGGTGGTTTCATGTTAAGTTCTTGTATTCTGAGTATGTGGATTATGAATACATCAACCACAATTATGCTTCTACCTATTGGTTTAGCAATTATAACTGTTATCAATGAATCAATGGACGAATTAAGTCCTGCAGATAAAATAAATTTCCAAGTAGCTCTACTATTAGGTATAGCTTATGCAGCAAACATAGGGGGTATTGCTACTCTCATAGGAACTGCACCCAATATGGCTCTTAATGGTTTTATGGAAGAACAATACGATGTCTCCATCTCCTTTTTGGATTGGATGAAAGTAGGTTTACCGGTCAGTATGTTACTTCTTCCACTAACCTGGTTAAGTCTTACTCGATTTAGTTTTCCTGTTAATTTTGAAACCTCTACACAAACCCAAGAAACGATTATCACTATGAGAAATAACCTTGGAAAAATAACAACTTCTGAAAAAAGAGTGTTTTTTATATTTATTTTTACTGCCTTACTCTGGATTTCTAGATCCTCAATCAATAACATTCCAGGTCTTGAAGGGCTTAGCGATCCAGGCATTGCAATGTTATGCGGTTTAATTTTATTTTTAACCCCAAGTGGAAGTTCTAATGACAATAATCTACTCGAGTGGAAAGATGCTGAAGCAGGTGTTCCTTGGGGAGTTTTATTACTATTTGGTGGTGGATTATCCTTAGCTGCTGCTGCACAAAGTTCAGGATTGGCCGCATGGATTGGAGGCTCAATGCCAACAGGACTAAGTATTTTCTTGCTGGTACTCCTGTTTACAACCTTGATTATCTTTTTGACTGAATTAACTTCAAATCTAGCAACTACAGCAACTTTTTTACCCATCGTAGCAATCATTGCAACACAATTTGGATTCAATCCATTACTGCTCACTGCATCGATTGCCATAGCGGCAAGTTGTGCATTCATGTTGCCTGTTGCCACCCCACCTAATGCAATTGTTTTTGGATCTGAGTTAATCAAAGTACCTCAGATGATGAGAGCGGGTATAGCTATAAATTTTATAGCTATTATTATTGTCTCATTGGCAGGAATTTATTTAGTTCCTTATTTCTTAATATAAATTGAACAACTTTAATCATCTTATGATAAAAACAATATGTATATTTGCAGGTTCAAGTTTTGGGGAGCGAGAAATATATAGCCAAACAGCAAAAACGCTCGCAACTTCAATTGTTAAAAAGGGATATCGTATTGTATTTGGTGGAGGTAGCAATGGCCTGATGGGAGTTTTAGCAGACGCTGCAGTAAAAAATAAAGGACATATAACAGGCGTGATAACAGAGCAACTCCATGATATTGAAGTTGGTCATAAAGGTTTAACAGAGCTTGTTATTGTTGAATCAATGCACGAACGAAAACTCGAAATGGCAAAAAGATCTGAAGCGGTAATTTGCCTCACTGGAGGTGTTGGAACTTGGGAAGAATTTTTTGAGTCACTCACTTGGAATCAATTAGGTATTCAATCCAAACCAATAATTTTACTCAACATCGATGGCTACTATGACCCATTAAAAACTTTTATTAAACATGCAGTTTCTGAGGGTTTTTTACCTCAATCAACATCTGATGAACTTATTTTTTCTGAGTCTATTGATGAAGCATTAGATATTGTTGATCATTTTGTCCCCAAGGATAAATCTAAATGGTATGAGCGACTCAAAAAATAAAAAAAGGAAATAACATGACACAATCCAAGAGTCTTATGGGTATTGCAATCTCATTAATCATCGCTGCATTAATTTTGTTTGCTGGTAGCCAAGGTAGTTTAAGTTTTCATGGTCTGCCGCTATTTGCTATATGTGGCATCATTGGTTTTGTCTTGCATTGGGCAGTTTTTATACCTTCGTATATATTTCAAACTGAACATTATTTTGACTTAACAGGTTCTATTTCCTACATTGCCACAGTATTTTTGGCGATTCTTCTAAATTCATCTCTGGATTTAAGGGATCTAATTATCTGCTCAATGATTATTCTATGGGCAGCTCGACTAGGCTCATTTTTATTTTGGCGTGTTAAAACTGTCGGACAAGACAGTCGTTTTACAGTTATGAAAACAAAGTTCTCTTGGTTTCTGCTGACTTGGACGTTGGGAGGACTTTGGGTTTTAGTCACAATGGCAGCAGGTCTTGCGGCATTAAGCTCAAATATGACTATTGAATTGGGTATCCTTGGATATCTAGGGATCTCTTTATGGTTATTTGGTTTTATTATTGAAATCATTGCTGACAATCAAAAGACACAATTTAAAAAAGATCCAAACAATCAAGGTCGCTTTATTACTACAGGTCTTTGGTCATGGTCTCAACATCCAAATTATTTTGGTGAAATTGTACTTTGGTTTGGTTTATCTCTTCTCGCACTACCAGTTCTTAATGGGTGGCAACTAGCAACTCTAATTTCACCTGTTTTTGTTTACTTTTTGCTTACAAAAGTTAGTGGTATCCCAACCTTAGATAGGATCGCACTGGAAAAATGGGGTTCAGATTCAGAATACAAAAACTACATCAACAGAACATCCAAATTACTGTTAGCCCCTCCAAAGAATTTAGATTAACTCATTTGAAAATAAATAATATCGCGTTTAGAAAAAATGTTTTCTAGTTGCTTTCTATCCTAAGGCTGCCTAATCTCATTGATCATTTCAATAATTTCATTGGGCGGTGGTTTTGTAGAAAATGAAATCAAAAAACTTATAAACAAGTTTAATAGCATCCCAATAAAACCAATGCCTTCCGGTGAAATTCCCAAAAACCAATACTCGCTAGAATTCATTTCCGGAAATAAAAATTTAAAATAAATTATATAACTAAGAGTAAAGATAAGACCTACTAACATTCCAGTAATTGCACCTTGCTTATTGATTTTCTTTGAGAATATACCCATACATATAGCAGGAAATAATGTTGCAGCTGCCAGCCCAAATGCAAAGGCTACAACTTGAGCCACAAATGCTGGAGGGTAAATACCAAAAAGACCTGCAATAATTACTGCCACAAGGATCGAGAGCCTTGCAAATAGAAGCTCTTTTTTTTCACTGAGATTTTTTGCAAATGTTTTCTTTAAAAGATCATGAGAAACAGCTGTGGATATCACTAAGAGAAGTCCTGCTGCTGTTGATAACGCTGCTGCTAGTGCTCCAGCTGCTACCAAAGCGATCACCCATGGAGGTAACTGAGCAATTTCAGGATTAGCTAACACAATAATATCTCTATCTATATAGACTTCATTATTATTGTCTTTGCTTGCAGCATTAGTGATTAATCGCTCCCCATAAACTCCTTTCTTTTCATTAAATTTTGGTTTGACAGGCTCAAATGCATTCCCATTTGCATGTTGTATTTTTCCATCATTATTCTTATCTTTCCATGCAATCAAGCCTATATCTTCCCAATTTTTAAACCACTTGGGGGCATTCTCGTATGAAACATTATGTGTTGATTCAAATAAATTCAAACGAGCAAAAGAAGCTACTGCTGGGGCTGTTGTATAAAGTATGGCAATAAAGATCAAAGCATATCCTGCTGATTTTCTTGCTGCTGCAACATCTGGTACGGTAAAAAACCTTACGATAACATGAGGTAAACCTGCTGTTCCCAGCATCAGTGCAGCAGTTATACAGAAAACATCAATAGTGCTTTTAATCCCTGAAGTGTAGGGTTCGAATCCAAGCTGGGTCATGATACCATCCAATTTACTCAATAAATACTGAGGATCATCTATCACTTGATCTCCAAAACCTAATTGGGGTATTGGATTACCTGTAATTAAAATTGATATAAAAACAGCTGGCACTAGATAGGCAAAAATAAGCACACAATATTGTGCGACTTGTGTATAGGTAATGCCTTTCATACCCCCTAGAACAGCATAGAAAAAAACTATACCCATTCCAATCAAAACACCTGTATTAATGTCAACTTCCAAGAAACGTGAAAATACTATGCCTACCCCTCTCATTTGCCCTGCTACATATGTGAAGGAAACAACAATCAAACAAATCACGGCTACAATTCTTGCAAACGATGAATAATAACGAGTGCCTATAAAATCAGGGACAGTGAATTGTCCAAATTTTCTTAAGTAGGGAGCTAATAGAAGTGCGAGCAACACATATCCGCCTGTCCACCCCATCAGATAGACGGATCCATCTCTACCCATAAAAGAAATAATACCGGCCATTGAAATAAAAGAAGCGGCAGACATCCAATCTGCAGCTGTTGCCATGCCATTGGCAATAGGATGAACACCTTTTCCAGCGATATAAAAATCACTGGTGGAATTAGCTCGAGAACGAATCGCTATATACAAATATATTCCGAATGATATACCTACAAAAATATAAGTTAATAACTGAACCGACAATTTAGCTCTCTTCTTCTTTTTGGTTTTTGAATGCTTCGTCTAGTTTTTTCATTTGGTTTATATAAACAAAAATTAAAATTACAAAAATATAAATGCTGCCTTGTTGTGCAAACCAAAAGCCCAATTTAAAACCAAAAAAAGTATATTGATCTAAAAATTCAACAAAAAGAATACCGCACCCATAGGAAGCTAAGAACCATACTGATAATAGTCTTAATACTAAACGAAGATTTGCTTTCCAATACTGATCTAATTTCAAATTTTTCTCAGTCATCATTACTAAAGATATTTACTCATCATTTGACCTACAGTGGTAAGCGCTTTAAAGGGCCTTATGAATACTCTTAATTCAGTCAATTTATGTTCTTCATTCCATATTAAAAAATCAACACCATTGATGTAGTGATCGTTTATTATTGTTTCAAAAGATAAAAAAGCAGTACCTTCTCCTACCAACTCTTTTGTATATTTAAATTGGTCATTAGCAATAACAATGTTTGCAGCATTCAAATATTTAGTCACTTCCTCTATGCCTAAGATGGGCTTAAAAACAAAAGGAGAAAAGAATGCAATACTATTATCTAAGGCATCGGGGTCGACGAATTTTTTATTAATACAATCATGCCATTTATCAATTGCAGTCTGTCTCATAGATTATCTTTTTTAATAAATCTAACATAGACATATACAAAAAGTGTGACATACATACATCCAGCAAAAACACCCAATGCAATATCTTGTGTCGATGGATCTATGACAGCTGCTACAAAATCACTAATAGCATTACCAATAAGTGCTCCAAATAATGCACCGTAAACTCCTTTTCCTCCGAGTCTTTTCTCTATATCTATTCCAAATACTGATAGTAATGCTAGGATTCCATTATCGATTATTCCAAAGATATCGCCGTTGAAGAAAATATTTTCAGGCATTGAATCACTCCTAATTAATTTGTGTTTATTATTATCTGTGGATTTCCACAACTGTACAAGATTATTAGTCTGCTTTAAATAAATTATCCATATTACGAAAAGACTTGAATTCAATAGCATTACCCGAAGGATCTCTTATAAATGCTATGGCTTGCTCTCCCACTTCTCCCTTAAAACGAATAGTAGGCTTAATAATAAAGTCAATTTTTTTCTGTTTAAATTGCAAAACAATAGTCTGAAATTGATCCCATTCAAAGACTATACCAAAGTGAGGCACAGGAATTTCATTAAAATCAACCTGATTAGATATCTCATCAGTTGACTTAGAATTTAGGTGGCAAACAAGTTGGTGACCGAAGAAATTGAAGTCAATCCAAGTATCACTAGATCTTCCTATCTTTGCTCCAAGAAGTCCATGATAAAAGAATTTTGCTTCCTCTAAATCATCCACTGGTATAGCAAGATGAAATGGGTTTAGTTTGTCCATACTCATAATATTTAGACGTTAGTTTGATGAAAATCAACCCTAAATCGCATCTTTTCCTTTCTCACCAGTTCTGATTCGAATCACTTCTTCCAGATTAGTCAAAAAGATTTTTCCATCGCCAATATTGCCTGTTGAAGCTGAATCAACAATTGTCTCTATCGCTGACTCTGTCATTTCATCTGTCACTGCTACTTCTATTTTAATTTTTGGAAGCAAGTCAACTTGATACTCTGCACCTCTATATAATTCTGTATGTCCTTTTTGTCTTCCATAGCCTTTAACATCGGTCACAGTGATCCCTTTAATCCCTATATGCATTAGACTTTCTTTCACTTGCTCCAAGGCATATGGCTTAATAATTGCAGTAATTAATTTCATAAATTTATCCTAAAATTTACTAGTACCTAAAGTGTCGAATGGTTTCACCTGTCATTCCAATTTCTGTCATAGCATTGATTCCAATATCCAAGTGCTTTTGAAGCCAGTTTTCAGTCACTTTTTGATCGGATTTTCCAGTTTTGATGCCATCGGGTGTCACTGGTGTATCTGATACTAAGAGCAATGCTCCTCGAGCAATTTGATTATAATGCCCAACAATAAATATTGTAGCTGTCTCCATATCAATGGCTATAGCAGTGGTTTCTCTCAGCCTATCTTTAAACGTTTTATCATGCTCCCATACCCTTCTGTTGGTTGTATAAATGACACCAGTTCGGTATTCAAGGTTTTGTTCAATGACCTTCTCTGACACAAACTTATGTAATTTAAAGGATGGCAAGGCTGGGATTTCAGGAGGATAATAATCATCACTTGTTCCCTCTCCACGAATAGCTGCAATGGGTAATATTAAGTTACCAATTTCTGAGGATTCTTTTAAACCACCACACTTTCCTAGAAACAGAACACCTTTAGGATCTCTAGCTGTCAGTAAGTCCATAATAATTGCAGCATTAGGAGAGCCTATGCCAAAATTGACAATACTCAATCCCTCTGAATTTGTAGCTGCTTGCATAGGTCTTCTAAGACCTTTAATTTCGCAATTGAACATTTCAGAAAAACGTATCACGTAGTCGCTGAAATTGGTTAATAAAATATAGTCACCAAATTCATCAATTTCCATTCCAGTATATCGAGGAAGCCAATCTTTTGTAATGGAGAGCCGTTCTTTTGAAGATACCATGAATTATCTTCTCAGGTTCAAACCAAGATATCAAGAAGCATTATTTTAATTTTTATAAAATTCTGCAGTTTTTTCAACATCATTGACGCTAATAACAACTTCTTACAAAAGACTCTTAGTCAGGGGCAATACTTTTGCATAGGATAGATTTATGAATAAAATAGACAGTACTATAAAACTCAAGAGCTAAAGCTATATTTCTTAGATTTGATTTGCATTTCTTAATACTTATCCTTAGTCTATAGATCATTTTTGATCTTAATATTACTGGGAATTAAATGCTATGAAAAAGATATTGATAATATGTTTATTTAGTCTTACGACTAATCTAAATGCCCACCCTATTGATCAAAGCAAAGGCAAATTTGAAGATAAGTTTAGGCAACTTGATGAAGTATTTCCAGGTCCAAATCAATACAGAGCTGCTACAGGTGAACCAACTAATGAATACTGGCAACAACAAGCAGATTATGAAATAGATATAGAACTTTTTGAAGATGAAAGAAGATTGAAAGGATCCGAAACTATTAAATATACCAATAATTCTCCCTTAGACTTAAAGTACATCTGGATCCAACTTGATCAAAATATCTTCAAAAAAGATTCCATTGACTATCAAACAAGAACTATAGCCAGCGATAATAAAATTAATTTCTCTACCTTAAGAAATACTAATTTTATGGATGAATTCGAGGGTGGAATTCAAAACCTTAGTATTAAAGTGAACGGTTCAGAAGTACATACAAAAATTGTTGGCACCATGGTAAGAGTTGATTTAAATCAAAAGCTTACGATGGATGAAAGTATTCTTATCAAGATAGACTGGGATTTTAATATTGGTGAAACCAATGCTCTAAGTTCTAGAAATGGCTATGAAACATTTGAAGATGGCAATGACATATTTTTGATTGCACAGTGGTATCCAAGGTTAGTTGCATTCAGTGATTATGAAGGCTGGCATAATAAAGAATTCATTGGAAATGGAGAATTTACTCTGGAATTTGGTAATTACGATGTATCTATCACAGTACCTTCTGATCATATTGTTTCTTCAACAGGAGTTCTTACAAACTCTGAAAAGATTTTAAGCAAAGAACGTAGAAAAAGGCTAAAACAAGCAGAAAATTCTGTAACTCCCATTTTTATAGTTAGTCCAGAAGAAGCTTTAGCAATAGAAAAAGAAAAATCTCAATCTAAGAAAACCTGGCAATTTGAAGCTGATAATGTACGAGATTTTGCTTGGGCTTCATCAAGAAAGTTCATATGGGATGCAGCAGGCTATAAACAAAATTCAAAAGATAACCCTTTAGTTATGGCGATGTCTTTCTATCCTAATGAAGGAGAACCACTCTGGTCAAAATACTCTACAGAAGTAGTTATGCATACCATGAAAATTTATTCAAAATATACTTTTGATTACCCATATCCAACTGCACAAAGTGTCAATGGGCCTGTAGGTGGAATGGAATATCCTATGATCACATTCAATGGGCCTAGAACTGTGGCTGATGAAAATGGAATAAGAACCTATTCGAGAAGTGAAAAGGAATTTCTAATTGGAGTTATCATTCATGAAATTGGTCACATCTACTTTCCCATGATTGTTAATTCAGATGAAAGACAATGGACATGGATGGATGAAGGATTAAACACTTTTCTACAATTTCTTGCTGAACAAGAGTGGGATATTGATTACCGCTCTGATAGAGGAGAAGCAAGATGGATTACAAATTATATGTTGAGTAACAATCAAGTTCCTATAATGACTAATTCAGAATCATTACTTCAGTTTGGTAACAATGCATATGGTAAGCCTGCAACAGCTCTGAATATTCTCAGAGAAACAATTTTAGGGAGGGAGCTTTTTGATTTTGCCTTTAAAGAATATGCCAACCGATGGAAATTCAAAAGACCAACCCCTTATGACTTCTTCAGAACAATGGAAGAAGCCTCTGGAGTTGATCTTGATTGGTTTTGGCAAGGATGGTTTTTTTCCACTAATCATGTTGATATATCCATCGAAAAAATATCCAAGGGAACATTGGATACTCTTAATCCAAAAATAGATTCTGAAAAAGATAGGGAAGACCGGAGTAAAGAACCCGAAGCATTAGCAGATATTAGAAACACACAAGAAGGGATTATTACAAAAGTTATTGAAAGACCTGATTTACTTGATATTTATGATGAATACGATGAATTTACTCCTGGTATTGAACAACTTGAAGATTATGAGGAAATACTTGAAGATCTAAAAGATGAAACCAATAGTGACCCCTATTGGAAAAAAAATGCACTTCAAAAGGCGTTATCTAAGAATCAAAATTACTATATTATTGAATTCAAAAATAATGGAGGATTAATTATGCCAATACCATTAGAGATTAATTATGAAAATGGTGAAAAAGAATACATCAAAATCCCTGCTGAAATATGGAGAAAAAAACAAAAAAGTGTCAAGTGGCTAAAACGCAGTGAGAGGAAAATCAAAACAGTTATCATGGATCCTTATTGGGAGATTGCTGATACTAATTTAGAAAATAATTACTATCCAAGAAGAATGGTTCCTGCCCGATTAAAGCCAATCGCTAGAAAAGGTATCAAAAAGAATTTAATGAGGGATTTGATGAAAAGAAATCAAGAGATTGTCTCGCATAGTGGCACAACTAATGAAGGAGTATCTAATGAGTAATATTTATAATTTTGTATGTAAAAATCATTTGGGAGAAGACGTTTCTCTATCTGATTATCAAGGACAAGTATTATTAATTGTCAATACTGCAAGTAAATGTGGATTCACCCCTCAATATGAAGGATTGAATGAATTACATGAAAAGTTTCACGATAAAAATTTTTCAGTCTTAGGCTTTCCTTGTAATCAGTTTGGTGGGCAAGAACCTGGAAGCAATGAAGAAATTCAAAATTTCTGTTCAGTAAACTTCAAAACTACTTTTCCAGTATTTAGTAAAATAGATGTCAATGGAGAAACAGCAGACCCTCTTTATAAATATTTGACTCAAGAGCAGCCAGGTATTTTGGGTACAAAAAAAATCAAATGGAACTTTACAAAGTTCTTGATCAATAAAAATGGTGAAGTCATACAACGCTTTGCTTCTGCAACTAAACCTAAAGATATATTGAGCTCAATTGAAACTCTTTTGAGCTAATAAAATATGCCAGCTTACTTTGTTGTGCGTTGCACTTATAAAGATATGGAGGACTATGATAGTTATGCTAGATATGCAGGCATAGCTGTGAATAAATATAATGGAAATTTTCTAGTCAAAGGTAATGAAGAACATTATCAGAAGGAAAAAGGAACTCATGTCAAAACTGTAGTAGTTGAATTTAATAGCATTCTTGATGCTAAATCATGCTATCAATCCAATGAGTACCAAAAGGCTATCAACTATATTCACAATTCATCTTCCCGTGATTTTATAATTATTGACGGTCTCTAAATAACCTATGTCAGAATCTTGTTAGCTTCTTCTTTTCTCTTAATTTCACTTGAGCTGAGGTCAACTCTAAAATCATTTTCTAAAACAAAATCAAATCGATTTTGAAGATTTTTTGGTATCTGAATATCATTCAATGTCATAAAATGGCCCTCAACCTCTCTGCCAAAAACTAGGAATTGAGAATTATTAGTAATAAATGCATTTAGGCTTCTCTCCATATCATCAATTCCTTTATAAAAACGCTGATCAAAAATACGAAGCAGAGTATCCATTCCTATAATAAATGTAGTATTGTGAAATATTTCAGATTTCTGTGAAAATGTGGGAGCATTAGTCATAACCCAGTTTTGATCTTCTGTGAACTGTTTAATGGTTTTATCAATTTCATAATAACTCAACAATGCTTTCTCAACATTTGATATAGATATTTCGAAAGTGACTGGTATTTTTAATTTTTCTTCCGCAATATTTTGTATTTTTTTATGACCTTCATGTAATGGATTAAATGTACCAGGGAAAATTAGTTTTTTAGATTCGTCCCATTGACCAAGATATTCGATTTCTTTTTTTTCAAGGGCATGCCACTCATCTTTTGCTGATATCTTTTCATACTCAGTATGTTGTGTTAATGAAGGCACTTCGTTGCCTAATCCACTAGCGATCCCGATTAAGGATTCTAAACACTCTGATACTAGCTCTTCCTCATGATCACGTGTTCTTTTTCCTTTAGTGAGATAGCAGGAAAAAACATGGGTTGCTTCATATCCATGAATACAAATAAAAAATCTATGACTGCCTAATTTTTCATATGTAGTAGATAAAGTTGCTGTAACTGCTACTCCAAGAAGATGCTTAGGTTTGGTTTCAGTTGATAGCATTTTTGCTCTCGAAAAAGCCATTACAGCCATATTAATCGTTGTTTGTAGTCCGCAGTAATGGCTGGGTTTAAAATTAAGATACTCGTCCATTGACTCTCTAGAATAAGGAATATGGCACTCAAGAATTGTCTTACTAGCACCTGGAACCTTTAACAGATCAGAAATCGCCTTACTGCCTCCACCACTGGAAACAAAAACCAACCTAAAAGGCCCTTCATGAATTAATTGTATTTCTTCTTTTAGCAATCTTTTATCCCGAATCTAGGAAGCAATCATATCTTTTGAATGATTATGTTAACATTTAATCAATTTAACCAAATTATTTTATTCAATAAGTTAAATATGGAAATTATTTGTATCTACAATGCAAATTCAACATGGATGGGAGAGTTAAATTACTTCTATAAAAAAGTTTTTGAGAAGCAAAGCTGCAGTCTTTGTGATCTTTCACATAGTCTCATAGGAATCAAAAAAGAATGGAAAGAGATGGAATTAGAATCAGATCATCAATACTCTTTGCTCCATATCAATGAAGTACCATTGGATGTTCCAAGAAAATTAATTAAAGAATTGCCTTGTGTTTTAAAACAAGATGGAGAATGTTTTGAACTATTAATTGAATCTGAAGAACTAGACAAATGTAACGGCAATATAAAAAACTTCAAACTAATACTAGAGAAGAAAATAGAATCAAGTGGAAACAATAATGAGTCTTAAGATTATAGGAGCTAGTTTTGGCAGAACTGCATCTCTTTCATTAAAGAAAGCTTTAGAAATACTTGGTTACACAAATTGTTATCACATGTCAGAAGTAGTCACTAAACCTGAACATTCAGAATTATGGCTCAGAGCGTGGAAGAGAGAGTTTATCTGGGATGATATTTTTGATGGGTATCAAGCAGCAGTAGATTGGCCAGTCGCTGCCTTTTGGCCTCAATTGATGGAAGCTTATCCTGAAGCAAAAATTATTCTCTCGACAAGAGAACCTGAGGCTTGGTATGAAAGTGCTAAAAATACTATTTTCAAAAGCATGGATGAAGGAATAAATTCTAAAAATCAAGAAATTAGAAAAAGAATATTAATGGCAAAAGAAATCATTGTTGATGGCACATTCAACGGAAAACTGAATGATAAAAAACATTGCATTAAAATTTATAATGAAAATATTGCTCGTTGCAAAAAAGAGGTTGATTCAGATAGATTAATTACCTTTAACCCCAAAGATGGCTGGGATAGTTTATGCAAGCAACTTGCATGCCCTATTCCAAATGTAGATTATCCTTTTATCAATACAACAAAAGAATTTGAAGCAAGATGGAGGAGTCGGAAAAACCCCGCAGATTAATAAGCTATTTTGAGTCCAAAGCCTTTTCAATTGGTAATAGAACCCTTTTGAGTAGTGTTTTACGTCTCTCTGTACGTTTCTCTTGTAGTTCATCATCGGGCTCAAAACTATCGATATCATCTCTATTAATCTGACCTTTGTTAGCCATTAAATTCTCGACAGTATCAAGTCTATCAGTTAATACAGAAATCTCTTGAGTCAGAGTCATCACCATTGCCAAAATATTATCAATTGAACTATCATCCAAATACACTAGATTTTTTCCTTTTGCGACTCTTGGTAACTTAACTTTCTTAGGCATATGGCTTAATCTGCAACTTGAGCAACATACACAGGTAATTTAAGATAAAAATCTCCTGTATAGCCGTTATCAGCATCAGAATTAGCCTCAGCTGAAGTGAATTGAATTGTATCTTTAGTAAAGCCTGCATCTTCAAAAATGCCTTGTAAATCCATTTCTCTTAGTACACCAGAGAAATCTTCATTATTATTAGTAACTTCCCAATCTTTTAGAAAATCATATAAAGGTTCTACAATATTCCTCTGAAATGGATACACATCAAGATGCAACATCCATCCACCAGGTTTTAAAATTCTTGCACATTCATTTATAATTTTTGGAATTGCAGAATGGGAGGTTTCATGTAATAAAAGACAGGAAGCTACTATATCAAAAGTGTTGTCTTCAAAAGATGTTGATTCAGCATTTTGCTGGCTAAAATGGACACTAGCATTGAGTGCATTTGCTCTTGCATGTGCATACCTTAAACCAGGTGCTGCAACATCAATTCCGTAAACCTCTGATTCGGGAAAAGCTCTAACAAAAGGTAATGTAGAATTGCCTATATTACATCCCATATCCAATATTTTTTTTGGTTTAACATCAAGATTATTAATTAGATAATTAATTGTTGCTTGAGCAAGCAGATCATTTTCATCACCCATAGCATCCCTAGAATAAATAGGTAATGAAATATCATAAACTACACCTGCTGCAATATCATTCTCCGTATTCTCAGTATGATATCCGCCTGGTTGTTGGTGTATATCATAAGCAGTTAAATACCTAGGTACTTTTAGACTTTTATCAAGCTTTAAACTACCTAGCTTTGTATAATTTTTTGTTTCCTCTATTAAGTCTTCAAGAGTTCTCTCAACTGTATCTATCACAGATGTGAACATCATTTGCTGACTGATTCTTTGCAAAAAACTCCAACTTTGATAAGCACTATCCTTTAACATAATATCCTGAACCTCTTTCTTATCAGCTGGTATTCTTCCTTTTTCTTTTACAAAAGCTGGTTCTATTTTTGACACATAATATGGTGTAATTTTTGGGTATATTTCATCCGTTAAAAAAGCTCTAAAATCAGTAATAAAATCCTGCCTAACAGATTCATCATGGCTAGGTATTGGCTGCATCAAATGTTTTTGTTTTTGCATAGTTTTCTAGTATAAATAGATCTTTATTATATGATAAGTCATTAAGTGGATGGAGAAAAATGATTTGATAGTTGAGGCAAACTCAATATTGTCATACAGTTAATCAAAAGTAATTGGAGTAGATAATGAAAAAACGAATATATTTTTTAAGTATTTTCGCCCTCTTATTGAATAGCAATATTGTTTTTGCTGATAATCATAAGGAAGGGAAAAAATTTGTCGGTGCACAAAGTGGTTATGAGGGTCGAGAACAGCAATTGGGCAGGTCAATGGCTGTTGTTCTTAAATCACTTAATGAAACAAAACCTTACCAACATGATATTAATGATGCATTAATCAAATTGATTTTAACCACCATTCAGTTTGCAAAAAACAATGACATGATTGATGAGTTGATTGCACATGAAGTAGAAACTACTAGACCATTACTTGAAAGAGTTAGAAGAAATTACCTTAAAACTGGTCAATTAGAAACTGTCATGGTTGGAATGATTGATAGAACAGCATGTGCTTATCAATTGTTTATAGAAATTGAACATAAGGATGCTGAACGTACTTGGCAGTCGCCTTTTGGCTTAATTCTAGAAAATACAGTTCGAATGGGCCAGCACGATTTAACCGAATCTGAAGTGCATGATATTTGGATTAAAAAGCGTTATCAAGCTTTTGCAGAGGTAATAGGTGTTGAGTTATCCATTTCAGATATTAGTATAGATGGGAATGTTACAGTTAAAGCTTTACGCCCAATAATTGCAGCAAAAAATTAAATAATTAATTTAGTTTGAAAATAATACCGTTCATTTAAGCTATCAAACTTAGAGCGGCATTATGAAAAAAATTATTATCATTTCTTTAGCAATTCTTATTACCAGTTTTATCTTTTACCTTATGAGTATAATGGCACCTTTTTTAGTCGAATATATTACGAATTTTCTATCAGGAGAAAATAATGGATGAAACATTAGTCGAAGCTTTAAAAAAAATTCATAACCCATTAGATTGGGTTCATTTCTCAACTATTGGTCCTGATGGAGGACCTCATGTAACTCCATTAATGATGGGCATACATGAACAAGGACTATTGTTTAGTTTTACAGGTAAACAAAAAAAAAGAAATCTAGAAAGAGATCCAAGAGCTTGTGTTTCTATATGCAAAGCAATTGAAATGGACCATATTATCGTTTGGGGTACGGTGGATATTAGGCATGATAAAGAAGCACATGACATGTGGAATGAAATGATACTCCTAGCTTTTGGTAAAGAACGACTTGAGACAATGAAACGTGAACTATCGATTGAAAAAACAAGTCTAGGTGTATTAAAACCCAATCACTATAGAATTTATGGCTTAGACGACTAACTCTTAACGCATAACAAAATCAAATATTCTATATGATGATAAAAATAATAATGACGGCGATTGTTTTTACAACCTTTACTTCAACTCTTACAGCTGCTGATTCATACCCATGGCTTATTACAATGGATCCAACCTCAGATAGTCGTAACTCTGGGGAAAAGCTAATGAATTTAACATATGGATTAAAGTTATTAGAAAATGAGAATAAAAAAGAAAATACACTCTTGGTTGGAGTTCATGGAAGTAATAGTCAAGGCTATGAATGGATTTATCCACTTAAAACTCTGGATTCCAATAATCATTTAACTTTTTTTTATCGATGGGATGATTCAAAATGCCCTCAACCATCTGCAAAAAAATTGTCACAAGCATTGAATAAAGTAATTGATGAACATTCATCTATTAAAAAAATTATAATTCTTGGTCATAGTTATGGAGGTCTCCTAGCATCTTGGTTTGCAGAAAATTGGACATCCTCATTGTCAATAGAGATACATACAATAGCCTCTCCCTTGATTGGCAATAAAATTATAAATAATCTGTGTGAATATATACCGCCAAATTCTATAAAAAAGAATGTGGCTTTTTTTCAATGGAGAACCCAAAAAGAACTTGATGGAGCATTCAAAGATCTTGAAATTAACCCTCAAGCGATTAATCTAAAAGGAAGCAAAGTATATGAACTCCCTGACTTATACAAAGGAAACAGATTAGGTCATAATTGGTCAATTAGCTTTGTAGCTGATGAATTAAAAAAAAGGATAAAAAAAAATGACGATTAATAATAAAAAATGGCTATTAAAAAAAAGACCTCAAGGACTTGTTAGTAATGATGATTTCGAACTAGTAGAAGAAATTTTACCAGAACTAAATGAAGGGGAGATTTTAGTAGAAAATGAATATTTATCTGTAGATCCCACTCAAAGAATGTGGCTAACTGATATGCCAGGATATCTTCCACCAATTCAAATTGATGAAATCGTTCGCTCAGGAGGAATAGGCAGGGTTATTGAATCTAAAAATGATTCATTTCAAAAAGGAAACCTTGTAAATGGTTTTGTTAATTGGCAAACACATTTTATTAGTGATGGTAAGGGGTTTAGCGTGATCCCAGAAATACTACCTATACCTACAATGATAAATGTCCTCGGTCTTACTGGCATTACAGCTTATTTTGGTCTTCTTGATATTGGCAATCCTAAAAAAGGTGACACTGTTCTTGTTTCTGGAGCAGCTGGAGCAACCGGTTCTGTCGTTGCACAAATTGCAAAAATAAAAGAATGCAATGTTATTGGTATAGCTGGTGGTGAAGAGAAATGTGCCTGGTTAGCTGATGCTGGAATTGATCATGTTATTGATTATAAAAATTCAAATCCGCATGAAGAATTGAAAAAAATTGCAACATCGGGAATTGATATTTATTTTGATAATATTGGCGGACCTTTACTTGAAACTGCTCTCAATATGATTAACTTAAATGCTAGGATTGTTATCTGTGGTGCCATTTCAAATTATGCCAGTGAAGAAATGCCAGTTGGGCCGAGAAACCTTAGTAGCCTCATCATACAAAGAGCCCGGATGGAAGGATTCCTAGTGCTTGACTATCTCAATAGAAGAGATGAGGCGATAGGGGATTTATCTAAATGGTTAATGGAAGGAAAAATAAAACATCAAGAGGATATTCAAGAAGGAATAGAGAATTGCCCTGAAACATTAAATCGATTATTTATGGGTAAAAATCTTGGTAAACAGATTCTAAAAATCTAAATGAGAGAATTGTTTAAGAAATATCTTGAGCAAAATCTCTCTAGAAGAGATTTCACTAACAAATTACTAGCTTTAGGTTTTAGTCAAATGGCGGTTAACTCTTTACTTGCCAACACTGCAGAAGCTCGTGAACCTATTGCTGATAGTGGTAAGTACATAGTTGGAAATGGAGCAGATATTTTAGCAGAAACCCTGATGGCTGCAGATGTTGATTATATATTTGGAACCAGTGCTACAGGTATGAGTGGATTCTTCGATGCATTAACAATGAAGAATGAAATGGAATTTATTTCTTCAATTGCTGAATCACAAGCCACATCTATGGCACAGGGTTATGAGTTAGTCACTGGAAAAACAGCCATTTTATTTTTACCTGGAGTTGCTATCCCTAGTGCAATGAATAACCTATATAATGCTTGGAAAGATCGATCATCCATTGCAGTCTTATCGGATGGAACCAGCTCTAATTTCTCAGGTCGTAATGGGTTTCAACAAATGGATGATTGGTTAGAGACTATGTCTCAATTTACTAAGTGGAGATGGAAAGTAACAAATCCACAACAACTCAGTGAAATGACTAGACGAACAATCAAATTAGCAGAAACACCTCCTGGTGGACCTGTTTATCTTCGTTTACCAGCTACAGTTTTGAATACGCGTGATATTAAACAAACAATACACTCTCAGAGTAAGTTCAGAATACCATTGGATCTTCAACCTAAAAATGAGTTGATTGAAGCAACAGCTAAAGCCTTAATTGAAGCTAAAAATCCATTGATGTGTGTTGGTCATGAAGTCACTAGAGCGAAAGCTAATAAAGAAGTAGTTGATTTATCTGATTTACTAGGGATAAAAATGACACAGGGATACAGCGTCTATGGTGATGTGCCATTTAAACATCCATCATTTATGGGTTTCTATGGCATGGGAGTGCCAAGAGGTCTGTCAGGAACTGATGTTTTTCTTAATCTAGGAGCTCCTATGCCTGATCCTACTATTTTTACAGCTCCTATCCCAAAACAGTCAAAAGTCATTCATGCAAGAATTGAATTTGATGATATTGCTAATACCTATCCTACTGATATAGCTATAGCCGCTGGTATGAAGGAAACAGTTTATGCTATTAAAGAAAGCATCAAATCCATGCTAACTAAAGAAAGAATTAATTCCATCAAAGAAAAAAGACTGCTTGCAAATAAAGCAATCAATAAAAAATTTGAAGATAGAAAACAAAAGAAAGCAAAACAAAATTGGAATTCTAGTCCACTCTCATGGGAAAGAGCTTCTTATGAACTTGAGAAAAATCTAACGAAGGATGCAATTATTGTTTCAGAACTAGACAGCAGAACCCCTTTTAAATGGATGGATCTAGGCCCTGGAAAAAAATCACTTATTGGTGGGTCAACTGGTTTTGCTTTAGGCTGGGGTGTAGGTGCTTCTTTGGGAGTAAAGATTGGTGAACCAAATCGGCAAGTCGTTTGCTTGGTCGGTGATGGAGCTATGCTCTTTGGCCAAATTGAATCCTTATGGTCTGCTTCAAGATATGATATTCCCGTAACAATTATTATTTTTAATAATCTTAGCTATGATGGAGAAAGGAATAGAATTTATATGAATTCACCCTTAGCCGCTAATAGTGATACAAGAGAAATGTGGAAAGATGTCAGTTGTTATCTTGGCAATCCCATAGTTGATTTTATTGGATTAGCAAATAGTTTCAATATTCAAGGATCAATTGCTGATAATCCTGATTCTTTCTCTGCAGCCTTAAAAAAAGCCAATAATGTTACAAGTAATGGAAGGCCTTTCTTAATTGACTTGAGAATAATGCAATTGAATCCTGGAGGAAAGCCTGTGGAACAGATATGGCATCCTCATATCTCAATAGCAGAAAAAAGAAAAATAAAAATTTAACTATATAAATATTTTTTTCTGCTTAATTTTAAGATCTAACTACTAAATAATTAAAGGAGAAAACTGTGTCAAGAATTAAGCCAGCTTCTGTTGAACAATTAGCGATAGAAAATAAAGCCATAGTTGATGGCTCATTAGAAATGATGGGTTTTATTGCAAACGATGTACTTATTATGGCTAAGAAACCCGAACTATTAAATGCTTTTTCAATATTGGTGAATACGATCTATCAGTTTTCTTCAATTTCTGAAGAGCTAAAGTCACTAATAGGCTTAATGGTCAGCACATCAAATGGATGTGAATACTGTATGTCTCATACATTCAATAGTGCAATTCAAAAAAATGTAGCAAAAAATAAAATTGAATGCATTTGGGAATATGAATCCAATGATCAGTTCACTAATGAAGAGAAAGCAGCTCTAAAAGTTGCATGGGGAGCCGGTCAGTCTCCTAATAGTGTGAGCGACAGTGATTATGAAAATCTAAGAATTTATTTTGATGAAAATCAACAACTTGAGATTATTGGAATTATTTCATTGTTTGGATTTCTAAATCGTTGGAATTCAACATTAAAAACAGATATTGAAAGTATCTCAAAACTATCATAGATGTTATGAATGACTATTAAAAATGATTTATAGAGTAATAAGAATTAATTAGTCTTAGGATTATAAAATGTGGATTAAAAAAAAACGTCTAACTTTTCTTCTTAAATCATTCTTAGCAATAAGTCTTTTAATTACAGCTTCAAATGTTATATCCGATGAAAAAAAGGATAAATCATCTTATTTACTCTACAGTCAATTTGGAGAATTCTGTACGATGTGTGAATCAATTTTGCTCTGTGGCAACGATGAATACGAAATCAATGATGAAATACCCACTGATGGAAAATATCTACTCTACCATTTAAGAACTAGAACTTTTTGGTCACAAGTTTCAACTATTTGGGAATTTTTTTTTAATAATTTTGATACTACAAAAACAAATTCACATAAACGACCAGTTGATATTATTACAATCGATAATAATGATTGGTCTAATACTATTAGAAGTGAAGCGATCATCTCCTCTAATCATGATTGGTTTATTTATTTCAATGATCGAAAGATAGATAGAAAAACTTCAAATTGGTTGTCCACCAAAACTAATTCGAAACTTGGATCTTGCGAAAGATTACCCTTATGGAAAACGATTGATACAATTGATAAAAATAGGAAGAATGATAATGAGAGATAATCCTCATACATGGTCTTTTCATGGCTTCAAAACATATCCTATAAGGTATTTTGGTATACTACTCTTAATTCTATTGAGAACTTTTTTTGCTTCATTTTGGTTACTAGCAGGGATTAATAAAGTTAAAAATGAATGGATCAGTAGTGATATCTTGAAAGAGATATTTCTTCAGCGATTGACAGAATTACCTCCCGATAGCTTGGCTGTTTTATATTTATCTAATTTTGCTATACCCTTTTATAAAATGATTGCCTATATAGTAACTGTCGGCGAACTGTATAGTGCTATTGGTTTGCTTATCGGCTTAACCACAAAATGGTCAGCTATCATGAGTTTATTTATCCTATTAAACTTTGCTATTGGGGGCTATTATGATGCTTCCCTGATTCCTTTTTTCATTTTAGTTTTTTTATTTGTTAAATTTCCAACGGGACATTGGTTTGGAATAGATAGACTCATGATTAAAAAGTACCCAGAAAACTTGTACTTTAGGTAATGATTTTTATAAGATTGATTAAAGGTTAACTATTGATGTCTAAAGTAAAATTAATTAAATCCGTAATACTTATACTTTGGCTGGCTTGCTTTGCAAATATTTTTATACCTCTAAGCAATATTTTAAATTACTTATTAATCTTCTTAATTGCTGCTCATTGTCTGGAATTTATCATTTTTTATAAAAAAATTAAGAACAACAAAATTAAGAATTTTCTAATGGTAATGATTTATGGTTACTTACATATACAAAAACTAGATTATTATGAAAAAACTAAGCAATAGTCCTGAAGGACATCAATTCAGTCCTAGGAAACCAAATTTTTCCCTTCAGCAAGCTTTGGCTTCTGATTGGTATGATGGAAATGCTTTTAGAACAGCATTTGAAAATGCATTCTCAATGTTATTTCCATTAGGTGAGAGATCTTTTATTGAGAGCGTTAAATACTTTGAAAAACAAATTAATGATCCATCTTTATTAAATGAAATGAAGCAATTCTATGGCCAAGAATCTGTTCACAGAAAAGAACATCAAAACTACAATGAACTACTATGTCAACTACGTGGTTATAATATGGAATCATTACTGGATGCTCAAAAAAAGAGATACGATTGGGCAAAAAATACATTGCCTCCAAAAAGAAGGCTGGCTGGAACAGTTGCAGCCGAACATTTAACTGCAATTCTAGCTGATGATTTATTGAGAAATAAAGATCATTTTAAAAATACAGACCCAATGATATCCAAACTCTGGTATTGGCATGCAATAGAGGAAACAGAACATAAGGCGGTTGCCTTTGATGTTCATCAAGCTGTTGGCGGAACCATAAAAGAAAGGCGGAAAGCTCTATTCTTTGTTACTTACTTTATTTTTAAAGATATCTTCGTGATAAGTTTTAAAATGCTAAAACATGATGGAAAAATCTGGAACCCAAGAACATGGCTTGATGCTTTTTCTTTCTTATTTTTCAAGCCTGGAATTCTTAGACGTTGTTTTTTTTCATGGTTAAGATTTCTAAGATCTGATTTTCATCCATGGGAACAAGATAACCGAGATCTAATATTGAAATGGGACAATAAATTTTAATAATTCTAAAAAAAATAGAAAGTTTTTAATGCTTTTTTTAGACATAATGATTTAATTGAATATTTTTGATATGATTTTATTAAAGATTAAAAATGGGTAAATAAAGATAAAAAAAGACATCAGAAACTTCAAATCCCAAGTAGCACGAAAAAAGCGTCATATTCTAAAAGACATTATCAAAGGAAAACAAGAGAGATTGTTTGCAAGATTGAGAAAGCTTAAAAAGAAAAATAAGAAATTGTAGAGTATTAACTCAATTCAGAAATGATTCCAATTCACTCTTATACCTAGGCTTAATATAAAGCATTGTTCCAAAAGCAATGAATACTAGTGATAAGTATGGCTCAAAGGGCCAAAACGGTATCCATAATTCAAGATTTGCTGACCAATTTGTGGCCGTTAAAAAAGAAGTTATGTATTCTTGCCAATAAAGGCTAGTAACTGACATAAGAAGACCAACACCAATAAATAATCCACCACATATTCTAACAATCATTGATGAATCTTCATGGTTATGAATTTTATTTTTTTTACCCCAAGCTGCCACTCTTAGTGCAAAAGCAGTAAATCCAGCCCAATAAAATAGGTAATCAATCACCCCAGGATCTTCATAATATGAAAGATTCCACCAATAAACACTGAATGGATAAGCCCATAAAAAATAGACCCCACTCTTGTGAAGCAATGTCCACTGCTTTGAACTTAAATATTTACGACCAAAATGAAAAGATGTAATTACCATCGCTGGTAGAAAAATATAGCCAATACTTCCTTCAAGTTCATCTCTAAGGAAATAAACATCAGCGTAATAGTAGTCATGAAAAAAATAAGACATTATAAAAATAAATAAACCTTGCCATGCCATTGCAACAGCAAAGCATAAACCAATATATTTTCTATTTTTTAACAACCAAGAAGAGAATGAACTGGGGAAAAGTATATGTAATGAAGATGCTGCTACAACCAAATAAATAAAAGGAACAGCCCAACGAACGGAATATTGAATCATAGAAGAAATACCAGGTCCCGAATTTAAATCGGTTGATAATAAATTGATAATCATGGCAATACACATAGGAATAGAAATAAGAGAAAACAAATTCCAACTATTGATGACTTTATTTTTTAATATTTTTTTAAGATCAAAGCTCATATATTTTCATTGTGAAAAGATAAAAGAAGCATTATGTTTTTCATAAGAGGTATTTATATACCAACTAGTATCGTATACGATCGATATATTTCATGGTAGTATTTTTTGTATGTTTTCAAATCCCAAAAAACATGCATTTCAAATGATTAAAATCGCTATAGCATTCTTACCATGGCTTATTTCTCTCTATATACTTTATTCACTTGACTCCAGTGGTACATGGACTAGCGAGACAGCACATCGTGGTAAAATGTCTGTTGCAATACTTGCTACTGGCATGACATTATCATTTCTGATCCATTCTTATTTTTCTAAAATTATGAAAAAATAATTTAAAGCAATTCATACATTAAAAACAAAAGAATAAACCCCTCTTCTCAAATAAAAACACATCTTCAATAAAAAAACCTATAGACTGTTGATCTTTCATAGGGGTATAACATGTCATTCAACAAGCTTGGACTTTCAGATGAGTTATTGAGTGCCCTTCAAGAAAAAAACTACTTAAAAGCAACGCCAGTCCAAAGCAAAGCTATACCATACATTATTCAAGGTCTGGATATATTAGCTGGGGCTCAAACTGGAACAGGTAAAACTGCAGCTTTCGCTCTACCCATACTCAATAAATTACAAAAATCTAAATCAAAAAGACGAAGAGTACGTGCATTAGTGTTAACGCCTACAAGAGAGTTAGCATCACAAGTTGCAGATAGCTTCCGAGATTATGGCAGTAAATTACGTTTTAAAACAGCGGTTTTGTATGGTGGTGTAAGTATTAAAACCCAAAAAGATAAGTTAAGAATGGGAGTGGATATAATTGTAGCTACACCAGGTAGATTACTTGATCACTTAAGTCAGAAAACAGTAGATCTATCTGAGGTAGAAGTTTTTGTATTAGATGAAGGCGATAGAATGCTTGATATGGGCTTTATTGTAGATATAAAGAAAATCATAAAATCACTGCCATATAAAAGACAAAATCTACTATTTTCAGCAACATTTCCTAGAGAAATAAGAACTTTGGCCTCAAAACTTTTGCATTCACCAAAAGAAATACAGATATCTTCTCAAAACTCCACTGCTGAGAAAGTTAAGCAAATAATCTATCCTGTTGATCGTGCAAGAAAAAAAGAGCTATTAATACACTGTATAAAAGAAGAGAAATGGTTTCGTGTACTAGTTTTCACAAAAACAAAAAGAGGTGCAGACAAATTAACCAAAGTTCTGAATAAACAGAAAATCAATGCCAATGCCATTCATGGTGATAAAACACAAGCTGCAAGAAGTAGAGCCTTAAAAAGTTTTAAGGATGGAGAAATTCAAGTGCTTGTAGCTACTGATGTTGCTGCTAGGGGAATCGACATCAGTTTACTTCCATATGTTATTAACTTCGACTTACCTTTGGTTCCTGAGGATTACATTCATCGCATTGGAAGAACTGCCAGAGCAGGAAAAGAAGGAACTGCGATTTCACTGGTCTGTGCAGATGATTTTAATTTATTGAGTGGAATAGAACGTTTACTAAATTTTAGAATACCAAGAGAAGAAATTGAAGGCTTTGAAACAACACAGCATCTTAATACAACAAATCTAAAATCTAACAGTAATCAAAAAAAGAATCCTTACAACAAAAATAAAAAATTAAGAAAAAAAGTTTCTGATAATAAAAAATCACCTTGGAGAAAGAAAAAGAAATCATCAAGCAAAAATAAGAAAAATACTAATCAAAGAAAAAGTTCTAATAACAAAAGAAAAAGTCCATTTAATAAGAAAAATAAGAGTAAAAAGAATGCATGGAGAAATAAAGAGAATGCAAAAATTAAAAACAAAAGAACTGACTAGTAGCCATGATTACTAATTTTAGGAGGACTTCATGTCTTTAATAAAAGTTGAATGTCAGGCTTGTGGATTATCCGCAGAAATAGAAAATAATATTGAATTAGATCTAGAAACTAATTTCTTTATGTGGTCTAGTCATACTGATTATTCTGGTTCAGAGGTAATGGCTCTGTTTTGCCTTTCCTGTGGCAGCATAAATGCAGTCATACTTGATTCAGGCGTAGACCTAAAATATATATTGGCATATAAATTGGATGGATCGGATCTTGCTCAATGGTGTGTGGAAAAGAAAGTACCTGCTATAGCTAGAAAAAAACTAAAAGATTTCCAATACATTAAATAACTTATTTAAGAAAACTCAGGTCTTTTTCCTTCAAAATTATTAAAGTAATTCTGGACGGTTTCTAAATCCACGTCTTTGTTTCCTGTTGGTTGAAATAATTCACTTAAATGAATACATTTTGTTGAAAAATCAATACCTGCAAGCATAATTTTTGAATTTGTTTCTTGAGCAATACGTAAAAATCCAGATTTTAATTTTTTTACTTTTTTTCTTGTGCCTTCAGGAGAGATAGCAATAATAATTCCTCTATATTTATTAACAATATCAGTAATATCATTCATTAATAACTCAGGAGAGGACCTATCAACAGGAATTCCGCCTAATTTTCTCATAATTTTTGAAAAACCATTTTTAAAAATTGTATGTTTCCCGATCCAATGTACATTTACATTTAAACCAAACATAGCTGTAAGAGCTAAAATAAAATCCCAGTTAGATGTATGCGGTCCAGCAACTAAGACTATACGTTCCTCTTCTGGAAAAACTCCTTTAATTTTCCAGCCAGTTAATTGTAATAAGAACCTTCCAATCCATTGAGAGAATTTTGAATGATTGGCACGTAACTTCTTTGGAACTTGTATGTGTGGATTAAACATAATTAACTAATCTTCTAAATATTTTTTTCTTTTGACTAGGTTTTCAAAATCTGGTTCTCTCCTCTCAGCCTCTGATTTAAATGCCTCAGTCATATCATCAGTATAATTCATTGCATTATTCCAAAGCGCTATGTAGTTCAGTGAATCTTCAATAGAATGATCTCGATTATAATTCAAAATCTCTTTAACGCCTGTTACTGCTAGTGGGGCTTTTTGAGCTATCTCTTTTGCAATATTTAAAGCATGCTCAATCATCTCTTTTTGATTATCAAAAACTTCATTAATCAAACCATAATCTGAAGCTTGTTCTGCAGAGAATTTTCTACCTGTGAGTGCAAGCTCACGAACAATTCCCTCATTCATTAAATATGGAAGTCTTTGTAGAGTGCCAACATCAGCTGCCAAACCAATATTAATTTCTTGAATGCAAAAGAAAGCATCTTTGGTGGCATAACGAATATCACAGGCGGTAATTAAATCAACGCCACCTCCTATACAAGCTCCTTGTATAGCAGCAATTACTGGGATTCTGGATTTTTCTAAGCTAGTAATTGTATATTGTAAATCACGGGTTATTCTGTATCCAGCTTCGTTCTTTCTACCTTGTCCTACTTTGTGTTTTGAATCTCCAGAATGAATAACTCCCTCATCAAAATTAGCTAGATCCATCCCAGCACAAAAATGTTTACCACTGGCTGTAAGTAAAACAACTCTTGCCTCAGCTTGATCAGAAATTTGATCTATCAATGTTGGTAACTCTGACCAGAAAGATTTTGTCATAGTATTGAAATCATCGCCTCTGCACATATTTACATGTGCAATATGGTCTTTTATTTCATAATCAAAACATGTGTAATTCATTGCCTTACCCTTTGTATTCCAGTCTTTTCGCATGAAGAATAGGTTCAGTATAGCCACTTGGTTGGCCTCTTCCTTCAACTGCAAGATCGCATGCTGCAGAAAATGCAGCACCATTAAAGTCAGGGGCCATATTAATATAACCTGAATCATTTTTATTCTGCTTATCGACAACTACAGCCATACGCTTCATGGTTTCTATGACTTGTTCTTTTGTGCATAAATCATGATAAAGCCAGTTAGAAATATGCTGAGATGATATCCTGCAAGTTGCTCTGTCTTCCATTAAGCCAACATTATTGATATCGGGAACCTTAGAGCAGCCCACCCCTTCATTAACCCATCTGACAACATACCCTAAAATTCCTTGAGCATTATTGTCTAATTCTGCTTGTATTTCATCGTGCGTTAACTTATGAGGATCCCTAAGAATAGGTACTGTTAAAATATCATCAAGACTTGCTTTGGTTCTCTCAGCTAAGAGTTCTTGTTGCTTACTCACTAGAACCTGATGATAATGAATTGCATGCAATGACGCTGCCGTTGGAGATGGAACCCAAGCACAATTTGCACCAGCTTTAGGATGCATATCCTTCGTCTTGTACATATTTAACATTTCGTCTGGCATTGCCCACATTCCTTTACCAATTTGAGCTCTCCCCTTGAATCCAGTCTCTAATCCACAATCAACATTCCAGTCTTCATAAGCACTGATCCATTTTTGTTTTTTTATTTCATCTTTTCTCATCATTGGACCCATTTCCATACTGGTATGAATCTCGTCTCCCGTGCGATCTAAAAAACCAGTATTGATAAAAATCACTCTGTCTTTTGCAACTCGGATACATTCCTTCAAATTGACAGTGGTTCTTCTTTCTTCATCCATAATTCCTATTTTAACTGTCAGCGGTTCAATGCTTAATGCAGTCTCTATAGCATGGAACAAATCACAGGTGAATTGCACCTCTTCGGGGCCATGCATTTTAGGTTTTACGATATAAATACTTCCTGTTTTTGAATTTTTATGAGAGCCATTTTCCATCAGATCATGCTTTGCTATGCAGATTGTAAACATTGCATCAAGTATGCCTTCAGGTACTTCATTGCCATTGGCATCATGAACAGCTGGGTTTGTCATTAAATGGCCAACATTCCTCATTAGCATCAGACTCCTACCAGATAAGGTCAAAGAGGAACCATCTCTAGTTTTATAGTTTCTGTCTTCTCTTAATGTTCTAGTAATATGTTTTCCATTTTTTCTAAATGTTTCCTTTAGATTTCCTTTCATTAAGCCTAATAGATTTTTATAAACAATGGTTTTATCAGGACCATCTACCGCTGCTACTGAGTCTTCACAATCTTGAATAGTAGTTATTGCAGACTCAATAAGAATGTCTTTAATGCCTGCTTTGTCAGTTTTACCAATAGCATCTTCTTTATCAATTTGTATTTCAAAATGTAAATTATTATTTCTAAATAATAATCCATATCCGTTCTCTTCTTTCTCCATGTAGCCAATATATTTTTCCGGTTGAACTAAGTCAGTTATAGAATCGTCATTTAATAGAACCGATAAATAACCATTCTCAAATATAAATTCTTTAATATCCAAATATGAACCATGTGACAAAGGTATGGTTGAGTCTAAGAATTTTTTAGAAAATGTTATAACCTTTTCACCCCTTTTAGGATTATATGAATCACTTCTATTGGCTCCACCTTCTTCAGAAATTAAATCTGTACCATACAATGCATCATACAAGCTACCCCAACGAGCATTGGTTGCATTAAGTGCAAACCTTGCATTCATAACAGGGACAACCAATTGTGGTCCAGCAATAGTTTTAATTTCTGGATCGACATTAGAAGTAGAAATAGTGAAGTCCCCTTGATCTTCGAGGATATAGCCAATTTGTTTCAAAAAGTTCTTATACTCAAGATGATCATGATTTTTATCTTTTCTGCTGATATGCCATTGATCGATTTGTGATTGTATGAGATTTCTTTTGTTCAATAGTTCTTCATTTCGTGGACTAAATTCACTCAGAATTTTCTCAAATGAAGACCAAAAATATTCCGGAGTGATGTCAAGGCCATCGAGGAGTTCATTGCTCACAAAGCTATGTAGATCTTGGGATATTTCTAGTTTCATTAGACTATTCTACCTGACAACAAATCATCATCAAGATTTTAGATTCTGATAACATTACAATAATTAAAAAAAGAGAAGGAAAATTATGGAAATAATAATTGCAACTATAGTTTGGCTCATATCTTTCATCGTATTGCCTCAATTAGAAAATCAAAAAAAAGTAAACCTAGTCCAAAGACTTAATTTTGGATCTATTAATGCCCTACTCATATTATTTTTAATTTCAACCTATTAAAATGTCTCTTCTTGAAGAACAGGAAATTGATTGCCCTAATTGTGGTGAATTAATTACGGTGGTTATTGACTTATCCATTGATCAACAAGAATATGTTGAGGATTGTTCTGTATGTTGCAGTCCTATTATCATGAAAATAGACCAAGCAAATGAATATAAAAAAATTGCTTGGTTTAATGAGTCTGAATCTAATTAAAAGTTAAAGCAGTGAAGGTTATTTTAATGTTAATTAAATCTTGAAATAAAATACTTTTCTCTTTGCTCTTTATCCATTCCTATCGTTTCATCCAAAAATTTATTTCTATGGTCGCGAGATTTGAAAACCCAGATACATACTGAGTTTTTACTGTGATAAATTGCCTTTAATTCATCATCTATATTGCATATTTCTTCTGGTATTTCTACGTTAATACAAATCATTTTAGTTAATCTCTAAAATTTACGAATTGCAGTGGTATATTAAATTTACCATCTTTTATTATTTTCATAATCTGTTGTAGATCATCTCTTTTTTTACCAGACACCCTAATTTCTTCACCTTGAATTTGAGCCTGTATTTTAAGTTTTGATTTTTTAACCAGTGCAGTAATTTTCTTAGCTAACTCTCGATTAATTCCTTGTCTTAACAATACTTTCTGCGAAGCATTAAAATTAGAGACTTCGATTTTCTGAGGATCAAGACTTTTCACATCTATATTTCTTTTAACCAGTGACTCTTTTAGAATTGGCATCATTTGATTAATTTGAAATTCTTCTTGTGAAGATAGTGTAATTTCTTCATTATCCAAAATAAATTTTGCATCTTTTCCTTTGAAATCAAACCTATTGTTGATAACTCTATTCGCTTGATCTATTGCATTAAGTAGCTCATGTGAATCTATTTCAGACTTGATATCCAATGATGGCATAATTTTTAGTCTCCATATAATTAAATAATAAAAACTATATTATCAGATGGAGAGTATTAAATGAGATGATCTTAAGGGGAATTAAGATCATCTCATCAGGGTTCACTAAAAATGCCAAGTAAGATTTGCACCAATCGTTAATGGGTCTATAGGAACATCAAAAACTAATTCACTAGGTAAAATATCTCTTAGTGATGAATTGTCTATATTAGTGACCGTTGCTTTAGATTTAATTTTAAATTTTCTTATATCCAAGTTAAGTGTTAATTGATCAGAAATAGACCAATCAGCTCCTAGCTGAAAAGCAAAATCAGTTGATGATCCAATTTTCAAGTCAGCACCTTCCAAAGGCCCAATAGTTTTTTCTTTAAAAAAAAGTGTGTGATTAAGACCAAGACCTACATATGGAGTGAACGTACTATTGTTCTTAAAATAATACTGGACTGTCAATGTGGGAGGTAAGTGAGAAGCGGAGGCAATTTTAGCTCCAGTTCCGAGCGCTTTGTCATAAATATTATGTTTAAAAGCTAGACCTGCCAACAATTCAATTCCAATATGATCACTGTAAAGATAGGTAAATGAAGTTGTGAAGTTTTTTCGATCACCAATAGATACTACATCCCCATTATTGGTTTGAGGATTAACATTAGTGAATCCACTTCTTATAATCCAGTTCTCTTTTTTTTGATTAATCGTCTCTACTTCATTACTCAGAATTGTTTCTGAAAAAATAAAGATTATTACTAAGAAACTGAAAGTTATTTTTTTTGAATTTTGCATACTATTCTCCTAATTTTAGAGTGGTATAACAATTGCCTAGACCTATTTTGTTGCCGAAGCCACATTCTAGTCCACCTTGCTTAGGTCAGCAGGTTGGCGAGAGTTATACTCTACTCTTGATGTTATTAATTATTAATTTCCCTATATAAAAACTACGATTAGGAACAATATTGTCTTGATATATCATTTATATTGCTCCTCAATTTTTTTAAACTTACTTAAACCATTTATAAGGTTCATTCCCAGCAACTTTGAAATAGATTGCCATATTAACCATATGAGTAATAAGCAATATCAAAGATGTACCAATAGCCCAATTTAATTCACGAAAGTGAATATGAGCACCTTGTGAATATAAAATAATTGCTATTATTAACGTCCAAGAACCCATATATAAAAATGCTTTTATGTTTTTCATTTTTTCTCCTTTTTTATTCTATTTAATAATTTTATTTCGACCTCAATGTCAGATTTCAGTTCACTTTGACAAGCAAGCACATAGCCTTTCTCAATTTCATCAACATTTAAAACATAACCAAAATCAATATTCGGTTTAATTTTTCCACTGATGATCTTGCACTTGCATGTGCCACAACTTCCAACCTTACATTTGTGAGGCCAAGAAATCCCTTTAGCTAAAGCTGAAGACAATAGGGTTTTACCTGGCTCCACATCAATAATATGCTCAGTAGCTGAAATACTAGCTTTATAAACTTTATTTCTTTTGAAAAAACCAAACATAGTATTCTATTTTTCTAATTTAACTGAGCTAAACCCAGATCAGATGGATCGAATTTTTTCGCGATTTCTCTTTCTTCATCCGTAGCGTAATGAAGATCCCAATGATCCAAATGTTTTTTTACAAAACTTCTAAATAAAGATGGCACTAGAGTTAATACAAATAATGAAAAATAACCAATACCATAATTTGGTCCTCCCACATCATCCAATTCCCAAAAGTATGTTTCTCCTCTTACATGATGATCACATTGCCTACCAATCTCTATAAAGAACCAGCTAGTAAACACAGAGTCATTATCCCAAGAATGTCTATGTTCCACTTCGCCCTCTTTCCGAATCAATCCATAATGTCCCATAAAATTTAGAGCCTCTAATAAAAAGTTAGACAGACTCCAAACGACAATTAATGCTAATAATCCTACTAAACCACCAGACCAAATGAATAGGAAAACGGAAGGCAACGAATATAGATAACCTAAAATCCAACGATTATCTAAACTTAAAAAGTTCTTACCCTTATTGTTTAATCTCTTTTTTTCAAGATCGTATGAGTATTTTGATTGGCCAGCATGAGACAACCAAGTATGTGCATAGACATTTCTTCCTCGTGGTGCTGTGGCTGGATCATCTTCATGGCCTAGATCCAAATGATGATTATAAACATGTGCATAAGTAAAATGAGATGCCCCGCTCAATGCCATGATTAACCTGGATACAAAAAAACCTTCTTTTTTATTATGCGACAGTTCATGTCCATAAATAATTCCTAAACCAGCCCAAAGTGATGCTGAAAGTACTGAACCTATGAGATGTGTTGCAACAATACCAGATTCAAAAGTTAGTCCATACAGATCTGATGATTGAATCAATGCTCCTGATGTATATTGATACAACCTCCATGCCAATACGACTTGCAAAAGAATAAATATTGGTAACATGACATACATTACTGAGTATTGAAATTGCTTGATTCCATAGGACTCACCGACCTCATTGGTTTCAGCTCTAAGATGTATATTCTTAGTTAATGTATCAATAACAGTATATAAGCCGAATAGAAAAACTCCCGTCCAAGCATAAATTCCACCTAAAATAATTCCCAGTATTGTTATTAAACTAGATATTGGAACTATCAGATATCTTGCATTTATATAAAATTTCATACAATCTCCCTTTTTTTTCATCTTTGAGTGGAGTGTATAATTTTCGCCTGAACCTATTTTGTTGCCGAAGCCACATTCTAGTCCACCTTGCTTAGGTCAGCAGGTTGGCGAGAGTTAAACTCTACTCTTGATGTTATTAACAAAAAAAACCTGCCAGCTTAGCTAAACAGGTTTCTTAGAAATTATTCCTATTTAGCAGTATTTATAAAGCACCCGCAAGCTGGGTCAAATCGGTGCTCCTTGTATTCTATAATAAGAAATAATTAAATCAATAAGCATTTATAAAATATAATAGGGGCGTAGGCCCCGTTAGCTCAGTCGGATAGAGCGCCGGATTCCTAATCCGGAGGCCATAGGTTCAAATCCTGTACGGGGCACCAATAAAATGAACTGGAAAAAAGAAACTAAAGAAATAGAAAAAAGGAAACTGCTTGCTAAACAGCAAGGAGGAAAAGACGCTGTTGATTTGCAACACGCCAAGGGAAGATTGACTTTAAGAGAAAGAATAGAAAAGTTAGTAGATAAAGGATCTTTTCAAGAACAAGGAGAAATTGCTGGCGGGTCAGAAACCAATGAAGCCGGTGAAATACAATCCCTCACTCCTGCTAACTTTATTTTAGGATTTGCAAAGATTGATGGCAGGCAAGTGGTTGTTGGAGGCGAGGATTTTACGGTGAGTGGTGGCTCTCCTAATTCAGCTGGATTAAGAAAAAGTGTCTACACCGAAGAATTGGCTCTGAAGTACAAAGTGCCCCTTATAAGAATGCATGAAGGTGGAGGCGGATCAGTTGCCGGTCCAGGCAAAAAAGGACGAGGTTCTGGAGGTGATGCTGTATTTTCTAGGTCAAGATTCAAATCAGTTGCAGATACCCTAAGAGAAATACCTGTTGCCTCGGCTGCTCTAGGACCTGTTGCAGGACTTCCTGCAGCTAGATTCGTTGCATCACACTTCAGAGTAATGACAAAAAGAACAGCTCAGATTTTAGTTGCTGGACCAGCTGTTGTTGAAAGAGCTTTTGGAAAGAAAATGACGAAAGAGGAACTTGGCGGCTCTCAAATCCACAAACTCAATGGTGTTACAGACAATGTGGCAGAATCCGAAGTAGAGGCCTTAAGTCAAATCAAACAATTTTTGTCATACATGCCACAAAGCGTATATGAACTAACAAAAAGGGTAGAGTCAGATGACCCCATTAACAGAAAAGACGAAGAACTGTTATCAATTATCCCAAAAGAGAGACAGAAATCTTATGAAATGAGGGATTTAATCAATCACGTTGTAGATAATGAATCTTTCTTTGAGATTACTAAATTCTTTGGGCAAGGGATAATTACTGGATTTGCGAGGATGAATGGATTTGCGGTTGGTATTTTTGCTAATGACTCTAATTTCTATGCCGGTTCTATGTCGGCTACTGGAGCACAAAAGACAACCAGGTTTATTAAACTTTGCGATACATTTCACATCCCTGTAATTAGTCTTGTAGATGAACCAGGCTTTTTAATTGGCCCAGATGCTGAAAAAGAAGCAACTATCTTACATGGCACTGAGGCCGTTCTGACTGTTACAGAATCGCAAGTGCCCTGGTCAACAGTAATGATAAGGAAATCTTTTGGTGTTGCAGCAGCAGCACATTACGGTCCTGATGGATACGTACTGGCCTGGCCGTCGGCAGAATCTGGTCCATTACCTCTTGAAGGAGGCGTAGCCGTAGCTTTCAAAAAAGAGATTGCAGATGCTCCTGATCCAGAAGCCAAAAGAAAAGAAATAGAACAGAGGCTTGCAAAGAATCAAGATCCTTTTCCTCGAGCTGAAAATTTTTCAGTTCATGAAATAATTGATCCTCGAGAAACAAGAGAATATTTGTCTAACTGGATAGAAAGAGTCCAGCCCCAACTTAAGGCTAAACTACTATCTAAAAGGTCAAGGCATTAAATTTAACTTAAATAAAGAGACAGCAGAATTATTCCTAATATATACTATTAGCAATACCAATAAGGAGTAGAAAAAATGAAGACTTATGAACAATTTTATATTAACGGCGAGTGGGTGGATCCCGCTGAAGGATTAAACACTTGCGATGTATTAAACCCTGCAAATGAAGAAGTGATTGGAAGAATTGCAATGGGAAGTGCAGCAGATGTGGACAAAGCAGTCATAGCAGCTAAAGATGCATTCGATACCTTTAGTCAAACTAGTGTCGAAGAAAGATTGGCTCTTCTAGGAAAAATAGTTGAAGTTTATCAATCTAGATATGATGAAATTGCAGAAACTATATCAAGTGAAATGGGCGCGCCTTTGACTTTATCAAAAGCTGCACAAGCAGCAACAGGTCTTGGACATTTTGCACAAGCCATAGAAATCCTTCAAAGTTTTGAATGGGAAGAAACAAAAGGCAGAACGTTAATCAGAAAAGAACCTATAGGTGTGGTTGGAATGATCACTCCTTGGAACTGGCCAATTAACCAAATCTCTTGCAAAGTAGCTCCTGCTTTGGCAGCTGGTTGCACAATGGTATTAAAGCCAACTGAAATAGCTCCACTTAACGCTATGCTCTTCACTGAAGTGATGCATGAAGCCGGAGTTCCACCAGGTGTTTTTAATATAGTTAATGGTGATGGAATAACTGTTGGTGAAGCCATGTCCTCTCATCCTGGTATAGACATGATGTCTTTCACTGGATCAACAAGAGCAGGTATAGCTGTTGCTAAAGGTGCCGCTGATACGGTAAAACGAGTTGCACAAGAACTGGGTGGAAAATCTGCAAACATAATTTTAGATGATGCTGACTTTGAAACTGCAATAACTGGAGGTGCTAGGCATTGTTTCAGCAATAGCGGTCAATCATGTAATGCACCCACAAGAATGCTTGTACCAGAATCCAGACATGATGAAGCGAAGGAAATTGCAAAACGAGCAGCTGAAACTACCAAAGTTGGAGATCCATTCTCCGAAGACACTGGGATAGGACCTGTTGTTAGTGAAGTTCATTTTAATAAAATTCAAGGCTTAATTGAAAAAGGTATTGAAGAAGGTGCTGAGCTCGTAGTGGGTGGACCAGGCAAACCTGAGGGCCTAAATGCAGGTTACTATGTAAGACCTACCGTTTTTGCTAATGTTAATAACGACATGACAATAGCTAGAGAAGAAATCTTTGGTCCTGTACTTTCTATCCTTCCTTATGAAGATGAAGAGCAAGCTATCCAGATTGCTAATGATACTGATTACGGACTTTATGGGTATGTGTCATCAGGTGATGTCGAGCATGCCAAGAAAGTAGCAAATAGGATAAGAGCGGGAAGTGTTGCCATCAATAATGCTTCAGCTGATTTCACTGCTCCTTTTGGAGGATATAAACAGTCTGGCAATGGAAGAGAATGGGGTCCGTTTGGGTTTGATGAGTTTTTAGAAATAAAAGCTGTAGTAGGGTACTCGAGCTAAACCAGTACTCATAAAAAAGGCCGCTTTTGCGGCCTTTTTTTATACTTGATTAAGTACCTTGTTTCCCTCCGTGAACTTCTTAAAATTATCAAGGAACAAATCAACAGCCCTTTGAGGTGCACGCGGACCCCAAGCGGAATCATGAGGCGTGATGTAGCAGTTTGATAGAGTCCACAATTTTGAGTCTTGATTTAAAGGTTCTGGATCTGTGGTATCTAAAGCTGCACATAGGATTTCATCGGTTTCTAAAGCAATTAATAGGTCGTCCTCATTCACCGCCTCCCCTCTTCCAACGTTTATAAACATTGCTGAAGGTTTCATAATTTTAAATTGCTCTAATGAAAATACTTTCATTGTTTCTTCAGAAGCAGGCAAACAATTTACTACAAAATCACACTTTGATAACATTTCGTTAATATCTACTGGTCTAAATAATTGATCAAGATTATCAGATGCTACTGGAGTTCTTTTCGTTGCATAAACCATCATTCGGAAAGCCTTGGCTAACCTAGCTACTTCCTGTCCTATTCCCCCAAAACCGGTTATACCTATTGCCATATCCGTCAACTCACCCGTTGACATCATTTGCTCCCATTTTTTTTCTTTCTGTAAGTCTATGTGAGCATCAATTGATTTAATTGAGCGCAAAATTTGAGCAAAAACATAAGTTGCAATGGGTATTGCATGAATACCTCCTCCATGAGAAAAGACTCCTGAATGCTTAATTAAAGACTGGGCTACGGGACTCTCAGTGCCCGCCCAGGAACCTTGAACAAAAGAACACCCATCAAGAAGTGCAAGGTACTTTTTATGAAATTCAGAACTTTTTAAGGCTCTAAACATCAATTCATAAGACACCAATGCCACATCTGGCTTACCGTCTCCCTGTATAAGATTGCTTTCTTTATCTATTAAAAGAAATTCATGACCTTTGAAAGCTTCATTCAGTTCTTTTTCAAAGGCTAAGTAAGTAAATTCACTGATACAAACCTTCATCTTTACTCTAAATTTCCAGTTTCTCTCATTTCTTTTCTTATTTTAGTAGCACTTATGTCGGTAATTGATTCTTCAAAAACCTCTTCTTCAAAGACATAACCAACGCCTCGGCCATAGGTTATATTGACAATGTTTGGTACTAACATAATTTCATAGTCTACACCTCGGTGAAAATCATCTTCAGCTAAACCATCCGCTATATTCTGACAAACCGTATCCCAGTTAAATGGGTTATCATCTTGCCCTTCTCCACCTGATGCCCCATGAACATCTCGAACTTGGATGGCAACTTGCCCTGTTTTAGCCACTGCTCTTTTAAACAACTCTTGATGTCCATTGTGCCAAGGCTGCCATCTTCCAAGCATCTGAACGGTTGGTTTCTTCCAATCAAACATTATTTTTTAACTCCTCTGCTATGGTTATGTGATTAGTTTCATTCCATTCTTCTATTTTAAAATCACAGCTCGAAGGTTCTTCAAAAATTTTATTTGTATCTTCAAATCTGCCTTCTTTAATTGTGTCTAGCCAGATTAAAATATCAGGATCAAAGATATTTCTTGTTTCTTCTGTAGGACAGACGAAATCGCAAATTACAAATCTATTATGAGAGGTTTCGAAATCAGCAAGGTTCTTCATTCTTAAGCTTTGACGAGTTCTCCCATCATCACTAAAGTCCCAATCTCCAGCCATGCCTCTTACTTTATCTGCGTTATACCAAGCTGCTTCCAGCAGAGGTTGAAGTCTTTCGGCTAAATACGTTTTACCGCTGCCCGGGAGACCCATGATCAATATCTTCATAATTATCTTTTTTTAAATTATTAAGGTTTTGGTTAAAGAATTAATTCATTACGAATCAATTCTTTAGTAAGTCCAAAATCTTCCGGTGCGTAGTCATGTTTCTTTTTGTATCCACCGGTTGATATGGTCAAGTAATCTAACATACTGTTTTCTGTTTTAATATCTAGTTCAAGGTTAAATTGATTATAAATGCTCTTCGCCATGCCAATGGGGTCAATAATTAGATCTTCATAGGACACAGTGATTAGTTTAGAAGGGTCAATGCCAACTTTAGCATTTGAGTATTTATTTAAAACATTCTTCCAAAACTCTAGTGTTTGACGACCTATTAAATCGGTATCTACAGAATCAGTAAAACCAGATCTGACAGTTGCGGTTAGACTGCATATGGAAGGTATCGTCTCTGATGGATCTCTGTTTATGTAGATAAACTTTGCATCCGGATAGGTCTCCAGAATCTCAGGTATATGTTCCAGATGGCAGGGATCTTTTAAAAGCCAACGCTCGGGCTTATCTTCTACTTCAAGGCATTGTAAGAAGCGTTTATGCCACTCAAAAGCAGGTGAGAAATCAGCTTTCTGAATATAGTTTTGATAAGTAGGAATGTTTGCCATGTAAACATAAACCATACTTCTTAAACTCAGTGTCTTTATTAAGAGGCACTCTTCAGGGCTAGTAGATTCAATATAATGCAAATCATCAAGCCCGGGTGTAAATTTATTCTTAAAGTAGAGAACAACATAAGCTTTGAATAGTTTCATCCTTTGTGAGAAAGAGCCTTTCTTGGACAGAGGAAATGGATACATAATTTCCCAAAATAATGCACTCCTATGAGATTTATCTTGGCTTAAGAGATTAAAAAGATGGGTTGTTCCTGATCGAGGAAGGCCTATTACGAATATGGGAGAAGACGGCTGTTTTAATTCTTGCGAGCTAACATAATCAAATATTTTTGCTCGAGTCTGAAGGTGGTTACTTATTTGAAATTTTGCACCCAACGATCCTAAATAACTCAAATTCGCTTCATTATTTAATGAATCTACAAGGAGTTCTAAAGGTTCCTGATAATCCTCTTCCCCCAGATCTCCTTTGATAGAGTTTAAAATATCTTGCACATCTAACTTAGTATTCATTTCCTTATATTCTAAATAATATTCACCTTCAGTCCTGAAAATCAGCTAGAGAATTAAAACAAATTTAGTGCAGAGGTCTTAAATCACTATAATAAAGGTTGTGTCAGGAATTATAACCGCTTCTAGGTTACCTAACACGCCTATAGAGGCATTAAATTTATACATCAAACTAATGCTTCTTTAGGTTTTTAAACCAAAAGAATTGTTAATTTGTCCAAAGTTTGCTGTCTGCTGCGTTGTATTTATTAAGATCCTGAGTTCCGCCGATATTTACAACAATTTCAGACATAAGATTAGTTAACTTGTATTCTTTATCATCAATCACTAAGGGCTCAAATGTTGTCTTTCTAACAAAGCTTTGGAGGTACTTATAAGCCTGTCTGTCATTCATCTTTCCAGAGGTTGATTTTACTCTTATGTCTTTGATTTGCCCTTCTTCTGAAATGTTGTAGTTAAATTTAATCTTTGTTCTTCCTTTTTTTGCTCCATCGGGCCTTTTAAAGCTGCGAGACACTTTGGTAGCAGTACAAAAAAGTAATTTACACACAGTGGCATCTCCGGCTTGTTCTTTTTGCCAAGATTTCATTTCGCACTCTTTACCAGCGCAATTGAGGCATATTGAAGAGGCTTGTTGTCTGAATTGTTTTAGCTTTTGAAAATTATCATTACTTAACTCTTTATCAATATTGCAGTTAAGGTCCATGCCGAGGGATAAGCTGGAAAATAAAAAGAAAGAAAGTATTAGTAAGCTTTTTTTATACATAGTATTTGCGTTTAGAATAATTACATTACTCCCTTAAATAAACTAGTCAAATAGTTTTAATTCAGAAAGAAAAGTAGATTACTGGCGGAGAGGGAGGGATTCGAACCCTCGATAGGGGTTAACCCTATACTCCCTTAGCAGGGGAGCGCTTTCAACCACTCAGCCACCTCTCC
>JAQWSZ010000041.1:0-54203 GCA_029242945.1 Gammaproteobacteria bacterium | reverse complement strand
CTTACAGTGAGATCTGCAAACTGTTTAAAAGCTGAGAATGCAAATTATATTGGTGATCTTGTTCAGAAAACTGAATTGGAGCTTCTGAGAACTCCAAATTTAGGAAAGAAATCATTAAATGAAATTAAGGAAATATTGTCGAGTCATGGTTTATCTCTTGGTATGGAATTAGAAAATTGGCCACCTAGAGAAATATCACCAGATGATGCATCTTAATAATTATAAAGCTAATTAATCTAAAGATTTATTATGAGACATAAGAAGATAGGTAGAAAGCTGGGAAGAAATAGTAGTCATAGAAAGGCTATGTATAGAAATATGGCATCTTCTCTTATCGAACATGAATCTATAACAACTACCATTTCAAAAGCAAAAGAGTTGCGTAGAACTATAGAGCCATTAATAACTTTAGCTAAAGAAGACGGAGTCTCTCAAAGAAGAAGAGCGTTTGATAAACTAAGAAGTAAGGCTGCTGTAGGAAAATTGTTTGAACAAATTGGGCCTCGCTTCAAGGATAGACCTGGCGGATACCTAAGGATACTTAAGAAAGGTATTAGACCTGGTGACACTGCACCAATGGCAGTAGTTCAGTTATCAGATTATGAGCTCGATACTGAAGAAAACTCAATCGAATAAATAAAAAACCTATATTAACCGTTGTTTATCATCATTTTGCATTGATGAGATTATTCTAGCTATTCTTTTGGGCGAACCTGTATTCTTTGCTATTAAGAAATAAGCTATAGGAACTATAAATAAAGTTAAGAAGACTGAAATAGTAACTCCGAAAAATATAACTGCACCTAGTGTTTCTCTTGAAACTTCTCCAGCACCAGTTGCTAGCAATAATGGTATAGCACCTCCAGCCGTACAAAGACTAGTCATTACTACTGGTCTTAATCTAATTTTTGATGCAGATATAATGGCTTCTTTAAAATCATTACCTTGATCTCTTAACTGATTTGCAAACTCGACAATTAAAACTCCATTTTTAGCAGCTAATCCTATTAACAAAATAGCCCCAATCTGACTATAAATATTTAATGAAGAGCCGACAATAATGAGTCCAATTAGCCCACCCATTAAAGCCAGGGGAACAGTTAACATGATAACAACAGGACTCACTAAGCTCTCAAATTGAGCAGCTAAAACTAAGAAAATAAGAATGAAAGCTAAACCTAGCGTCCATAAAATAGAATTCTCAGATTCTATATACCTTCTGGTTTCCCCATCATAGCTTAACCTAATATCTTCAGGTAAAATTTCGTCAGCAATTTTTTGCATGTATTCTATTGCTTCTCCTAATGAATAACCTTCAGCTATTGAGCCTGATATAGTAATTGATCGCATTCTATCTAATCTTTTGAGATCTGGTGGACCTGCTGTTTCTTCAAGTTTTACAATATTTGCTAGAGGAATTAGTGCATCGGAAGATTTAGATCTAACATAAATATTTTCTAGATCTGAAGGAGAATTTCTATCTTCTGGTGAGTTTTGTAGGATAACTTTATATTCTTCTCCTCTTTCTATATATCTTGTAACTGTTTTAGAGCCAAGCATAATTTCTAAAGTACTACCTACATCCTCAATTGATATACCTAAGTCAGCTGCTCTATCTTTATCTAGTGATATATTGATTGTTGGTTTTCTCTCATAGTAATTTCCAGAAAGACCAATGATTTTTTTGTTCTCTCTTGCTTTATTTATGAGGATATCTTGCCACTTAGCTATTTCTCTATAATCCGCTCCGCCTAGAACGATTTGTAAGGGTCTTGAAAAGCCACCAAAGTTGTTAAGGCTAGGCGGGACAAAAACCCTTGTTTCTACTCCAGGTATAGATGCTGTTTTAACTCTTAATCTATTCGCAATATCAATAGATGATTCATTTCTTTCACTCCAATTATTTAATGGAAGGAATATAAATGCCTGATTAACTTGATCACCAACACCCCAGCCACCTGCTCTTGCTAATATTCTTCTTGTATTTCCATTATCAAGTTCAAACTTAGCTATAGATTCAACATACCTAACTTGTTTATCCATATACTCAGTGCTTGCACCTTCAGGTCCAGAAATTCTTACAACAACTATGCCTCTATCTTCTGTCGGTGCATATTCTTGAGGCAAAGTTTTAAAAACAATATATGAAATTAATAAAGCTAATGGGACGATACTGATTATAATTAATGGTTTATTGATAGCTTTTCTAAGTGTTTTTTCATAGAAAGCAGTAACTGTATTTTCAAAAAAAAGGATGAATCTATAGGACCACTTTTTAAGAAAAAAATAGATATCAAAGTACTCAGTCTCACATCTATCGCCTAGTTTTATTTTATCTTTGATCATAATAGACATCATCATTGGCGCAAGGGTGAGAGCAATAAAGCTTGAAAGGATAATTGTTGTCACGAGAGAAATACCAAATTCGTTGAATATTTTTCCAACTTCCCCAGGGATGAAAGAAATAGGTAAAATTGTGACTACTAAAACAATTGTTGTAGCAACAACTGCGAAACCTATTTCTTTGCTACCATTTATGGCTGCAATTAAAGGTTTTTCTCCTAATTCAAGTCTTCGAATAATATTTTCTAAAACTACTATTGAATCATCAACAACTAAGCCAATTGCCAGAACCAAGCCTAGAAGAGTTAATGTATTTAATGAGAAGCCAAGTGCTGACATGACAAAAAAAGAGGCAATGATTGCAATTGGAATAGTAAGTGCAGGTATAAGGGTTGCCCTCCCTGATCCAACAAATAAGAAAATAACAAACAACACAACACAAACTGATATTAGCAAAGCAGATGTTACTTCATCTATTGATTCACTAATAAATTCAGAGTAATCAATATTTACGTCCATACTAATGTCATCTGGAAGTGAGGGGATAATCTCATTCATCCTATTTCTTGAGGCATCCGCGACAGCCAAGATATTTGCTTGACTCTGAGGAATAATTCCTAATGTAATACCAGGTATCAAATTTGTTCTGGCAAAGAGTCTATCGTCCTCAGCCATTAACCTTACATCTGCTACATCTTTAAGCCTTATTATATTGCCATAACTACCAGATTGAATGACAATTGAACCAAATTGTTCTGGAGTATTTAGGTTGGTACTTGTTCTGAGACTGAATAGTCTAGTTTCTGACTCAAGGCTACCAGCTGGTAATTCAACATTATCTCGTTTTAGAGCATTTTCAATATCTTGAACCGTTAATCGTCTAGCTGCTAATTCTTCTCTATCAATCCAAATTCTCATTGCTGGTGTTCTTTTTCCACTAATATTAATGACACTAACACCATCAATTGTTGCGAAACGATCAACTAAATTTCTCTCAGCATAATCTGTTAACTGAATTAAATCACGTTGTTCACTCGATACACTGATATACAAGATAGTGTCTGCATTTGAGTTTGATTTGAGGACTCTAGGCGGCTCTGCTTCTTTAGGTAATCTGGATGTTGTTTTTTGAACCTTATCTCTCACATCATTTGCTGCATCATCAGGATTTCGATTGGAGCTAAATTCAATTCTAATAGAGGACCCTCCATCACGACTTGTTGAATTAATTTTTTGTATACCAGATATGCCTGCTATTTCATCTTCTAGAATTTTAGTAATTTTTCTTTCTACAATTTCAGCTGAAGCCCCTCTGTATATTGTTGAAACTGAAATTTGTGAAGGATCAATATCAGGATATTCTCTAGTCGGGAGATTATTAATTGCTAACAAGCCGAGAATTACTAATATTGAATTGATTACACCTGCACTAACGGGTCTTTTTACTGAAAATTCAGAAATCCACATTATTTTTTACCTTTAACTCTTCCGCAGTAGTAATTTTCACTGGCTGACCATTTCTCAGTTTTTGTATGCCTTCCGTTACTATTATATCTCCTTCTTTTAGGCCATCGAGTATCTCTACTGATCCTGGTATTCTACCTCCAAGCTTAACTTTTGTTTCTTTAGCTTTATTAGCTTCTATTACAAATACATATTGTATCCCTAATCTTGGAGCTATTGATTCTTCAGGAATGAGTATTGAATTCTTTCTCTCTCTGTCTAGATTGACTGTCAGAAACATACCTGGTTTCAGTAATTCTTCAGAATTATCTATTTCAGCAACAATGAAAATATTTCTTGTGGCAGCATCTACCCTAGAGTTAATGGTTTTGATAACACCATCAAATATTGTTGATTCATAAATAGAGCTTTTAATAGAAACAGTTTGTCCAACCTTAATCGTAGAAAGAAAACTCTCTGGCACAGCAAAAATTGCTCTTATGATAGATGTATCATCTAGTGTTGTAATTTGAGTGGTAGATTGCACTAAGCTTCCAATACTAATGGCTCTTAAGCCCAATCTACCTTTAAATGGTGCTTTAATGTATGTGTCATCTAGCTTTGCTTGTGTTACAGCTAATTGAGCCTCTGCAACTTTTACTTCAGACGCTCTTTCTTCAAGCTCTGATTCCGTAATTGCTTGATTTTTACTGAGTCTCTCTAGTCTTTGATACTGATTTTTTAATTCACTTAGCGATTCATTACGTATTTCTAATTCAGCTGTTAACTCTCTATTGTCAAGAATTACTAAAAGAGTATCTTTTTCTACTAATTCCCCTTCTTCAAATAATATTTCTTTGATAATGTTTGTGGATCTCGAGGTTATGTCTATAGATTCTTTTGCTCTTGCTGTTCCTAAAGCTGTAAAAGTATCTTTATAATTTGATATTTCTACCGTTGATGTAACAACATCTGTTGGAGTTGAGTTTCTGCCACTATAACTCGGGCGCCCACCTTTAGATGATCCTTCTTCATCACTTCCACAACCACTAATTATCAGTGAAATTACTAACAGAAGTAATGTTAATTTATTTTTACATGCATGCATAATTTGTAATAAATATTATAGTTTCTTTATTCGGAAAGAAGTCAGATTAAGATTCAAATATTAATGTCATTATATTATTACTAATTTCAATCAATCTAATTAACGGTTACAAAAAGTTACATTTATTAAAAAGGTGTCGAATCTATATTAAGATAGTGTTTAAACTTCTTAAAAAAAACTTTATGTGTATTATAAAGTCTAACAATGGATAGTTTTAATGATTAAAAAACGAGTTCTCACAGGCATAACCACAACAGGGTCACCCCATCTGGGTAATTATGCAGGTGCTATAAGACAAGCAGTTGATATGAGTCGATTAAAAAATCAAGACTCTTTCTATTTTTTAGCCGATTATCATGCTTTGGTTAAAAATAAAGATCCTAAGCAAATTGAAAACTCTTGTTTAGAGATTGCAGCAACTTGGCTTGCATTGGGACTGAATCCAGAAAAAACTTTCTTCTATAGGCAATCTGACATACCTGAGATACTCGAGCTTAATTGGATTTTAAATTCTGTGACAGCGAAAGGACTTATGAATAGAGCACATGCATATAAATCAGCTGTTGATGATAATCAAGTGAAAGAAAATACAGATTTTGATAAAGGAATCAATATGTCCTTATTTTCTTACCCCATCTTAATGGCTGCAGATATACTTATGTTTAAGGCGACACATGTTCCAGTTGGTAATGATCAAAAACAACACATGGAAATGGTTAGAGATATAGCCCAAAGATTCAATCATCATTATGGCGATTTGTTTATTATTCCAGAGTCCGTTATTTCTGAAGAATCTTCATTATTGCCTGGTCTTGATGGAAGAAAGATGAGTAAGAGTTATCAGAACACAATTCCTCTATTTTTATCCAGTAAAAAGCTTAGAAAGCTTATTATGAAAATTAAAACAAATTCTCTAAAGCCAGGGGAGCCTAAGTCGACTAAAGATTGTGTACTATTTGATATCTTCAAAGGAATTGCAAGTGAAGAAGATGCTTTAACTTTTAAGAAAAAACTAAAAGAAGGTATAGCTTGGGGTGAAGCTAAAGAAGAAACATTTGCTTATATCGATGCATTATTCATTAAACCTAGAGAGGAGTATATGAGGCTGATGCAAGAACCTATGTATCTTCAGTCATTATTAACACAGGGTGCTGACAAAGCTAGAGAGATTTCTTTACCTTATATCAAAGATATCAAAGAGGCTGTAGGTATTAGATCCTTGGGTTAGTTGACCAGCATTTCCTTTAGATACTGACCTGTATAGGAAGATTTAATGGAAGCTATTGTCTCAGGAGTACCAGCAGCAATAATCTCCCCCCCTTTATCTCCACCTTCTGGTCCTAAATCAATTACCCAATCTGCTGTTTTTATAACATCAAGATTATGTTCAATCACAACAATAGAATTACCATCATCTCTTAATTTCAATAACACTTTTAGTAACTGACTTATATCATGAAAATGAAGCCCCGTAGTTGGTTCATCCAATAGATAGAGCGTACCTTTATTTCCTCTTTTAGATAATTCTTTCGATAGTTTTATTCTTTGCGCCTCCCCACCTGATAACGTCACTGCATTTTGACCCAATTTAATATAACCAAGCCCGACTTCTAATAGTGTAGTTAGTTTTTTGTTTATGTTTGGAATATTCTTAAAGTATATTGATGCTTCTTTGACTGTCATTTCAAGCACTTCATAGATATTCTTTTCTTTATATTTAATATCCAAAGTTTCTCTATTGAATCTTTTCCCCTCGCAAGCATCGCAAAGAACATATATATCTGCTAGAAAATTCATTTCAACTTTTATAAAACCACCTCCTTGGCAAGTTTCGCATCTTCCTCCTTTGACATTAAAACTAAATCTCCCAGGTTTATAACCTCTCGATCTTGCTTCTTTTGTTCCAGCAAATAGTTCTCTGATAGGAGTAAATAATCCTGTATAAGTTGCAGGGTTTGATCTTGGTGTTCGTCCTATTGGGCTTTGACTAATATCAATCAATCGATTTATATTTTCATATCCTTCAATAGAAACATCATTTAATTCTTGATTAAATTTCTTACTTAATTTCGATTTTAAGACAGGTTTTATTATTCCGTTGATCAATGTTGATTTACCTGAACCCGAAACACCAGTGATGCATGTTAATAGATTAAGGGGTATTTCAGCACTAATAGATTTCAAATTATTTTTTTTAGCATTACTAATTTTCAATACATGATTTTCTTTATGCTGAATTCTTTTGTGGGGCACAACAATTATTTTTTCACCTTTAAGGTAATTTCCAGTTAATGATTTTGGTTCTTTCTTAATCTCATTGATACTTCCTTGACAAACAATTTCACCTCCAGAACTACCAGCACCCGGACCAATATCAACAATATAATCAGCCGCCTTTATTGCTTCTTCATCATGTTCTACAACTATAACTGTATTGCCTAAATCTCTCAGCTTAATTAATGTTTCAATCAATCGTTTATTGTCTTTTTGATGCAATCCAATAGTTGGCTCATCTAAAATATACATTACACCAACGAGGCCAGAACCAATTTGACTGGCTAATCTTATTCTTTGGCTCTCTCCACCTGAAAGAGTCTCCGCGCTTCGTTCTAGATTAAGGTAGTTTAAGCCTACATTGGATAAAAATTGCAAACGATCAACAATTTCTTTAACTATATTTTTGGCTATTTCACCTCTACTTCCCTTTAATTTTAGTGCGTTAAAAAATACTAATGTTTCATCAATATTCATCCTTGTCAGGTCTGTAATATTTTGTTTATCAATAAAGATATTTCTTGCTGCTTGATTGAGTCTTTTTCCTTTGCAATTTTGACAAGAAGAGGTACTCATATATTTTGATAAGGCATCTTTTACCGCTTGAGATTCAGTTTCTTTATAGCGTCTTTTGAGGTTAGGAATTACACCCTCAAATGGATGTTTTCTTGATATCCTTTTTCCACCTCTACCCGGATAGTAAAATTGTATTTTCTCAGTTCCACTTCCATCTAACAGTATGGTTTTTATTTCTTTAGTATAAGTTTTGAATGGTTCTTCAATACTAAAGCTATAATGTTTTGAAAGACTTTTGATTAAATGAAAGTAATAAAAATTTCTTTTATCCCAACCTCGTATAGCTCCCTCAGCAATGCTTAAATTTTCATTTTTGATGACTAATTCAGGACTAAAGAAGTGTTCTACACCTAAACCATCACAGTTATTGCAGGCTCCTGCTGGATTATTAAATGAAAATGTTCTGGGTTCTAGTTCAGCGATGGAAAACCCACATGAAGGACATGCGAACTTATTAGAAAATAATAGGCTTTTTTTACTTCCATCAAGAAAAGCAACCTTTACTATTCCATTGGATAATTCAAGTGCTGTTTCAATAGATTCTGACAATCTCAATCTAATCTCACTCTTAACACTGAATCTATCAACAACAACTTCTATTGTATTTTTTTTCTTAGCATCTATTGCTGGCAAAGCATCAATTTCATGAACAAACCCATTAATTCGCAAACGAATAAAACCCTTAGATTTAACTTCTTTTATTAATTCATTATGTTCTCCTTTTCGATCATTGATAATGGGAGAGAGTAGTATCAACTTAGTACCATCATCTATCTTTAAAATCTTATCCACAATTTCAGATACATTTTGTATGCCAAGATTTCTTTTATGAATTGGGCATTTTGGTATTCCTGCTCTAGCAAATAATAATCTGAGGTAATCATATATTTCAGTCACGGTTCCAACTGTTGATCTTGGATTATGAGATGTTGTTTTTTGCTCTATTGAAATTGCTGGAGACAGTCCTTCAATTAAGTCAACATCAGGCTTTTCCATCATTGAAAGAAACTGTCTAGCATAAGCGGATAAAGATTCAACATATCTTCTTTGACCTTCAGCATAAATTGTATCAAATGCTAAAGATGACTTACCTGACCCTGATAAACCAGTAAGCACAATTAATTTATTTCTGGGTAACTTAAGATCAATGTTCTTTAAGTTATGCGTTTTAGCCCCTTTGATATTTATATATTTCATTCTAAGCCTTTTAGAAATGCCAAACCTTGTATTGTAAATCTTTTTGACTTTGACAAGCAAATACAAAGGTTTTTGATACAATAATCATTTAATTTAAAATGAGATATTTATAAGGAAATATTATGGCGGGAGTTAATAAAGTGATTGTAGTGGGGCGACTAGGTTCTGATCCAGATACAAGGTATATGCCAAGTGGTAGCGCAGTTACGAATGTTAGTGTAGCTACATCAGAATCTTGGAAAGATAAAGAGTCTGGAGAAAAGCAAGAAAAAACAGAGTGGCATCGAGTAGTCTTTTTTAATCGATTGGCTGAAATTGCAAGTGAATATTTAAAAAAAGGTTCACAAATTTATGTGGAAGGCAGGCTTCAAACTAGAAAATGGGAAGATAAAGAAGGTAAAGAAAGATGGACTACTGAAATAGTGGCTAATCAAATGCAAATGTTAGGCGAAAGAATGTCCTCTGGTTCTTCTAGCAACAATCAATCTTCATCAAAAAATACTAATAACAATGAATTTGCGAATGATGATTTTGATGATGATATCCCTTTTTAACCCAGAATAAGACGATACAAAAAGCCCGTGTCTAAAAAGATATTTATAAAATCTTTTGGTTGTCAGATGAATGAGTATGATGCCATGAAAATGGCGGATATTATGTGTGATCGTAAAAATATGGAATTAACATCTGAGGAATCAAAAGCCGATATATTTCTTTTGAATACTTGTTCAATTAGAGAAAAGCCTCAGGAAAAAGTTTTTCATCAATTAGGAAGATGGAAAGCCTATAAAGATAATAACCCTCAAGTTGTTATTGGTGTTGGAGGTTGTGTAGCAAGTCAGGAGGGAAGTGCAATCATCAAGAGAGCACCTTATGTTGATATTGTTTTTGGACCACAAACACTTCATCGTCTTCCAAATATGTATGATCAGGTTATTTCTACAAAAAAACCTATAGTGGATATTAGCTTTCCAAAAGTAGAAAAATTCCATCATTTACCAAAAGCAAAAAATATTAATGCTTCAGCTTTTGTTTCCATAATGGAGGGATGTAGTAAATTTTGTACTTTTTGTGTGGTTCCTTATACAAGAGGTTTGGAGGTTAGTAGATTGCCAGAGCAAATACTTGAAGAAATTAAAGACTTAGCAGAGAAAGGAGTAAGAGAGATTAATTTACTTGGGCAAAATGTTAATGCTTATCGAGTAAAGAATGCCAATGGAAAGAGGCTCAAGCTTTCAGACCTAATTGAAAACGTTACAGAAATAGAAGGTATAGACAGAATTAGGTTTACAACTTCTCATCCTTTACAGTTTACTGATGATTTGATAGCAGCATATAATCACCCAAAATTAGCCAATTATTTGCATTTGCCTATTCAGAGCGGATCTAACAGGATACTAAAACTTATGCATAGAAAACATAATGTTCAGCTGTATATTGATAGGATATCTAAGCTTAGGGATCTCAGACCTGATATTAGCATTGCTTCTGATTTTATAGTCGGATTTCCTGGAGAAACAGAAGATGATTTTCAAGAAACCTTAAGTCTTATTAAAGAGATAGGTTTTGATCAGTCATACAGTTTTATCTATAGCCCAAGACCTCAAACGCCAGCAGCACTTATGAATGATGATGTTTGTTATCAAGAGAAACTAGAAAGGTTGAATAGACTACAGAATATAATAAAAGAAAACACCCTTAAAATAAGTCAAGGAATGATTGGAACAGAGCAAACTATTTTGGTTGAAAAGCAATCAAAAAAAATGAATCAACAAATATCAGGGAGAACAGAAAATAACCGATGGGTAAATTTTGATGGGCCCATGAGTCTGATTGGACAATTTATCAAATTACATATAACTGAAGCACTTTCGAACTCACTTCGTGCAAGACTTATAAATTAGAAAGGATTTTTTTGAACTCTAAAGAATTTGAAATTGAATCAGTTGAGAATAATATTCTAGCGAATATGTTGGGTATCTTTGATAAACATCTTAGAATTATTGAGCATGAATTCAAAGTAGAAATAAAGACCAGAGGAGGATTCTTTGTATTAACCGGCGAACAGGATAATCTTAATACAGTTGAAAGGGTTATTAGAGAGTTATATTTTTTAGCTCAGAGTGAGAATTTATCGCATGAAAAAGTCCATCTTGTATTGAGAAAATTTATGCTCAATACAACTACAAAGAAAATAAACAATCAAAAAAATGGTATTTCTATAAATACACCTAATAAAAAAATTCATACCCAAAATAAAAATCAAAATGATTATATACAAGCAATAAGAAAGAATGACTTATCTTTTGGTATTGGGCCAGCAGGAACAGGGAAAACATATTTGGCTGTCGCTACTGCAATAGAAGCTTTGCAAAAACAAACTGTAAAAAAAATTATTCTAGTGAGGCCTGCTGTTGAGGCAGGAGAGAGACTTGGGTTTTTACCTGGAGACCTCTCTCAAAAAGTAGATCCATATCTTAGACCTATGTACGATGCACTATTTGAAATGTTGGGTTTTGATCAAGTCACGAATCTTATCGAAAGAAAATCAATAGAGCTTGCTCCTCTTGCTTTCATGAGAGGCCGCTCTTTAAATGAAAGCTTTATCATTCTTGATGAAGCTCAAAATACAACCATTGAGCAAATGAAAATGTTTTTGACTAGAATGGGTTACGGCTCTAAATCTGTTGTCAATGGAGATATAACTCAAATTGACCTACCTTCTGAGAAAGAATCAGGTCTAAAGCATGTTTTAGAAGTTATAAAACATCTCAAAAATGTTGGAGTAATCAACTTTAATCATAAGGATGTCATTCGTCACCAAATTGTACAAGATATAGTTGAGGCTTATCAGAAGCATAAAAACTAAATGGGTGATAAGAAAAAACTATTCCATGTTGAAACTCAAACCGGAGATGGGATGAGTTTGCCAATAGATAGTCATACTATTGAACAGTTAATCTGTCTTGCTTTTGACACTGCTAATCAGGATATTGATTTACCATTAGGCATAACAATTAGAGTTGTAGGTAATACAGAAGGACGATTATTGAATAAGAAATTTGCAAAAAAAAATAAGTCAACGAACGTCCTTTCATTTATAGGAAATGCTTCAGAAGAAAGAAAACTGGGTATAGATCCACCTTTTCTTGGTGATATCATTATTTGTCTTCCAGTTGTAGAGACTGAAGCCAAGGAACAAGGTAAAAATTTTATTGACCATTTATATCATATGATTATTCATGGATTTTTACACTTGATTGGCTTGGATCATAAAAATGACCAAGAGGAGAGTATAATGACAAGTATTGAAAAGAAAGTTTTAGCATCTAGTGTCTTAAAAAAATGTAATGAATAAAATAATTAAAAAAATACAATCGATATTTAGAGAAACTCAAAAAACCCCAGAGAGTTTTTTTACTATGGTTGAGTCAAAGAGATGGAAGGATTTTATTGGTAAGGATGAAATTAGAATGATTCAAGGAGTGATAGAGGTATCCGAACTCCAAGTAAGAGATATCATGATTCCTAGATCTAATATGATTGTTCTTGAAGAGTCGAATAATGTGGGGGAGTTACTGAAGAAAATAGTTGGATCGGGACATTCTAGGTTTCCAGTCATCGCAGATAATAAGGATGAGGTTTTGGGTATATTATTGGCTAAAGATATTTTGAAGTTTACTAATAAGAAAGATAATGAATTTATTATGAGCAATTATCTTAGATCTCCAACATTTATTCCAGAGAGCAAAAGATTAAAAATACTTTTGAAAGAATTTAGAAAAAGTAGAAATCATATGGCTATTGTTGTTGATGAATATGGAAGAACTGCTGGCATGCTAACCATTGAAGATGTTTTAGAACAAATTGTTGGTGATATTGAGGATGAATTTGACGCTGAAGACTTACCCATGATAAAGGAACTTCAGAAAGGAATATTTCAGGTGGATGCATTGATTCGCATGGAAGATTTTAATGATGCTTTTGAAAGCGAGTTTGATGATGAAGACTTTGATACTCTTGGAGGTATGCTGTCTAAGAATCTAGGGAGATTGCCTATAGCTGGTGAGAAGATAGGGATCGGGTCTTTCCTATTTAAAATTCGTGAGGCTAATCAACGGAAAATCATATTGATTGAAGTAAAGAAAATTGATTAAAAAATATTCAGCAACTTTTGTTATTGCCTTATTATTTATTCTTGGTTTTGAGCCCTTCAATTTATATCTATTACCAATTTTGGGGCTTTGTCTCTTATTCTTTATTACTCTTAATGAATCACCTAAAAAAGCAGCCTCTCTTTTTTTCTCATTTGGGTTCTTTCTTTTTGGAATTGGTCTCTACTGGCTTTATATTAGCATTAGTGTTGTGAGTGGAGGGCCTTTTTGGCTATCTATTTTTTTAATATCACTGTTGGCTCTTTCAATGGCAATATATTATGCATTAACAGGGTTTTTAATTGTTTTTTCTTATAAAAAATATAATTCTAAAGTTATTACATTACTGTTTTTCGCTCCTAGCATATGGGTAGTAATGGAATGGTTTCGTGGTTTTTTATTCTCAGGATTTCCTTGGTTCACACTGGGCTATAGCCAAACTAGTACATGGCTGACAGGATGGGCACCAATTGGTGGTGTTTATTTATTAAGTTTTATCACTGCATTATCTTCATCCTTACTTTTATTAATTTTTCTCAATATTAAGCCTTATAGGTATCTAGGAATAATATTTTCTATTTACTTATGTTCTTTATTTTTAGAATCAATTGAATGGACTGAGAGTAAAGGAGGTACCTTGAATGTTAGTCTTGTTCAAGGAGGGATAGTTCAAGAAAAAAAATGGCTACGATCTGAATTTAATAATACTTTAAATCTTTATAAAAAGAGTCTCATGGTATCTGATTCAATGGATTTAGTAATATGGCCAGAAGTTGCAATACCTGCCTTGTCGGGAAGAGTGAAACCTTACTTAGAAGAATTGAATGAAATAATGTTGAGTAAAAAAATTCAATTATTAATTATAGGTATAAATACTTTGGATGAGGAAAGGAATGTATATAACTCTTTATTAACAATGGGTGCTGATAATATGATTTATAACAAGAGGCATTTGGTGCCATTTGGTGAGTATTTTCCAGTACCTGATTTTATAAAAGATTGGTTACAAGAGATGAAATTACCTAATAATGATATTACAAAAGGTGATTTCATACAGAGGATGCCTAAATTGAATGATATTTTTATTGCAACATCGATTTGTTTTGAAGATATTTTTGCTAGTGAGCAATTGATCTTTCAACCCGAAGCCAATGTTTTAGTCAATATTACTAATAATGCTTGGTTTGGGGAATCAATAGCTTCTGAACAGCACTTTCAAATGTCAAGAATGAGAGCAATAGAGACTGGACGTTTTCTTTTGAGGACTTCTAATACAGGAATTACAGCAATTGTTAAACCCGATGGCACAATACAAGAACAACTGGATCCTTATGAATTTTCTATATTGCAGGGAAGCTTTCAACCTATGCAAGGTTTAACACCATATATTAAATTTGGAAATTATTTGATTGTAATTCTAGTTATCTTCATGATGAGTTTAGGCTATTATCTTGTTTTAAGTCTAAAGAAAAAAGAAACTAATGGATAAAAAATATAATCCAAAAGAAATTGAACAAGAAGCCCAAAAGTTTTGGGCTGAAAACCATGTCTTTGAAGTCAAAGAGGACAACCAGTTAGAAAAATTCTATTGCTTATGTATGTTTCCTTATCCAAGTGGCAGATTACATATGGGCCATGTAAGAAACTATACTATTGGGGATGTAATTTCTAGATATCAGAGAATGCAGGGTAAAAATGTTCTCCAGCCAATGGGTTGGGATGCCTTTGGTCTTCCAGCTGAAGGAGCTGCTATAAAAAATAATATGCCACCTGCTGATTGGACACGTGAAAATATTCAATACATGAAGCATCAGTTAAACATATTGGGATTTGGTTATGATTGGACTAGAGAATTAGCCACTTATGAACCCAGTTATTATCAATGGGAACAATGGATGTTTTCAAGACTATATAAAAAAGGATTAGCGTATCGTGATAGCGCTATGGTTAATTGGGATCCAGAAGAAAATACGGTATTGGCAAATGAGCAAGTCATCGATGGAAAAGGTTGGCGTTCTGGTGCGGATATAGAAAGAAAAGTAATGCCACAATGGTTCTTAAAAATAACTGATTACTGCGAAGAGTTGCTTTCAGGGTTGGATGATTTAGATTGGCCAGAAAAAGTTAAAGTGATGCAAAAGAATTGGATTGGCCGGTCTGAAGGGTTGGAGATTGATTTCAAAGTAGTAAATACTGAACATATCATTTCTGCTTATACAACTAGACCAGATACTCTATTTGGAGCCAGTTATATGGCTCTAGCACCAGAACACCCTTTGGTACAAGAAATTGGTGAGAGCAATAATGAAGTGAAGTCGTACTTGGAAAAAGTAAGATTACAAGGCGTCTCAGAGGAAGCACTAGAAAAGATGGAAAAGATTGGAGTGCCTCTGGGTATAGAGGCTACCAATCCTATAAATGGCCTAAAGATTCCAGTTTGGTCTGCAAACTTTGTATTAATGACCTATGGAACGGGTGCAATTATGTCTGTTCCGGCTCATGATGACAGAGATTTTGAATTTGCTAAAAATTATAATTTACCGATTATTCCTGTTATTTACCCTGATAAAGAAGTGAATGAACATGATTTCAATCAAGAAGCTTTTTGCACAGAAGGCTTACTAATGAACTCTGGAAAGTATGATGGTATGAATTCTGAGAGAGCAAAAACTTTGATTGCATCAGAGCTTGAAAAAAAGCAAGCTGGGAAAAAAGTTATTAATTATCGTTTGAGGGACTGGTTAATCTCCAGACAACGCTATTGGGGTGCACCTATACCAGTATTAACTGATAAGCTTGGGGAAATTATTTTGGCTGATGATACTTCTCTTCCAATTAAGCTACCAGAGGAAGTTGAATTCGATGGGGTACATTCTCCCCTAAAGACCATGAAAGAGTTTATCGAAGTAAAGAATTCTGAGACCAATGAAATTCTTCAAAGAGAGACAGATACTTTTGATACTTTTATGGAATCTTCTTGGTATTACGCAAGATTTTGTTCCTCAGATAATAATGAGGCTATGCTTGATGAGAGGGCAAATTATTGGCTTCCAGTCGATTTATATATTGGCGGTATTGAGCATGCAATTCTTCACCTTTTGTATGCTCGTTTTTATCATAAGCTTCTAAGAGATGAAGGTCTTGTGAAAGGTGATGAACCATTTAAGAGTCTATTGACCCAAGGAATGGTATTGAAAGATGGTGCTAAAATGTCAAAATCACAAGGGAACACAGTTGATCCAGAGGAAATGATTAATAATTATGGTGCTGATACTGTTAGATTATTTATGATGTTTACGGCGCCCCCTGAGCAATCACTCGAATGGTCAGATACAGCCATTAATGGTTCTTTTCGGTTTTTAAAAAAATTATGGAACACTGTCGAACTAAAAAATGATCAAATAAAATCTATTGGTAGTATCAAAGGAAACGAATCTTTTAATGAACTGCAAACTGATTTAAGGAGAAAAACGCATAAAACAATCGCCAAGGTCACAGATGATATAGGGAGAAGGTATACGTTTAATACGGCCATTGCAGCCATTATGGAATTATTTAATCATCTTAATATTTTTAAAATGAATTCTGATTTGGATAAAAAGGTTGTAAGAGAGTCCATCGAAACAATACTATTATTGTTGTCCCCAATTGTGCCTCATATTTGCAATCGTCTTTGGCATGAAATTGGCAATGAAAATGCAATTATTTATGAACGCTGGCCAGTGTATCAAAAAGACTTAACTGTTGATGATGTTATTGAGGTGGTTATACAGGTTAATGGTAAGCTTAGGTCTAGAGCTTTAATCTCTGCCGATAAAAGCAAGGAAGAGCTGAAAGAAATTGCATTGAGTGATAGTAAGATCATTAGCTTTATCGATGGAAAAGAGATAAAAAAAGTTATCGTTGTGCCTAAAAAATTAATTAATATAGTTATTTGATGTTTATGATTCGAATAATTTGTATCTCATTGCTGTCAAGCCTGCTTTTATCGTGCGGATTTGAGTTGCAAAATACTTCAAACATTGGTGAAAAGATCGATGTTTTGACAATAAAGACGAATAACCCATACAGTATTTTTTATAGAACACTGAAAAATGAATTTAGAGAAAATGGCAGTAAGATTGTCGATGATATCTCTCTGTCTAATTACACATTGACTATACTAATGGATGAGTCAGAGGAAAGAACATTAACAGTATCTGCAACAAATACTCCTCAAGAATATGAAGTTTATTATCGAGTAGTATGGTCTTTCAATGAAGGCAATAAGACTATTCTTGAATCGGTTACTAATCTCAGAATTCAAGATTATACTTTTGATCAGAGGCAATTACTTGGTAAATCGAATGAATCTTTAATGATAAAGCAAGCATTAGCTAAGGATATAGCTCAAGAGATTATTTTTAGGCTCAATAAGGAAGAATTTTAACTTATGTCAGCACTACATTTTATTTTTTCAACTATGAATGCAGGGAAGTCAACTGCATTGTTGCAAGCAAATCATAGTTATGTAGAAAAAGGAATGAATACTCTATTGTATACCTCTGAGAAAGATACGCGTTTTGGCAAGTCAGAAATAGTTTCAAGAATAGGTTTAAAGGCAAATGCAAAAACATTTAATGAAGAGACCAATATAATGAATGAGGTTTCAAAACATCATGAAGATCTTAAGTTAGATTGCATACTGATCGATGAAGCTCAATTTTTAAGCAAAGATCAAGTTTCTCAGTTGGGTCAAATTGTCGATGAATTGAATATAAGGGTTATGGCTTATGGCATTCGGACAGATTTTCAAGGCGAACTATTTCCTGGCAGTATGTATTTGTTAGCATGGTCAGATCGTCTAAAGGAGCTCAGAACAGTTTGCCATTGTGGCAAGAAAGCGACTATGATTGTTCGTGTTAGTGAGGATGGAAATGTTATTCGTGAGGGAGATCAGATAGATATTGGAGGAAATGAAAAATACCTTTCACTATGCCGTAAACATTTTAATCAAGGCTTAATAAAAAAGATTAATAAATAATACCTACCACTAAGCCGGTAAAGCATGAGGCTAGGGTAGCACCAACTAATGCCTTTCCACTGACTGAGATTAGGTCATCTTTTCTTTCAGGAACCATAGCACTAATTCCACTTAGTAGAATTCCCACACTAGATAAATTCGCGAAACCACATAGTGCATATAGCATAATTAACCTACTTTTTTCACTAAGATCATTGGCATTAATGCCAGCTAGTTTCACATAAGCTACAAATTCATTCAGAATGGTTTTTACACCTAGTAATGAACCACCTAGTTGAGCTTCTGACCATGGAATTCCCATGCACCAGGCAATTGGAGAGAAAATCCATCCTGCAATCCTTTCCAAGGAGATAACCTCACCTCCGATCAATGGGAGGCCAGTTAAGGCAAAGTTAACCAGAGCGACAAGAGCAATTAATACTAACAATAAGGCAGCAATACTCAAAGTAATGTTTAACCCATCTTGTGTGCCCCGAGTGAGAGCATCCAAAGTACTTTTATAGAGACTTGATTCTTTAATTTTATTTTGATCTTCTGTTTTTTCATCACTGGGCATCATGATATTGGCATACATGATGGCTGCAGGAACAGAGATAATAGATGCTGTCAAAAAGTGTCCTATTAATGAGACTCCATATAGATCAGCAAGCATGGTTGTGTATACCACCATGACTCCTCCAGATATAGTAGACATTCCAACTATCATTAGAGTTAGCAACTCATGTCGGGTCATTTTTTTTAAATAAGGTTTGATTAATAAAGGAGCTTCAACTTGCCCAAAAATTATGTTGGCGGTAGCACTTAATCCTACTGGCCCTCCAATATTCAATGGTTTTTTGAAAAGTGTAGAGACAGCTTTAATAATGATGGGAAGAACTCTCCAATGCCAAAGAATAGCTGCCAAAGCAGAAACAACTATAATTAACATTAATCCAGAGAAGATAAATATATTCGCACTCGCAGGGTTTACCACTTCAAAAGGTTTTGGGGCTCCATCAGCCAGATATCCGAATACGAAGCCTGTTCCTTGATCCGTAGCCGCTTTTAAAGCAAGCACTCCTTGAGATAATGATTCAAAAAAAGAGGTAATCAGTGGAACCTTGATCAATAGTATTGCTAATAAGAATTGAAGAATAATAGCATTAAGTAAATACTTGAGATTTATTTGTTTTATATTATCACTGAATATTACACCCAATGATATGAGAGCAAAAGCACCTATAATTATTTGAGGGTAGTAAGTCATTTAAATCTATAATAAATTAATTTCATGTAATCTTTTTTGAAGAAAGTCATCTGCAATAATACTCTCAGGGTATAGGTCTGGATGATCATTATCAATACAAGATGGTAATGTCTTTATTAACCAATCAGGATTTGGGTGAAGAAAGAAAGGTATTGAATATCTTGAGCTACCCTTTGTTTGATCTGAGTGACTTGTAACTCTGTGGATTACGGAAGGAAGCAAGTGATTAGTATACCTCTCCAACATATCTCCAATATTGCAAACCAAAGTATCATGTTCAGTATTGATTGGAATCCACTTGTTCTCGAAAAGTATTTCAAGACCTGGTTTATGCCCCCCAATGAGAAGAGTTATTAGATTAATATCACCATGTGCACCAGCTCTTTCACCAGGCTCTTCTGTGGCTATTGGCGGGTAATGAATTGCTCTAAGAACACTATTTCCATAATTTATAGAGTCTTCAAAATGATCAATATCAAGCTTCAAATATAAGGCTATCGCTTGCATAAGTTGTTGACCAAACTGATCAAAAGAAGAAAATAGTTCTTTTATTTTAATTTCAAATTCAGTTATTTCTGAAGCAAAATAGTTATCAAACATATATTTTTTATACATATGTTCCAATGGTAAATCTCTACCCATTTGCCAAAATTCTTTTAAGTCCGCATGATTTCCGTCTTTGGGTGTTTCTATTTTGTAGGGAGTGTAACCACGAGCTCCACCCATTTTTTCATCAAAATATTGCATTTTAATTTTATTATTCAGATGAAAAAAATCTGCAAACATATCAATACAATCATTCACTAGATCTTTCTGAATGGGGTGATCTTTAATTCCACAAAAACCTGTTAGTTTTTGATTTTCACCTAGCTGATTTGCAAATAGTTCTGGATCTTGATGCCAAATATCAAAACTAATTGTTTTCACAATATTAGACATCAGAGAGACTATAATTTAGTTGGATTATCAACACCAGGGTAGACCTCTTCAGGGTCAAATACTTTTTCTGATTCTGTAAACTCAAGTATTACTTCTTGGTTATTTTTTTTAATTTCTCGATAAAAGCATGAGCGATAACCCACATGGCAACTTGCCCCACCTGAAACATTTACTCTTGCCCAAATCGCATCTTGATCGTCATCTATTAGTAGTGTTTGAATTGTCTGTATAAAACCACTAGTTCCACCTTTATGCCAAATCTGATTTCTACTTCTGCTGAAATAATGCATTTCATTGGTTTCAATGCTGAGTTTTAGAGATCGATCATTCATATAGCCATGCATGAGAAGCTCTCCCGAATCAAAATCAGTTGTCACAACTGGAATTAAACCATCGGTATTAAATTTTGGAGCTAGGTCATTTCCTTCTTCAACCTGCTCAATAGTTAACCTTTTAGAAAATAAAACTTTTGTATTCAACTCATGAACCTCAGAATCTTCTTTAAACATTAGGTATTATAGCTTTCATATAGGGAATAAAACCAATTTAATGAATATTAAACTCTACAATACTAAAACAGGAAAAAAAGAAGAGCTAAAACCTGTCATAGAAGGCAAGGTCACTATGTATGTTTGTGGGCCTACAGTATACAGCTATCCTCATATTGGAAATGCAAGGGGCCCAGTTTTATTCGATGTCTTAGCCAATCTAATTCGAATCAATAATAAATTAACCTATGTTAGAAATATCACTGATCTTGATGACAATATTTATAAAGCAGCGGATGAAGAAGGATGTAATATTTCAGAAATTACTGAGAAATATGCAGAAGTCTATCATCAGGATATGAAATCATTAGGAGTCAAGCATCCAGATATTGAACCTAAGGCAACAGAGCATATTGATGGAATGATTGAAATGGTTCAATCACTAATTGAAAAAGGGCATGCTTATGAAAATCAAAATCATGTTTTATTTGCTGTTAATTCTTACCCTAATTATGGCCAACTATCCAATAGAGATTATGAGGATCAAATAGCAGGATCCAGAATAGAAGTAGCAAATTATAAGAAAAATCCTAATGATTTTATTCTATGGAAGCCTTCTGCAGATGATGTCCCAGGATGGGATAGCCCATGGGGACGAGGCAGACCAGGTTGGCATCTGGAATGCTCCACTATGGCAAAAAAATACTTAGGCAAAACAATTGATATTCATGGAGGCGGTTCAGACCTGATTTTTCCTCATCATGAAAATGAATCGGCTCAGAGTATTTGTACTCATTCAGGAAAAACTTTCAGTAATCTCTGGGTTCATCATGCCATGATTGACTTTAAAAATATTAAAATGTCGAAGTCCGAAGGAAATCTATTACTAATTAGAGATTTATTAAAGTTAACATCGGGTGAAGTGATTAGAATGGCACTAATCAGTTCTCATTATAGAAAACCTATCAACTGGACTGATGACTTAATAATAGATTCTAGAAAGAAGCTTGATCGTCTCTATGGTGCTCTAAGATCGATTGATTTATTGTCAGAAGTAGAACCATCATCGATAGTACTTGACGCATTAAGAGATGATCTTAATACGCCAAAAGCTCTCTCTGAGTTATTTAGTATTGCAAAATCAATCAACAGTTCTGAAGATGAAAAAGATAGGCAGAGAATGGCCTCTATTCTTAAGTCATCTGCATCTTTATTGGGTTTGTTAAGTAGCAATGCTGAGGATTGGTTTAAAACTCCAAAAGAAAAAACAATATCACCTGAGACTATTGACCAATTGATTTGCGATAGGGAACTCGCTAGAGATCAAAAAGATTATAAGAAAGCAGATGAAATTAGAGAATCTCTCTTGGAATCAGGAGTCGTTATTGAAGATGGCCCCAAAGGAGTTTTGTGGCGATATAATGATGGGTAAACAGCTGCAATGAATCATTTGAGATCTATAAAGTCTATAGAGCAAGAGATAACACAAGAGTTCGAAATTTTTGATACTTGGATGGAAAAGTATGAGTATTTAATTGATTTAGGCAAGCAGCTAGACAGTTTTCCTGATGAATGGAAAACTGAAGATAATAAAATTCATGGTTGTCAATCCAGTGTTTGGTTTAAGACAGGACTGGAAGATAATTTATTCACTTGCTCTGCTGTAAGTGATTCAGCAATTGTTTCAGGTTTGATCGCTCTTTTAATGAGAATTTATAATAAAAAAGACCCAAGGGAGATTATAGAAACTGAACCTAGCTTTATATCGCTGATCGGTTTAAGTGAACACTTGAGCACAACTCGTAATAACGGGCTAAATTTAATGATAAAGCGAATTAAGCAAGATGCGGGTATGATAGTGGCAAACTTATGAAGTATTTAATACAAGTTTATCAAAAATATCTTTCTCCTTTATTGGGCCCCACTTGCAGATTTCAACCAACTTGCTCGCAGTATGCTTTAGAGTCATTGGAACGTTTTGGTCTTTTAAAAGGATTATTACTTTTTTTGGCTCGATTTATAAAGTGCAACCCATTTTTTGAGGCTGGCTACGACCCAGTTCCAGAAAGTTTTAGCTTATTCAGGTCGAATAAGGATTAATCTCAATGGATAAAAAAATATTAAAACTGTTGATATGTCCACATTCTGGAGAAAAATTATTTCTGATGAATGAGGATTCCTTAGAAGAAATTAATCATGAAATTAAAGCTGGTAAAGTTAAATCTCTCAGTGGAGTGATAGAGGAGGAAGGCTTGCAACAGATTTTATGCAATAAAAGCAAAACTTATTTTTATCCCGTGAAGAATGGAATTCCATTATTAGATAAAACCAAAGCCATAAACATAAGAAAAGAAAAATGATCATTAAATCACATGCATTGAGCCAACATCTGAAAAAAGGCTTTCAATCAATTTATTTTATTTTTGGTGCTGAAGACTTATTGATTCTTGAAAGTTTAGATCTGATTAGAAAAACTGCCTTAGACAATGATTTTAGTGATAGAAATAAATTTACAGTCAGCGGAAGATTTAATTGGAATGAGGTAAATTCTAGTTTTAAAAATCAATCTTTGTTTGGAGGTAAACAGTATTTAGAAATACATATTCCTAATTCAAGACCTGGAAAACAAGGTTCAGAATCAATCATTAATCTTTTAGATGAAGTTCACGATGAAGCAATGTTGGTAATTGTTGCAGGAAAAATTGAGTCTGATATCAGGCGATCCAAGTGGTTTAAATCACTAGAAAAGAAAGCAATTACTGTTTCATGCGAGAAAGTTTATTTATCGCATTATCCCAAATGGATACGTTCCAGATTATCTGCAAAAGGTCTTGAGATTGATCGAGATGCTCTGGATATGTTTGTTGTATTAACCGAAGGAAATTTGATGGTGGCAAAGCAGTCAATTGATCGACTAATTATGATGGAGGTCCAAGGCAGGGTAACAATAAAAGATGTTTCTAATTGTGTGGCTGATGGTGCTCATTTCGATTTATTTCAATTAACAGATGCAGCTATGATGAATAAAAAGGATAGAGTGTTCAAAATCTTTAGTCGTCTTAAAAGTGAAGGCATGCAACCCTTTGAGTTGATGAGGGTTGTTAATTGGGAATTGAAGAATTTAAGTGATTTAATGACGGATGTTGATGATGGACAGTCAGTTAGACAAGCTATGCAAACAGCAAAAGTATGGCAGAGTAAGCAAAAAATGATTGGTGATTATCTATCATCTCGAAATAAACAAAATATAGACGATTTAATTCATCAAGCATGCGAAGTGGATAAAACCATAAAAGGGGTAAAAAAAGGTAATCCTTGGGATGAAGTGGGGAACTTACTTTTAATGTTGTCTTCAGTGCATGAAAGTAGCAAGAGATAGTATGGAAATCTTAGATTTAACACTCAAAATACTCGATGACATGAAAGCTCTTAATATTAAGAGCATTAATGTTTCAAAACAATCTTCAATCACTGATTATATGATTTTTACTACAGGAACTTCCTCCAGACATTCGCGTTCAGTGATAGATAAAGTAAGTGAAAAAGCTAAACAAGAGGGTTACACCATATTAGGGATAGAGGGCTATGAATCAGGCCAATGGATTTTAATTGATCTTGAAACCATCATCCTTCATATCATGCTTGATGAAGTAAGGTTATTCTATAAATTAGATGATCTTTGGAGTGTTGGGAACTAATTCACTAAAAACAATGAAAATAAAGATTCTTTCCATTACCTCAAAGAAAAATACCATTTTTGATGATGTTTTTTTTCAGTATCAGAAAAGATTACCGACCCATATCATATTGGAACATACTAAGATTGCCATGGTGAAGAGGAAAAAAAATAAATCTATTAAAGCAGCAATTACAGAGGAAGAGGAGGCTTTGCTAAAGCATGTTAATTCATTGGATGCATTCATAGTATTAGATGAGACAGGCAAACAATTAAACAGTAATCAGTTTGCTTCATCAATGAATGATTGGATGCTCAATGGGCAGAATCCAGTTTTTGCGATAGGCGGTCCAGATGGTTTCTCAAAAGCTATTAAAGATAAGGCTTCAACTATTTTATCACTGTCTATGATGACGCTACCTCATGCCATGGTACCAGTTATGCTATCAGAGCAATTGTATCGTTCTTGGACTATTTTGGATGGCCAACCCTATCATAGGAATTAATGTTCATATTGTTTTCATAATTAATTCATATAATTTATATTTTTTAACTATTATTTAGATACAATTTTGTTATGAAAACAATAGTCATTATTTTAATTATACTTTTTGGTTGTTATGGGCTTTACCAAGTACCTATTTATTTGAATCAACAAATTATTGATCAAGAAGAGGCGGTTGTTTTGAGAATTAATAATGCATTAAATCTTGATTCAAATTATGAGGAATTAAGTCTTAAGTGGTTTTCACTCGATCAATTTATTATTAATCCTGAACTGCATTTTAAAAATATTTCTCTACGCTTAAATGAACAAGATGACAATCCTCTTCTAGTTGAAAGGTTTTATCTTAAGATTGACTTAATGAGTTCAATTATCAACAGAACTTTAGTTCTAAAAACAATAGTAATTGATGGCAGTGAGCTTCTATTTACACATGATAAGGATAAGGGCTTCTTAATGAATCAGATTCCCCTTAAACAATTCTTTATTCTAAAGAAAAAAAAATTAAATCGACCTTCATTGGAGTTAAAGAACATTAAAGCCAGTGCTCAAAATCTTGAGAGTATACAAAAAGGCTTTGGCCTTCAAAGTGTGTTACAAAGTAAAGAATCTGAATTTAATATTAATTTATATTGGCCGACTCTCCCAAAAAGAAACGAGATTCTTAGTGCAATGGGTACCGCTAGAATAAAAATAAAAAATGGGGAGATTGATACAAAAAAAAGAGTACCTGGAAAAGCCTTAGGTTTATTGAGTATTTCAGAGTTGCCCAAAAGATTACTTCTCGATTTCAGTGATCTTTTCAGCAATGATTTTTCATTTGATAGGCTAAATGGCGACTTCAGTTTTAGAGATGGACTTGCCTATACTTGTAATTTAACTATCAAGTCAGCTCCTGCAGATGTGGTGATTATAGGTGCAACTGATACTAAGAAAAGGGAATATAATCAAATGGCAATTGTTCAACCAGCTGTCTCTGACATGTTACCAATGGGCGGAGCTATGCTTGGAGGACCAGCAGCTGCAGCCAGTGTTTTTCTTTTCACAAAATTATTTAGAAGACCTTTGAAAGATGTGGGTTTGGCTTACTACTCGATTAATGGAGATTGGAATCAGCCAATCATCACTGATATATCAAAAGACGTAAACCTTTCAATGATAGAAGATTGCAACAACTTCATTCCTGATGTAATTATATCGGAAGAGTTGCATAATAATTCTTAAGTAATAAATTAAGACAGTGATAATGAAGATTGGATCCATTCAAATGAATTCCTCAGATTCCGTACAAGAAAACCTCTCGTTAACGGAATCGCTGTTGATTCAGGCCACTCATCGAAAGGTAGAAATAGTTCTTTTGCCTGAAAATTTTGCTTTTATGGGTTACCCCAAGCAATTAGTTAATGAAATTATGGAAGATTATGGAGATGGTCCCATACAGACTTTTCTTAAAGAGCAGTCGAAACAACTAGGGATTTCGATTATTGCTGGATCGATTCCAATTAAGAATGCAGATGAGAGTAGAAGCTTTGCAAGATCAATTGCTTATGATAATCAAGGCAAAGAGATAGCCTATTATGACAAAATTCATCTTTTTGATGTTGAAGTAAATGGCAAAGCTTACAATGAATCCGCTTCAATAGAGCCTGGGAAAGATGTCATTAATTTTACCCTTGACAGTGAATTGAATGTAAAAGTAGGCCTGTCGATTTGTTATGATGTTCGTTTCCCAGAACTTTATCGTCAACTTGGAGAGATAGATATCATCACCGTACCGGCAGCATTTACTTATGAAACGGGTCAAGCGCATTGGCATACACTTTTAGCCAGTAGAGCTATTGAGAATCTTTGTTATGTCGTGGGTTCAGCTCAATGGGGTGAACATTATGGAAATAGAAAAACGTATGGGCATTCTATGATAGTTGATCCTTGGGGAGAGGTTAAAGATGAACTGTCTCATGGAAATGGATTGGTAGTGTCAGAGATAGATTTAGATTATTTAGCAGAGATTAGAACAAAGTTTCCTGCACTGTCTCATCGGAGACTTGATCATGACTGATCACTTGAGTGAAGCAAGATCGATTCTGCTTGATCCATACAATATAAATGACAATGATATTAGTCACTTGTTGGCCGATCTTTTCTCTTATGGTGCAGACATGGGAGACATCTATTTTCAAGCCATTAATCATGAATCTTGGTCTATAGAAGATGGTGAAGTTAAAAAATCATCCTTCTCAAACAAACAAGGAGTTGGTTTTAGAGCGATTACAGGTGAGAAGTCAGGCCTTGCTTACTCTGAATCGTTTTCAAAATCATCTCTTCAAGATGCAGCGAAGGCTGCAGGGACTATAGCCAATAGCAATAAAACTTTAACTCATAATATTAATTCTCAAATTCAACAACATGACTTGTATCCTCCGATTAATCCAATAGATTCAATAACTGATCAAGAGAAGATTGAATATCTAAAATTAGTTGATCAAAAGGCCAGAGCTAAAGATCATCGAGTCAAAGAAGTTATAGCCACTCTCGCTGGGAATAATCAAGCCATACTCATAGTCGATCAAGATGGAAGATTGGCTTCAGATATTCGGCCCATGGTTAGAATGAGTGTGAATGTTATTGTTGAGGAAGATAACAGAAGAGAACAGGGCTCTAGTGGAGGAGGAGGTCGTATTGGTTATAATTTCTTTGATCAATCGACGATTGAGGAATATGCTGATCAGGCTGTCGATCAGGCTCTATTAAATCTTGAAGCTATTGAAGCACCTGCAGGAGAAATGACAGTAGTGCTTGGTTCAGGATGGCCTGGAGTTTTAATCCATGAAGCTATTGGTCATGGTTTAGAAGGAGACTTTAATAGAAAAAAAACTTCAGCTTTCTCAGGACTTATGGGAGAACAGGTTGCTTCTAAGATTTGTACAGTAATTGACGATGGAACCATGAAAGGAGAGAGAGGGTCACTCAATATTGATGATGAGGGAGAGCCTACTCAACGCACTGTCTTAATTGAAGATGGTAAATTAACCAACTACATGCAAGACAGACTGAATGCGAAATTAATGAATGTAAAATCAACAGGCAATGGAAGAAGAGAGTCTTATGCATCTCAAACCATACCCAGAATGACGAATACCTTCATGATGTCAGGCACTCATGAACATGAAGAAATTATCCAATCAGTTGGTTCTGGAATTTATGCAAAAAACTTTGGTGGAGGCCAGGTTGATATTACATCAGGAAAGTTTGTCTTTTCCGCGAGCGAAGCATATCTGATTAAAAATGGGAAATTAGGCGCTCCAGTCAAAGGAGCTATGCTTATTGGTGATGGCCCTTCAGCTTTAAATCAAGTCACCATGATTGGGAATAATTTAGCTCTGGATCCTGGGATTGGAAATTGTGGTAAAGATGGTCAAACTGTTCCTGTTAATGTAGGTCAGCCGACTATGAGAATTGAAAAACTAACAGTCGGTGGAACAACTTAGTTAACATCATTTGAGAGGCTAACCCAATTGAGCTTCAATAACTTTTTGAGCTTGAGCAGCTCTGTATTCAATAAGCTTATTTTTTATGCTTGAATCAGTAATAGCCATGATTGCTGCTGCATACAATGCACCATTAATAGCACCAGGTTTGCCTATAGCCACAGTGCCTACTGGTATACCTGGAGGCATTTGTACGATAGACATTAATGCATCCATCCCATCTAGTGATCCCGCTATTAGGGGCACACCTACAACTGGGATAATTGTTTTTGCTGCAATAACCCCAGGTAGGGCTGCCGAGAGCCCAGCTCCAGCTATAATGACTTGTACACCATTTTCTTCACATTGAGCTATGTATTCATCGAGTAGATCCGGTGTCCTATGTGCTGAGATCACTCTAGATTCATGGTTAATGTCTAAGTTTTTAAGAGTGTTAGAGGTATTGCTCATTACCTCCCAATCAGATTCTGAGCCCATGATGATTGCTATTTTTATGCTCATAGTATGTTTTTATAATTCCTTATTTGTTCTGTTTAAGTAGGTTAGAATATACAACTGAATTTTAAACTATTTTTGTATAAAAATTAAATTATATGAGCGAAGAATCGATTGAACATAAAATTAAATTTGCATTAGACTATGCAAAAAGAATAGGCGCAGACCAGTCCAGTCTAAATTTTGGATCTGCTTCAGGTTTTTCGGTAACTGCACAAAATGGATCAATCGATACAGTTGAGAACTACCAAGATCAAAGATTTTCAATAAGCATTTATCTGAATAGTTCGATTGGATCTGCCAGTTCAAATGATTTATCTAATACAACGATTAAGAAAACAATTGAAAAGGCACATAGCTTGGCTAGCTTGACTGCTGCAGATAAATGTAATGGATTAGCTGATAGAGAATTAATGGCACAAGAACCATTAGATTTAGATCTATATCATCCATGGGACATAGACATCCAAAAGGCACAAGAGTTAGCCATAGAGTGTGAGCAAGCAGCTCTTAGTTTTAGTTCCAAAGTTATCAACTCTGAGGGTGCGAATGTGGGGAGCTATAAGAATGAGTCCTATTATGCTAACTCGCATGGATTCATTGGAGCGTCAAAATCAACAGGTCACAGTATTAGTTGTACAGCAATTGCGGAGGAGAATGGTTTAATGGAAATGGATTATGACTATACCAGCGAGAGACATCCTGAGGATTTGATAGATCATATTGAAATAGGTAAAAATGCTGCATCTAAGGCATCAGCTAATTTAGGTTCAAAAAAATTAAAAACACAAGAAGCACAAATATTATATTCACCGAGAGTTGCAAAAAGTATTATTAGCCATCTCATGAATGCTATTAGCGGCGGTAGCTTATATAGAAAATCCTCTTTCTTAGTTGACTGTTTGGATAAAAAGATTTGTTCAGAAATCATGAGTATTAGGGAGGAACCTCATTTAAAAAGAGGCTCATCCAGTACTTATTTTGACGGAGAAGGAGTTAAAACAAAATCTCGCTCCATTGTTGACCAGGGAAAACTCTTAGGTTATTTACTATCGAGTTATTCAGCTAGAAGACTGGGAATGGAAACAACAGGTAATGCTGGTGGACACCATAATCTTTTGATCGAGCCTAGTGGACCTGATGATTTTAATGATTTAGTTAAAGGTATGAAGAAAGGATTAATAGTGACTGGTTTGATTGGTTATGGCGTCAATATTGTTAATGGAGATTACTCTAGAGGTGCCAATGGATTTTGGGTTGAAAATGGAAAAATACTATACCCAGTGAGTGAGATAACTATTGCTGGAAATTTGAAAAATATGTTCAACAATATTGAAGCCATTGGAAGTGATATGGATAACAATGGAGCAATAAAAATGGGCAGTTTATTAATCAATAATTTAATGATAGCAGGGCAGTGAAAAATGAGAAATATACTAATTGTTAGTTTAATGCTTTTTATACAACCAGTATTCGGGCATGGAGGTGTGGAACGAAGCTCACTGCTGAAAGAGGCTGATATTCGATTATTTGTTGCTGATAATATGAATTCAGATCTTGTAACAATTGATTTTCCTTCTGGTCAGGTTATCAATCGAGTCTCAACTCCACCATCGATTATGACACTTCAAGTTGGCGGTAATAATAACCATATCTATGCAATGCGAGGCAGGAATACTGATGAAGGTATTATGAGTATTATTTCAACGGGCTATGACAAGGATGAAAAAAGATTTAGACCACCTTATGTTATTCGTACATTAAAATTAGATACTCCTGGAGGAGGAAGGAATAATGGTAGTGGACATATTATGGCAACCGTGGATGGCTATGATGCAGTTTTGACGGAGGGCGATGGAAAAATAATTGTTTTAATGAATGATGAAATTGATGGTTTTTCTAAACTGAGAACTAAAACATATGATCTCGCCGCACCCGATCATTATCATTATCTTGAAGGTCAGAAGTACTTATATATTGGTCATTTATTCAAAGGCTTTGTACAAATACTAAATAAAAACACAGGTGAAGAACTCAATAAGATTGGGAATTGTCCAATGTTACATGGAATGGGAAGAGATGGAGAATCCGGAAGGCTTTTTTTCTCTTGTCGAACTGAAGTTTTAGTTATTGGAACTAAAGGAAAAGAAAGAGCTAAGGAAGTCAGTAGAATTATTTATCCAGATAAAGGCCGGTCATGCGCTGCTTTTTTGAAAGGTAAGCAAAGAGTGCGATGGTGTTATACAGAAGGCATTATTCCTCAACTTTATCGATTGGATGTTTCTGCAAATAACTATGAGTTTGAAACACTAGCAGTCAAGCCCTCTATTAGACAAAGTACTACTGAAGACGGTGAATACCTTCTGATACTAACTAAGCAAGGCAAACTAATTCTTCATGATGGTTTTAGTGGGGATTTCATTAAAGAGATCAAAGTTTCTGAGCCTTTTGATGGCGAATGGAATGAAGATGTTAGTAAAGCTATTCTGCCTGATATTGTATCTCATAATGGGATTGCATATATATCATTGACCCATGAAGGTAGAGTAGTGGAAGTTGATTTAGAAAAAGGGATAGTGAAAAGATATATGGATATTGGTGGCTTCCCTACTAGAATGGTGCTTTTAGCAAAAGAAAATTTAAATTAATTTAACCTTTTGTATATGTTTAAGGTATATATAAATAAGAATAATTTAAATATTAAATAATTTAGGAATAAAAAATGAAAATTAATGCATTGTTTAAAGTACTACTTGTTGGTCTGCTCTCGATTCAACTTCAATTTGAGGTTCATGCGCATAGCGATCATGCAAAAAATATTACAGTTAAGGCGATGTCTACAATGTTGCTTGAAATGAATCATTTTCCCTCAGATATAAATAGAAAAGAGCTTGAAAGAATGATTGCAGACAATGGCACGACTGAGAATGAAAAAATTATAGCTAATGCCATTCTTAAAATTAAACATTCAAGCGATATCAATGATGAAGGGTCTTTGAAAGCATTGATAGATAATTCTGATTCATCAAAGGCAATTAAAAGTCTTGCAACGAGTATTCTTTCTTTTAATCATACTGTAAACCCATCAGATAAAAGAAAGTTAGAGATGATTATTTTTAAAGGCTAGTTTCAGCAATTATTGCTTGGTAAGCATTTCTATATTTATCAGTGGTATTCTCAATAACGTCTTGAGGTAAATCAGGACCAGGAGCAGATTTATTCCAATCCAGCGTTTCTAAATAATCTCTTAAATATTGTTTATCAAAACTAGGAGGGCTAATCCCAATCTTATAATCTTCTATTGACCAGAATCTAGATGAGTCTGGAGTTAATACTTCATCGATTAAGTATAATTCGCCATCACTATCCAATCCAAATTCAAATTTAGTATCAGCAATAATAATGCCTCTTTCATTAGCATGACTGACTCCAAAGTTATAAATATTAATAGCAATTTCTCTAACTTGACTAGCTAACTCTTCACCCAGTAGATTTATAGTTTCTTCATAGGAGATATTCTCATCATGTTCTCCAACTTCAGCTTTTGTAGCAGGAGTATAGATAGGCTTTGGAAGTTTGGATGCCATTTGAAGATTTTTTTCTAGCTCAATGCCACAAACAGCACCTGTTTTTTGATAGTCTTTCCAACCGGAACCAATTAAGTAGCCTCTCACTACAGCTTCAATAGGTAGTGGATTTAATCTTTTTACAATCATGCTTCTATTCTTGAAGTAAGCCAACTGATCATTATCAGATATAATATCTTCAATGTTAAGATCATCGGTTAGATGGTTTGGAACAATGTCTTTAGTCTGATCAAACCAGAATTTTGATAATTGTGTTAAAACCTCTCCTTTACCAGGTATAGGATTAGGTAATACCACATCAAATGCAGACATTCTATCAGTAGTAACAATCAGTAAGTAATGTTCGTTGATTGCATATATATCTCTCACTTTACCTTGAGCAATAAGTTCAAGATTTTGTAATTTTTCATTATTCATTTTTCTATTTCTTAATTGATTTAATTTTTTTTGTAAACTCTAGAATATTTCTATTTAAAAGTAAAACTAGTGCATAATAATATTTTAATAGAGGTTGTAAAATAATGACAGAATTTAAAATAGCTCCATCCATTCTTTCTGCAAATTTTGCATGTCTAGGTAAGGAAGTTGAAGATGTTATTGAAGCAGGTGCCGACTTCATACACTTTGATGTAATGGATAATCATTATGTGCCCAATTTGACCTTTGGCCCCGTTATTTGTCAGTCATTGAGAGATTATGGAATTAAGGCGCCTATTGATGTGCACTTAATGGTTGAGCCTGTTGATAATTTAGTGGAGAGCTTTGCTGGAGCAGGAGCCACATTTATTAGCTTTCATCCCGAGGCATCAAATGATGTATCAAAAACAATTAATCGGATACAAAAGACTGGATGCAAACCAGGGCTTGCTATCAATCCATCTACTTCACTGGATTATCTAAGAGATTCTATTGAGGAGATTGATATTATTATCATGATGTCTGTAAATCCAGGTTTTGCGGGGCAAAGTTTTATTCCTGATGTACTTGATAAATTAACAGAAGCACGATCAATGATTGCAGAATCTGGAAGAGAAATATTCTTAGAGATTGATGGAGGAGTCAAGGCTAATAATATTGCGAGTATTGCTAAATATGGAGCCGATGCATTTGTTTCAGGGTCTGGTATTTTTGGAACCAGTAATTACAAGAAAACAATCAGTCAGATGCGAGAAGAATTAGCACAATTATAAGATAGATTATTTAGCAACATTTCATTGATAATTTCCCCTTAGATGAGTAGACTACCCATCTTTCAAATAGAATAAAATACTAATAAATGAAAACATTTTCTGCTAAAAATGAGGAAGTTGTTAGAGATTGGTACCTAGTGGACGCCAATAACAAAACTTTGGGTAGACTTTCTACGGAAATTGCCTCTCGATTAAGAGGTAAACATAAACCTATTTTTACTCCACATGTTGATACAGGTGACTACATTGTTGTGATTAATGCATCTAAAATTAGAGTTACTGGAAATAAGATGAAAGATAAGATGTATTATAAGCATACTGGTTATATAGGAAATCTAAAATCAATGAATCTATCAACCATGTTAGAAAAAAATCCAGAGAGAGTTTTAATGAAATCAGTTCGTGGTATGCTGCCAAAAAATAAACTTGGTAATGCGATGATTAAAAAATTAAGAATATTTTCAGGATCGGAGCATACTCATGATGCTCAGCAACCCGAACTACTAGAAATTTAAATACTTATGGCATCAGAAATACATTACGGAACCGGAAGAAGAAAAACTTCAACAGCTCGAGTCTTTATTCAAAAAGGAAAGGGCAATATAGTGGTTAATAAAAAACCTCTCGATGAATTCTTCGATAGAGAAACCGCTAGAATGATTGTTCGTCAGCCACTGGAGCATACTGATTTATTAGATAAAATCGATGTCACTGCAACCGTTAAAGGCGGAGGTGGAAGTGGTCAAGCTGGAGCTATCAGACATGGGCTTAGTAGAGCACTTTTAAGTTATGATGATAATTTAAGACTCTCTTTGAGAGAGCGTGGGTTTTTAACCAGAGATGCTAGAAAAGTTGAGAGAAAAAAAGTTGGCTTAAAGAAAGCAAGAAAAGCCACACAGTTTTCAAAGCGTTAGATTCAGTTTATTTCCATCATTCTTTCTTGTAGGCGCTTTTCTGGTATTGGAGAGTAACCACCCATAACATTATCAATCATATTTTTAGGCTTAGAAGTAGCCGGGATAATATTTGTTACTGCTGGATTAGCTAGGATAAATTTTAAAAAATACTGAGCCCAGCTATTAATATTAAAGTCTCTAGACCAATCTGGAAGTGCTTTATTTTTTACTTCTTTGAATAATTTTCCTCTCATGAATGGACGATTGATAATTGTTGCTATATTCATATCTTGGCATAAGGGCAATAGTCTATTTTCTGCTTCTCTTTCCCCTAATGAGTAATTGAATTGTGCAAAATCAATAGATTCTTTTTTTATAATATTTTCCATTGCATCAAAGGCACTTGCTTTATAGTGAGTGATTCCAATATATTTAATTTTACCTTCATCTTTAAGTTCCCTAAGAGTTTTAATATGTGTTTTCCAATCCTTCAGATTATGTATCTGGATAAGATCAATTTTGGCAGTATTGATTTTTTTAAACGAAGAAGATATTTGTTTTTTTCCTTCAGCATCTCCATTTGTCCATACCTTAGTAGCAAAAAAGAATTCATTATTGATATTTAGCTCTTTGGTAATAATTCCTGTAATTTCTTCTGCCATTCCATACATAGGAGAAGTATCAATCATGCTGCCACCATTCATTATCAGTATTTCTAATATTTTTTTTCTAATCCCTAGTAATGCCTCTTTTGGCTCCACATCAAATACTCTTGAGGTACCTAATCCTATAACTGGAAGAAGTTCTTGAGAGGATGGAATCATTCTTTTAACCATCAATTCTCTCGACAGCAGAGAAGTAAAATTTATAGAAGTTGCAATAGAAGAAAGTCCTAAAAATCTCAAGAGATCTCTTTTTGATAAGCTCATTCTTTTTTATATACTTTTATTTCTTCTCCATGACCTATTATCAAAAGGTCTGCTGGTCTTAATGAGAAGATACCATTAGTAACTACACCTGCTATATTATTTATTCTTTTCTCTAACTCTGGTGGATTTAAAATCTTGAGATTATGAACATCAAGAATGATATTCCCGTTATCTGTAACAAAGCCATGTCTCAGTTCTGCCTGACCACCAAGTATTGCTATTTCTCTAGCAACAAATGACTTCGCCATAGGTATAACCTCAATGGGTAATGGAAACCTACCCAAGATATCAACTAACTTTGAATTATGTGCAATGCAAATTATTTTTTCAGAGGCATTAGCGATAATTTTCTCTCTAGTCAAAGCTCCGCCACCTCCTTTGATCATATGTAAGTGATTTGTTACCTCATCTGCACCATCAATATATAAATTAGGTTTACCTACTGATGAGAGTTCATCGACTATAAATCCAGCATTTTTCAGTCTTTTAGTTGAGTCTATTGAACTGGAAACGATAGATTTTATTTTATGCTTAACACGATCAAGATGATCAATCAGATAGTTGACTGTAGATCCAGTTCCTACACCAAGAATACAATCTTCTGTCACATAATTTAATGATGCTATGGCAGCATTTTCTTTTTCATGATCATTGTTCATAGTTTATTCTGACACATCCATGTCGATATCTGAATGGTATATTCTAGATTCAGTGAAAATCATATCCAATGGTATATCCCACCGATTGGGTTCTATTTTCTTATACTTTTGAAATTCGTATGCAATTCCAACTAGAATTGGATTTTTTTCATTATTTTTTAATATCTTTTTTTCAAGTGTTCGATCATAGAATCCTCCTCCCATACCAATTCGATTCCCCAATGGATCAAAAGCAATAAGCGGCATAAAAATTAGATCTAGTTCAAATGCTGAAATTTGGAATTTTTGATCTACTATTGGTTCTGGGATGTGGAATCTATTATTTTTTAGTTCAGAAGTATCTTTATATTCACCAAATAATAGTTTCTTTTTTTCTATAATCGGTAAAAAAACTTGCCTATTCTCTTGCCAAAGTATTTCACATAACTGATGCACATCAACTTCATTTTTTACTGGGTAGTAGATGCCAATTTTTGTAAGTTCTTTAGAAAATTCAAAAGATTGAATTTTTTCTACTATTAATTTAGAAGTTGAATGAACATCTTTTTTACTCAAGTTCGATCTTTTATCTTTAATAGTGTTTCTAATTTTATTCATTAGATTTTGAGTTCTTGAAAACCGTCCACAATGACGTAATTTATTGTTGCTCTCAGGCCAAAGCAATTAAGGTGGGTTCTGACGCATTGGAGCAGGCTTCCCATAAGAGGTAATGCTCAAAACCAATGCAGACATTGATCCCTATATATAAAATTAAGGGCCGAGAGTCCTTCAATAAATCTCGTTCATCGCAGGCGGTCATTCTATTATTGTAGCTTTAATTCAGTTTCAGAGTTGAGAGAATTTTTAACTTGTTTATTAATTCCATCCAATCTTTTTTTAATTTCAATCATATCAAGATCTGCATCATGTTCAGTCCTTATATTAGCAGCCATATCTGAACTTCCATTGATTGCATCTCTTGCAATATTAAGAGCCGCCATAACTGCAATTCTATTGATACTAAAAGCTGTTCCTTGTGATTTAATTTTTGTCATCGTTTCATCAACTAAGGTAGCAGCTTTTATAAGAAATGTTTTTTCTTCAGGAGAGCATTTAATGGTAAATTCTTCACCCATAATTTGAATAGTTACTTTTTCACTCATGCGCTATTTTCAATTTCATTTAAGCGATCTAAGATCGTCTCTGCTTTATCCTTAGCAAGACTATTTTTCTGTTTCATTTCTTTGTAGTCTTCAATTAGTTCGGAATTCTCATCTTTAAGTGATTGATTTTCAAGGTACATCTGATCTTTTTCTTTGATGAGGTCTTCGATGCGGTTTTCTAATGAATCTATGGCGGATAAAACTTCATTTTCAGATATACTTTTCATATCTATAACTATAATTTGATCCAATCAATCGGTCAAATAAGCTTGAATATTTAATAAAAAATAACTTTAAACTATAATAAATCATGAATTACAAAGAACTAGAAGCCCTGAGAAAAAGTGCCTCAGATACAATAAGTATTGCTGAATATCACGGCAATATCTGCTCATATTTATGCTGCAGTATTGATTCTTTTGATGACTTGCTACCCTCAGAAAAGAGCGATGATCAAAGTAGTGTATCTATTCAGGTTCTAGAATTTAGAAATGCTTTATTGGACTTAATTGAGGAAACCTCTAATGCACTTAATTCTTCTGATTTACCATTTCTATTACTTCTGCCTAATGATAATGAATCATTAGAAAAAAGAACGACAACACTATCTATGTGGTGCCAAGGTTTTATTGATGGTTTGGGATTAATTGTCTCAGAGAATAGCAGTGATATAGGAGAGTCATCAATGAGTTTATTAACTGAAATAATTGAAGATTTTTCTCAAATCTCTACACTACATATCCAGTCAAAGGAGAATGATGAAGAGGAAGAATTAGCATTTATTGAATTGCTTGAGTATGTTCGAGTGAGCACAGAGTTGATATTTGAAGAAATCAAAATAAAAATATGAAAAATAGAGAGTATAAATCTAGAAGAAATAAGCTTGCAAAGGCAATAGGCAAAGATGGAGTTGCAATTATTGCTACTGCTGATTTAAGCACTAGGACCAATGATACTGATTACCCATTTCGTTCCGATAGTGATTTTTATTATTTAACTGGGTTTTTAGAGCCTAATTCTCTTATGCTTCTAGCTCCTGGACGTCCTGAAGGTGAATTTATTTTATGTGTTAGACCTAAAAATCCACTAATGGAGACTTGGGAAGGACATATGGAAGGTTTGAATGGAGTGATAAAAAATTATGATGTTGACCAATCTTTTGACATAGCAAATATTGACGTTGTTTTAAAAGATCTACTGTATGGAAAAGAAAAAATATTCTATTCAATTGGAAAAAATAATTTTTATGATGAAAAAGTAACAGAAGTATTTAAAGTCCTGAGAGAGAGTCAACGCCAAGGCGGGGTAGTCCCTAATGAAATTGTATCTATAGATACCATCATTCATGAGATGAGACAAATCAAATCAAGGAAAGAAATACAGTTGATGAAACAAGCAGCCCGAATTGGAGTTGAGGCGCATCTTAGAGTAATGAGAGAATGCAAACCCAGTATTTTTGAATATCAGATAGAGGCATCCATTAATCATCAATTTGGTCAATATGGAGCTGTGCCCTCATATAATAGTATTGTGGCATCTGGAGATAATGCTTGCACACTGCATTATGTTGAAAATAAATCGCAAATGAAGGAAGGCGATTTACTATTAACAGATGCTGGTTGCGAGTTTCAAATGTATGCATCAGATATCACTAGAACAATACCCATTTCAGGACAATATACTAAAGAGCAAAAAGCTATTTATTCAATCGTTTTAGAAGCACAAATAAGTGCCATTAACTCAGTAAAGCCAGGTCAGACTTTCGAAAATATGCAAAAGAATTGTATTGAAATTATCACAAGAGGTTTAAAAAAGTTAGGCATACTTAAGGGAAGTGAAGCCAAGCTCATTAAAGAAGAATCTTATAAAGAATTCTATATGCATGGCATCGGACATTGGTTGGGAATCGATGTTCATGATGTTGGTTCTTATGTTAATGAAAAAGGCAGATCTAAGCCATTTGCTCCTGGTATGGTGATTACTGTTGAACCAGGAATTTATATTTCTAAGAAGTCAAAATCAATTGATAAGAAGTGGAAAGGAATTGGAATCAGAATTGAGGATGATGTTCTAATAACATCGTCAGGTTGCGAAGTTCTATCTGGCAAACTTCCTAAAGAAATTGATGCTATTGAAGCCATAATGTCTAGTCACTAATAAGAAAAGGAAATAACTATGTCAATAATAGTCTGCGGTTCAGTCGCTTACGATAACTTAATGGAATTTGAAGGTAATTTTGGAGATTATATTTTGCCTGATCAAATTCATATTCTTAGTGTAGCATTCACAGTTCCAAATCTCAGAAAGGAGTTTGGAGGATGTGCGGGCAATATTGCTTATAATCTGAACCTTTTAGAAATGAATCCTATTATTAATGCCACAGTCGGACAGGATTTTGATACCTATAAACAATGGCTTGATAAAAACAATATTTCTACGGAATCTATTAAGGTGCTTACAGATAAGTATACCCCTCAGTGTTTTATTACTACTGATGCTAATAATAATCAACTGACCTCCTTTCATCCTGGTGCCATGGATGATGCTCATCTTAATCCCATATCTAATCGTGATGATATTGAGCTTGCTATTATTGCACCAGATGGAAAACTAGGAACACTTCAACATGCCAAAGAACTATATGAAAGAGGCATCCCTGTAATATTTGATCCAGGCCAGGGTATCGTTTTATTTAACAAAGAGGAAATAGAGCAACTGGTTTCCTTATCTGATTATGTGGTTCTAAATGAATATGAATCTACTTTGTTGGCTGACATTATGAGTCAGGAAATTGTTGATATAGCTTCAACATTGAAAGCAGCAATAGTCACTAAAGGTGCTAAAGGTTCAGATATTTATGTAGATAAAGAGATGATACATATTGATCCTATCAATGTAGATAATGAAGCTGATCCTACAGGGTGTGGCGATGCTTATCGAGCAGGATTAATTTATGGAATTATTAATAATTTGCCATGGGAAAAAACTGGAAAAATTAGTTCCATGATTGGTGCAATTAAAGTTAGTCATAATGGCACTCAAAATCATACTTTTAAAATTGATGAACTTTTAGCAAAAATTTAAGCCGAAGAGAATTTATACTTTTCTGACCAAGAGTAGATAATTGGTACAATAATTAAGCTTAAAAAGGTTGAGCTAATCATTCCACCAACGACAGCAATGGCAAGTGGTTGACTCAATTCAGTGCCAGAACCGATTCCAAATGCCGGCATTAACATCGCTAATATTAGTGTGAGCGTAGTCATTAAAATAGGTCTTAATCTTCTTGGGCAAGCTTCTAGCAATGCTTCATCAATGCTGTATCCACTTTCTCTTTCTTGATTGGTTCTATCAATGAGTAAGATGGAATTTTTTGCCACTAATCCTGTTAGTAAGACCAGTCCAGTCATTGAAAACACATTAAGAGACGAGCCTACCAACCATAAACCAAAAGTTCCACCAATGATTGCTAGAGGTTGTGAGACCATAATAATGAGTGGTTGGCTGAATGAATTAAATTGAGAAGCAAGAACCATATACACTAAGAGTAGGCCTGTGAGAAAGGCAAAAAGCATCTGAGTACTGGTTCTTTTAAATTCTTTTGCTCGGGCAAAGAATCCAACTTCATATCCCAGAGGAAGAGTGTCTTCAGCAGCTGTTTCTATGATATCAATAGCTTCACTGATTGGGACTGTTGGATCACTGTAAAAGTAGACACTGTAACCTCTGTTTAAGCGAGTAATCTCTGAAGGCCCTACATCTTCTCTAAAAGTTGCAACTGTATCTAATCTAACTAAATTATTATCTGGTGTTCTCAAATATATTTTATTAAGGTCACCAATTGTCATATCACGCTCTGCTTTGAGTCGAACCTTATAACGCTCTCCATCACCAACAGAATCATTGTATCGAGCTACATCAATGCCACCTGCAAATATATTAGCAGCTTCAGCTACTGTTCTAGTGGATAGCCCTAATTCTGATATTAATTCTCTATTTATATCGAGGTTTACTTGAGGTAGATTCATTTCTAGGCTTGAATCAACGTTACCTAATTGTGGCGAATCTTCCAACTTAATTAAGAATTGTTGTACTGCGGACTCTAGAACATTTAAATCAGGCCCAGAGATTGTAAATTGCATTGCCTCACCCCTAGTACCAGAAGCAAAAGAAAAACCTGAAGGGAATGCTTTGATTCCTGGTATTGATTTTAAGTCATTTCTGATCTTTGGGATCATATCGTACTGCTTTATTTTTCTGATATTCCTTGATTTTAGTTTTACATAAATCACACCAATATTGACTGCTTGGCTTTCTATGCCTGCTCCCATGACTGTAAAGAGTGATTCAATATCATCGTATTTTTTGACTATTGATTCAGCTTTTAAAAGACGATCGTTAATATACTCGAGACCGGTTCCAACAGGTGTTTTAACTGTGATAACAAATTGACCTTCATCTTCTTCAGGAAAAAAACCACCGCCGAGTTGGCCAAATAAGAGGAGGGTAATCATAAGAAAGGGTAGCCCCGATAGTAAAACTTTCTTTTTATGAGCTAGAGACCATCTAATTAACATTTGATATTGATTTTCAATTTTCTTAAAGCCTTCATCGAAGCGGTTAAAAATGTGGTTTGTGTTTTGAGTTGGTTTTAAAAATTTAGAACAAAGCATTGGTGTTAATGTTAATGCTACAAAGGTTGAAACTACAACGCCTGTAGATACAACTATACCAAAAGATTTAAAAAACCGAGCTGCGATACCTTCCATGAAAAAAACAACAGTAAATAAGGCAACCAAAACAAGTGTTGATGCAACAATAGGTAGAAATACTTCATTAGCTCCTTTTATGCTTGCTCCGTATCGGTCCGGATTGGATTTATTCATATTTAAATTTCGTTGAGAGTTTTCTAAAACAACAATCGCATCATCCACGACAATACCTATCAATAGAAGCAATCCCAGCATCGTCATTGTATTCAGTGTGAGTCCAAAGAGATACATAATGAAAATAGAACCAAACAAAGACACTGGTATTGTTGCACTGACAATGGCCATCCCTGTAAAGCTTCTTAAAAAAAGTAAAACTATCAAGGCTGCAAAGACTGCACCCACTATTAAGTTTTGTCCTAAACCATTAATTAATGAGTAAATATACTCACTGTCATCTTTTGCAATATCAATAGTGATACCCTCTGGAAGAGTAGGGTTGATAACTGTTTCAATTCTTTCTTTTACTCTTTCAACAATTTGTACAGTATTTTCACCTCTAATTTTTGTCACACCAATTCCAATAGCAGGTTTTCCATTGAATCGTGCCATTTTTCTAAAATCTGATACATCATCAGTAATTTCAGCAATATCATTCAACCGTATGGATCTATTTTGATCATAACCGATAATAATTTTTCCAACTTCTTTGGGGCTATGAGATTCTAGATCAAGCTTGAGAAGGTCTTCTTTCTTTTGATCGATGAGAAATCCACCTGATAGCTTGATATGTTCATTTTTAAAAGCAAAAACAATATCTTGTACAGTAATTCCAAAAGCACTCATTCGATCAAAATTTAAATTTACTCTGATAGTTCTTTCCTGCTCACCACCAATACTTATACTTGCCACTCCATCAATTGTTTCCAGTCTTTTTTTAATAATATTTTTTGCATAAACACTTAATTCTTGAAGCGTTCTATCGCCTGTTAGAGAGAGCCATATGATTGGAATTTCACCACTTTCAATCTTAGTAATAATAGGTGGTTTCGCATCTTCAGGAAGTTTATAGAGGATTTGATTGACCTTCGATTGAACATCATTGAAGGCTATTTCTAGATCTTTTTCTAAGAAAAACTGAGCAAAAACATTAGATACTCCTGGAGCCGATCTTGATCTTACATCTTCAATGCCAGGAATACTATTGACTGCTCCTTCAACAATATTAGTCACACTAGAATCAACAACATCAGGATTGGCTCCTGGTAGCAAAGTAGTCACTGAGATAAGAGATAGATCAATATCAGGTGTTCTATCTATTGATATTCTATTTACGGAGATGATACCAAATAGAACAATCAGTAGATTTAGCATTGCTGCAAATACATAACGTTTAACAGATATTTCTGCAATACTCATTTAATCGTTATTAATATTGATTACACTACCATTTGTTAAAAAACCTGCACCATCAAGGGCAACAATATCTCCCTTTCTCAAGCCCGATGTGATTTGAATGAGGCCATTTTTCTCAAGGCCTGTATTTACTGATCGTTCGAGCACTGTGTTTTCATTAAGAAGATAGACAACATTGCCATTGGAGCGCCTCACTACCGATAGTTGAGGTAACACTAGAGCATTTTTTACAGTGGATAAAATAATGGTTGCCTGTGTGCTAGCTCCAGGAACCCAAGATCCAGGATTTTCAAAATCTACGATAGCAGTTATAGAGCGACTATTTGCATTAATATCTGGTTTAATATCTTTGATTGTAGTTTCAATTAATTGATCTATCGATGTTGGTGTAGTGAGATATACGCTTAATCCTTTTTTTAACTTCAAATTCTGATATTCAGGGAAAGATAATGCAACTCTAAGGTTCTCGGTATCAACCAACTCAAAAACTATTACACCGGTTTGAACAAAGTCACCAACATCAATATTTTTAGCAGAAACCTTCGATTTAATGGGTGCTTTAATTTCAGTCTCTTCTATTAATCTTTTGCTATTGTTAAGTTGTGCTTCAGCCGCATTGATTTGTTCTTTTAATGCATTATATTCAGCGCGAGTGCGATCAATCATTTCTTCAGATACAAGACTATCTTTGAATAATTGTTCAGCTCTTTTTAAATCGAGTTCTTGGTTGATCAATAAAGCTGATAATCTAGCCATTTCTGCCTTAGACTGTGCAAATTGTAGTGTATATTTTTCAGGATCAATTTTTGCTAAAACTTGACCTTTATCCACTTCATCACCAATATCAGCAAGGATTTCAATGACTCTTCCAGAGACTTCCGCCGCTAGACTTGGTGATGCACGACTATAGATCATACCCATGACACTTTCTTCTTCTGTTAGGTCTATTGAGCTCACAGCAGTTGTGCTGATTGTTATCTGAGCAAGGAGACTTTGTGAACTAGAGAACACTACTATGAAAAAGAAAATTAACTTAAATTTTTGTCCCATAAAGATCTCAGCTTTTTATTAAACCATTGATCAGATTCTCAGTTACTTGATGTGAAAGATTATTATTATTTTCAGGTCTCAAGTCACCTAGTATCTCGTTAATGGTGTCTTCAAACACAAGGTAAATAAAAGTAGGAGAGAGAAGTTGTATAGCTAATATCTTGCTATCACAAGAACTTGTAATTTCTTTATTATGCTTTGCTTGATCAATGAGATTAACAACAAGATTAACGTTTTTTTTAAGAAAAAAAGTTTGCTTGCTTCCTTTCTTTTTTTTCTTATCAACAAGATCAGAAAATTCTTTTAGAAGAAGTTTAGTTTTTTGAGGATCACTTTTTAATATTTTTAGATGTTCTTTTATAAAGTATCTGATCTTATCAAGATAAGTGCCTTCGATATTTTCCGTTTTTTTTAATAGTTCTTCTGTTCTTTGATGACATTTAAATAGTAATTGATTGTATAAATCTTCTTTTGACTTGAAATGATGATATAGGTTGCCCTTGCTCATTCGTGATTTCTGAGCAATTTGATCCATAGAAACAGAATTAAAACTTCTTTCTGAAAAGAGTTTTTCTGCTGTTTTAAATATAGTATCTATGCCATTCAAAAATTGAGCCTCTCTACAGCATCAGTTAATTGCAAAAATTAATCAATAATTTTTCGTTGTGAAGTATAACCTTTCTTATCCGATACAGAATGTCTAATATTCTTAAAAGTTATACATTTTCCTGCTTTTGCATTCACTGTAAAAGCAATAGCATTTTGATGTTTATCTGCATAATTCTTGCAAGCATCTACGCTTCTCAACTTTTTAATAGCATAGATATGCCCACTGATTGAGACTTCGTTCTCAATTGGAGACCAATTTGCACCATAACTCATTGCAGGCACCATTAATACTAAAGATAAAACAAATTTGATTATATTATTTATGAACATTATTTCCTCCTAAAATTTATATATAATAACCGACTGGTTGGTCAGTATATACATAAATAAAAAGGTTTCAATATTTTTTATTTAGTTCTTTTAATTCAGCAATAAAATTAGTTTCTCCACTCTCTATTTGAGTCAATTTTACAGGTATATAGTCTAAATCTTCTGCTAACCAAAGCATATTTTCTTTATCAGAACCCATTTTACTATGCCTGACTTTTACACAATTGAATTTTCCAAATGGGACTGTAATTATTTCAATTCCTGAAAAAAGTTCTACTTCTATATTTTCAATCTTATCTTTATCTAAGATTTTTAAAGTCGTTAAGTTTTTATTTTCTTTTATGGAATTAATAATATCTAACTGAAGAAGAACTCGATCAATCATTTTCTCTTCAAGTATTAAATCTATTTTTCTTTCTTTGTAATAACCATCAATTTTATTTACTTCCCAATTGAAGTTTGCCTCAGATTGGAAATCTTTTATGGAGTTATCCAGATTGTATTTAATCGGTTTTAGTTGAGCATTTTCCTTTTTAAATACACTTTGCTCAGTTATTTTTCCATCAGCAAGAACTTTCCAGATACCTATTGCATTAGTGGACATCTCGTAACTATAGGTATCATCTTTGTTGCTAATTAATATAGATCTTAGCTGACCTTTAGCTGGTCCTATATACGCATCATATAGTGCATTAAAATCTGGTGGTAGTGCCCAGATAGAATCCATATACGTTACTAATGATAGGAATGTGATAAGGATTAAATGCTTCATTATTAAATATTACATTAGTTTTGAAATTGTCTGAGTACGCCATTTTTCAGACATTTCAATCTGGTTGAAACAAAATATATGGTATCCAGCAAGATTGGTTTCATCAATATCTTTATACTCATAAATGCTTGTCACTAGTTTATCTGGGTTGTAGACACTAGATTTCATTAATTCTGTCGCAACTTGAGATTTTTTTCGCAAGAAACGTAAGGAGTCCCCGACACCTATTCTAAGAGAAGTTCTAAGAAGACGTCCTCGCTCAATGATACCAGGCAATCCGACCCAAACTGGAAGATCGACACCTTGTTGTTTAATCGAAACCAACCAGTCACCTAATATATTTGCATCAAAACACATTTGAGTAACAATGTAATCGGCTAAATTTTTTTTCTTTTCAAGTGCTTCCATTAAGATATTCTCATTAATATCTGGATGCCCCTCAGGATGTGCAGCAATTCCAATCTTTTTTATACTATGACCCGATTTTTGCAAAGCTTTTAGAAGATCATAGGCATCATTAAACTCACCTATGGGTTCAAGTCGGTCACCGCCAGGCACAAAAATGCTCTCAACATCTAATTCATCTAGTTTTTTAACAATAGCTTCAAGATGTTTTTCCCCACTTACGCATTTCGCTGCAATATGCGGAATAACCTTAAAACCTTGCATCATAAGTTTTTCACTCAGCTTCATAGTTGCATCTATACCTTTTGTCGGTGAGCATGTGACAGCCACATGCATATTTGGCTGAAGAGCACCGAGCTTCTCTTCAATACCTGAAACTGGAATAATTTCCATATAAGCCTTTTCCAGATCCTCTCGCATGCGTTTAGTGACAGCTTCTGAAGGTTTGTTCATGTTAATAGTTTTCTCATATCAAGCTGATTTTCTATTTCAACCTTTTTGTACTAATACTTAAGAGGGGATATCATGACAAAAAATAGTAATTTTTTAAGCAGAGCTTTGTTGACGCTCTGCCACCATAGCCACTGCAACAGCAGCTGCCTCAGCTGAATCTCTACAATATCGATCTGCACCAACGTATTCTCCAAATTCTTCATTCAATGGTGCGCCCCCAACAAGAACGATATAATCATCTCGTATTCCTTTATTTACCATTTCATCAATCACTACTTTCATATAGGGCATGGTTGTTGTGAGAAGAGCCGACATTCCTAAGATATCGGGTTTATGTTTTTCCATTGCAGAAAAATAATCTTCCACCGAACTATTAATACCAATATCAAACACCTCAAAACCTGCTCCTTCAAGCATCATGCCAACAAGATTTTTTCCAATATCATGAATATCGCCTTTAACCGTCCCTATAACCACTTTACCAACTGGTTTAGCGCCGGTCTCAGCTAATAAAGGTTGAAGGATAGCCATGCCGCCTTTCATAGCATTCGCTGCTAATAAAACCTCTGGGACAAAAAGAATTCCGTCTCGAAAATCAATGCCAACAATAGTCATTCCAGCCACAAGAGCCTCATTTAATACCTTTTCTGCAGACCAATCACGTGACAATAGTATATTAGTGCCTTCTTCTATTTCTTCCTTAAGGCCATCATATAAGTCATCATGCATTTGCTCCACAAGCTCTTCATCTGATAAATCAGCTAAAATAAGATCCTCTTCATTCTCTTCATACGAGTCGCTCATAACATAATCTCACTCAATTGTTGTTGGTAATCTAAAATACTTCTTCATGATTTGAATCAATAATCCCTATCTTCAAATTCAGATTTTCTCTTAGTTATAAATTCAAGTAAAGCTTCATCAATTGCAGGATCCAATGGGGGAGCTTCGTACTCTTTTAACATTTCTTTCCATTTTAGATTGGCGCGCATTGCACAGTCAAAACTTCCTTCTTCTTCCCATTGCTCGAAACTGTTGTTATCAGCAATTTCAGACCGATAAAAAGCAGATTCAAAATTAGCATGTGTATGTTCTGCACCTAAAAAGTGACCGCCTGGACCAATCTCCCTGAAGGCATCCATTGCTTGAGCATTTTCAGACAATTCAACACCTTCAAGCATCACAGCAAGCATACCCGCTTGATCTGCATCCATTATAAATTTCTCATACCCCATAGAAAGCCCGCCTTCAAGCCAGCCAGCTGTGTGCAGCATAAAATTGACTCCTGCTAAGGCTGAAGCTTGCAATGTATTAGCTGATTCATAAGCAGCTTGTGCATCAGGAATTTTTGATGCGCACAATCCACCACCACTTCGAAAGGGCACTCCTAATCGTCTTGCAAGTGCACCCACAATTGTCATTACATGACCAGGCTCTGGAGTGCCAAATGTGGGAGCTCCCGATTGCATAGAAACTGCGCTTGCAAATGTCCCAAATATAACCGGAGCCCCTGGTTTAACTAGTTGAATATAAGCCATGCCTGCGAGTGCTTCAGCAAGAATCTGTGTAACGGTACCTGCTATTGTAACTGGTGACATCGCTCCAGCCAGAATAAAGGGTGAAATCATTGTTGCCTGATTATGCTCAGCATACACAGTGGCAGAACCAAGCATTGTGTCATCAAACGTTAAAGGTGAATTAGCATTAATCAAGCTGGTTAAGACAGTATTTTCTTCGACAAAGGTTTCGCCAAAAACTAGCTTTGCCATTGTCACTGTGTCTTCAGCTCTTTCCGGGTGGGTTACCGATCCCATAAATGCTTTATCGCTGTATTTGATATGACTGTATATCATGTCAAAGTGACGTTTATTGACAGGGACATCAACTGGCTCACATATCGTTCCTCCCGAGTGATGAAGGTTTGGACTCATGTATGCTAATTTTACGAAATTTCTAAAATCTTCAATTGTTGCGTATCGCCGACCTTCATCTAAATCTCTAACAAATGGTGATCCATAAGCTGGAACAAGAACTGTTCTTCGTCCCCCAATAATAACATTATTATTGGGATTCCTTGCGTGTTGAATATATTCTCTTGGAGCATTTGATTGAATGATTTTCCGACAAAATCCTGGAGGAAAATGAACACACTGACCATCAATATCAGCGCCAGCATTTTTAAATAAATCTAGAGCTTTTGGGAAATCACGGAATTCAACTCCAATTTCCTCAAGTAGGATATCGGCATTCTTTTCTATTAAAGCCAGTCCTTCCTCATTTAAAATTTCATAATACGGAATATTACGTTCAATATAGGGTCGATATTTTCTTGTGCCTTGCTCCCTGGCTGCTATTTTCTTTCTTCTTCCACCAGTTTGTCTTCTGCGTTTCCTTTCTGACATAAGTGTACCTTGTTCCTGTTAAGAACGAACTCTCTCATTATTAGGATCATAGATAGATCCCTTGCCAACTATCTGAACCGTCATGGGATAAATACCATCACCGTCTTCATTAAAGTACTCCAGCGACAATGACTTCCCTGGTATAGCAATATTTTTGGGCAGGTAACCCATGACTACGTGTTTTTTGATTGATGGGCAGTACGACATGCTGGTGCTATAGGACCTACGGCCTTTACTATCTATCGGTACTTCACCTGTATCAGGATCGATGATTGGTGAGATGCCAACTGGATAGCGCGAACCAGTACCTGACATATCTAGGTTATCCAGCGTCATGGTGCATAGAATTGCACTAGGCTCTTCTTCTCGATGAGCAAGATGCGCTGCTTTACCATGGAAGTCCGCTTCTTTGACCTTAGGTCTTTCAACAGCGGATTCACAGGCATTGTATTCTGTTTCTAGATCTGCACCTTGAAGTCGAAAGCTCTTTTCAAGGCGTCGACTGTTAGCATAAGTTTCGATACCAACTGGCACAACTCCAACCTCAAGCAATGAGTCATAAAGTGCTAGACCTTCTTGACTGTCATTGTTCAAATAGATTTCCCAGCCGCTTTCACCGACGTAGGAAATGCGTGCTGCCCAGACATCGATCGTTTTTCCACCAGATAAATTGAGGGTCAGGTATTTTGCTGCAACAAAGGGGAAATTCTCAATGCTGATTTCATTAGGATCAATAAAATGACCCAGAGCATCTTTTGCCTGAGGTCCCCATAATCCTAAAGTTGAAATATCGTGGGTCCGAATATTGATGTCTGCTTCCAGTCCCAGATCATCCCTATAATTTCGCAAGGTCACCCAGTCTCGGTTGCCATCGGCACCACCGGTAACTACTCGATAACGATCTGTGCCTAAGCGGGAGATGGTTAAGTCTGCATGGACACCACCATCTTCGTCCAGGAAGTTAGTATAGATGATTCGTCCTTCAGAGCTTTTGCCACCAACTTTCGCTACAGAAAGATACTCCAACATGCGTTCTGCATCTGAGCCCTCGATATCCATAATTGCGAAATGCGATAGATTAATCATCCCAGCTGATTCACTCATGGCTAGATGTTCTGCGTTAGCGATCTCATAGGGTACATGGCGTCGATCCCATTCGTTTTCTCGAACCGGTACTTGTTGCAAATAATTGTCAAGTCTTTGCCGATTGTTCTCATAGGCTAAGGCACGTTCCCAGCCGGCAACTTCGTTATCAAAATAGCCCCCAAGTTCTTTTTCCCTTGAATAAAAGGGACTGACGAATAGTTCTCTTTGGCTAATATAGGGCTCTCTAGGGTGAACAGCAGGGGTATAGATCGTTTGTGCATTCTCAAAAGCTCGTGTTTTAACGAACTCTTTTTCTTTTTGTGCGGGATAAAATCTGGCAATGTCAAAAGAGTGCATGTCCACCTGAGTTTTGCCATTGACTATTTGTTCGGCACACAACCTTGCACATCCAGGACCATCCTTAACCCACACTGCTTCGCATAACCAAAAGCCTCTGACTTCAGGACTTTCACCGATTAAAGATCCAGAATCAGGAGTTACGGATAGCAGGCCATTGAATGAACTTCTTTCATCCCAACCTAATTCATTAAGTATAGGTGTCGTTTCTAACGCTTTTTCTAAAGGTTCAGCGATTTCTTCAAGATTCAGGTATCTCATTGAGTCAGAGCCCATCGTTTTCTCAGGATTACCAATGTCTTCTGGATCAACCAGTCGAGGTTTTTTATCCTCGTAAAATCCCCATTCAAGCATCCCCCCATGCAGTCTTCCTGTATCTCTGACGTAAGCTGAATTGCCTTGATCACGAAGTAGTGGATAGACGAGAAAATCCTCCGCGTCTTGTGCTTCTGGTAGTGGACCAAAAAATAATAAAGGGTGTTCCAATGGCATCAGTGGGACTGGAACTCCAGCCATCCCTCCCATTAACGGTCCCCAGATTCCTGATGCAATTACAACTTTGTCAGTTTTAATTATTCCTTTATTCGTTTTTACTCCAATAACACGTCCATTCTCAATTTCAAAGCCAACAGCTGGTGTATCAGCGTATGTGTTTAGCGTACCTTTTTCTTTGGCACTCTCTATGGCAAAGCGAACCACATCCTGTGAACGAGGTGTCACTAGACCAGCATCTGGATCCCACATTGCTCCGCGTATTGATTCTTCTTCTAATAAAGGAAATTTCTCTTTGGCTTCGGCGGCAGAAATCAGTCTGACATTAGTTCCAAAGGCTTTACCTGATGCAACCTTTCGCTTGAGTTCCTCCCAGCGTGCGTCATCGTCTTTACGGCAGATTTCTAGGCCTCCTTTTTTTAAGAAGAAGTCATTGTCTTCATAAAACTTTCGGCTAAAATTAGTCGTCCAACAGCCTAGTTTGTCGTGAGTGGTGCTATAAACAAAGTCCGAAGCATGTGCTGTAGATGCTATATCTGAAGGAATGACGGTTGATTTTTCCAAGCCCACGATATTTTTTTGGCCAAGTTCTGTGAGCCAGTATGCGAGCATCGATCCGACGATGCCACCTACACCGACGATGACTACTTCCGCATTTGTAGGAAATTTAGTGGATTTCATGTTCATAATTATCCAATATCAGACCACTAAAATTTATTGGAATCAATCTTTTTTATTGGAATCAATCTTTAATTTTTCATATAAGTTTCTCGCAGCAACAAACGCAATCAACGCAAAAGGAAGACCAGTGACAATAACAGATGTCTGCAATGCGGATAACCCTCCACCCATCAAGAGAATAATAGCTATTATTCCAAGGGCTAGCGCCCAAACAACTCTAGTCATTATTGCAGGATCACTGTGCTGAGAATCATCTTGATTAGAGGAAGTCATCATAGCGGTTACTAGTGCACCCGAATCAGAAGAGGTCACAAAGAATGTAAGAATATTGATTAAAGAAAGACCCATTAAAAGAGTTGAACCAGGATACTGTTCTAAAAAAATGAAAAGTGATACTGAGATATTTTCATTGACAGCATTCGCTAGTGATCCAGCTGTTATAAATTCTTGATATATTGCTGCATTTCCAAACACACTCAACCATATGAAAACAATCAATGAGGGTAAAAAAACAACACCAAGGATAAATTCCTTAATGGTTCTTCCATAAGAAATTCTTGCTATAAAAAGACCTACAAAAGGTGACCATGCAAACCACCAACAGTAATAGAATAATGTCCATCCATTTTGCCAGTCAGAGTTACTGTAAGCATTTACATTGGTAGACAGACTAATGAAATTTTGAATGTAAGATCCAACATTTTCTACAAATCCATCCAGAATATATCCAGTAGGTCCAAATAAAAATATAGTTATCAAAAAACAACCACACAAAAACATATTTAATTGCGAGAGTCTTTTTATGCCGGCATTCAGACCTAAAACTACACTTATAAGTCCTAATATAGTAATCAAGATAATAATGATAAATTTCCCAGGGGTAGCTTCAGGACTTAATGTTTCTATGGGTATCCAATAACTATTTGCAATATTAAGATGCTCAAGTCCTGCGCTTATTTGACTTGCTCCCAAGCCCAAAGATGTAGCTATGCCAAAGACTGTTGCAAGTATAGCAAACACATCAACGATCACTCGGCTCCAGGTACTCTCCAGTCCAGTATCTAAAAAGAATGAGCTGACTCTAAAAGGCCTTCCTAAATTAAATGCAAAATATGCAAAACATAATCCTACAACACCATATATAGCCCAAGCATGAAAGCCCCAATGTAAAAATGTTAGATTCATTGATAAAGTAGCACGCTCATTGAAAGAAGCACCTTCTTCAAAGAGTGCTAATGAGCTGAGATGAGAAACAGGCTCTGCAACCGAGTAAAATATTACTCCAATACCTAATCCAGCACTAAAAAGCATAGCAATCCAGTTTATAAAATTAAATTCTGGTATCGCATCAGTTCCACCCAATCTAATTTCTCCAAACTGACTAATAGCCATCCAGATACAAAAAATGAGAAAACCATTTGCACTTAAAATAATTAGCCATCCGAAGTTGTTAGCTATAAATGATTGTGTGGCATTAAAAAGATTATTGGCAGTATCAAGATTAACTAGGGTAACCCCTATAAAAGTTGAGATAAGAAATAAAGAAATGAAGAATCTCTTATAATCTATACCTTTAAACATAATCTATACTTTTAAACATAATTAAGCCAAAAGAATTACTCTTGTAAGACATTTTTTAGAGAGAAGTAGCGTGTTAAAAACCATTTCATATTTTCTATTAATGACTGCCATGTAATTATTATTTTTTAGTATTACATAATACAAAAATTATTTATTGATTTAACTCTTAAAAGCCTTAATTCTAATGAGGTCTATAAATTGAAGAAGAAATATGCTATCTATAGTGTAATAAAATTGAATGTTTATCTCGTGGGGGAGAGTTAATATGACAAGAAAACAAAGCAAGGCCTTAAGAAGATCAAAGGCTATTAAAAAGAAACAAAATATACTTAGGATTAAAAACAGAGCGAAATCTGTTGCCGTTGTTGCAGCTGCAACTGCTGTTCTTGCTACTCCTAACATCAATGCTCAAGGAACAATCGAAGAAATTGTTGTAACATCAAGAAAGAAAGAGGAGACCCTGCAAGATGTTCCTTTGCAAGTTTCTACGTTAACAGAGCAA
>JAQWSZ010000034.1:0-33953 GCA_029242945.1 Gammaproteobacteria bacterium | reverse complement strand
GGTGTTTGGCACCTCGATGTCGGCTCATCACATCCTGGGGCTGAAGCCGGTCCCAAGGGTATGGCTGTTCGCCATTTAAAGTGGTACGCGAGCTGGGTTTAGAACGTCGTGAGACAGTTCGGTCCCTATCTGCCGTGGGCGTTGGAGAATTGAGGGAAGCTGCTCCTAGTACGAGAGGACCGGAGTGGACGTACCCCTGGTGTTCCGGTTGTCACGCCAGTGGCATTGCCGGGTAGCTACGTACGGAAGGGATAACCGCTGAAAGCATCTAAGCGGGAAGCCCACCCTAAGATAAGTTTTCCCTGGATCCTTGAGATCCCTGAAGGGCCATCGTAGACTACGATGTTGATAGGTCGGGTGTGGAAGCTCAGTAATGAGTGAAGCTAACCGATACTAATTACCCGTGAGGCTTGGTCTTATAACAATCAAATAACTTTACACAGTGTAAATTTTAAGCTAAATTCTTTTTTCCTGGTGACAATAGCGTGTAGGAACCACCCGATCCCATTCCGAACTCGGAAGTGAAGATGCATAGCGCCGATGGTATTATGGGGTTTCCCCATGTGAGAGTAGGACATTGCCAGGACTTTATTTAGACGAAGATGGATTAATGATTCATCTTCGTTTTTTTTTAATGTAATTACTTTTATTACTTTTTTCTGTATCGTTTTACTCCTTGAAACCTAAACAATTACCATGAAAAAAAATGAATAGACAACTAACATCGAACTTAATGATGATTAGACCAGGCTGCTTTTCCAGTAATTCAGAGACAATTGATACTAATCAATTCCAATCAAGTGTTGGTATTAATGATAATCTCAGTTCAATTAGAAATCAGGCTATTATTGAGTTCGATAATATGGTTAAAATTTTAAGAAGTAATAATTTGAATATTATTGTTTTTGATGATGACTTAATACTCAATAATGCAGATGCAGTTTTTCCTAATAACTGGGTAACTTTTCATCAAAATAATAGAGCAGTTATATACCCAATGATGTCTCAGTCTAGAAGAAGTGAAAAAAGATTAGAATTATTAGATCTAATGACTAGCGAATATTTTTATAATATTGAAGAAATAATTGATCTTAGTTATTTAGAGCAAAATAATATTTTTTTAGAAGGAACAGGGAGTGTTATTTTTGATAGATTGAATAAAATATTTTTTGCATGTTTATCTCCCAGAACAAATTACCAAGCTCTAGAAATTTTAGCTAAAGAGATAGACTACGATTTTATTTCTTTTAAAGCTTTCAATCGATCTCTTCCAATTTATCATACAAATGTAATGATGAGTTTGGGAGAAAAACTAGCTTTTATTTGTCTAGATGCAATTGAGGATAAAGAAACCGCAAAGAAAATACTTAGCCGGATTCAACAAAATGAAAGAGAAGTTATAGAAATATCAATTGATCAAATGAACTATTTTTGTGGAAATGTTCTAGAAGTATCTAATACTAATGATGAGTCTATAATCATTATGTCAAAATCTGCATCTAATTCATTGACTCCAGGTCAAAAAAATAAGATTAAACAATATAGTCGCGCCATAGAGATACCAATAAATACGATTGAAAAATATGGCGGCGGCAGTACTAGATGTATGATAGCTGAAGTTTTTTTAAATAAAATAGATGGATAATAATGTTTTGAAATACTTTAAAAATATTTCTGGCTCATTATTTGTTTTTGCTGGGGCTTTATTAATTAGTTTTTCCTCTATTTTTGTTGCCTCAGTTAATTTAGAACCAACTGTAAGTGCTTTTTATAGGGTCTTTATTGGTTGTATAACTCTATGTTTCTATTACTTTCTTAAAGAAAAAAAATCACCATTTAGGAGAAACATCTCTAGTTATCTTTATATTGCAGCAGTAATATTTGTATTAGATTTATGGTTTTGGCATCGGTCTATAATTTATATAGGACCAGGATTATCAACACTTCTTGCAAGCTTACAGGTTCTGATAATTCCATTTCTTTCTTATCTTATTTTCAAAGAGGTGATTAATAGACAACAAATTTTGGCTGTAGTAATTGCAGTTATTGGTTTATTTATCTGTTTAAGTGATAGCTGGCAATTGGCAGGGTCTCAATATAAGTTAGGGATATTTTTCGGTCTTTTAACTGCACTTGCCTACAGTGGGTATACAATATCTCTTAAGAAAGCTTCTGTGCACCAAAAACAACTCACAAATCCTATCCATAATTTATTGATTATTTCGCTATTAGCATCCATTCTTCTTGCATTTATAATTTTACTAGAAGGCAGCTCATTTAACATTAATAGCAGATCAGATTTTTTATGGATGCTTTGCTATGGAGTGATATCTCATGTTTTTGGATGGTTTTTTATACTAAAAGGCATGCAAAAAATATCTGCAATTTCAGTGGGAGTTATTTTAATTGCACAACCTATATTATCATTTATATGGGATGTATTATTTTTTAGTCGAAAAATTTCAATTGTTGAAATTACTGGTATCTGTATTGTTATTGCAGCATTATTTATATGTGCAAAAACAGAAAGCGTAAATCAAAATAACACAATAAAGCAAAGTTAGCCTATGTATATTTTATCTATCATTATTTTTATCAGTTATATTTTGGGAAGCCTAAATTCGAGCTTAGTGTTGAGTAAAATTAAAGATCTTGATATCAGAAAAAAAGGTAGTGGTAATGCAGGTGCAACCAATGCAATTAGAATTTTTGGTTTACAGCATGGGCTATTAGTTTTCTTTTTTGATGCTTTCAAAGCATTCATGGCAGCGTTTTTAACTATAAAAATTCTAGAGGGCACGTCTTCAGAGATAATTTTTGAGTATGAAATCTATTTATATTTTTCAGCTATCAGTTGTATTTTAGGACACTGTTATCCGATATGGTTTGGTTTTAAGGGAGGAAAAGGTGCTGCAACAGGACTCGGTTCAATGATTTATATAGAGCCTTTGATTGTTATCCCATCGTTAATTATTTTTTTAATAGTATTGTTGATTAGTAGATATGTGAGTTTATCAACAATCATTGCTTTTTTTACATTATCTATAACATCAATTTTTTTTAATAGAGATGTTATTGATTATGCTTTTTTATTATTTGTCTTCATTTTATTTCTAATTATTCTATATACGCATAAGGTAAATATTTCTGCAATTCTTGAAAACACTGAACATCAAGTCACATTGAAAAATGAATAATGATGAAAAATTATCTTCAATTATTAGAACATTATGTTTAGCTGATAACGATCTAGAAAATTTATTAACAAATGCAAACGAAGTAACATTACTTTTGGATTTAGCAGAGGGTTATGGCTTAATAATAAATCGGAGTAATGGTTTATACTCACTTGAAAATGCAATTCAGATACTCGATAAGTCAGTATTATACGAACACCTAGAATTATTAGAAAATATTGAACATATTGAATTATCCGTTAAGGATTTTGTTAATACTACTACCGAAGAATTTAATCCAAGAAAAATTAAGAGCAACGAACTTAAAATTAGTATTGCAGAATTTCAAAAGGAAGGAAAAGGAAGGCAAAATAGAAAATGGTTTTCTCCATTTGGAGCTGGTATTTCTTGTTCAATATTTAAGCAATTATCAAAAAATATTAATCCAATAGGTTTAAGTCTTTATCTTGGAATCGGGATTGTAGATGCATTAGAAGAGATGGGATTTTATGGTATAAAATTGAAATGGCCGAATGATTTATATTATAGAGATAAGAAATTAGGAGGAATCCTGGTGGATATCTATCAAAATTCAGATTTAGAGTCTGTAATTAGCTTAGGCATTGGTATAAATTACTGCATACCAAAAAATAAAGATTTTAATTTTGACACTAATCACAGTCCTGCTGATCTTTATAGTATAGGTCTAGAGCATACAGCGGATAGAAGTGAAATTACTGGGCATCTCCTGAAAAGGATTATCGAGAATCTTGATTCTTTCAATATAGATTCTATGAGAAATATACAAAAGAGATGGAATAAAATTGATAATTTGAATGCTAAAACAATCACAATTGAGATCGCAGATAAGCAAATAACAGGCATTAATAGGGGTATCTCATCTGATGGAGAATTAATTTTAGAAGTTGATTCAAAAAGAATAAAGTTTATCACGGGACATATAGTTGGATAATAGCTTTTAATCCGATGCAAAATGATTATAATTCACAAAAAATAAATTTCTTTATGTAGTTTTTTATGCCGGAATAGCTCAATTGGTAGAGCAACCGCCTTGTAAGCGGTAGGTTGGGGGTTCAATTCCCTCTTCCGGCACCATTGAATTAATTAAGAAATAAGTGTTTTTTTTGTTGACACCAATAACCCTTAGTCAGAGAATAGTGGGTTATGTCCGCGGAGGGGTACCCAAGCGGTCAACGGGGGCAGACTGTAAATCTGCTGGCTTAGCCTTCGTAGGTTCGAATCCTACCCCCTCCACCATTGATAACAAAGGGTTATAGAGGTGGAGAAAGGTTAAGAAAGGAAGATAGGAATATATGATAATTATGAATTTAGTATTTAAAATTTCGGGTTTGACCGCATCTTTTTTGCGCGGGCGTAGTTCAATGGTAGAACCTCAGCCTTCCAAGCTGATGATGTGGGTTCGATCCCCATCGCCCGCTCCAAGTTATGAGGCTTGTATTGATGCCCACATAGCTCAGCAGGTAGAGCACTTCCATGGTAAGGAAGAGGTCACCGGTTCAATTCCGGTTGTGGGCTCCAGTAATTTTCAATATTAATTTAAATTTTAGTTTAATTAGGAGTTATAAAAATGGCTAAAGAAAAATTTGAACGTAATAAACCACATATTAATGTAGGCACTATTGGCCATGTTGATCATGGTAAAACTACTTTAACAGCAGCACTTACAAAAACTATGGCTGCAAAGTTTGGTGGCGATGCTTCTGCTTTTGCAGATATTGATAATGCTCCTGAAGAAAGAGAAAGAGGTATTACTATTGCTACTGCTCATGTGGAATATGAAAGCGAAGGCAGGCATTATGCTCATGTCGATTGTCCTGGACATGCCGATTATGTAAAAAATATGATTACCGGTGCAGCCCAGATGGATGGCGCTATCTTAGTTGTTTCAGCTGCTGATGGCCCTATGCCTCAAACCAGAGAACATATACTATTAGCTAGAAATGTTGGAGTGCCTAATATTGTAGTTTTCCTTAATAAAGCTGATCAAGTTGATGATGATGAATTGGTAGAATTGGTAGAAATGGAAGTTAGAGAACTGTTATCGGCTTATGATTTCGACGGTGATAATATTCCAATTATTTCAGGAAGTGCACTCAAGGCACTTGAAGGAGATGATAGCGAAGTAGGATCGCAGGCAGTTGAAAAATTAGTTGCGACTATGGATGAATATTTTCCAGAGCCAGAAAGAGCAATTGATGGGGATTTCTTGATGCCGATTGAAGATGTCTTTTCAATATCTGGTAGAGGAACAGTTGTAACTGGTAGGATTGAAAGAGGTATTGTTAAAGTCAATGATGAAATTGAAATTGTTGGTATAAAAGATACTGCAGTTACTACTTGTACAGGAGTGGAAATGTTCAGAAAGCTTCTAGATCAAGGCCAAGCTGGAGATAATGTCGGTGTTCTTCTTCGTGGAACAAAAAGAGAAGAGGTGGAAAGAGGACAAGTTCTAGCTAAACCAAAAAGTATTAATCCTCATACTAAATTTGAAGCAGATATATATGCACTGACTAAAGAAGAAGGTGGAAGACATAAACCATTCTTTAATGGCTATAGACCACAATTCTATTTTAGAACAACTGATGTCACTGGTGCAGTAACTCTCCCAGAAGGAACTGAGATGATCATGCCAGGAGATGATACCCATATAACTGTAGAATTGATTGCACCGATTGCTATGGAAGAGTCGTTACGTTTCTCTATTCGTGAAGGCGGAAGAACCGTAGGCTCAGGTGTAGTAACTAAAATAATAGAGTAAACAAAAGGCCAGTAGCTCAACCGGTAGAGCGGCGGTCTCCAAAACCGCAGGTTGGGGGTTCGAGACCCTCCTGGCCTGCCAAGAGGAATATATGTTGTGAGTGATAATGAGGGACAAATACAATCAACAATAGTTGATGTGGGTAAATTGATTGCTTCAATTGCAATCCTATTGTCTTCTATTGTGGTTTACTATTCATTTCCTCAAATCTCTATAGTGATTAGAGCGCTAGCCATTATTTTTGCTTTAGCTATTGGATCTTTTATATTTTTGCAAACGATTAGAGGAAAAATATTATGGGATTTCCTGCAAGGCTCCAGAGTAGAGATTAGAAAAGTTATTTGGCCAACAAAGCAAGAAACGATTCAGACTACTCTTACAGTATTTGTATTTGTGCTGATACTAGGAATATTTTTCTGGCTGCTTGATTTTCTATTACTTTTTATTACAACCTCAATTACATCATAAAGGTACTAGGAAATGGAACATCAATGGTATGTATTACAAGTCTATTCGAACTATGAAAAAAAAGTTCAGAAAACGCTTGAAGAAAGAATAAAAATCAAGGGACTTTCATCAAGTATTTCAGAGGTAGTTGTGCCTATGGAAGAGGTGGTGGAACTTAAGAAAGGAGAGAAAAAGACTACAGAAAGAAAATTTTTCCCAGGGTATGTATTAATCAAAATGGAAATGAATGATGATGTTTGGCATTTTATTAAATCTGTTCCTAATGTAATGGCCTTTATAGGAGGCACTAATGAAAGTCCATCTCCAATTCCAGAACATGAAGCTTTAAGGATATTAAATCAAGCTGAGGATTCTAAAGGGATGCCAAGACCAACTATCACTTATCAACCCGGTGAGGTTGTCAGAGTCATTGATGGACCTTTTAATGACTTTAATGGCGTTGTTGAAAACGTTAATTATGAAAAAAATAAACTTAGCGTTGCTGTCCAAATTTTAGGAAGGCCTACACCTGTTGACCTTAATTTTAACCAAGTAGAAAAATCATAATGGCAAAAAGAAAAACAAAACAAGTTGAGAGTATCGTAAAATTACAAATACCTGCAGGACAAGCTAATCCAAGTCCACCAGTAGGGCCGGCATTAGGTCAGGCAGGGCTAAATATTATGGAATTCTGTAATGCATTTAATGCTAAAACTGCTGACTCTGAGCCAGGAGTGTTAATCCCTGTTGTAATTTCTGTTTTTGGAGATAAAAGCTTCACTTTCATTACTAAAACACCACCTGCATCAACTTTATTAAGAAAGGCTGCAGGTATCGATAAAGGAAGCGGTACTCCTAATACTGAGAAAGTAGGAACAGTTACTCAGAAGCAAATAGAAGAAATAGTAAATATTAAGTTTGAAGATCTTAATGCTATTGATCTAAAAGCAGGGATTAAGATTATCGAAGGTACAGCTAGAAGCATGGGATTAGAGGTTAAATGATATGAGTGCTAGTTCAAAAAGATACAACAACAATAAAGAGTTGATAGAAGAGAACCAGAAATATATGGTTGATGAAGCAATTTCTTTGCTAAAAAAGACTGGTAATACAAAGTTTAAAGAAAGCATTGATGTTGCTATAAATCTTGGTATTGATCCTAAACAAACAGAACAAAATGTTAGAGGTTCAGTGGTGCTTCCCAATGGCACAGGAAAAAATATGAGAGTCATTGTATTTGCTGAATCTGTAGATGCAGAAGCTGCTAAAACTGCAGGAGCAGATGAAGTTGGTGCTGAAGACTTAGCAGAAAAAATTAAAGCAGGTTTTAGTGATTTTGATATTGTAATCGCAACACCATCTTCTATGAAGATAGTGGGTCAGCTAGGCCAAATCTTGGGTCCAAAAGGCATGATGCCTAATCCGAAAGATGGAACCGTTACTAAGAATATTAAAGAAGCAGTGACTAATGCGAAGAAAGGTCAAGCCATGTTTAGGAATGATAAGGGTGGTGTTCTTCATTGTTCAATAGGAAGGGTTGAATTTACAGAAGAGTCTATTAAAGAGAACCTTCTATCATTAATTACTCAAGTTAATAAAAGTAAACCATCTTCAGCAAAAGGGATTTTTATAAAAAAAATTACTCTTTCATCAACAATGGGCCCAGGCATTCATGTTGAAGAGTCATCCATTTAATTTATAACTAAACGAGAATAGATATGCCACTAAATATAGATGAAAAAAAAGAAGTTGTAAAAGAGCTTAATTTAATAGCTATTAATTCTGTTTCTGGAGCTATTGCAGAGTACTCTGGGTTATCTGTTTTAGATATGTCAGATTTGCGCACTAAGGCAAGAGAATCTAATGTATATCTAAAAGTTGTAAAAAATACACTAAGCAAGAAAGCATTCTCTGAAACTAATTTTCAATGCCTTTCTGATAGTCTTAATGGCCCTATAGTAATTGCTCTTTCTAATGAAGACTTAGCATCGCCAGCAAGATTGTTTAAAGATTTCAATAAAGAACATGAGAGCCTTAAAACAGTTGGTTTAGCTATCAATGGGGATGCATATCCTGCTAGTGATATAGATAGAATTGCTAAATTACCAACCAAAGATGAGGCATATTCCACCTTATTAGGACTCATGAAAGCACCAATGGAAAAAACAGTTAGATTGCTTAATGAGATACCAACAAAAATCACGAGAATTACGAACGCGTTGAAAGATAATCAAGAATAGGTTTCTTAAAACGAATTTTTTATATATTATGCCCAATCTTTTTGGGTTGAGATTAGGAGAAAAAAATGGCTAAAGCTACAGTGTCGTCAAAAGAGGAAGTCTTGGAAGCTATTTCACAAATGTCAGTTATTGATTTAGTGGAATTAATTTCAGAAATGGAAGAAAAATTTGGTGTTACTGCTGCAGCACCTATGGCAGTCGCAGCAGCTCCAGTTGCAGGTGAGGGATCTGAAGATGCAGCTGAAGAGCAAACAGAGTTTGAAGTGATACTTACAGCAATGGGTGAAAATAAAATTGCAGTTATCAAGGCAGTGAGAACAATTTCAGGTTTAGGGCTTAAAGAAGCTAAAGATTTAGTTGAGGGAGCTCCTAAAACATTAAAAGAATCTGTATCAAAAGAAGAGGCGGAAGAAATGAAGAAGCAGTTAGAGGAATCCGGTGCTTCTGTTGAGCTAAAATAGTATTTTTAGTTAACCATTTATTCTGCATGCACTCTAATTATAAAAATAACTAGCGTTAAAAGACTATGTTTATAGTCGAATAATGCTTATCAATGCTAAGCGAAGAAAAAATATGACTTTTTCATTTACAGAAAAGAAACGTATTAGAAAAGATTTTGGAAAACAAGATTCGGCTCTAGATGTTCCTGATTTATTAACACTCCAAGTTGGTTCCTATGATCATTTTCTTCAAAGTGATATTGATCCTTTGAAAAGAAAAAATATAGGACTGCAAGCGGCATTTAATAATTTATTTCCTATAGAGAGCTTTTCCAAAAATGCAAGATTGGAATTTGTCAGCTATAGATTAGAAGAACCAGAATTTAGCGTAAGGGAATGCCAATTGAGGGGACTTTCCTATGCATCAGCACTGAGAGTGAAAACTAAACTAATTACTTACAACAAAGATACTAATAAAGAATCGGTAAAAGAAGTTAAGAACATAAAACAAACAGGCGATACGACAGATGTTTATTTTGGTGAAGTCCCATTGATGACAGAACATGGTACTTTTGTTATTAATGGCACTGATAGAGTAATTGTATCCCAGCTTCATAGATCCCCAGGAGTATTTTTTGATCATGACAAAGGAGTTCAAACTTCAGGCAAGCTTCTTTTTTCTGCAAGAGTTATCCCATACAGAGGTTCTTGGTTAGATTTTGAATTTGATGCAAAAGATACAATTTTTACAAGAATTGATAGAAGAAGAAAGATACCAGCAACTATTTTACTTCATGCGTTAGAACTTAATAATGAAGAAATATTAGATATATTTTTTAGTAAAGATCGCTTCAAACTCTCGAAAAAAGGCATAAAAGTAGAAGTTAATATTGATCATTTAAAAGGTAATATTGCTGATTTTGATCTTATAGTCGGTAAGAAAAATATAGTAAGTAAAGGAAAGAGAATAAATCTTGGGCATATAAGGCAGCTTGAGAAACTTCTCAAACAAAAAAAATACCTAGATTTATTACCAGAAGATCTTGAGGGAAAAATTGTAGCTCATGATGTTATTGATGAAGAGACAGGAGAACTATTACTATCTGCTAATGATTACATAACACAAGAATTACTAGATATTTTAATTGATAAAGGAATCAAAGAGATTGAAACAATTTATATTAATGAGTTAGATCAAGGATCTTATATTTCAAATTCATTAAGGGTTGATGCATCTACCAATAAAGAAGAGGCTTTGGTTGAAATATATAGAATGATGAGACCTGGAGAGCCTCCAACAAAAGATGCTTCAGAAAATTTATTTACAAATCTATTTTTTAATGCAGACAGATATGATCTCTCTGAAGTAGGACGAATGAAATTTAATAGAAGAATTGGCAGGTCTTCAGATAAGGGTGATTCTGTACTTTCAAAAGAAGATATCATTTCTGTCCTAAAAACACTTATCAATATTAGGAATGGTTCAGATTCAGTTGATGATATCGATCATTTAGGAAATAGAAGAATAAGAACGGTTGGAGAAATGACTGAAAATGCATTTAGAGTAGGTCTAGTAAGAGTCGAAAGAGCTGTAAAGGATAGACTATCATTAGTTGAAACAGAAGAGTTAATGCCTAGAGACTTAATTAATTCGAAGCCAGTTTCAGCTGCGATTAAAGAATTTTTCGGATCCAGCCAACTTTCACAATTTATGGATCAAAATAATCCTCTTTCTGAAATAGCACACAAGAGAAGAATATCTGCACTAGGTCCTGGCGGACTAACTAGAGAGAGAGCAGGATTTGAAGTAAGAGATGTCCATCCAACCCATTATGGAAGAGTTTGCCCTATTGAAACACCTGAGGGACCAAATATTGGTTTAATTAACTCCATGGCTATTTATGCTCGAGTGAATGAATTTGGTTTTCTTGAAACACCATATAGAAAAGTCATTAATAATAAGGCAACAAAAAAGATAGATTATTTATCAGCCATAGATGAAAGTACTTTTGTTATTGCTCAGGCAAATACTAATCTTGATGAAAAAGGAAACCTACCAAATGAACTTATTTCTGCAAGATTTAATAATGAATTTACATTAATGCCAGCAGAGTCAATAGAATATATGGACGTTTCTCCCAAGCAAATAGTTTCCATAGCAGCTTCATTAATCCCTTTTCTTGAGCATGATGATGCAAACAGAGCTTTGATGGGATCGAATATGCAAAGACAAGCAGTGCCAACCTTGCTTGCTGATAAGCCACTAGTGGGAACTGGAATGGAAAGAATCGTTGCTACTGATTCTGGCGTTACTATAGTTGCAAAAAGAGGTGGCAGAGTTGACTCTGTTGATGCATCGAGAGTTGTAATAGCTATCAACGATAATGAAGCAAATATTGGCGAATCTGGTGTTGATATCTATAATCTCACAAAGTATACAAGGTCAAATCAGAATACTTGTATAAACCAAAGGCCTTTAGTGAATGTTGGCGATCTAGTATCTAAGGGTGATGTCATAGCGGATGGAGCTTCTACAAGTCTTGGTGAATTGGCTATTGGGCAGAACTTATTAGTAGCTTTTATGCCTTGGAATGGGTTTAATTTTGAAGACTCAATACTTATATCAGAAAGAGTTGTTCAGGAAGACAGGTTTACAACTATCCATATTGAAGAATTACAGTGTATAGCTAGAGATACAAAACTAGGTTCAGAAGAAATAACCTCTGATATTCCAAATGTAGGGGATTCTGGATTAAGAAAATTAGATGAATCGGGTATTGCTTATATAGGTGCCGAAGTAGTTGGAGGAGATATTCTTGTTGGAAAGATAACACCAAAGGGAGAAACCCAACTGACACCAGAAGAAAAGTTACTAAGAGCTATTTTTGGTGAAAAGGCTTCAGATGTTAAAGATACTTCATTGAGAGTTCCTTCTGGTATGGATGGAACAGTTATTGATGTCAGGGTATTTTCAAGAGAAGGAGTTGAGAAAGACGAAAGATCAAATTCAATTGAGGCTTCAGAAATAGAATCCATTAAGAAAGATCTCCAAGATCAAATGAGAATTATGGAAGAAGATATCTATAACAGAGTTGAAAAATTACTTCTAAACAAGGTATTTAAAGATGGTAAAAAACAGATAAAAGTTAGTAAAGAGTATCTCGATTCTATACCAAAAAGTAAGTGGTTTGAGATTAAATTATCAAATAAAAATGCAGTCCAAGAGTTAGAAGAATCTTATTTGAAATTGAAATCTAATAAAAAAACTTTTAATGAGAAGTTAACAGCAGCTAGTAAAAAAATTGAAGCTTTTGATGATCTGCCTCCAGGTGTTTTAAAAATGGTTAAAGTATTTTTAGCTGTGAAAAGAAGAGTTCAGCCTGGCGATAAGGTTGCTGGAAGACATGGAAATAAGGGAGTTATTTCAAGAATTGTTCCAGTGGAAGATATGCCATATATGGAAGATGGAACTCCTATTGATATAGTTTTAAATCCACTAGGGGTACCATCAAGAATGAATGTAGGCCAAATTCTAGAAACGCATTTAGGATGGGCAGCCAAAGGCTTGGGTAATAAAATAAAGCTTTTACTTAAAGATGACAGTAAAGCAGGTATCAAAAAACTTAGAGGATTCTTGGATCAAGTTTACAACACTAATGATGCTTCTATAAAAATAAAATTATCACAGTTTAGCGATGCTGAAATTATAGAATTAGCTTCTAATTTAAAGGAAGGGGTTCCAATGGCAACTCCAGTATTTGATGGAGCTGATGAGCATGAGATTAAAAGCTTATTAACGCTTGCAGATTTACCAGAGAGTGGTCAAACCAGGCTAATTGATGGGAGAAGTGGCGAATTTTTTGATAGGCCTACTACAGTTGGTTATATGTATATCCTCAAGTTGAATCATCTAGTTGACGACAAAATGCATGCGAGGTCTACTGGACCATATAGCTTAGTAACACAGCAACCTCTAGGTGGTAAAGCTCAGTTTGGTGGGCAAAGATTTGGGGAAATGGAGGTTTGGGCATTAGAAGCTTATGGTGCAGCTCATACATTAAAAGAGCTTTTAACTTTAAAATCTGATGATGTACAAGGAAGAACAAGGATGTATAAACAGATTGTTGATGGAACTAATGAAACAGATTCAGGAACACCTGAATCATTCAATGTTCTCATGAAAGAAATCAGAGCTCTTGGCTTAAATATGGATCTAGTTCAAGATCCAAACAATATAAATAAATAGGTCTTTAAAACAATGCGAAATTTACTAAATATTTTCAATCAAAAACCATTATCTGAGGATTTTGATTATATAAAAATAGGGCTGGCCTCACCTGAGATGGTAAGGTCATGGTCATATGGAGAAGTAAAAAAACCTGAAACGATAAATTATCGGACATTCAGACCCGAAAGAGATGGCCTATTTTGTGCAAAGATATTTGGACCTGTTAAGGATTATGAATGCCTGTGTGGAAAATATAAAAGATTAAAACATAGAGGAGTCGTATGTGAAAAATGCGGAGTAGAAGTTACCCAAAGTAAAGTAAGAAGAGAAAGAATGGGGCACTTAGAGTTGGCTAGTCCTGTAGCACACATTTGGTTCTTAAAATCTTTACCTTCTAGAATTGGTCTCCTTTTAGATATGACTCTAAGAGAAATTGAGCGTGTACTTTATTTTGAAGCATATCTCGTTACAGATACAGGAATGACAGATCTTACTCAAGGGGAATTGATGAGTGAGGAACAGTATATTGAAGCTCTGGAGGAATTTGGTGATGATTTTTCAGCTTCTATGGGTGCAGAAGCTATCTATGAAATTCTAAAAAATATTAATTTAGAGTCTGAGATGTCAAAAATACTCGAAGACATGGAAGGTACAGCTTCGCAAATAAAAATCAAAAGGTTTCAGAAGAGACTAAAGTTAGTTGAATCACTAATGAATTCAGGTAATAGACCTGAATGGATGGTAATGCATGCTCTCCCTATACTGCCACCAGATCTTAGACCGCTTGTCCCATTAGATGGTGGAAGGTTTGCTACTTCTGATCTTAATGACTTATATAGGAGAGTTATTAATAGAAATAATAGACTGCAAAGACTACTTGATCTAAATGCTCCTGAAATTATAGTAAGAAATGAAAAAAGAATGTTACAAAAATCTGTTGATGCTCTTTTGGATAATGGAAGAATGGGTAGAGCTGTAACTGGTTCGAATAAAAGACCATTAAAATCCTTAGCAGATATGATTAAAGGAAAGCAAGGAAGATTTAGACAAAACTTATTAGGAAAAAGAGTCGACTACTCAGGGAGATCAGTAATTGTAGTAGGTCCAACATTGAAATTGCATCAATGTGGAATACCAAAGAAAATGGCTTTGGAACTTTTTAAACCTTTTGTTTTCAGTAAATTAATATATCAAGGTGAAGCTACTACAATAAAAGCTGCAAAGAGACTTGTAGAGCTTGAAGGACCAGAAATATGGGATATTCTTGATAATGTTATAAGACAGCATCCAATATTGTTGAATCGTGCGCCAACACTACATAGGCTAGGAATTCAAGCTTTTGAGCCAGTTCTGATTGAAGGTAAGGCTATTCAATTGCATCCACTTGTTTGTAAAGCTTTCAATGCCGACTTTGATGGCGATCAAATGGCTGTCCATGTTCCTTTATCGATTGAGGCACAGCTTGAATCAAGAGCTTTAATGATGTCAACAAATAATATTTTATCACCTGCTAATGGTGAGCCGATAATTGTTCCCTCTCAAGATGTAGTATTGGGTTTATACTACATGACTCGTGAGAAATTAAATGATTTAGGTGAAGGCTCTATTTTCAGTGATATTTCAGAGCTTCAGAGGTCATTTGATAATAAACATGTAGGACTGCATGCAAAAATAAAAGTAAGGCTTGATCGTGCTCTTACTAATAATGATGAAGAAAGTACTTCTAGGATAATAGAAACAACAGTTGGAAGAGCTATATTTTCATCAATAGTTCCTCAAGAAATTCCCTTCTCGGAAATTAATAAAACAATGGATAGTAAAGAAATTTCTAGACTTATTAATAAGTCATATAGAGAAGTAGGTTTAAAAGCAGCAGTAATCTTTGCTGATAAACTAATGTATATGGGTTTTGAATTTGCTACAAAATCAGGTGTCTCGATTGCTCTGGATGATATGACTGTACCAGAACAAAAAACTAATATTTTGTCAGATGCAGAAAACCAAGTGCAAGGCATACAAGATCAATTTTCATCAGGTCTTCTAACTCAAGGAGAAAGATACAATAAGGTTGTTGATATATGGTCTAGAACAAATGATCAAGTCGCCACAGCAATGATGGATAAATTAGGTAATGAAACAGTTACTGATACAGATGGCAAAGAACAAAAGCAAGCCTCATTTAATTCAATTTTTATGATGGCTGATTCTGGTGCTAGAGGATCCGCAGCACAGATAAGACAACTGGCAGGAATGAGAGGATTAATGGCTAAACCTGATGGTTCAATTATTGAAACACCTATTACAGCAAATTTTAGAGAAGGCTTAAATATTCTTCAATATTTTATATCTACACATGGAGCAAGAAAAGGTTTAGCAGATACTGCATTAAAAACTGCAAACTCAGGTTATTTGACAAGAAGACTAGTCGATGTATCACAGGATCTAGTTATAACTGAAGAGGATTGTGGAACTAAAAATGGATTAACTGTTTCAGTGATTATTGAAGGTGGAGAAATAGTTGAGAAGCTTAGCCAGAGAATTCTTGGAAGGGTTTTAGCAGAACCTTTAATTGATCAAAGTACAAAAAAAACAATATTGAAATCGGGAACCATAATAGAAGAGAATAATGTTGATTTATTAGAAGAATATGGGATTGATTCTATCAAGGTTAGATCGGCAGTTACATGTGAAACAAATCATGGAATTTGTATAAATTGCTATGGAAGGGATTTAGCTAGAGGTAATATTGTTAATATTGGCGAAGCTGTTGGAATTATAGCTGCTCAGTCAATTGGAGAACCAGGTACACAACTTACTATGAGAACTTTTCATATTGGAGGTGCTGCTTCAAGCGCAGCAGCTGATAACTGTGTTGAAGTTAATAATGATGGTAAGGCTACATTCAATAACATTAAAACTATAAAAAATGTTAATAAAGATTTTGTTGCGGTAGGCCGATCAGGCGAAATAAAAATTAGTGATAAGTTTGGTAAAGAAAAAGAAAGTTATAAAATTCCTTATGGTGCAGTAATAACTATAAAAGACGGTCAAAAAGTTAAAAGTGGCGAAATAATTTCAACATGGGATCCACATACTCATCCTATCGTTGCTGAGGCAAAAGGTGTAATACAATTTGAAGATTTTATCGAGGGAGTTACAACCTCTGAACAGGTAGATGAAATGACCGGGTTATCAAATATTATTATTACAGATACAAAAAAACAATCTAGCTCTACAACATCATTAAGGCCGCAGGCATCTATAGAGGACTCTAAAGGAAAACCTGTATTTTTTAGTGGGACTGAAACACCTATAAAGTATACATTTCCTTCTGGGGCAATAATAAGCATTCAGGATGGATCAAAAATTAATGCTGGAGATGTTATTGCAAGAATTCCACTAGAATCATCAAAAACAATTGATATTACTGGTGGTCTTCCTAGGGTAGCAGATTTATTTGAGGCAAGAAAACCAAAAGATGCAGCAATCCTTGCTAAATATTCAGGCATTACTAGTTTTGGCAAAGAAACAAAGGGTAAGGTAAGGCTAGTCATTACTGATGAAGATGGTACAAGCTATGAAGAGCTTATTTCCAAGGCGAGAACCCTGAATATTTTCGAAGGAGAAAGTATAGAGAAAGGAGAAATCATATCAGATGGGGAGCTTAGTCTACATGATATTCTTGAGGTTCAAGGTGTTGAGGCTGTTTCAAAGTATCTCGTAAAAGAAGTGCAAGATGTATATAGACTCCAGGGCGTTCCAATCAATGATAAACATATTGAGATAATTACAAGGCAAATGATGAGGACAGTAGAAATTGATAATCCGGGCGATACTAATTTGTTAGTTAATGAACAAATTAATAGGTCTGAATTAGAAGATATTAATAAGAAAATTAAAGATAGTGACCTCAAACCAGCAACATTTAAGCCAGTTCTAATGGGTATTACAAAAGCATCATTAGCAACAACTTCATTCATATCTGCTGCATCTTTTCAAGAAACAACAAGAGTTCTTACTGAGGCAGCTGTCAAAGGAAGTATAGATAAGCTTAGAGGCTTAAAAGAGAATGTTGTTGTAGGAAGATTAGTTCCTGCTGGAACAGGTTATAAAACAGAAGAAGATGTTGAAGAAATTGCTGCACAAGAATTTTCAGAGGCATTAAAAGATCTAGAATCTTCAAGTGATTCTGAGAAAGAAATTGTAGCTTAAGCTGAATAATAAATACTAAATTACTTGAACCATATCTAATAGAAGAATAGAATCCCACAACAATTTAAATATAGAAAATATAATGGCAACTGTAAATCAATTAGTAAGAAAGTCTCGTAAGAGAAAGGTAGTTAAAAATAACGTTCCTGCTTTAGAAGGAAAACCTCAAAAAAGAGGAGTTTGCACTCGTGTTTACACGACTACACCAAAAAAGCCAAATTCTGCACTTAGGAAGGTGGCAAGAGTTAGATTAACCAATGGATTTGAGGTGACTAGCTATATAGGTGGTGAAGGACATAACTTACAAGAACATTCCGTTGTATTGATTAGAGGAGGTAGAGTAAAGGATCTGCCAGGAGTCCGATATCATACAATCAGAGGGACTTTGGATTGCTCAGGTGTTAGTGGAAGAACACAAAGTAGATCAAAATATGGAACAAAAAAACCAAAGGGCTAAAACATGTCTAGAAGAAATGTAGCAATAAAAAGAGAAATCTTACCAGATCCAAAGTTTTCAAGTCGTCTACTTGCAAAATTTATAAATATGATTATGAAGGATGGGAAGAAATCTACAGCAGAAAAAATTGTTTATGATGCATTGGATACTCTTGTAGGCAAGCTTGGTGAAACTCAGGACAAAGCACCAGAAATATTTTCGGATCTTCTAAATAATTTAAAACCAGTTGTAGAGGTAAGGTCAAGAAGAGTTGGTGGTGCTACATATCAAATACCGGTCGAGGTTCGGCAAGAAAGAAGAGAGGCCCTTGCAATGAGATGGTTAATTGAAGCAGCAAGAGGAAGAAGCGAGAAAAATATGAAGTCTAAGTTAGCCAATGAACTTCTTGATGCATCAAATAACAAAGGCAATGCAATGAAAAAGAAAGAAGACACTCATAGAATGGCAGAAGCAAACAAAGCGTTTTCACATTTTCGCTGGTAAAAATTATTCAATTGGATTAACAATGGCTAGAACAACACCAATAAATAGGTATAGAAATATAGGCATAATGGCCCATATTGATGCTGGAAAAACCACCACTACAGAAAGAGTTCTATTCTATACAGGTATATCACATAAAATTGGAGAAGTTCATGATGGAAATGCTGTCATGGATTGGATGGAGCAAGAACAAGAAAGAGGGATAACAATTACATCTGCTGCTACAACTTGTTTTTGGCAGGGCATGGATCAGCAATTCGACCAACATAGAATCAATATTATTGATACACCGGGGCATGTGGATTTTACAATTGAAGTTGAAAGATCTCTTAGAGTTCTTGATAGCGCTGTAGCAGTTTTCTGTGCAGTTGGCGGCGTTGAACCTCAATCAGAAACTGTATGGAGACAAGCTAATAAGTATTCAGTTCCAAGAATGGCTTTTGTTAATAAAATGGATAGAGCAGGAGCAGATTTTCTTAGAGTTGTTTCTCAGATTAAAGATAGATTAGGGGCAAATCCTATTCCAATTCAAATGGCAATAGGCGCTGAAGAAAACTTTAAAGGAGTTGTTGATCTGATTCGTATGAAAGCTATTAATTGGAATGATGAAGATCTAGGTGCAACATATAAAGAAGAAGATATTCCTGATGATTTAATAGATGTTTGTGAAGATTTGAGAGAGAAAATGGTAGAAGCTGCAGCAGAAGCAGATGAAGAATTATTAGAGAAATATCTCGAGAGTGGTGATTTATCACAGGAAGAAATTATCTCTGGAATAAGAACCAGAACGCTTAATGGTGATATTGTACCTGTAGTTTGTGGTTCTGCATTCAAAAATAAGGGTGTCCAAGCTATGCTTGATGCAGTTGTTCACTTCCTGCCTTCACCATTAGATAAGCCAGCTATTGTAGGACTCAATGAAAGCGAAGAAGAGGCTACTAGAAAGGCAGATGATAATGAGGATTTTTCAGCTTTAGCATTCAAAATTGCTAACGATCCATTTGTTGGAAATCTTACTTTTTTTAGAGTGTATTCTGGCGTTTTAAATTCTGGCGATACTATTTTTAATCCTCTTAAGTCTCAAAAAGAGAGAATAGGTAGAATTCTCCAAATGCACTCAAATACTAGAGATGAGATAAAAGAAGTTAGAGCTGGAGATATTGCGGCAGCTGTTGGTCTTAAAAATGTCACTACTGGAGATACATTATCTGATTTAAAAAGTATCATTACTCTAGAAAAAATGGAATTCCCAGCTCCTGTTATTTCAGTTGCTGTAGAACCAAAATCTACTGAAGATGAGTCTAAAATGGGTATAGGTCTCCAAAAATTAGCTAAAGAAGACCCATCATTTAGTGTAAAGACAGATGAAGAATCTGGTCAGACAATTATTTCAGGCATGGGTGAACTCCACTTAGATATAATTGTTGACCGTTTATCAAGAGAGTTTAAAGTTGATGCGAATGTCGGTAGACCTCAAGTAGCATATAGAGAAACTATTAAAAAGCCAGTTGAACAAGAGGCTAAATTTATAAGACAGTCTGGTGGTAGAGGACAGTTTGGCCATGTTTATATAAGAATAGAGCCACAAAAGCCTGGTGATGGGTATGAGTTTGTTAATGAAATAACAGGTGGTGTTATTCCAAAAGAATTTATACCAGCTGTAGATAAAGGAATTCAGCAGCAAATGTCAAATGGTGTAATTACTGGCTTCCCAGTTGTAGATGTAAAAGTTAGTTTATATGACGGTTCATTTCATGATGTTGATTCTAGTGAAGTTGCTTTCAGAGTTGCAGGATCTATGGCATTTAAGGATGGTGCATTAAAAGCTAATCCAGTTTTACTTGAGCCTGTAATGAAAGTTGAAGTAGTAACTCCAGAAGATTATATGGGCGATGTTAACGGTGACCTAAATAGAAGAAGGGGAATTCTTCAAGGGATGGATGAATCACCAGCAGGAAAGATTATAAGAGCTGAAGTTCCATTAGCTGAGATGTTTGGTTATGCTACGGATTTAAGGTCTATGTCTCAAGGAAGAGCAACCTACACGATGGAATTTGAAAAATATAGTGAAGCACCAAAAAAACAAGCTGAAGCTATGTCAACTAAAGAGGGATAATTAATGGCTGATAATCAATCAATAAGAATTAGGTTAAAATCATTCGATCATAAATTGATTGATACATCTACTCAGGAAATAGTCGATACTGCGAAAAGAACTGGATCGAGTGTTTCTGGTCCAATTCCACTTCCGACATCCAAAGAGCGTTTTACATTACTGATTTCTCCACATGTTAATAAAGATGCTAGAGATCAATATGAACTTACAACTCATAAGCGTGTAATGGATATCATTAATCCAAATGATAAAACTATTGATGCATTAATGAAGTTAGAATTACCAGCTGGTGTTGATGTTCAAATAAAATTGAACTGAGTTTAAAAGTTGATATACTTCTCCAACGCTTACGGTCTATAGGATTTTGAGAAGAAAATAGGTTGTTTTTCTAGGAAGCTAGAGTAGAAAAAATAGTGTGTTTTATTAGTTGATATCATAAGATAAATATATGATTAAATGCTATATAGATCAATATCTTAGATATGTAAGCTAGTTAAGATAATTGAATGAAAAAAAATATAAGAAATAAAATTATTAAATTGTTGGAAATATTAGATGATAGGTATCATTGGAAAGAAGTGCGGAATGACGAGGATTTTCACGGAAGATGGAAAATCTATACCTGTTACTATTGTTCAAGCAAATCCTAATATAATCAATCGTATTAAGACTAAGAAGTCTGATGGTTATGATGCAATACAGGTAACCTCGGGAATACTTAAGAATAAAAACTCTAAACCGAATAAGGGTCAATTTAATTCAAATAATTCTAAATCAAGCACAAAACTACATGAGTTTAGAATTAATGGATATGAATTAGGTAAGGTTGAAACTGGTAAACAAATTACTGTCGGGTATTTTAGTAAAGGTGAAAAAGTTGATGTTTCAGGTAAAACGATTGGTAAAGGCTATGCAGGCGTAATCAAAAGACATAATTTTAGTATGCAAGATGCGACACATGGTAATTCACTTGCACATAGAGCTCATGGTTCAATTGGGCAAAATCAAACACCCGGTAGAGTCTTTAAAGGAAAGAAAATGTCTGGACATATGGGAAATGTTAATAGAACCATACAAAACCTTGAAGTAATTGATATTGATACTGATAGGGATCTTTTATTTATAAAAGGTTCATTCGTCGGCCACACAAATTCTGATGTTGTAGTTACTCCAGCAATAAAATCAGAGTCCATTGAAAGAGAAATTTTCCCAATAGTTGAAGAAGAAACAACAGAAGCAGTAGCTCCAGAAGCAGAAGAAACAACAGAAGCAGTAGCTCCAGAAGCAGAAGAAACAACAGAAGCAGTAGCTCCAGAAGCAGAAGAAACAACAGAAGCAGTAGCTCCAGAAGTAGAAGAAACAACAGAAGAAAAGACAGATAAATAGCTATGAAGACTCAACTTATTAATCAAGATAAATCAGAGAGTAAGGATTTTAACCTTAATGAGGCTATTTTTGGATCATCAATCAATGAAGCACTAGTGCATGAAGTTGTCACTTCTTATTTATCCAATTCTAGACTGGCAACAAGAGGGCATAAAAATAGATCAGCAGCAAGTGGTGGCGGAGCAAAACCATGGAGGCAAAAAGGCACAGGTAGAGCAAGAGCAGGAACTAATAGAAGTCCTATATGGGTAGGAGGTGGTAAAGCACATACTGCAAATAATAGGTCTTTTACAAAAAAAATAAATAAGAAAGTATTACAGAAAGCAATAAAATCTATCTTTTCTTCTCTTAAAAAAGATAAAAGAATTATTTTTATAGATACTCTAGTTGTTAAAGATCCAAAAACAAAAGAGATGTCAGCTATTCTAAATAAACTAGAAGTAAAGAATGCATTAATTATTCTTAAAGAATATGAAAGAAATATTGATTTAGCTTCAAGAAATATACCCCATATTGAGGTAATAACCTCTAGTCAAATAAACCCTATTAGCTTATTAAATCATGATTACGTAATTATTGATTCTAATGCTTTAAAAGACATAGAGAATATATATAAATGAGCCAAGTAATTAGACATGACCAAATTAGGACAGTTATTATTGCTCCACATGTATCTGAAAAGACAACAGATCTAAGTCAAAAGCATGGACAAATAGCCTTTAAAGTTAGGCCTGATTCTAATAAAAAACAAATAAAAAAAGCAGTTGAGCAAATGTTTAGCGTTAAGGTTGCATCTGTAAAAACTATATCAGTTAAGGGAAAGAAAAAGAAAAGAGGTTTGAAAGTTGGAACAACTAAGGATTGGAAGAAAGCTTATATAACTTTAGCTGAAGGGCAAAATATAGATTTCATGAACAGTGAAGTTTAATACGAATAAATTATGGCAATAATAAAAACAAAACCTACATCACCAGGAAGAAGATTTGTTCAAACAGTCAAATCAGATCAACTTCATAGTGGCAAGCCACACAAGCCATTAGTTAAAGGGCTTAGGAAAACTGGTGGAAGAAATACTCATGGGAGGATTACAACCAGACATATAGGTGGTGGCCATAAGAAGTTATATAGAATGATTGATTTTAAGAGAAATAAGGATGATATAGATGGATTAGTTGAAAGAATTGAATATGACCCAAATAGATCAGCTCATATTGCTTTAATCTTATATAAAGATGGAGAAAGAAGATACATTATTGCTCCTAAAAAATTAGCTCAAGGAGATACTATTATCTCTGGAGAGAATGCACCACTAAAAAATGGAAATACATTACCATTATCAAAAATTCCTGTTGGTACTGTTGTTCATTGTATAGAAATGAAACCTGGGAAAGGGGCGCAACTAGCCCGGTCTGCTGGAACAAGTGTACAAGTGCTTGCTAGAGAGGGCAATTATGCAACTCTTAGATTAAAATCTGGGGAAGTAAGAAAAGTTCTAACTGCTTGTAGAGCAACTATTGGTGAGGTTAGCCATTCTGAGCATAATTTAAGAAAATTAGGAAAAGCAGGTGCAAGTAGATGGAGAGGTATCAGACCATCAGTAAGAGGCGTAGCTATGAACCCAATAGATCATCCACATGGTGGAGGTGAAGGTAAAACATCTGGAGGTAGAGATCCAGTGTCACCATGGGGTATGCCAACTAAAGGTTATAAAACTAGAGCGAAAAATAAGCCAACAGATAAGTTTATTGTAAGAAGAAGAAAAAGATAAAGATAAAGAGAGTAAAGATGCCAAGATCAATTAAAAAAGGACCATTTGTAGACCTGCATTTACAACAAAAAGTAGATAAAGCAGTCTCTGCTGGTGGAAGAGCAAGAATCAAAACATGGTCAAGAAGATCTATGGTTACACCAGAAATGGTTGGTATGACAATATCTATTCATAATGGTAGAGAGCATATTCCAGTCCTTATTTCTGAGAATATGGTTGGCCATAAATTAGGCGAGTTTGCACCAACTAGATTATTTAGGGGTCATTCAGGTGATAGGAAAACAAAATCATTATAAGCTATGAAAGTTTCATCAACATTAAAGTATGCAAGAATTTCTCCACAGAAAGCTCGGATGATAGTCGATATTATCAGGGGAAATAAAGTTATGTATGCAGCTAAAACTATAAAGTTTATGCCTCAGAAAGCTGCAGGTATTATTAGAAAAATTTTAGACTCAGCTATAGCAAATGCAGAAAATAATAATGGAGCAGATATCGATGATTTAAAGGTTTCTCAAGCATACGTAAATGAAGCACCTACTTTTAAGAGGTTTAGAGCAAGAGCAAGAGGAAGAGGAACTAGAATTTTGAAAAGAAATAGTCATATCACAATAGAACTTTCAGACGAGTAATAAATATGGGACAAAAAGTACATCCAGTAGGAATAAGATTAGGTATCAGTAAATACTGGTCATCTAAATGGTATTCTAATTCGACTCAATTTCCAAAAAATGTAAATGAAGATTTCATTATAAGAAAAGAATTAAATGCCAAATTAAAAGACGCTGCAATTAGCAGGATTGAAATTGAAAGAAGCTCTGAAAATGTAACAATAAAAATATTTTCTGCTAGACCAGGAATCGTTATAGGAAAGAAAGGTGAGGGAATAGAAACTTTAAGAAAAGATTTAGCTAAGCTTCTTAATACTACTATAAATAATGTTTTGTTAAATATTAATGAAATAAAAAAACCAGAACTTGATGCAAAACTAGTTGCTGCATCTATAACTCAACAATTAGAAAGAAGAGTGATGTATAGAAGGGCTATGAAAAGAGCTGTGACAAACACAATGAGACTTGGGGCAGAAGGGATTAAAGTAAAAATATCTGGAAGATTGAATGGAGCAGAAATTGCAAGAACAGAATGGTATCAAGAGGGCAGAGTACCACTTCATACATTAAAAGCAGATATTGATTATGGTTTAGCTGAAGCGTTAACAACATATGGAATTATTGGTGTTAAAGTATGGATCTTTAGGGAAGAAGAGAGCAATAAAAGGTAGTTTAAAATAAATGTTACAACCAAGAAGAACAAAATATAGAAAACAAATGAAAGGCAAGAATAGAGGTCTAGCTTCTAGAGGTAGTAATGTCACATTTGGAGAATTTGGTTTGAAGGCAACTGGCAGAGGTAGAATTACTGCTAGGCAAATAGAAGCTGCCAGAAGAGCAATGACTAGACATATTAAACGGGGTGGAAAAATTTGGATTAGGATGTTCCCTGATAAACCTATAACAAAAAAACCACTAGAAGTTAGGCAAGGAAAAGGAAAAGGTAATGTTGAGTATTGGGTAGCACAAATACAACCAGGAAAAATTTTATATGAGATGAGTGGTGTAGAGGAAACTCTTGCTAAGGAAGCATTTGAATTAGCAGCAGCCAAGCTTCCAATAAAGACGAAATTTGTTAGTAGGCAGATAATATGATTGATATCAAAGAAATAAGATTAAAGAAGTTTGATGATATTCAGAAAATGTTAAATGATCTTTTAGATGAGCAGTTCAAGCTAAAACTTCAGGCTGCATCTGGTCAATTAGCTCAATCCAGTGAGAAAAAAAGGGTAAAAAAAGATATAGCAAGAATTAAAACAGTTTTAAATGAGATGAAAGAAAATGGTTGAGCAAAATAATAAAGAAGTAAAAAGAACGATTACTGGAAAAGTAGTTAGCGATTCTATGGATAAAACGATAACGGTTGCCATTGAGAGGAAATTAAAGCATCCACTTTATAATAAGTATATTTTTAAAACCTCAAAAATAATGGCTCACGATGAAAATGGTGATTCTAAAGTTGGTGATATTGTTGCCATAGAAGAAACAAAACCAATTTCAAAAAATAAGTCTTGGACCTTGAATAAAATAATCAAAGAATCACAACAAGAGAATTAATTATGATTCAGACTGAAACAGTATTAAGTATTGCAGATAACAGCGGGGCTAGAAAAGTTCTTTGCATTAAAGTGCTTGGCGGTTCTAAAAAAAGATATGCAAGAATTGGCGATATAATTAAAGTAACAGTTAAAGATGCTATACCTAGAGGAAAGGTAAAAAAAGGCCAAGTATATGATGCTTTAGTTGTTAGAACTAAACATGGTGTGAGAAGATCCGACGGTTCTTTGATTAGATTTGACGGTAATGCCGCTGTATTAATTGACAATAAAAGAGAACCAATAGGTACTAGAGTTTTTGGTCCTGTAACAAGAGAACTAAGAGCAAGAAATTATTTAAAAATAATTTCATTAGCACCTGAAGTAATTTAAGGAGTCTAGATTGAAGAAGATAAAAAAAGGCGATGATGTGATTATCTTGACTGGTAAAAATAAAGGCCAGACAGGTCAGGTATTAAGTGTTTTATCAAACTCAAAGGTTCTAGTTGAAAATATAAATATTGTTAAGAAGCATCAAAAAGGGAATCCAAATACTGGTCAAGAAGGTGGAATTATAGAAAAAGAAATGCCAGTACATATTTCCAATGTTATGTTGCTCAATCCCATAACAAATAAGGGGGATAAAGTAGGTATAAGAACACTAGAAGATGGCAAGAAAGTAAGATTCTTCAAGTCAAACAATGAAGTTGTAGATATATAAAATTATGTCAAGATTAAAAGAAAAATATTTAAAAGAAATATTGCCAAATCTCCAAAAAGAATTGGGGCTTACAAATTCTATGCAAGTTCCTAGGATTAAAAAAATTACATTAAATATGGGAGTTGGTGAAGTATTACAGGATAAAAAAGCTATAGAAAAAGCACAGTCAGATTTAGAGAAGTTATCCGGCCAAAAACCACTGATTACAAAAGCAAAAAAATCAGTCGCATCATTTAAAATTAGAGATGGAATGCCTATTGGTGTAAAAGTCACACTCAGAAAAAATAGAATGTATGAATTCTTAGATAGACTAATTAATATTGCTCTACCAAGGGTTAGAGATTTCAGAGGTTTAAATATGAAGTCATTTGATGGAACTGGTAATTATTCATTAGGTATCAAAGAGCAAATTATATTTCCGGAAATTGATTATGATAATGTGGATAAAATAAGAGGATTAGACATCACAATAACTACTTCAGCTCAAAATAATGAAGAAGCTTTAGCACTACTGAATGCCTTTAATTTCCCAATTAGACAAAGAGTAATTCAAGAAGAAACAACAGAAGCAGCAGCTCCAGAAGCAGAAGAAACAACAGAAGCAGCAGCTCCAGAAGCAGAAGAAACAACAGAAGCAGCAGCTCCAGAAGCAGAAGAAACAACAGAAGCAGCAGCTCCAGAAGCAGATAATAAGGAAGAAAAATAAAATGACTAGAAAAGCTTTAGTTCAAAGAGAAATAAAAAGAGCAAAAACTGTAAAACGTTTTGCTTCTAAAAGAGAAGAATTAAGAAAAATACTTCAAGATCCAAATGCAAGTTTTGAAGAAAAAAGTGAAGCTAGAGTTAAATTTCAGAAACTTCCAAGGAATGCGAGTCCATCTAGATTGAGAAATCGATGTTCAGTGACAGGAAGACCTAAAGGGTTTTATAGAAAATTTGGATTAGGTAGAAATAAACTTAGAGAACAGGCAATGGAAGGAAATATACCAGGTCTTCATAAGGCAAGCTGGTAAATATTGAGAGAAGAAAATGAGTATGACAGACCCAATAGCAGATATGCTTACTAGAATTAGGAATGCACATAAAATAAATGCATTATCTGTTTCTATACCAGCATCAAAAGTAAAAGAAAATATAGCAAGTGTTCTTTTAGAGGAAGGCTATATTAAATCTTATAAAGCTGAAGAATTAGATAATAATAAAAAAGCTTTAATAATAGACCTTAAGTATTTTGAGGGAAAACCTGTTATTGAGGTTATAGATAGAGTTAGTAGACCTGGACTAAGAATATATAAAGATAATAGTCAAATACCAAGAGTTATGGGTGGCTTAGGAATAGCAGTTATTTCAACTTCTAAAGGAATCATGAGTGATAGAAAAGCTAGAAAAGAAGGTCATGGTGGCGAAGTATTATGTGTAGTTGCTTAATAAATTTATAGAAAAATATGTCAAGAATAGCTAAACAACCTGTTAATTATCCTGATTCAGTAGAAGTTTCAGTGAAAGACGATAATGTGCTTTTTATTAAAGGTGCTAATGGCGATATGGAGTTGAATCTTATTTCTGAAGTTAATGTAGATTTTGATAAGGAATCTTTAACAGTAAAGCCAACATCAAGTTCGAAGTTTGCAAGGTCGGCTGCAGGTACTTTTAGAAGTTTAATTAACAATATGGTTATAGGTGTGACAGAAGGATTTACAAAAGAATTAGAATTAGTTGGTGTTGGATACAGAGCAAAAATGGAAGGCAATAAGTTAAATTTAACTTTAGGCTTTTCACATCCTGTTTCTTACCAAATTCCAGAAGGAATTGCAGTGACTACGCCAACGCAAACAGAAATAGTAATTAAAGGTGTAGATAAGCAAAAGGTAGGCCAAGTTGCAGCTGAACTAAGGTCAATAAGGCCTCCAGAACCATATAAAGGAAAAGGCGTGAGATATAAAGATGAACAAATTACTCTTAAAGAAACTAAGAAACAAGTATAACTATTAGGAAAGATTGTGATTTCAAAATTAGACAGAAGAAAAAGAAGATTAAAAAAGACTAGAGCTAAGATTAAGCAGTTGAAAGTAAATAGGTTGAGTGTATACAGATCCTCTAACCATATATATGCACAAATCACTTCACCATCAGATAATGCGGTTATTGTTTCTTCTTCAACTCTAGAAGCAGATGTAAAAACCTCACTTAAAGATAGCTCAACAGGAAATATTGATGCAGCAAAAGCTGTTGGTGAGTCAATAGCGAAGAAAGCTAAGAAAGCAAAAGTCGAAGTTGTTGCTTTTGATAGGTCAGGATATTTATATCATGGAAGAATTAAAGCTCTTGCTGAATCAGCTAGAGAAAATGGACTCCAATTCTAAAGGTAATTTATATGAATGCGGATAGACAATCAGATGATTTAATAGAAAAATTAGTTGCAGTTAATAGGGTGGCTAAAGTAGTTAAAGGCGGTAGGCAATTTGGTTTTGCTGCTATAACAGTAGTTGGCAATGGTAATGGGAAAATAGGTATGGGTTATGGTAAAGCAAAAGAGGTTCCTTTAGCTATTCAAAAAGCAATGCAAGCTGCTAGGAAAGATCTTCACTCTGTTGCTCTAAATAAAGAAACTATTTTTTATGCAGTTAACGGTAATCATGGAGCATCTAAAGTTTATATACAGCCTGCAGCAGATGGAACGGGTATTATTGCCGGCGGTGCTATGAGAGCTGTATTTGAAGCTGTTGGAGTTAGGAATATTTTAGCAAAAAGTTATGGCTCAAGAAATCCAATTAACTTAGTTAGAGCTACAATTAATGCACTTGATAGCATTAGATCACCAAGAAGAGTTGCCAAAAGAAGAGGGATTGAAGTATCAAAAATATACAGTTAATTCTATGAATAAAAAAGTAAAAAAATTAAGAGTTAAATTAGTTAAAAGTCGCTTTGGTAGGATTAAAAAGCACAAAGCCTCTATTGCAGGAATTGGACTAAGAAAAATCAATCAAGTTGTTGAAATTGAAGCAACTCCTGAGAATTTAGGAATGGTTAATAAGATTAATTATCTAGTGGAAGTTGAGGAGATCTAATAATGAGACTCAATACAATAAAACCTAATAAAGGAAGCAGGCCTGTTAAACAAAGAAAGGGTAAAGGCCATGCATCAGGTTTAGGAAAAACATCTGGAAAAGGTCATAAAGGGCAAAAAGCAAGATCTGGTGGTTATCATAAGGTAGGATTTGAGGGCGGCCAAATGCCTCTGCAAAGAAGAGTGCCAAAAAGAGGATTTAGATCCAGAACAAAAAATTATACTCATGAAATAAACCTGAGTCATCTTTCATCTTTAGAAGTTGAGCTTATTGATATTGAAGCTCTTAAGAATGCGAATATTGTTCCGAGATTTATTCAAAATATAAAAGTTATTGCAACAGGTGATATTAAAAAACCAGTAATAATACAAGGGTTTTCATACTCTGCAAATGCTAGAAAAGCTATTGAAGAAGCTGGTGGAGAAATAAGAGATTAGTAATGGCAGCTAATTCAAATTCTATGCTTGGAGAGATGACACGATTTGTTGAGTTGCGTCAAAGACTTTTATTCTTAATTGGTGCACTAATTGTATATAGGGTTGGTACGTATATACCAGTACCAGGAATAGATCCAAATGCATTACAGAACTTCTTTCAAGAACAATCTGGCACTATTCTCAGTATGTTTAATATGTTTTCTGGAGGCGCCCTTGAGAGACTTAGTATTTTTGCTTTAGGGATATTCCCATATATTTCATGCTCTATTGTTATGCAAATGGCTAGTGTCACAGTACCAACACTAAAAGAATTAAAAAAAGAAGGTGAATCAGGTAGGAGAAGAATTACACAATATACTAGGTATGGAACAGTATTCTTAGCTTCCTTCCAATCTATAGGCGCTTCGATTGCCCTACAAAACCAAGGCGTAGTAGTTAACCCTGGTTTTAATTTCTTATTTACGGCATGTGTTACTTTGGTTACTGGAACAATGTTTTTAATGTGGTTGGGCGAACAAATTACTGAAAGAGGTATTGGAAATGGGATCTCTATGATCATTTTAGCAAGTATTATTTCAGGACTTCCTTCAGCTATAGGTGGCACTTTAGAGCTAGCAAATACTGGAGAAATTTCATCAGCATTGGTTTTGGTCCTACTAATTCTTATTTTAGCGGTTACAAGTTTTGTTGTTTATATAGAAAGAGGCCAAAGAAGAATACCCGTTAATTACGCAAAACGTCAACAGGGAAGGAAGCTTTTGCAAAGTCAATCAACTCATTTACCTTTTAAGATCAATATGGCAGGCGTTATCCCTCCTATCTTTGCTTCTAGTATTATTCTTTTTCCAGCTACTATTGCTAGTTGGTTTGGTACCTCAGAAGGTTTTGATTGGTTGCAAGATATTGCAGCTCAATTGTCTCCAGGACAGCCGGTTTATATACTCCTGTACGCATCATTAATAATGTTCTTTTGCTTTTTTTATACTGCTTTAGTATTTGATTCCAAAGATACTGCAGAAAATTTACAAAAATCAGGTGCGTTTATGCCTGGTATTAGACCGGGCCACCAAACAGCTCAATATATAGATAAAGTGCTAACAAGGTTAACATTTTGGGGAGGATTGTATATCATGCTCGTCTGTTTAATACCAGAATTTATGATTCTACAATTTAATGTACCATTTTATTTTGGAGGAACATCACTACTAATTATTGTAGTAGTTACAATGGATTTTATGGCACAGATGCAGGCATTAATGATGTCTAAGCAATATGAAGGACTTCTTAAGAAAGCCAATCTAAAAGGATATGGCAAAAGTGGTTGAATGAGATAGAGATTAATAAAGTTTATGAAAGTAAGAGCGTCAGTAAAAAAGATATGTCGAAACTGCAAAGTTATTCGAAGAAAAGGTGTTGTTCGAGTTATTTGTAAAGACCCTAGACATAAACAGAGGCAAGGATAAATTATGGCTAGAATTGCAGGAGTAAATATACCAGATAATAAGCATGTCAGAGTGTCTCTTACATATATTTATGGTATTGGTAATACATTATCTATTAATCTTTGTGACAGTGTAGGAATATCAGGCGATACAAAGGTAAGTGAGCTCTCTGAGCAAGAGTTAGAAAGCCTTAGAACAGAAATTTCTAATTTAATAGTTGAAGGTGACCTAAGAAGAGAAACATCAACTAATATTAAAAGACTTATGGATCTTGGGTGTTATAGAGGTATAAGACATAGAAAAGGGCTACCCGTAAGAGGTCAAAAAAGTAAAACGAATGCTAGAACAAGAAAAGGTCCTAAGAAACCTATGAGAGCATAAATACAGGATAAGTTATGGTTGCAGCAAAAAAGAAAAAAACAAAAAAATCTATTATTGAGGGAGTGGCTCATATTCATGCTACTTTTAATAATACAATTATTACGATTACAGATAGAGCTGGAAATACAATATCTTGGGCAACTGCAGGTGGTTCAGGGTTTAGAGGTTCAAGAAAGAGTACACCTTTTGCTGCTCAGGTAGCAGCTGAAAAAGCAGGAGCAAAAGCACAAGAATTTGGATTAAAGAATGTAGATGTGAAAGTAAAAGGACCAGGGCCAGGGAGAGATTCAGCATTGAGAGCTCTAAATGGATTGGGTCTTAAAATAACGAGTATAGAGGATGTAACACCACTTCCACATAATGGGTGTAGACCTCCCAAGCAAAGAAGAGTTTAAGGAAAATAAAATGGCAAGATATTTAGGACCTAAATGTAAACTATCAAGAAGAGAAGGAACAGATCTTTTTCTCAAGAGTGGTATTAAACCACTTGAGAATAAATGTAAACTAAATACTATTCCTGGTTCAAAGGTTGGCTCAAGAAGGGAGAGACTCTCTGATTATGGTATTCAATTAAGAGAGAAGCAGAAATTACGAAGAATGTATGGCGTTTTAGAAAAGCAATTTAGAAATTACTTTAAAAAAGCTTCAAAAATAAAAGGATCTACAGGTGAGAACTTATTAACACTTCTTGAGTGCCGTCTAGATAATATGGTCTATAGAATGGGTTTTGCAGTAACAAGAGCTGAAGCAAGGCAATTGGTTAGCCATAAATCAATTTCAGTCAATGGTATATTGGTAAATATTCCTTCCTATCAGGTTTCAGCAGATGATGAGATTTCAATTAGTGAAAAAGCAAAGGACCAACTTAGAGTCAAGAATGCAATGAATATAGCTTCACAACTAGGTATCAGTGAATGGTTATCTGTTGATGAAAAGAAATTTATAGGAAAAGTAAAATCAATACCGGAAAGAGAAGATATTCTTCCAGATATAAATGAAAATCTTGTAGTTGAGTTTTACTCTAAATAAATAAGAGGGAGTATAGAGAATGAATGAAGAAGTAAAAGTAGTAGAAGAAGAAGTTATCGAGAAAGAGGAGATCGTTCTAGATTTACTCAATCCTTTGGTTATTAAGCTAGAGTCTCAAAATGATCTTCACTCAAAAGTATCAATAGAGCCATTTGAAAGAGGTTTTGGTTATACACTAGGCAATGCTATGAGAAGAGTTTTGTTATCAAGCTTACCAGGCTATGCAATAACAGAAGTTCAAATAGATGGAGTATTACATGAGTATACAACTATTGAAGGCGTCCAAGAAGATGTAGTAGAAATACTATTAAATTTAAAAAATGTAGCGATCAATCTTAATGGAAGAGATTCTGCTGATTTTGTAATTAGCAAGAAAGGTCCAGGCGAAGTAACAGCTGCAGATATACAGGTTGATACAGATACTGAAATTATAAATCCAGAACATCATATAGCAACTATCAGTTCTAAAAAAGAACTAAAAATGCAGTTAAAAATTGAAAAAGGTACTGGTTATAGGCCTGTTGCTAGGCAAACAAAAGAAAGTGATTTAACTATTGGTTTGCTTAAGCTAGATGCATCTTTTAGTCCAATTAAAACTGTAACTTATTCTGTTGAATCTGCTCGTGTTGAAAACAGAACGGACCTAGACAAGCTTATAGTTGATTTAGAAACTGATGGAACAATTCAACCAGAGAGTGCAATAAAATATGCTGGAGCTATCCTTCAAAATCAATTGAGTATTTTTGTTGACCTAACAAGGGTTCAAGAACAGCAAAAAGTAGAAGACGAAATAATTATAGATCCTATTATGTTAAGGCCAGTAGATGAATTGGAACTTACAGTGAGATCTGCAAACTGTTTAAAAGCTGAGAATGCAAATTATATTGGTGATCTTGTTCAGAAAACTGAATTGGAGCTTCTGAGAACTCCAAATTTAGGAAAGAAATCATTAAATGAAATTAAGGAAATATTGTCG
>JAQWSZ010000033.1:0-56005 GCA_029242945.1 Gammaproteobacteria bacterium | reverse complement strand
ATGCATCCGTTGATTATGACTTCTCAGAACAACTTACATTGAGTACTGAAGCCAGATGGCAAAGAGAGAAAATCTCTCAAGTGTTTGCTCAATCAACAACTAATGAACTCACATTTGATAATCTTTTGCCTCGTGTCATCTTAAGGTACAAAGCACATGAGAATTCCATGTTCTATGCCAGTTACTCCAAAGGAGTACTGCCAGGAAAAGCTAATGATGCTGTGCAAGCAGCTGATGATCGTGAGCTTGCTCAATACAGAGCAGTTCAACCAAACGTTCTTAAATTTCTAGATGAGGAAGAGCTAGACAGTTATGAATTAGGTTGGAAAGGTAGTGGCCTCCTAGATGGAAGAGCAACTCTATCAGTAGCGCTTTATCAAGCTGATTGGGCCAATCAAAAAGGAAGAAGTACGGCGGTTGTCAATGAAACCTGTAGAGCACCTGATTTAGCTGATGCTAATATTGATTGTTCTGTCGTAGGTGAACCTAAGAAACAACTCAATGGAACTCCACAGTATAATGTTCGTAACTTTGCAGTTATGGGTAATTCTGAAATCAATGGAATTGAAATTGAAGGTACTATGCAAGTAACAGAGAAATTCTCTGTTGTTGGTACTCTAGGTTTAGCTGACTCAGAGTTTAATGATTATGCTTACAACTTTGTTAGTGCATTTGCTGGTTACTCTCAAATGGCTGGAAATACAATGCCAAGATATCCTGAAGATTCAGCTTCAATAAGTGGAACATACAAAGACACATTGAACAATGGTTGGGATATGTTTGTAAGAGGAGATATCAATTACTTTGGCGAGACTTATGCCGATGAAAGTAACTTAGCTACTTGTGATAGTTATACACTTGCTAACGCTCGTGGTGGTATAGAAAAAGATAACATCAGATTAGAACTTTATGTTAATAACCTATTTGATGAAGAAGCTTGGACAGCTTGTGCTAGATGGAGTGATTTTGCATCACCTAGTTCTTTCGCACTCTTTACTGCAAGCCAAGGAATATCAGTAACACCCCTTAGATCTAGGAATCTAGGCTTAAGAATATCTTATGATTTTTAATCATTAGATTATTCCTTTTAAAAACCCCAGTTCTTGAACTGGGGTTTTTTTTGTTATGAAGCTTATCAAGCCTTGATGTTGAAAAGCTTTTTGATAGGATAAATCATCTTCCTAAAATTAAAGATAGGTAAACTACACATGATAGAGAAACTTAGAAACTGGTGGAAATGGGATCCAGAAGCTGAAAAAAATAGTGCTGACAACCCCTTAACTGCATTATCCGATCAACAAAGAAGAAATACTGGGCCTTTACTCGCTTTAGCTTTTGGCTGGGGCTTCTTAGTAACTGGCTTATTTACAGGAAGTCAGTTGGGTAATGGAATACCGTTCTGGCCTGACATTATTCTTACTACTTTTTTTGGTAATCTAGCTAATTTTATCGTTGGAGCAATTGTAGGTTACATTGGTTATAAAACAGCTTGTAATAGTGGTTTACTGTATCGATATGTTTATGGCAATGTTGGTGCTTACATACCAGTACTTTTCATTTCTATTTTAACAATAGGTTGGCAAGGCATTGTTGTTGGTGCTTTTGGTATCACTTGGACATTAGCACTCAATCCAGGTATTGAGGCAGCTGATATTTTTACGTCTCAAACTTTCCTTATAAGCGCTATTCTTGCCGGAATCCTTTATACCATTACAACTTATTTTGGAGTCAAAGGACTAGAGAGAATTAGTATCCCTTCTGTAGCAATACTTGTATTGGTTGGGATATACGCTATATATCTAAACATTATCCAAGCTGGAGGCTTCTCAGGCTTTCAGGCCTTATCAACTGCACTTGCTGCTCAAAATCAAATGACGACTATTGAAGCAATCAATATAGTAATTGGTTCTTGGATTGTTGGTGCAGTTGTAATGCCTGAATACACGAGATTTGCAAAAAAAGGGTGGGTGGCAATAGCTATACCATTTATTGTCTTAATTATTGCTCAATGGTTTCTCCAGATTCTAGGTGCTTTAGGTGGCGTTGTCTCTAGTAATTCACTCTTTTCAGCTTTTTTAGGAATAGATTTAAATATTTTGATGCAACAAGGAATAATTATTGGTTGGATTGGAATTATTGGAATGAGCCTTGCTCTTTGGACCACAGGAGATGCTAACCTCTATCTCCCAGTTATTCAAACATCAAGCATACTTAAGAGACCTAAGAATGTGATGACTGTAATTTGTGGAATTCTTGGAACAATCCTAGGATTAGGCTTATATCAATATTTCTTAGGATTTCTTGGTCTTCTAGCAAGTCTAGTACCTCCATTAATTGGTCCCGTCATTGTTGAATACTATGCTATCAATAAAAACAAATTTCATTCCAGAAGTTTCGAAGGTATAGCCAGTTGGAACCCTTCAGCTTTTATTTCATATATAGCTGGTGCTACAAGTACGTATTATTCACCCAACTTTATTATGCCAGCCATAACAGGTCTCATTACATCTATGATTGTCTACTGGATAGCGAGAAAAATCTTAACAAGATGATCTTTTTTTGAGAATAACTTAGCACTGGTTTATTAAGCCTTAACTATTAACATCCAATAATAGGAAAATATTCATTCATTCAGAGCAGGCACAACTTGTTCGCCGAGAAGCTTTATTGAAGCCGCAGGATTCTCTCTCAATTCGAGTGCTACATCTGTTAAACCTGCAGATTTGAGCTCCAGTAAGTGTTCGATTTTTTGATCCACTTCGCTTATATGACCCGTCAACGTTAAATGGTCTACCAATTTCTCTAGTAAGCTGTCAGGAATTCCATCCACCGATGAAGCATTTAATGAAGGCATTCGATATATTTCAGTTTTATGAGCCTCTATTAGGTCGTATTCCTTATCTGACATAAAGGTCGTTATCACCCATCTTCTAAATAATCCACGATAACCAAGCCATTGCTTTGCTTCATTCATAGCTCTTTTTTTATCATCGTATAATGCCCATGCCATAAAATTATTAAATTTAAAATTATCCTGATTTCTATCAAAACTTTCCAAATGAGTAACAACTTTTCTGACAGTATCTTTAATTAAAATGACAGGTAAATCACTCATCATAATCCCATCAGAGATTTTGGATGCCATCTTCAACATCATGGTTTTGTTAGCAGCAACATAAACTCTAGGTCTTCTTTGGGTTGCCCAAAAAGGATTGTAGTTCTTAACCTGAAAGAGTTCTCCATTAAAATCAAAAGGAGTATCTGGGTTGATAGATTTCAATATATCAACACACTCTTTTACAGCTCTTACTCTTCTTAAAGGTTTTATATTCAACGATTGTAGAGATTCTCCACCGCCCCCAATAACAATATTGGCTCGTCCTTTCGCTAACTCATTTAGGGTCAACAAGCCAGTTGCAATACGAATTGGATGAGTATCAAATGGATTGATAGCAATAGGCCCTAAATTTATCCTACTTGATTGCAATGCTAGGCGTGAAAGATTTGTAAAAGGGTCTCTAGAATCTATATAACTTGCTGTCCAAATAGTATGTATTCCATATTTCTCTGCCAATAATCCTAGCTCACTTATCTTGGATTCACTTAATCTTGAATCGAGTATTAAACCAATACGCATTTTATTAATTGATTTAGATCTTGTTTAATTTTCAATTAACTCTACCCATTCTCCAGCAGGTCCAATAGTAACGCCAACACGTCTTCCATTGTATGGAAAGGCTTTGACTGACGTTGGCTCTTCTCTCCATTCAACCTCTGCATCATCGAGTGAATCTACTAAAAAAGAAACTGCAGCAGTTGAAGGGGGAAGATGATCTTTCGCAAGCTCTCTAGGAACCATTGCAGATGGATACTCATCAAGTTCGATTGCAAAATCTTTTTCAAATGTTGCTAAAGATAGCGGGTAAACGGTATCGTCAGGTAGGTTATTTAAAGTTGAAATAACTCCAATACTCCAATCAGAAGCCTCGGTTACAGGCATTTTTAGTTTATCTCTATAAAATATTTGCAACTCTTCCATGGAAGGTCCTCCAACAACCATAATAAAAACTCGATCAACATAAGATTCTGCTCCGCCTAGATTAAACCCACTTCCTTCTGGAATAATCCTAGTTAAGTAAACCATTTCTTTAGAAGGTCCAAGTACTTGCATTGCCCTAGGGGCATCAGGTGTTGGATACAAATCATAAGGCATACCAATAATATCAAACTCAGAGTTTTCTAAATCTATAGCTAATTGATCCGGATCCTGAACTAAAATTTCTGTAGAATTCCATCCATGTGTACCAACTGGTTTGTAATTAGTGGTCTCTTCACACTCTATGAATCTGAGATAAACTTCTTGATTGCTGCTGGGTTGCATTATCAAATAGGAATGGTCCAACATGCCATCTGCATCCCAAATAGTTCCTAACTGTTTATCGATAGTACCTCTATCAACAACCTTATAATCCAAATGATTATTATACGCTTCTTCTGTAATATTTAGATTAGTAACTAACATAGTTACCATAATTATAGATTTCAACATTTAGAACTCCTATTAAATAATTAACATGTCAATTTTTGTAAATATAGAATACTGTATGTCTGATTAAATATAAAAGGAAACTAAACATATGTTTCATTTATTACCAACAGATCCTAATAAATATAGGTGGATTATCTTACCTATATGCTTCCTATTAATAGCAATAACTAATGGACTTACACTTGGAGGTCTTCCTGTTTTTGATGAAAAAATAATGCAATCACTCAAAGAAATATCCGGCGAAGATATTTTAGTCGGTGACCTAAAAATTAAAAGCGGAATTACTTTATGGTCTGCAGGTGTCTTCGGAATTTTCTCAGGAATTATTGCTGATAAATTTGGTGTGAAAAAGCTGATGATTATTGGACTTCTTATTCTATCAGGATGTTTCTGGCAATATGGGAAAGCGGATTCACTAATGGATATGTATATCATCCATGCTTTCATGGGATTAGTTCTATGTGTCTCAGGAATGATAGTTAATGTCATACTGATTTCAAGATGGTTCAGTAATAATCGTGGATTAGCGATCGGAATACTTCTAGCAGGAACTAGTGTTGGTAATGGTACCTTTCCCCAAATAAATACAATTCTATTGTCTATGGGCGATTGGCGAGAAGTCATGTCTTGGCTTAGTATGGTTCCTCTAGCATTAATACCTTTATTATTAATGCTTGTTAAAGATGGCCCTGAAGACCTAGCTGATTCACAAATTAAAGAAGAAGCATTAAAAAATGATGCTAAACCTTTAACTGGCTTTACTCTTACCCAAGCATTAAAAAATAGGAATTTTTGGTTTCTATCATTGATGGCTTTTTGTACTTTTTATTCAATCTTAGCTATGGCAGATCATGTCTTTCTTCTATTAAGAAATGAAAATTATCCTGCACAAGTTTCTGCTACAGGTGTTTCATTAATCTTTTTTGGTGGTTTTGTTGGTAAGTTTTTCAGTGGTAAATTGGCTGAAATGATAGGAAGAAAAGCAGTACTTCTTTCAGGAGTTGGAATCATGCTCATTGGTTCTATTTTAATAGTGCTTGCAATATTCTACAAAGATCCAATTCTTGTTTGGGGTGGGTTGGCATTATATGGAACAGGGTGGGGTGGCTTATACACACTGATTCAATTATTGACAGCAGATTTATTTGGCTTATTGTCTCTTGGTAAAATAATGGGAGTTATAAACATATTAGATACTCTTGGTGGAGGATTGGGTCCTGTAATGACTGGCTATCTTTATGATCTTACACAAAGCTACCTAGTTCCATTTTCAGTGATCACTTGCTTACTTATTGTAGCTTTTATTTCATCTTCACTTCTACAAATCGATGATAAACAAATAGAAGCCAATCGATAGCATAAAAGAGTGCCCATTAATGAACTAAAATTAAATTCATCTTATCGATGGGTCATTCTTTCAATCTCACTCATGCTGATGATCATTGTTAATGGTATGACCTTTGGTGGCCCAACTGTATTTGATGACATTATTTTAAATACATTAACCAATTCAGATGGCGAATCAATTTCTAGAGGAGAATTAAAGTTTAGAGAAACTATAATGATATGGTCGGCTGCTTGTTTCGGTTTCCTAACTGGTATCTTCGCTGATAAATATGGTGTAAAACCTATAATTACAATCGGCTTGATTGTATTAAGTTATGCTACTTTCTCTTATTCTAAAATTAATTCCCTTAATGATATTTATTTTATTTACCTAAGTTTTGGGCCATGTCTCATTTTTGTAGGATCCTTGGTTAATGTCATATTAATTTCAAGATGGTTCTCCAAGAATAGAGCTCTAGGATTAGGTATTATGGCTGCTGGATCGAGTATTGGATCTGCAGTTTTAACACCTGTATATGCCTGGATGTTAAATTTCATGGAATGGAGAACCATACTGATGTGGAATTCTATAATTCCATTAATGATGATTATTATTGTAATTTTTTTACTTCAAGAAATGCCCAATAAAAAAACAACAAACCCTGGGGAAAACAATATAAATAAAGAAATACTAACTGGTGTTACTTTTACAGAAGCACTAAAAAACAAAAATCTATGGTTCTTAATATTAATGGCTATGTGTATTTTCTATGCAATCATGGGAATGACAACCAATGCATTTTTATTTCTTAAAGATTCGGGATTTAATACACAAGTTGCTTCAATTAGTGCGACGCTACTTTTTTTAGGTAGCTTAATTGGTAAAATTAGTTGTGGCTTCTTTGCCGAAGATTTCGGTAGAAAAAGAGTACTACTTTCATACTTTATATTCCTAATTTTGGGCTCCACTCTACTAACCTTATCGGTATCCAATAATAACTCCTATTTTATTTGGTTTGGACTTGGGTCATTTGGATTAGGATTTGGAGGAATTTATACTTTGAAACAACTACTTTCTGCTGACCTATTTGGGTTAAAATCACTTGGTAAAATAACAGGAATTATAAACTTAACTGATACAATTGGTGCTGGTCTTGGACCTGTTCTAACAGGAATATTTTTTGATCGCACAGGGAGCTATGAATTATCATTCTTAGTGATTTTATTGGTAATTATAATTTCAATGATATTTGCAAGCTTTTTAAAGATTAACGACATAGAAATAGAAAAAAGAAAATTGAGTCAAATTTAAAAATCAGAGGGTATAATTTGTATATGAATCAAGAAAAAGAAAACCTTAGAAATGAGATTTCACTTATTACTGGTGCAACGAGAGGTATTGGGGCAAGTATTGCAGATTTATTTGGAAAACAAGGCAGTACGATTATTGGAACTGCAACATCAAAAGAAGGGGCTGATGAGATCACAAAACGATTGCTAGATTTAAATATTGATGGGTTTGGAATTGTATTAGATGTTTCTAAATCATCACAAATTTCTGAAACTCTTAAAAAACTAAAAAAAGATGAATTAATGCCTTCAATACTAGTTAATAATGCAGGAATCAGTCTTGAAAGCTTAATGATGAGAATAAAAGATGATGATTGGAATAGAGTAATACAAACAAATCTATCATCCGTATTTTATCTAAGCAAAGGAGTAATTCCATCTATGCTTAAGAATAGGTATGGAAAAATAATTAATATTGGTTCGGTAATTGGCAGTACAGGCGCTTTAGGAAATGCACATTATAGTGCTTCTAAATCAGGCTTAATTGGGTTAACAAAATCGTTAGCAAGAGAAGTAGGTTCAAGAGGTATTAATGTTAATGCTATTGCTCCTGGTTATATATCAACGGATATGACTAAAGGCATGAGTGATGAACTGAATAAATCGATGTTAAATGAAATACCTTTAAAGCGATTTGGAAAACCTGAAGATATTGCTAAAGCATCACTATATTTAGCATCTTCAGCAGGTTCATACATTACAGGCCAAACACTTCATGTTAATGGCGGTATGCATATGGTATAAAATTGCATAAAATAACTTGAGAAAAGAAAAAATTACAATAGAATACACACATCATTTATTTAGGGGTATCCAAATGAGCGTTGAAGAAAGAGTAAAAGGCTTAGTTGCAGAGCAACTTAGTGTTGATGCGGATGAAATTAAAAATGAATCTAGTTTTATTGATGACCTAGGAGCTGATTCACTCGATACTGTTGAGTTGGTTATGGCACTTGAAGAAGAATTTGATATGGAAATATCCGATGAACATGCAGAAAACATACTTACAGTTCAAACAGCGATAGATTACATTAATAAAAACTCTGGTTAAATAATTATAAGTCTCTCTAACTAAAACTGATAATAAAAAAGTTTATAAAAAAAGAATCTATTAAAACAGATTCTTTTTTTTTATGGATCTTATAAACGATTTTTTCTTCTGAATCAGGTTAATTCATGCATAATAATAACCTTAATAATACTCTATAAGCTAATAAAAACATGCCTGGTTTATTTATAACAATTGAAGGAATTGAATGTGTAGGAAAATCTACCAATGCTAAATTTATTTCTGACTACTTAGAAAAGAAAAAAATCAAATCACACATAACAAGGGAACCGGGCGGCACCAAGGTAGCAGAGAAAATAAGGAATATACTGCTTTATGAAAAACAAGAAGTAATCTCTCCAATGGGAGAATTAATGCTGTTATTCGCAGCAAGAGATTCTCACATCAATGAGATTATTAAACCAAAACTTTCGAATGGATTTTGGGTTATATGCGATAGATTCACTGATGCAAGTTTTGCATATCAGGGCCATGGCAGAGGACTTGGTTTTGATGTGGTCAACTCATTCAAAGAACTAGTACAAAAAGATTTTGAACCTGATCTCACACTTCTTCTTGATGCTCCTGTACATGTCATTAAATCCAGAAGAAAACTTAATCCAAATGATCGTTTTGAATCAGAAAAGGATATTTTTTTTAAAAAAATTAGAACTGGTTATTTGGAAATTGCTGAGAATAATAAAGAAAGAATAAAGGTAATAGATGCCTCAAGATCCATTAAGCTTGTTCAGACAGATATTAAACGACATCTTGATAGTCTTATAAAGTCATGCAAATAGAAGACATGAATTGGTTAATGACTTGTTATAATGACTTGTCTGATTCCATCAAAAAACACAATAATTCTCATGCAATACTAATCAGTGGTGAGGCAGGTATTGGTAGAAAAATACTAGCTCAAAAATTTGCTGAGAATTATTTAAATATTACTCAAGACATTACTGATGACTTGATAAGTAATGAGATTAAGGAACCGCAACATCCAGATTTTAAATTTATAAAGCCTGAAGATGGAAAAAAAAATATTTCCATTGATCAAATAAGATCTACTAAAGCATTTCTTCAATTAACAAGCCATCAAGGGATTGGTAAAGTTGCAATTATATGTCCTGCTGAATCTATGACCTATTCAGCTATGAATAGCCTATTAAAAATTCTAGAAGAACCCTCAAATGATACTCTGATTATATTGATAACTGAGTCAATAAAAAAATTACCTCAAACTATTGTAAGTAGATCTCAAATACAAAACTTAAGAAATCCTTCGTTAAAAGAATCAATAAAGTGGCTTAATAAGTATGATGAAAAACCATGGAAAGATATACTCATTACATTTGGTAATCGTCCCATTATAATAGAGAAGTTAGGGTTTGAATATTTTGACTCTAGAATTAAACAGGTTAATGAAGATATTGATTTATTGGTTCTCAAAAAATCCAAACCTTCTCAGATAGCAAATACATGGAAATCAGAAGAATTGGATATTTATTTAAGCATTCTTTATAAACTGATATCTAATTTAATTAATCAAAATCTTTTAAATATTAAAGAATCCATGCCAACTAGCTTTAAAAACATACCGCAATCAGACATACATATAGAACAATGTTTTCAATATCTAAATGAAATCGCTACTATGAGGCAATATTTAATAAACGGTAAAGCACTAAATTGGGGTCTACAAATTAGTAATTTACTTGTTCCAATTTATTCGGATATGAAAGGATTAATAAAAAATGGCTAAAAACACTAAAAATATTGATGCACTAATCATTGGTGCAGGGCCCTGTGGCCTCTTCCAAGTGTTTGAGTTGGGACTGTTAGGAATCCACTCTGTTTTAATTGATAGCCTCCCCAATATAGGAGGCCAATGCTCTGAACTTTATCCAGATAAACCAATTTATGATATACCAGGAATACCAGTTTGTAGTGGGCAAGAATTAGTTGATAATTTAATGGAACAAATTAAACCTTTTAACCCTGATATTTTCATAGGAGAAGAAGTCATCTCTGTTAAGAAAACTGGCGATACCTATTTAGTCAAAACAAGCCTTGATCAGACATTTAATACAAAAACTATATTCATAGCAGGGGGCGTAGGATCTTTCCAGCCAAAGAAAATTAAACTTAAAGATATTGAAAAATTCGATGGCCAATGGCTACATTATAAAGTTAATGATAAATCAGATTTCCTAAATAAGGATATTATTATTCTGGGTGGTGGAGATTCTGCTCTTGACTGGGCAATTGAATTTTCATCAAATACTGAACTTCTTGGCCCCAAAGGTTCAGTCACACTTATCCATAGAAGAAATGAATGGAGAGGTGCTATTGCATCAGTCAACAAAGTTAAAGAGTTGGAAAATAATCAGAAAATAAAAATTATTGAAAATGCCATACTTAGAGGATATGAAGTTAATGCAAAAAAACTAAAAAACATTACTTTATCAATAGATGGGAATGAAGAAATTATTAATGGAAATCAATTGATAGTCTTCTTTGGACTATCCCCCAAATTAGGTCCTATTGCAGAATGGGGTCTTGAAATCAGTAAAAAATCAATTGATGTTAATACTGAAACCTATGAGACTAATCTGAGTGGCATATTTGCAATTGGAGATATTGCAAACTATCCAGGAAAAAAGAAATTAATTCTCAGTGGTTTTCATGAATCCGCATTAGCTGCTTTTGCTGCAAAAGCTATAATAGAGCCAGGAAAAAAAGTACACCTACAATACACAACAACCAGCCCAAAACTTCAACAACGATTAGGGATATCTACTAAATAACTGTAGTATATTAATCTTCTATAGAGGATAAATAATTATGGGTATAGAGATTACAGGATGGGGCAAATGCACACCTCCATCTGTTCTTACAAACAAAGATCTTGAAAGTATTCTTGATACTAATGATGAATGGATTGTTTCTAGAACAGGGGTCAAAGAAAGAAGAATAGCTCATACATCTTTAAGTGATATGGGAACCATTGCAGCTCAACATGCTCTAGCTTCAGCGAATAAGGACCCAAAAGAAATAGATGCTGTGATTATGGCAACTTGCACTCCTGAGTTTATAATTCCAAGTACTGCTTCTAGAATTCAAAAAAATATTGGTAATAACCAAGCAGCAGCTTTTGATCTTAATTCTGCTTGCACAGGATTTGTCTATGGCCTCAGTACTGCTTATGCATTAATTAAAAGCGGTATTATGAAGAACATACTTCTTATTGGCGGAGAAAAAGTTAGTTTCTTTCTCGATTGGAATGAAAGAGATACTGCGGTACTTTTTGGAGATGGTGCTGGTGCTGTAGTCATTGAATCTGTGGAATCTGATTCAAAGATCTACTCATCAAAATTGAGTTGCGATCCCTTTCAAGGTGAGGCATTAATGCTTAATAATTTTGGATCCAGTATGGATTTTTTTGACCCTGCTAGCCATGGTTATTTTTTTGATATCCGTTTTGAAGGACAAGAGATTTTTAAAAATGCCGTAAAGACTATGGCAAAACTTGCTACTGAAACTCTAGAGGAAGCTAATCTAACCATTGATGATATAGACCTATGTATTCCCCATCAAGCCAATCTGAGAATACTAGAAGCCACTGCAAAACGATGTAAATTACCAATGGATAAAGTAATGATTAACCTTGATAAATATGGAAATACATCTGCAGGATCGATACCAATTGCTCTGACTGAAGCAATGGAAGAAAATAAAATAAAACCCAATTCAAAAATTCTTTTCTTAGCATTTGGTGGAGGATTAACTGGTGCTGCTAGCATTATTGATTGGGGATCAAGAGTCAAATCAATTAAAACATCTGATGCTAAACTATCCAAAACTAATAAATCTGCATTAGAACTGATCGAAGAAATAAAAAATTAAATTAAAATTCTTACATGGCTAGTAATGATTTTATAATTATAAGATGGGATCAGGATCATCTTGATTCAAGTTATATATTAGATCAATTGATAATCGATTAATAAACAATAGAATACCTTTATGGAATCATTAGATACAGACATACTAATTATAGGTGGTGGTGTTGCAGGTTCTGCAATGGCCTGTAGCTTAAAAAATAAAGGTTACAAGGTAATCTTAGTTGAAAAGTCTGACAAGCCTCAAGATACAGCCAGAGGAGACCATATACAGCCATCTGTATGTGAGATTCTAGAACGATGGAATATACTGAATGACTTTATTAAAGCTGGGGCTAAAAAAAGAGCAGGTTCTCTTTGGTATGATGAGCATGGAAATTTTCTGATGGATGCTAATGTCTCAAAACTTGATATACCTCACCCTTACTTTCTCTATCTGAATCATGAAAATATAAGTGAAGTTTTCTTGAATTCAGTATCTTCAGATAAAAACTTTCATATCTATAGACCGATACTTCAATGCACTCATATAGAATCTAATGAAAATAGAAGTATATTTAAATTAGTTTTGAAAGATAAAAAAGAATATGAGATATCAACTAAACTTATTGTTGGAGCGGATGGTATAGCCTCAAACATATCAAAAACATTTGATATTGAGAGAGAATCTTTTCGATACGAAAGAGCATTAGCAGTTTTATTCTCTAAAGATTATCAGCTTGATGAAGTAAACAACTTAAAAACTTTTTTAACAGATCGTGGAATTGTTACCATGATTCCTAGAGCCAATGGTGGATGTAAGGTGGGTTTAACTATTGGTAGGGAAGAAGTCAAAGAGTGGAAAAAATTAACCGCAGAGCAATATGGTGAGTTTATAAGTGGTTTAGTTCCAAGTCTTAAAGATATTACTGTTGAAAATGCTGGTATATATCCACCCACAATGATTAAAGCTAATCAATGGACTAAAAATAATCTCGTGCTAATAGGAGATGCTTGCCACGGTTTACATCCTGGAAGAAGCCAGGGAATGAATACAACAATAAAATGCATCGATCAATTAATGGAATTTTTACCAAAGCCTGATTCTTTCGTGATAGATGAGATTAAACAAGCATTATCTGTATATGAAACTCAAGTTCGGCCTGAAATTGAAGACCTTTTGAGAAAAAATCATCAAATTGGACTCTCAATGGATAATTTTGATCAACAGAGTAAAGTTAATGAAATCAATAAATACATTGAGCTTGAAAAGAATGATGAAGCAGCACATGACTATCGAATGAATTCAGCTGGTTATGGAATGAATAGTTAATATGGAAAAAACTCTTCATAAAGAACTGTATATTAAAGATGAATGGTTTCAAAAAGAATCCTCTAAGATTTTTCAAAACGAATGGTTTTGTGTTGCTAGAAACGAAGATTTCACAGTACCAGGCGATTTCAAACTATTAAATATTGCCGGTGAGAGTATTTTCCTTCTGCTAGGCGAAGATAAGCAAATTAGATCCTTTTTTAACTTTTGCAAGCACAGAGGGTGTCAGCTATTAGATGAAACTAATGAGAATCAATCAAAAGGTAGCTTTAAAAAATTTATTCGTTGTCCATATCATTCATGGACCTACAATCTTGACGGTAGCTTAAGAAAAGCACCTCATCTTGATTTGAATGCTAATAACAATAAATATCACTTGAATCAAATTATGACTCAATCATGGGGTGGATTTCTATTTATTAAAATGAAAAATAATGAAAGGTCTCTTACTGATCAAGTGAATAATTTTGAAAATCGATTTCATCGCTATGGTCTTGAAAATCTAAAAACAGGGAGCACCTATAGTTATATCATCGATGCAAACTGGAAGGTAATTCTTGAGAATTATAATGAATGCTATCATTGTGCTGGTGTTCATCCTGAGCTATGTAAAATAGTGCCAGAATTTACAAAAAAAGGTGGTACTGAACTAGATTGGGAGGATGGAATTCCTCAACGCGAAGGCACCAATACATTCACTTTTTCAGGCACTACCAATAGACCTCCTATTCCAGGATTGAATGATTTAGAAAAGGAAAGACATTTTGGAGAACTAATTTACCCAAATCTTATGATTAGTCTTTCTATGGATCATGCAGCTGTATTTATAGTAAATCCTTTGGAGGCAGAAAAAACATTAATTGAATGCAGAATACTATTTCACCCAGATGCTATCAGTATGAATGATTTTAAGCCAAACGATGCTGGAGATTTCTGGGATCTAGTTAATATTCAAGATTGGTCTATTTGCGAAAGAGTACAAAAAGGTATGAAATCTATGTCATTTGAGCATGGCTTCTATGGACCAATGGAAGATGAAAGTAAAGATATTAGGATCTATATCGCACAGCAGCTGGGCATCAACTTTGAATAACATTGAGAAAACAAGCATTGTTAGATGGAAGGTTCTTTTTATCACACTTGTGCTTGGGTACATTGCTTATGTTTTTAGAGGCAATCTTTCAGTTATTGGCAAATTCTTAATGGATGACACAGGGATCACAGAGATAGAGTTGGGGTGGCTACTCTCATCATTTTTATGGGGTTACACACTCTTCCAATTTCCAGGAGGTCTGCTATCAGAGAAAATAGGACCTAAATATACACTTATTATTTGCACCCTGGGTTGCACTCTTATTACCATAATTTCTGGTTTAATTGTAATAGGTGGTTTCTCATTAGCTTTAATGATTCCACTTCTATTCATCTGTCGGTTCCTACTAGGAGTGTTTCAAGGTCCCTTATTTCCTGCTATGGCAGGAGGAGTGATAGCAAGATGGTTTCCTGCAGGTTCTTGGGCTCTTCCCAATGGACTGAATTCCACAGCACTGGCATTGGGATCAGCATCAACACCACCGCTGATTGTTATTTTAGCTCAGTATTTTGGCTGGCAATCAACGTTTTTCTGTATCTCAATATTGGGACTATTAGGTTCTCTATGGTGGTGGAAATATTCAACTAACTGGCCTAAAGAACATTCTGATATTAACCAGAAAGAATTGGAACTGATAGGTCAAACTGAGTTTAATAATAATGAGATGTCTTGGCCAATGATCAAGGAAGTACTAACTGATAAGAATGTCTTATACGCTGCATTGGGATATGGCTCAATGAACTATGTTTTCTTTATATTCTATTCTTGGATTTTCATTTATTTTGTGAATATCAGAGGTTTCAGTGTCTTAGAAGGTAGTTTTCTTGCGAGTTTACCATTTTTAATGGGGGCTATAGGAGCCACTTTAGGTGGCTACCTATGCGATAAACTTCAAATGCGTTATGGAGTAAAGTGGGGACATAGAATTCCTATCATTATTGGTTTAGTTCCATCTGCTGGTTTCTTGATCTTTGGATCGATTACTGAAAATCCATACCTAGCCGTTCTTTCTTTGTCTTTATGTTATGGCTTTATTGAATTGACAGAAGGACCATTCTGGTCGGCTATAGGTTTTGTTTCAAAAAAACCTCAAGCAGCGGGTGGTATTCTCAATACAGGTGGAAATTTAGGTGGAGTATTAGCAACCCCACTAATCCCTATAATGGCAGATCAATTTGGTTGGATAATAGCTCTAAACAGTGGGGTGTTCTTTGCTCTATTGGGTGTCTTTGCCTTCATGCAAATTAAGTTTGAGTAATTGCAATAGCTTCTTAAAAACGAGAGAATTTCTATATGAGCGTTAACCCTAGATACAAAGTATTATTTGATCCTGTAAAGATAGGACCAAAAACAGCTAAAAATAGATTCTACCAAGTCCCTCATGCTATGGGAGCGGGTAATGATATGCCTAACACAAGAGCTGCACAAAGAGGAGTTAAAGCTGAAGGTGGTTGGAGTGTTATCAATACAGGCTATTGCTCAATTCATCCTTCCAGTGATGATAGACCACTCCCTTTTGCAAGATTATGGGATGATAAAGATATTGCTTCCCATGTCCCTATGGTGGATGCAGTGCATGAACATGATGCCCTTGCTGGTATTGAATTTTTTCATGGTGGAGCTTATACGGCTAACAGGCACACTAGGGTGCCTCCAATTTCGCCATCTGGAATTCAAGAGAAAGTCAGTGAGCTTGTGGATATGCATCTTACAGCGCCAAAAATAATGGATAAAAGAGATATTAAAAATCTAATTCAATGGCATTTGGATGCAACAGAGCGAGCCATCCAAGCTGGTTTTGACATCATATATTGTTATGCGGGAATGGGTTTTTTACCCTATCATTTCCTACACCCCACATTTAACAATCGATCAGATGAATATGGGGGAAGTCTTAAAAATCGCTCTCGTTTAATGAGGGAACTGATAACTGAGATGAAAGCAGTTGCTGGAGATAAAGCTGCAATTGCTGTTCGAATCTCAACAGATGAATTACTAAGTTTTAAAAGTGAATCGAGTGAGAGTGAAGCTCATGAATTCTTTGAGTTAAATGGTGAATTACCTGACCTATGGGATATAAAATTATCAAAATGGTCCAAAGAAACTCCAAGTAGTAGATTTGCAGAACCCGGACATATGGAGCCATACAATGGTTTCGTTAAAAAACTAACTTCAAAACCTGTTGTTGGAGTAGGATGGTTTACCTCTCCAGATATCATGTCTTCACAAATTAATAATGGAATACTAGATATGATCGGTTCAGCGAGAGCGTCAATTGCCGATCCTTTTTTACCCAATAAGATTAAAGAAGGAAGAGAAGATGATATAAGAGAGTGTATCGGATGCAATATATGTGCTTCTTGCTATAACCAAGGTATACCCGTTCGGTGTACACAAAATCCATCGATGGGTGAAGAGTGGAGAAGAGGGTGGCATCCAGAGAAAATAAGAACTAAATCTTCTGATAATTCAGTTCTTGTTATTGGAGGAGGCCCTGCAGGCTTAGAGGCGACTTTATCGCTAGCCAAAAGAGGGTATTCAGTAGCTATTGCTGATTCAGAAAAAGAACTTGGAGGACGAATTAACAAAGAGTCTATGCTCCCTGGTATGTCGTCTTATAAAAGAGTAACGGATTATCGAGTCAGTCAAATCAATCAATTGGATAATGTTGATATCTACCTAGACAATACATTGAATCCAGATGATGTTTTGGAACTAGGATTCGACCATGTAGTAACAGCAACAGGTTCATCGTGGCAACCATCAATCATGAATGAAAAAGCAGCTCCTATAGCCATCCCTAAAACGAATAGTATCTTCACTCCTGAGGATGTACTAAAAGGCTGTGAGTTAAAATCATCGGTGATGATATTCGATTTTGATTATTATTATATGGGTGGCCTAATGGCTGAATACATCAAGGATTTAGGTCATGAAGTAACCATTATCACACCCTTTGAAAAAGTTTCACCTTGGAGTTTCAATAGCAATGAAGTCACAGAAATTAGATTGAGGTTATTAGAAAAGGATATCAAAGTTATCACTGAGCATCGTATTATAAAAATAGAAGAATCATCAGTTACAATCAATCATCAAATAACTAATAAACAAGCGGATATTGATAGAGGTTCACTTGTCCTTGTTGGTCATAGAAAACAAAATGATTCGCTTTATAATTCTCTCAAATCAAACCAAGCATCTTTGAAAGAGTCAGGTATTAAAACGCTTCAAAATATTGGTGACTCTAATGCACCAGGAGCAGTTGTCCATGCAGTATATGCGGGGCACCTCTATGCTAATACATTCGATGAAGAAGACGATATTTCAAGTGATGAATTTAAACTTGAATACCCTGTGATTCAGTAATTCAAAAAACTTCATTTCACCATATAAATTTTTAATGGTTATAATTAATCGCTATGAATTTGAATGAACAAAAAAAACTAATCATTAAAATTGGTTCCTCTCTATTAATCAATGAGTCTGATGGCTCTTTGAATAAGCTTTGGCTTGATAATTTGGTTAAGGAAATAACTGAATTAAAAAAGAATAATCATTCTGTAATTATTGTTTCATCTGGTGCCATAGGTTTAGGGAGAAAGTATCTCGGTTTTGATGATGGATACAATAGATTAGAGCAACAGCAAGCAGCTGCAGCTTCGGGACAAATCATTTTAGCTCATGCTTATCAAGATCTTTTTGAAAAACATCAAATTAAGGTGGCGCAAGTCCTTTTAACATTAGATGATCTTGAAGACCGAACAAAGTATTTGAATGCCAGAAATACAATTGAAACACTACTGAATATTGATGTTATTCCTATCATTAATGAAAATGATACCGTTGCTACTGAAGAAATAAGATATGGCGATAATGACCAACTTGCTGCTAGAGTCTCCCAATTAATATCTGCAGACTGTTTAATTCTTTTTTCAGATGTAAAAGGTCTCTACGATGCCAATCCAAAAACTCATCCAGATGCTCAATTGATAAAAGAAATAGAAAATATCACCAATGAAATAAAATCGATGGCAACAGAATCAAAATCAGATTATGGCAGCGGTGGAATGCAATCAAAAATTGAAGCAGCAAAAATATGTATGAACTCAGGCTGTCATACAATTGTGGCTAGTGGCTTGCTGGAAAAACCAATCGATAATATCAATACTACAAATGATTACTCCCATTTTATTCCACAAGAAAATCCCTTGTCTGCTAGAAAAAAATGGATCAGAGGAATGATTGATTCAAAAGGTTCAATTGAGATAGATCAAGGAGCAGAAATGGCATTAGAGACTGGTAAAAGTTTGCTTCCAGTTGGAGTAAGGGCTGTGGAAGGATCATTTGATAAAGGTGAATTAATTTCAATTGTATCCAAATCAGGAGATGTTATTGGTAAAGGGATGACAAACTTTTCAGACCTGGAGATTGAAATAATAAAAGGCTTAAAAACTTCTGAAATTAAAAGTAAACTTGGCTATCTAACAACAAATGAAGCTATTCACAGAGATAATCTGGTTCTAACAAAATAAATTAAATGAAAACACTCAATGAACACATGATAGCTTTAGGTGAAAATGCCCGTATAGCCAGCCATTCATTATCTGTACTAAGCAATGAATTAAAAAATAAGGCAATTTTATCTATTGCAAATCAAATAAGTATAAATAAAAATCAAATACTAACAGCCAATCAAAAAGACTATATTAAAGCTAAAGAAAAAGGATTAAATAAAGCAGCATTGGATCGATTACTTCTTGATGAAGAAAGAGTTCAAGGCATTATTAATGCATTGGAAAGTATAGCTGAATTAGATGACCCAATCGGTGAAATATTAGAAGAATGGGACAGACCTAATGGTTTATTAATTCAAAAAGTATCTGTCCCCTTAGGAGTAATAGGAATCATATATGAAAGCAGACCTAATGTGACTGCTGATGCAGCAGCGCTCTGCCTAAAATCAGGCAATGCAGTCATTTTAAGAGGAGGCAGTGAAAGTTTTTATAGTAATACAGCCATTCATGAATCAATAAAACTAGGATTGATAAAAGAAAACCTTAATCCTGACATGATACAAATAGTTAACACTACAAACAGAGAGGCCGTGGATTTAATGCTAACAGGATTAAATGGAGCCATTGACATACTTGTTCCAAGAGGAGGAAGAAGCTTGGTCAGTAAGATTCAATCCGATGCAAGGATTCCAATGATTGGGCATCTTGAGGGTATATGTCACATTTATGTGGATAAAAGTTCAAACATAGAAATGGCTGTTGATATTGTCATAAATTCAAAAATGAGAAGAACTGGAATATGTGGTGCTGCTGAAACATTACTCATTGATGAGAAAGCAATTCAATCCCATTTGCCGTCCATCATAGATGCACTGAAAAGATCCGACTGTGAGATCAGAGCAGACGATAAAATATTTAACTTATACGATGGTTTATTTCCAGCAAATGAAGAAGATTGGTATACGGAGTACTTAGACGCAATTATATCTATAAAAAGCATTAAAAACGTTGAAGAGGCTGTGTCTCATATTAATAATTATGGCTCAGGACATACTGAATCTATTGTTTCTCAAGATAAAGAAGCTGTAGACTACTTCTTTAGTAACCTCAACAGTGCCATCATCCTAAACAATGCATCTACACAATTTGCAGATGGCGGTGAATTTGGAATGGGTGCTGAAATAGGAATAGCAACCGATAAAATACATGCAAGGGGTCCAGTTGGAGCACGGCAGTTAACCAGTTATAAATATTTAATTCAAGGGAATGGGCAAACGAGGCCTAGTTAAAATACCAATGAGAATTTTTGATATAGATAGTGAAGAAATTCTCAAACCCCAAGATTGGAGTTTTCCTATTCCAATTTCCTATGGTCCAGGAAGATTGAACGAAATTGCTCAATTTTGTCAATCACTAGAGATTAATAATCCATTGATAGTCACTGATAATAATAGTAAACAACTGCCCTTTATTGAAAATCTAAAAGGTTTATTAAATGAATCAAATATTGAATCAGATCTATTCTTTGATATTTCTCCCAACCCAAAAGATAACGAAATAGCCAAGGGTTGTTTGCAGTTTCAATCAGGAAATCATGACGCAATCATTGCAATTGGAGGAGGGAGTGCTATGGATGGTGGTAAAGCCATCTGTCTTACAGCCAATAATGATTTAGAGCTTTGGGACTTTGAGTGGGAGTTGCCACCTCAAAGGATTTCTGAGGAGAACTCTTTTCCAAAAATAATCTGCATACCGACAACAGCAGGAACAGGAGCTGAAACAGACAGTACTGCTATGGTCACACATCTTGAAAAGGGTATGAAGTTTTGTATTTGTCATCCCGATTTAAAACCTTCCTTAGCTCTTCTTGATCCTGAATTAACATTAGACCTACCTCTTAACTTAACTGCTTGGACTGGAGCGGATGCGATGATCCATTCTCTAGAGGCATATTGTGTGCCTGGATTTAATCCTTTTTGCGATGGGGCCGCTTTGGAGAGCCTCTCATTAATATCAAAGAGTCTTGTGCTAGCTGTTGAGGAACCACAAAATCTAGCTGCAAGAGGGGGCATGCTAATTGCTTCATGTCTTGGGGGTATTGCATTTTTGAAAGGACTTGGCTTAGTCCATGCAATTTCACATATGATAGGTGCAGAATATGACACACATCATGGCCTTACTAATGCCATAGTCCTTCCAGTTGTTACACGTTTCAACTTACCGGGCATGGATGAAAAAGTTAGGTGTATGTCAGAGGCAATGCAATTTGAAGATCATTCAGTTGACTCGTTCTTATCTAATCTTGAAAAACTGTTAGATAAAATTAATATCCCTAGAAGTCTTAGTGAAATTGGTATCCCCGGAGATTGTGCTCAAAGAATTGCAGAAAAATCCATGTTGGATGCTGCCTATGGAACCAATCCACGATCATCTTCTTATGAGGAAGTACTTCAATTGGTTTCTACATCCATTACAAAGGCAAGATAAATGCTTGAAAACTTATCTGCTGATGAAATTGTTTCCCACATTCACTCAAAACAAATAACTCCTGAAGAAGTTGTTACCCATTATCTCAATCGAATAAAAAAATTTAACCCTTCTTTAAAGGCCATTGTCTCCCTTAAAGAAGAGGAGATGATTATAAAAGAAACTAAACATTTAGCTCACACTGATTCAAACAAAGAGAAGTTATTATTTGGTCTTCCCTTAGCAATTAAAGACCTCTTTAATGTAAAAGGACTACCTACTACTTATGGTTTATCATCTTATAAGACAAATATACCAAAGAAGAACTCAATAATAGTGGATCGCCTAATTGAGCAGGGTGCCATTATTATTGGAAAAACCAATATTCCTGAGCTTGCAATAGGCTGTCATACAACCAATAAATTATTTGGTGTCACAACAAATGCATATGATGCCAGCAAATCAGCTGGAGGATCAAGTGGCGGGGCGGCTTCAGCAGTCGCAGCATCTCTAGTTCCTTTTGCAGATGGCTCAGATATGATGGGCTCTTGTCGAAATCCTGGTGCGTATGCAAACCTCTATGGATACAGGCCAACACCAGGTTTAATTCCTGAAGATCGGATCATGAAAATTGATAGTATTTTTCCACTCTTATCCACTCCGGGATGTATTGCACGAACTCCTAATGAAATGGCATTATTGCTTGATGCAATAGTGGGTAAACACCCGTCAGACCCATACTCATTCAATGTTAAATCTTCTTTTAGAGCACATCAAATCAGAGATGATGAATTTAATAAGATCAAAATAGCATGGCTTTCAGATATGAATGGAGACTATAAATTTGAACCTGAAATATTAGATATGTGTGAGAAAAAATTGCATGATCTAGAAAAGAATAAAGTAAAGATTGCTAATGCAAAATCACAGGTTAACACCATAGATTTATGGAGCAGTTGGACAACACTTCGTTCAAAGAATATTTTTTACTATTTAAATGAAATGAATATAAAGACTAGAGAAGAATTGGGTTACTCAGCTCAATGGGAATATCAACAAGGCAGTGAGATTAGTTTTGATGATCAAGAAGTTGCTATGACCCAAAGAATGAAATGCATTCAACAAATCAATAAGTTATTTTTAAACTATGATTTTCTTGCAATCCCATCTGCACAGCTTTTTCCTTTTAAAAAAGAACTAAACTATCCTGAAGAAATCTCAGGACATAAGTTAGACACATACCATCGATGGATGGAGGTTGTAATTCTTGCTAGCTTGCTTGGTTTACCATCAATCTCGATACCAGTAGGCTTTAATAAAGAAGGTTTACCAATGGGAATGCAAATTATAGGTAAACAAGGAGATGATTTGAAAGTGATCTCTTTTGCAAAAAAATATGAAGAGATCTTTAATTGTTCTCAAAATAAACCTATGAACCTCAATTATTCTGAGTAATCTTGGAATCAATTTGGAAATAATATGCTAAGAATCTTTAATCAAGCGAATTTATTTAAAGAAAGAATAGCTATCGAATCTGATGATAAAGAATTCTCTTACTCAGATTTGATGCATAAGTCTGATCTGATAGCTTCTTTTTTATTATCCGATAAAAATGATCTTAATGAAGAAAGAGTAGGATTCTTGATCAATCCAAATGTAGATTATATTTGCATTCTATGGGGCATCTGGAAAGCAGGGGGTATTGCTGTTCCTTTGAGTCTTTCAGCTAAGCAAGCTGAGCTAGAGCATTTTATATCTGACTCTGATATCAAACTGATTATCTCTTCTAAAGAATGCATATCTAGAAATAATGTACCTAACTTAGATTACCTTAGGGTTAAAGATCTAGAAGATTTAACTCTAAATAATTCAAAAGATTTACCAACTTTATTACCCGAAAGAAAAGCAATGATTCTCTATACAAGTGGAACAACGAGCCAACCTAAAGGGGTAGTTGTTTCACATCGGAATATTGAATCACAAATTACAACTTTAGTAGAAGCTTGGGAATGGAAAAAAGAAGATCGCATTCCTTTGTTTCTTCCATTGCATCATATTCATGGAATTATTAATTCCCTATCTTGTCCTCTTTTTGTTGGGGCTAAAGTTTCTATGATAGGACCTTTTGATGTTAAGAAGGTATGTAAACAAGTGTCTAAAGGAGGTTTCACTGTCTTCACTGCTGTCCCTACAATTTACTTTTCTCTCATAGAAGAACTAGAAGATTTTAAAGATCAAAGTCTATTTGATGGATTTAGGTCAATGCGATTAATGATGTCAGGATCAGCAGCACTAGCTCCAGAAATACATAAGAAATGGAAAGAACTAACAGGGCAAGAATTACTTGAAAGATATGGAATGACAGAGGTTGGAATGGCACTTTCAAATGAATTCAGTGGCGAGCGAAGACCAGGTTCAGTAGGAGTAACTCTTCCTGGGGTTGAGGTAAAGCTTGAGGATGAAGATGGAAACATTATAGAGAAAGAAGGAGAAGCAGGGCAGCTTCTAATTAGAGGACCACAAGTTTTTGTTGAATACCTAAATTTACCTGAGAAGACAAAAGAATCATTCAAAGAAGATTGGTTTATCACCGGTGATATAGTTATGCTTGAAAAGGGGTATTACAAGATTTTAGGAAGAGATTCAGTAGATATTATTAAATCAGGTGGCTATAAAATTTCAGCTCTAGAAATAGAAGATACGTTACTAAAGAATCAAAATATAAAAGAATGTGCTGTTGTGGGAATTGAAAATGAAAAATGGGGGGAGATTATTGTTGCAGGAATAGTGACAAGAGATAGGCATATGGAACTTGATGAAATACAAAAATGGTGCTCCAAGTATCTGTCTGATTATAAAATTCCTAGAGTTATAAAAATATTAACTGAGCTTCCAAAAAATAGTATGGGAAAAATTACAAAGCCTATTTTAAAAAATATTTTAGTGGAACAGCATGAGTGATTTTTATCAATATTTTACAGAAGATGAAGTGATTTTTATCAAAAAAGAGTTTTATTCTTGGATGGAAAAAGAAGCCAATAATAATGAATTAACTTACGATACTCTTGATACAGTATATAACTTAGTCAGAAGCAAAAGAATTGCTGGCCTTCAAGCTTCTGATGAAATGACTTTCCAGGCTTACGAAGCCTTTAAAAAGGGTTATTAATCAAAAAAACTTAAAGTTTTGCAATAAAAGTCATTTTTTAGTCATTTATAGCTCAAAAGTGTGTATATAGACACAAAATAAACCCTTTACAACAAAACTGGTGCAAATACAGTTGTTATAACCAGTAATAACAGACTCCCTAAATACACTTAAAACCCTAATTAAACCCTTTATTTATAAGACAGTGGGCTCCTGTAACCCCTTATTTATGTATATATATATGCGTATAATGTTTATTATGTAAAGTGTTTTATATATATGTATTAGTTCATTTATTTATATTTTTCATATACTTATATTATTTTTATAATGTTTATTATATTTTATATTTTTTAGATTAAAAAATTAGTGAAAATAAAGAATTTTTAAAAGTAATAAATTACTTTAAAAAATGAAAATCCTAAATAATGATAAAATCACTCTTTGCCATATGACGGCTAATGTATAAAATTAGCTGTTTGTTAAAAACTAAGCATTTGTAATGAGTTTATGAAAAATAAGCTCTTATACTGGATTTTACTGAAATAAGTACTTATTAATATCTTGTAAAAGATGTCTACAGCTATGTTGAGTGAATTTTCTATTATACCTAGACATATAACCATCTTCGTTCAGTCTGTTTGCTAATTCAGGTATTTTAATGCTATGGTTCTTGTCAAAATACCCCATAATCACTGGTGCAATTTCTCTAATATACTTAGACTTTTTAGGTATAGTACTCTTCCTTTTATACTCTTTTTGGACTGTCCCTTGATATTCATTCCATGATTCTGAGTTTTTTTGTGAAATCTTATAAACATTAAGTTTAATAATCTCTCTAAATCTTTTTGAAGAAAAACCCACTTCTTTTATGTGGTTATGAATAGTTTTAACTGCTCTATCAAGATACTTATATCCAATAACTCCATTCTTGTTGCTATTCATTAAACAACCCCTGGGATAAAAATATTTAATAGCAATATTGTATGCAAATGCTGCTTCAATCTCATTTATATAACAACCTAGGGTATATGTTTTTCCTTCAACTGTTAATCCTGTCCTCCATCTTTTGACGCTCCCTTTTTGTGAGTCTGAACAAACACCTTTAAATATTGACGATGTATTTTTGTCTGCTCTCCTAGTGGCTAAGACAGAAGATCTAGTTGTAATTTCTAAGTTTTCTTTACTACAATCAAACTGATTTATATTTAGAAATTTAACCTGTTTTCTCTTTGGGATTTCTTTTTTTCTTTCTAAAATAAATCTCTGTAAATACCTTTCTTCATGCATTAAGATATTCGTACTAACCACATGAAATGTTATGTCATTATATCCTTCAAGTAACTGGAGACACCAATTATGACTTAGACATTCAAGTTTATCCTCTTTATCCACAAGAAAATAATATCTATTTTCTTTATAAAAAGAATGCATGCTGACTTCTACTAATGCATAATTATTAGGGTTATTTTCATATTTTTCTTTTATCTCATTTTGTAATTTTGAGGGCCTTCGATAAATATGCTCTATATGACTGTCCATATTATAAATATATGTGAATAATTCAAAAAATCAATATACAATTCATATACTTATATACAACAATCTAAGGTTAAAACAGACCTTTAGTACTTGTAAAACATCTTTAATACTATATTTATTGAGTTTTCATATAAAAAACATTACATGATTGGAAAAACATTCAAATAGCTTTTTTTAAAATTAAACAAGAATGATTTGCTTTCTAGATTATTCTTTCTATAAATAGCGCCTTGGTAAATAGAGATAATCTGGTTATGTTTTTTCTAATATCTTGAAGTGGTAATAAACTCATATATTATTTTAAAGAATCATAAGTACTCAGAACTTGATGGTGATAATATTATGAAAATTAACTTAATATAACTTTAGAGTGATATACATCCAAAAATATAGACTTAATAGCTACTTGATGACTAAAACAGCATTGATCGCTCTAATACTAGTATCTATCAATTCTTATAGCGAAGAAAAAACTGCTTTTTTTGACTCTTCAGCCTATAAACATACCTGTGATACTAACTTTAACGATAAATTTGTTTTGTCTGAATACTCTGATGACTGGTTTCAGGTATATAAAACAGATAAAAATGTTTACTCTATTGTTGAGCCTTATCAATATCAGGAATCAATATCACACCTTATTATCGGACAAAATAAAGCTATATTGCTTGATACTGGCATTGGTTTGTTCCGCATAAGGCCAGTTGTAGAGCAAATAACTGATCTCCCTATCATAGTAATTAATTCACACACACATTTTGATCATGTCGGTGGTAATTGGGAATTTTCTAATATTTTGGCTATTGATACTTCTTATACAAAGGCAAATATGGATGGCTTTCAACATAATAGAATTGCTCAAGATTTTACTAAAAACTCCTTCTGTATAGACCCACCAATAAATGCTGATTTAAAGAATATTTATACTAAACAATGGGAAGCTTCTGGATATATAAAAGATAAAGATACTATAGATCTTGGAGATAGGATCATTGAGATACTTCAAGTGCCTGGGCATACCCCTGATTCTTTAGCATTGCTAGATCGAAAAGAAAGATTACTGTTCACTGGTGATACTTATTACGATGCCGAATTATGGTTATATGTTCCTGAGACCAATATCAAGAACTATAAAAATTCTATTGATAGATTGGTATCAATTGAATCCCAAGTAGACTATATATTCGGAGCCCATAGAACAGTAAGGGTGGATACTGGAATACTAAAAAACGTTAGAGAAGCCGTCAAAAAGCTAATATCCGATAAAACTTTATTTGATAAAAATGATATTAATCAATTATTTATAAGCATTGATGGCATTGATTTTGTAACTGCTGCACCAGTGCTAGAGGGCAAACAAGGAGATACGTCAAAAGGAGGAAGCGGCTACGATACTTGGTAATCACCCTCCTCCTGTAGACATTATAGAAGCACCCATTTGTATGCCTTTCACTTCTTATTGAATTAATTTTTTCATGTGTCACTAGTCCCTTAGAGTTGAAGGAACATTGCCGAGTTGCAGATAATAAGAAGTGATAGTATTTTTTCTAATACCCTACTCTAATATTAGATGATAAGATTTCTAAATGACAATAAAAATAAAGCCGTACACTGAAGCATTAGGTGCTGAAATCCTAAACATTAATCTAGCTAGAAAACTGTCTGATAAAAATCTCTCACTGATAAAAGATGCGATAAATAAATATCATGTTTTATTCTTTAGAGATCAAGATATAACTTCTAATCAATTCATTAATTTTGGAAAAAACTTTGGTTCATTAGAGATACATCCACTTATCCCTACCCTACCCGGTCATCCAGAAATAATAGAATTAAAAAGCCTAAAAACTGGTCCATCGCCAATGGCTAGAAATTCTGAAGTATGGCATTCAGATATGAGTTATACAAAAATCCCTCCTTATGCAGGAATTCTGAAAGCTATGGATATCCCAGAAAGTGGAGGTAATACTATGTTCTTAAATGCTGCCCTCGCCTATGAAGCATTATCAGATAAAATGAAGAAATTCTTATCTAAACTTAAAGCGGTTCATTCTATTGTAAAAACAATGAACAATGATGAGCTATTGGATAGTAATTCACTAAAGAGATTTATCATGATGAATGAAAAACTGCCACCAATTGAACATCCTGTTATCAGAACGCATCCTGAAACTGGAAAGAAATTAATATTTGTAAATGAAATATTTACATCTCATATTTGTGGCTTAAATACAAATGAAAGTGATTCAATTTTGCAGTTCCTATACAGACATATTCACAACCCTAATTTTCAGTGTCGGTTTATTTGGCAACAAAATTCAATTGCATTGTGGGATAATCAGATCACTCAGCACTATGCAGTTGCAGACTATAGCAGTCTTAGAACGATGCACAGACTGACTGTTGATGGAACCCATAAACCAAGGTAAATAATATGAAATACAATCTATTAGGCAATTCAGATTTAAATGTACCAGTAATCACTTTAGGTGCACTCAACTTTGGCTCATTCTGTGATGAAGAAACAAGTATTAATACTATACGAGCTGCGATTGATAATGGAGTAAATTGTATTGATACAGCCCCAACTTATGGAGGAATGCGAGGTAATTCTGAAGAAATTACAGCAAAAGCAATCAAAAATGATCGCGATAAAATTATTATTGCAACTAAGTTTGGTACTGATCCATCTACTGGAAGATCTTCGATTAAAGGTGGAGGTACAAAAAAATATATTACTCATGCTGTTGAAGAGAGCTTAAAACGATTAGGCACTGATTATATCGATCTATATCAAATGCATTTTCCTGATAATGAGACACCCATAGATGAGACATTAGAGGCCTTACATGAGTTAATTCAATCAGGAAAAATACGATATATAGGTTCTTCTAGCTTTGCCTCATGGCAAATATCAGAAGCTGGTTGGACAGCTGTAACTAAAGAATTTAATCAATTTATCTCCATGCAAAATCGATACAGTATCTTAAACAGAGACATGGAAAAAGAAATTGTACCTGTCTGTAAGAAACACAATGTTAGCCTCTTACCTTTTTTTCCATTAGAAAGTGGATTGCTAACAGGAAAATTTAAAAGGAATGAAGAGCCTCCAAAAGGAACAAGGCTAGCCTTATGGAAAGGTGCTTTCTCATCAGAAAGTAAATTCGATACCATTGATAAAATTAATGAATTTGGTAAAAAAATAAATAGAAATCTACTTGAGATCTCATTAGCATGGGTCGCACAACAAGATCAAGTTGGGTCAGTTTTGGTTGGTGCTACTAGTCCAGATCAAATAAAGCAAAACATCGATGCTATTTCATGGGAAATGACTGAAAGTGAGTTAGAAGAAGTTAATAAAGCCGTTCTAGGTAATTAGATGTCAAATTATATTGGTCAAGTTATTGGTATTGCTAGGAGAAAGACAAAAAGAGCAAGAATGGAGACACTCACCCAAGGCACTATTAGCAATGATCATGGTTTAGAAGGCGACTTTAGAGGTAAACCAGGTCCAAGACAATTCAGCATATTAACCGAAGAAGGTTGGAAAGAAGCTTGTAAAGAGCTATCACAAGAGCTTGATTGGACTATAAGAAGAGCCAATTTATTTATTAAAGGGTTGGATTTAAAAAAAACTGTAGGAAAGCAGCTTTCTATCGGAACAGTCACATTTGAGATCACCGATGAACTGGATCCATGCAGCAGAATGGAAGAGCAAGTCACTGGGCTTAAAAAAGCATTGACTGATAATTGGAGAGGTGGAATATTATGTCGTGTAATTAGTGGAGGCACTATAAATATTGATGATAGAATTACTTTGGAAGAGACTCCGATTTCATAAAATATTTTAGACAACAAAGAAGAATACAATCAAATCATTAAAGAAGACTAAATCTCTTTCAGAGATATTAAATATAAATACAAAAAATATTCCGATTACAAATATTTTTGATAACACGATTAATGCTAAAAAAAATGGTCTGTTTATTGCTCGCAAAGGATATCAACATCATGGTTTAGATTTTTTAAAAGTACTTAATAAAAATAATGTCTCAGCCATAGTCTTTGATAAGGAAGATGAGAAAAAATTAGACAGCCTAACAGAAGGTATCTTTGTCCAACCTGTCAAAGACTTAGAAAGAAAAATTGGGTCCATTAGCAAAAATTTTTTTAATTATGACGATAGTAATACAAAAATAACAGCTATCACTGGCACTAATGGAAAAACTACATCAAGCCATCTTGTTCACCAAGCTATTAAACTAATGAATAAAAAATCAGCCTTCATAGGAACATTAGGCTATGGAATAGAAGAACCTTATCAACAAACCTCTCTTACAACTCCTAATTGTATAGACTTACATGAAATTATTAATGATTTGATCAAAAAAAATATTGAGTATATTACTCTAGAAGCATCCTCACATGGGCTATCACAGAATCGTTTGTCTGAAATCAATATATCAACTGCAGCATTCACTAATCTGACTCACGATCATTTGGATTACCACAGAAATATAAAAGAATATGAAAACTCTAAACTTAAGTTATTCAATGAATTTCCTATTAAGAAAGCAGTTATTAACATTGATAACTATTTTGGGAAATATATTTCTAAAGCAATCTCTGGAGATATCGATAAATTAGACGTCTCCCTAGAAAAATCAACTTCTTCAAACTCTTTAGTCAAAGGATGTATTATTAAAAATGATCACAATGGTTTGGTTATTGATATACAAAGTGACTTTGGAAATGGACAGATAGAGAGTCCGTTAATTGGTAGATTCAATGCCGAAAATCTGCTTCTATCAGTGGCAATACTGTTAAGTGAAGACTTTCAATTTGATGCAATCATAGATGTATTACAAGACACACCCCTACCCTGCGGAAGAATGCAATTATTCCATGGATATGACAAACAAAAAATCATCATCGATTATGCCCATTCTCCAGATGCAATGGAGAATTGCCTTAAGTCTATAAAAGAAATTTATTATGGAAAAGTATGTGTAGTATTTGGATGCGGTGGTGATAGAGACCATAAAAAGAGATCCTTAATGGGAGCTGTGGCAGAAAAATATGCTGATGAAATTATTATCACAGACGATAACCCTAGAACAGAATCATCAGACCATATAATTGATGACATTTTGAAAGGGATTAACAATAAAAAAAGAACTCAAAGTATACCTGATAGGTACGAGGCTATTCTTTATGCTATAAAAAACTCTAGTTACAATGATATTGTTCTAATATGTGGCAAAGGCCATGAAAATAAACAAATCTATAAGCAAATATATAAATTCTCAGATCAAGAGTGTGTAGAAGAAATATTAAAAAATAAGTAATTAAATATCACAGAAGGACTTTCAATAAAAACACTTAAACAAACAATTAGTTCTTTTCAGTCTGAGAAGATTTTAGTCATTGGTTTAGGAGAAACTGGCTTATCTTATGCAAATTTTTTTGCTGATAAAGAAATTCCTCTTATTTTTTATGATGATAATAAGTTCCCAAGAAAATTAAATCAGATTAGACACCTATATCCAGATGCAAATTATTACTTAGACGGCAACATATGTACTGAGAATTTCACCATGGTATTGATATCACCTGGTATTTCTCCATCGCATGAGTTAATTCAACAGATAACTGAGAAAAGCATAACAATCCTGACCGATTTAGATATTTTCTGCTCATTCAATGATGCAAAAAAAATCATTATCACGGGCACAAATGGAAAAACTACAGTAGCAACTATAATTCATAAAATCCTTTCCTCTGCTGGGATTGCTAGTGTTTTAGGAGGTAATATATTTCCACCTATATTAGATTTAATAAATAAAAAGGGTGATATTTTTGTAATTGAAGCTTCTAGTTTTCAACTCCATTATTCAAATAATATTCATGCAAATATCTCAGTTATTCTTAATATTTGCGAAGATCATTTGGATTGGCATCCATCCTTTGATGACTATAAAAAAGCAAAATTAAAACTTACTAATTGCTCTGATGAGATGGTCATAAATACAGATGATGATATCACTCTTGATAATTCTAATATTCTCAATGTCTTAAATTATGGAATTGAAAATCAAGAAAGAGCTGATTTCACATTTGATAAAACAAAAGAGTCATCAACAATTACATTGCAACAAGAAAAATATCTAACGATTAATAACCCTTATCTAGATTTTTATCATAATAAGAGTAATCTTCTTGCTATCACTTGTATTTGCCACTTACTGAATATTGATAAGAATATTTTAAAAATGGAATTAGAAAACTTCAATGGCTTACCACATCGAATGGAAACAATTACAACCAATGATAATATTCAATGGATCAATGATTCAAAATCAACAAATTCATCTTCACTCTATGCAGCAATTAGCAGTTTTAAAAGAAATACTACCTTAATCATGGGTGGAGATGATAAAGGTTCTAAGTTCAATCAATTGCATATAAATCTAAGAAAATCCTCTGTTAAAAAAATAATTCTAATTGGTAAGAGCAAAAAACGATTTCTATCAATTTTAGGAAGTGAATTTAATTGTTCTATGGCTAATAATTTAGAAGAAGCAGTGAAAATAGCATCAAATTTTGCTGAAACAAATGAGATTGTCCTCTTTTCACCGGGTTGTTCTAGTAAAGATATGTTTATAGACTATATAGACCGAGGTAATTGTTTTATAGAATCTATTAATAATTATTCTTCAAAAATATGAATCACCTTTCTCAGATGCAGCATATCCATATGATTGGTATTGGAGGTGTTGGCATGTCTGGTATAGCTGAACTCATGATGAATATGTCATTTAATGTTTCTGGTTCTGATATCACAAATAATTATTCAGTAAAAAGGTTAATAGATATTGGAATACCAGTAACAATTGGACATGATAAAAAAAATATTATAAATGCAGACATTGTTGTTTATTCATCAGCAATAAATAAAGAAAACTGTGAAATATTGGCTGCACAATCAAGCAATATCCCTTTAATAAAAAGAGCTGAATTACTATCATATTTAATGGATCTAAAAAAAGGTATTACCATATCAGGGTCACATGGCAAAACTACAACAACCTCGGTTCTAGCACATATATTTTCAGAAGCAGGATTGGATCCAACTTATGTTATTGGAGGAAAATTAAAAAGTGACCATGGTAATTCTAGATTTGGACTTGGAGACTACTTCATTTCTGAAACCGATGAGAGTGACAAATCTTTTCTATACTTCAATCCATTGTTTTCAATAATAACTAATATTGATCGGGATCATTTGGAGGCATACAACAATAGTATGAATGAATTAGAAAATGCTTTCATAGAACAAGCAAATAATACAGCTTTAGAAGGTTATGTAATAGTCTGCAATGATGATATTAGATCAAAATCAATTATCAATAAGATCAATAGAAAAATAATATCTTATGGCTTTTCCGATGACTCAGATATTAGAGCAAGCAATTATAGATGTGGCGTAAACACAAGTACTTTTAATGTAACGATCCATAGAAAAACAATGACATTTCCAATAGAAACAAGCCTGACTGGGAGACATAATGCTCTAAATATTCTTGCAGCAATAGCAATAGCTTACAAGCTTGATATAAGTATTGAAGATACTCAAAATGCTCTAAGATCTTTTTCAGGTATTTCAAGACGACTCGAACTCATAGGTGAATACATAAAGAAAAAAGTGATTCTGATTGACGACTATGGACATCATCCAACAGAAATAAGTAATACATTAAATACTGTCAGAGATATGTGGCCTAATAAAAGAATCAACTTGATTTTTCAACCACATCGATATTCAAGAACTAAAGACCTTTTAGAACAATATATAAATGTCCTTAACGATACCGATTATCTTTACTTACTTGATATTTATGCAGCTGGAGAAAAAACAATTGAAGGAATTGAAAGCAAAATACTTATAAAAAAACTTCATGAATATTCTTCAAGATTTAAAGGGATTTATATTAAGAATAAAACAGATTTAATATCTAAGATTGAAGCAGCTGAATTTAAGAATGATGTCTTATTAGTTATGGGTGCAGGAAGCATAGGATCATATGCTGCAGAGATTCATACACTGCTCGCAAAAAAATATAAATAGAAAAAGTGAAAATTAATAAATATTCATCCTTGGGCAATGACATAATTCTAGTGCAATCATCTAAACAAGATTTAGTAGCAAATAGCTCAACTATTCATAAATTATTAATGAATAAAAATATTAAGTATGACCAGTGGATATCTGTTAAGGCATTAGTTGACACTCAAAATAACTTTGGGGTAACTATTTTTAATCAAGATGGAAGTTCAGCTGAGAATTGCATGAATGGTGCACTATGCCTAGCTAAACACCTAGAAAAAACTTCCAAAGATTTAAAAAAAGAATTCAATATTAAAACTGTTTTTGGACAATGGATTATTCGATCATTAAAAAAAGACAGTTACTCAGTAAAAATGAAACTGCCCAACGCTACAATTTTGAATCAAAGAACAGTAGAAAAGAATGGCCTAGATCAGTGCAATATATCTTTATCAAATAATACCAACATTAATTTGTCATTGATCAACATGGGTAATCCACACGCTGTATTTTTCTCTAAGGACATTAAATCAATTCCATTGATCTCATGGGGTGAAGACTTGCAACAATCAAAATACTTCCCTAATGGGGTCAATTTAAGCCTTGCAGTGATTAAAAATAGAAAACAATTACATTTGAGAATATATGAACGAGGCGTTGGAGAAACAAAGTCTTGTGGAAGTGCAGCATGTGCTTCAGTTATGACTGGAATTAGGAATGGATATTTAGATCACAAAGTTTCTGTAGTTTTTAAAAATGGAACACTAAATATTAGTTATGATCAAAACAAAAATATGATTGAAGTCATTGGCTCAGTTGATGATTTAGGTGAAATCTGTACAGATTAATAAAAATTTTCCATGACTTGAATAATTTCAGCGCCTTGCATAACACTGCTACTTGGATAATGAGTTAAGACAATACAATCTTGATTTGCTAATAATTTAAATTGGATTGATTGTTCAGAAAAATAGTTCTCAAAATTAATACCAATGGCTAAAACGTCTCCCTGTTTTACAAGTTCTCCTGGTTTTGCAATAAAATCATAGAGTCCTGCTTGTTTTGCAAAATAGGACTTATAATCTTTCTTATTGCATTTTATAATTTTATATTCAGGCCTTGACTCGCTACTTTTAATGAGTCCTTTGTGGGAAAAATACTCTAGAATATACTCTAAATCTTTGGATGATTCCTCAATTGATATTCTTTCTTCTCCACCCAATTCCAATGTATAAGACTCAAAATCAATCATGAATTCCCTTCCCATATCCGAAAAAATATTACGAAGATTAACCCATGTTATAAAAGCTGCTTCATCCATAGAGCCACCAAACTTATCTCCAATAATGAGATGAAACGGAAAAGGTAAGGCGCTACTTCTCTCAGCTAAATACTCTGGTGCATACAAATACCTTGTTGCAACTCCAGCGGTATGAAGATCAAGAACATAATCAGCATTAATAGCAAGCTGTTGAAGAATCAAGTGAAGGTGGCCATTCTGATTAGAACCGTATTCAGATTCTTCGATCTGATCTTTTAGTAAACCATCCATCAGTTTTTTGTATTCCATATTGATGTCTGATTCACTGCTATTTAAATGTTGTTTTGCAAAGTGATGAACTTTCTCATTATTTTCAGTAAAATTAGAATAGCTTCGATTCCAATTATCGCCAGTTCCAGTATTAAACCTTCCATATGTGTATGGTCCCATTTTTGCATTTATAGCCATAGGATTAGCAGTAGGTACAATTCTAATAGAGCCTTTAATATCATTAGACTCTAAATAATTGATTAATTGATATAAAACTGCATTACCTTGATGTTCTGCACCATGCATACTGGCCTGCAAATAGCATTTAGGGCCCTTCTCTGGTCCTTTTATATCAATTACTCTAATGAAGTATTCATCTCCACTAGGAAGACCTTGTACTGGTATTTTATATTTATTAATCGTATTCATTAAACCAACCAATCTGAAGATTGTTGAACATCTCTCAGTATTGACAAATCACCATCTAAAAGTATAACTTCGGCAGGTAGATTATGGCAAAGAAAATAAGGCATTGACTCTGTAAACCCATAAGCACCTACTTGAGAAAAAACCAACCAATCATCAACATTAATATCCTTTGGTAATTGATAAACACCCATTTTATCTAAAGCTGTACACAAAGGTCCATGCACATGAAATTCTTCTAAGGATTGGAAGCTTTCTCTAAATAATTCACAAGGAAATTGATTGCCAGTTAATGCAGGACGAGCTAGATGATTAATTCCGCCTTCCATCACTAAGATTTTCTTTCCACGTACAGTCTTCCTATCAGTCACTTGGGTAAAATAATATCCATAGGGCCCAGTACAATATCGTCCAGGCTCTAACCAAATAGAGTCTAGTGCATATTCATTTCTCAGTTTTATAACCAAATCATTAACATCTTTAAAGTCAATTGCTATATCAGTTTTATCATAAGGTATCCCGATGCCGCCTCCTAAATCGATTACTTTAATATTAATACCAAGATTTTTTGACAACTCATTTAACTCTACAATTATTTTCCTCCAAATACTCTCGAGGTGTCCCATGTCAATAATATTTCCCCATTGAAAAACATGAAATCCGAGAATATTTATTTTTTTATATTTTCTAAAATCAACTTTTACCCATTCATCAGGATCAATTCCAAAAGGTGTAATTTGATCTCCGCCTAAAACAGATTCGCCTGATCCCCAATCCAATTGGACTCTTAGAAGTACTTTTTGTTTTATATTTAATTCACTGGCTATTTCGTTTAACCAAATCAACTGATTAATACTTTCTAAAACAATAATTTCAACATTATTCTCTATCAATACTCTTAGATAATCTTTTGTTTTAGATGGTCCAGTTGATAAGATTCTAGTTCCAGAAATACCATTACTAAGAGCTTGGTTAAGTTCACCTAAACTTGAAACATCAATACCAAAGGATGTATCACTGATTGCATTAATAATCGATGAGGCTGGATTTGATTTACACGCATACCACAGCTTTAAAGCATCATCCTTTATATTAATCATTGACTGTATATGCATTTTAAATGCATCAATATCATAATAAAAGAAAGAATAACCAAGATCCTCAATGACCTTACCTAACCCTATTTTATGGTTAAGATTTAATTTCATTTTATTTCCTATCTTAAGTACTCTTCTAGTTCAATAGCAGTATCAGTTTTGGCATCTCTATACTTGATAATGAGAGCACAATTAATCGATATATTTTGACTCCTAGCCCATGACAAATTTGTATTAATTGGTCGAGTACCAGAAACAACGATCGCACTCTCTGGAATAGCTTCTCCTTTAGAAAGCACTCGTTCATTAATACAATCATAAACAGGAATACCTTGTGATAAGACAACACCTGGTGCAATAATTGCTTTTTTTGAAACCTGAACTCCTTCAACAATAATTGAACCTGCTCCAATAAATGCATCATCTTCTATAATAACAGGGGTTAAGCCAATTGGTTCTAAAACACCGCCAATTTGAACACCTGCTGAAAGATGTACATTTTTTCCTATCTGTGCACAAGAACCTACCAAAACATGTGAGTCAACCATGGTTCCAGAATCTACATAAGCACCAATATTGATATATGAAGGCGGAACAACAATTACACCTTCAGCAATATAAGATCCAACACGAATAGAGGTTCCACCTGGTACAATTCTAATGTTTCTCTCTAATGTAATATTTTGTGTCGGGACACTATTTTTATCAAAAAATCCAGGATATCCTTGATCTTTATAATCAATTAATTCTCCTTCTCTGAAAGCCTCTAATATTGATTCTTTAACTGCAATATTTGCTTCCCATTTTCCATCAATCTTGTTTGCTGATCGAATCTCGCCACTTTCGAGAAGTTTGATAGCTTCTTTCCAATGCATTTTTTTCATTTATTGAACCTCATATATAGTTAAATTAGACCTAATTTTTCTAGCTCTTTATTTATCAGATCATGATTCTTCTTAGATAATTGTGTTAAAGGCAGTCTGATACCACTGTCTATCAACCCCATCTTAAGAAGAGCGTATTTTACTGGTATTGGATTTGATTGAATAAAGAGTTTTTTATTAATTTCACTTAAATGTTTATTAATTTCTTCTGCTTCTGGATCATTATTTTTTGCTGCCTCACACATTCTAGATACCATAAATGGCATTATATTAGATGTCACAGATATACTGCCATGACCACCTCTTTTAATAAAATCACATGATGATTCATCGTCTCCAGAGTACAAATAAAAATTGTTACTCTTTATTTCTGATGCACATAAATTATTAAGTTGATCGAAGATATCCATATCTCCAGTAGCATCTTTTAATCCAATAATATTGGGATGTGATGCTAATTCAGAAACTGTCTTAGATTCAATATGAACAGCAGTTCTCGATGGAACATTGTATATGATCTGAGGAACATCAACCTTATCAGCAATACTCATATAGTGTTGATATAAACCTTCTTGAGTTGGCTTATTGTAATAAGGAGTTACTAATAATACTGCATCAACTCCTAAATTTTTAGCTGACTCTGTAAGATAGATGGCTTCTTTAGTTGCATTGGCTCCAGTACCTGCTATTAAGGGAATTCTTCCGTTGACTGTTTTTACAAAATAATCAATTACCTCAAGATGCTCAGAGACCTCAATAGTTGCTGATTCTCCTGTAGTACCGACAGCTACAATACCTGATATACCGTTATCTATTTGCATCTCTACCAAAGATTCAAGAGATGAATAATCAATATCTCCATTCACTTTCATTGGAGTAACAATAGCCGTAATTGCTCCTGTAATTCTCATAATTCTATTTCCTTAAGTATAATTTTTATGTATTTTTATTAATTAATGTTTCGAATTCATAAATGCCTGGCTCTAGATCATTGAATAAATATGTTGCTGCCACGGCACCTTCAGCAAACACAATTCTATTATTAACCTTATGAGTAATGGTTAGTGTTTCATCTTGAGTGATTAGACTGACCGAGTGAATGCCTAAAGTATCACCTTCTCTAGTATGAGTAATCTCTATTGGGTGATCTAGTATTTCTGCAAATCTAAGAGCTGTCCCACTCGGAGCGTCTAATTTTTTCTCATGGTGCTCCTCATGAATTTTAAATTGATAATTAGGATAAATTGATTTTAGTTTACTAAAGTTATTACTTAAAATTTCATTGATTAGATTGATACCTATTGAAAAATTTGCTGATTTTATCCATCGACATTTAGCTTCTTTAATTTCACTCAATAAAGACTCATCCCATTCAATACCAGTAGTTCCGATTACAAGAGGAATCTGTGAATGAACTAATATTGGCTTCAATAATCTGAAAGTAGGAGCATTGACGAAACAAATAGCCACATCATAATCCTTCAAAGCTTCCGGGGTAATTGTATTTTGTGAATCGAATACGCCATAGGACAGTTTTCTTTCCTTTAAAAGATCAATAATATGGGAACCAGTTTTCCCTTTTCCTATAACGGCATATTTCAAAACAATCTCCTGCAAAAAAAAACCCAGCATTTAAGGCTGGGTGTCAAACGAAAAAAATAGACAACTCCCAGCTATATGGCTGGTTTAAGTTTAGCTTTGTTGTTCCTTAATATTTTCATCGAGGGCTCATTATATATATCCATCAGACAATGTATATAAAAATATTTATGCATGAATGCCTATTCTTTCTCTAAAGGGAGATTAGCACTATTCCATGCAAGCATATCACCATCAATATCTATTAATGTCCTAAACCCTTCATCTGATAAGCGTTCCAAAACTAATGATGCTCTTTTTCCACTTCTACAATAAACAACGACTGTCTCATTTTTATAGCCAGCAATAAGACTGGTGTCGGAGAGCAATAAATCATGGGGAATATTGATAGAATTCTTGATTCTTCCAGAATTAAATTCTTCAATTGTTCTCACATCAAGTAAAATAAAAGTTTGATCAGTTTGATCGAGTTCTTTCTTTAGTTCTTTAACGGTTAGTAGTTCAATGGCATGCAAATTAGAACTGAATAATAAAAGAATCAATAAAGTGAGTACACCTCTCATAATCTAGTGGATTGCATTAAGTATCTGATTAAGTTCAACTAAATTACCATCAGGATCATAGAATTTTGAAACACTGACTTTAATAACACTAGAGCCATCATAAGAAGGATACTCAGTATAAGTTGGTTCTTGTATTATCTCGATTCCAGGCATTGAAGTGACTTTAGCCCATCGACTTTCTAAATCATTGGTATTAAAAACTAAAACAGTATTTTGAGGAGTAAATCCTTCTTTGCGAATGGGTTTCTTTTTGACTTCAGCATTGGGGTTATTGTATTCATAATCCACCAAACCCAAAACACCAACTAAATCTTCTGTGGTTTTTAAGAAGATAAGTCGTATTTCCTTATCTTTTCTTTCTATAATCTGATCGTAAATTAAATCCATGCCAATTGAATCTCTATAGAGTGCTAGTGACTTCTCAATATCCCTTACAATCAAAGTCGCCCTTCTCAGAACTAAATCTTCTGCTGCTATATCATTAGTCGGTTGCTTCTTAGCATCTATATTTTCATCGCTAAATACTGGATTTACAAATAGAAACATTACTACTATTAAAATATACTTCATTGGATATCTCCTTTATTTCTTCCAATTTTCTTTAAAGTATGGAGAAAATAAAAATACAGGAAAAATAAAAAATAATTCCAAATAAATAATTTTTATAAAATCTATAGGGCCCTCAAATCCTTTAAAAGGAACTGGCTCAAGTTTATGACCAACACCTTGGATAATAATACTTAGAATAATTAAGAACACACAAGATACAGCAACTGTATAATTTTGAATAATAAGGCTATAAATAAAGCCTATATTACCAGAGATGAAGGTTATAGACCCAATCATATGGATGATTAAATTGATTTTGTTTTGATGCAAATTTTGATAAAACTCTAAATCACTATTTTTAATCATTTTCATTCTTTTAACTTACTCATCAAATGCCTGCTCCATTAGTTTTAATTGTTGCAACTGAGTATTAATTGATTCTTGCATCTCAATCGAGATGTCTTTATTGTCAGACAATTGAGTTAGCCGATCTATAGCAATTTTCGTGTCACCTTTACTCATTGCAATTAATCCACCATACCATAGTGCTTCTGGATTGTAAGGCTCTATAGCAAGAGCTTGATTGATAAGGACCTCAATGTCTTCAGGAAAATTAGTGGACTGACTCATCAATCCAGATTCAACAAGGCCCAATAAAATAATAAAATCACCCTTAGGTGTAAGTTGATAAGCATTTTGAAAGTAATTAAATGCTTTGTCATACAGTTCCATTTTAAGATAGGCACTACCAGCTAGTTTTAGTGCTTCTATATCTTCCGGGTTATTCAATAAGTATTGATCCATTTCTTTCAAGATAGATTCAATATTTTTAACATCCATATTGGCTTCCCAATCGTAATTTGATATTTGAGAATAATTGATGAAAAAAAACAAAGTAAGAAAGCAAGCTACTAGAATGATTTGTAGAGCTTTCTTAAAAATTGGTAAAAAAAGTAATGATATTAGTAAAGATAAAAAAGAGATGACGATATATATTGAGTATTTCATTTGCAATCTAGTTACTTATTTTCCTATACCAACCAACTATAAGGATTAAAAGAATAATGGGAGAAATCCATAGAAAAAGTGTTTTTTCACTAAAAACTGGTTGATAGAGTACAAAATCCCCATAACGATCTAATAAATAATTTTTGATCTCATATTTTGTTTTTCCTGCTATCACCTGATCCAATATTTGAGCCCTAAGATCTTTTGCTAAATCAGCATTGGATTCTGCAATCGATTGATTTTGACACACCAAACACCTGACTTCTTGAATTATGGATTGGTACATTTCTTGTTGATCGGTAGTTGGTCGTTCATCAGCAGAGATTAAGGAATTAGAGGTCAAGAAAAGGAATATTATGGTTATTAAATATTTCATTGCTTTAATTCCTCAATTAGAGGTTGGATCTCATTGATCCAAATTGGCAGTGTTAGAGGTCCTATGTGTTTGTATCGAATAAAACCATCCCGATCAATTAGAAAGCTCTCTGGTGCACCATAGACACCAAAGTCTATGGCGGTGTTCCCTATAGGATCTGATAATATTTCTTGATACGGATTACCCAATTCATCCAACCATTGAATTGCAAGTTGATCTTGATCTTTCCAATTAATACCAATAATGGGTAGCTTAATCGAGGGTTCTTCTGCTAATGATAAAAGCAACTGATGTTCTTCCTTGCAACCAACACACCAAGTTGCCCAGACATTAATCAATGCTACTTCTCCTAAAATATCTTGATCAGTAACTGTAGTATTTTCACCCAGTCTAGTTAGAGAGAAACTAGGCATATTTTTTCCTATCAATGGTGATGGTATATCCATTTCATCTTGAAATAGGCTTTTTAATAAAGAAATAAAAAGAACTAAGAAAAAAATAATAGGTAAATATCGTTTCATCTTTAACTCATTAATTTAGTTAGTGGTTTAGTAAGATAGATTCTTACTAAGCCGCCTATAATCATAATCAATGGTCCCAACCAAATCAGTCTGAGCAAGGGCTTATACTGAAGATGCAAGCTCCAAGAATTTCCACCTAACTCTTCACCTAAGGCTACAAAAAGATCTCTGCGAAGATTTGATTCAATGCCAGCTTCAGTCATAGATGGCGAGTTAGTATCATAGATTCTTTTTTCAGGATAAATTATTGCTATCTCTTGTCCATCCAATGAGATTTCTACTGTTGCAATTTTCGCCTCATAATTAGGACCTTCACTATTATTAACCTCAACTAATTTAAAATTATATTCACCAACTTTTGTAGATTGGCCTAAACGAAGACTTTTATCAAAAGTTATCCCATAGGAACTAGTAACAGTGACACCCAAAATTGTTAAACCCAAACCAATATGGGCCAGAGACATAGGCAAGACTTTGATAATATCCCTGAATACAAAAGTCCCTCTAAAGATCGGTGAAACACCGGATATCAGTGTCCAAAAAGCTAAGATAATACCAATAGTCGTCAACAAATCTGCATAATCAAACATTATAAATGCTGTGACTAGGCCTGCAATTAAACTCAAACCCAATACCCATTTTATGCTGCTTATCATATTTCTGTTTGTAGAATTCCATGTGGAAAAAACACCCAGACCTATAAAAAAGACTAAAGGTAAGAATGGAAATAAAATCACAAAATTAAAATAAGGTGGTCCTACTGATATTTTTCCAGCATCTAACATTTCAATAATCAGTGGGTAAAGGGTCCCAATTAATATAAGAGCAGCGGCAGAGCATAAAAAAACATTGTTTAGCAGCAATAATGATTCTCTGGATAAAATCTCCAGCGATCTTTTTTCTCCTTTTTTTACTCTCATTGTATAAATAATTAAAGCACCGCCAGTAAGAATGCCGATTAAAGCTAATATAAACATACCCCGCTCTGGATCTGAGGCAAATGAATGTACTGAGATTAATACTCCTGACCTGACGAGAAATGTTCCCAACAGACTTAGCGAGAATGCAATGATCGCTAATAAGACACTAAATCCATTAAATAATTTTTGTTTTTCAGTAACTACTAATGAATGCACTAAAGCGGTAGCAACGAGCCATGGCATAAGTGAGGCATTTTCAACTGGATCCCAAAACCACCAACCGCCCCAACCCAATTCATAATATGCCCACCAACTACCCAATGCGATACCACCAGTTAGAAATAACCAAGCAGTAATACACCAGACTCTAGCAATACCAGCCCATTGATGATCATTGATAGTGACTAGAGAAGCGATCGCCAATGAAAAAGGAACTGCTAACCCTACATAACCTGCATACAGTATAGGGGGATGAATGGCTAAAGCTGGATCTTGTAATAATGGATTTAATGATCTGCCTTGTTCAGGGAATGGAAACAATCGCTCAAAAGGATTGGATGTATAAAGGATAAATAAAATAAAACAAAAACTAACCAATCCCATAATAGCAACGGCTCTTAATTTTATAATTTCAGTCTGACCATTAAATTTTCTAGAAAAAGCTAGCAATAAGCCCCAGAGTGATAATAGAAAAATCCATAATAATAATGAGCCTTCATGAGCTCCCCAAACAGCAGAAATTTTATATATATTTGGTAAATTAGTATTTGAATTTGATGCTATATAAAGCACTGAAAAATCATCAGTTAAGAAACTATAGGCCAAGCAAATTATTGCTACAAATAAAGCTGAAGAATGAACTGCGCTTAGATTATATACAACGCCTGAATGGATAATACTTTTTTTATAAAACCCAATACCTATACAAAATTGTAGTAAAGAAGTAGCTAATGCAACTATTAAAAGAATCTGACCAATTTCAGGAATCATGATCCCGCTTTCATTTGATCAAGAGGTTTAATATTAGGTGGCATGTAATTCTCATCATGTTTTGCAAGAACTTCACTTGCTATAAAATCGCCACTTGCATCCAACTTACCTTTTGCAATGATGCCCTGACCTTCTCTGAATAAATCAGGGAGAATTCCACTGTAAAATACTTTTATGGCTGCTTCGCCATCGGTTAAGGTGAACTCAGCAATTAAGCTGCCCTCTTCTCTATTGAAACTCCCAGGTAAAACTAACCCTCCCATTCTAAACTCTTTATTATCAGGGGCTTCACCCAACTCAACTTGAATGGGTGTTAGATAGTACAAAAGGTTTTTCTGAAAAGAATTGAGTATAAAAAAAGAAGCTAGGGCAACGCCTATGACAATTATAACTAAACCAATAAATCTTCGATGTCTAGGAAGCATAGTATTTCCGTATTTACTCAGTTTCTTTAATTGATGATTTTACTTGATTTACTTGGTAGTTAAATCTTTTATAGACAGCCAAGTAACTAAATAAGAGAACCAATATGGATATTATAACGCTTAACCAAACGTAAAAGTTATAAGGACCCATTGAAAATATATTATTCATGACTTAATGCCTTCGATAAAAGTTCTAACCCATTTACTTCTTTTCTCTCTGATTAAAACTTCACCAGCACTACCGCGACAGACGACACCAACAAAAAATATCGTGTATCCAAAAATCATAAAAATCAATGGCCAAAGCATCTCGCTTGCAATTGAAGGTGAGTCAAACTTAGAGATGGTTGATCCTTGATGTAATGTATTCCACCACACAACAGAATAATGGATGATAGGAAGATTAATCACACCCACTAGGGCTAAAAGTGAGGACGATCTGTCTGCTTTACTTCGATCCTCAATGGATTGATGCAAAAGAATATAAGCAAGGTAGATCAGTAACAATATCAACTCAGAAGTTAGACGAGCATCCCATACCCAGGCTGTACCCCACATGGGTTTACCCCAAAGCATCCCAGTAACTAGAGCTAGAAACGTAAATGCTGCACCAACTGGAGCTATTGTTTTTGCAATAGAAAAAGCCACATTGGAACGCCAAACTAGTCCAATGACTGATGCAACTGCCATACAAGCATAGCCACTCATGGATAGATAAGCACTGGGAACATGGAAATAGATGATTCTAAAGGCATCTCCCATTTGATAATCAGGAGGTGCTATAAAAAGCCCTCCAACCATACCGATTAAAATTAATATTACACCGCTGCCCAAAAGCCAATATTCCAACTGCAATGACAGCTTAAAATAATGAGGTGGTGAACCGTACTTATAAATGTTTTTTAAATTCATCTCTCTGACTCTTTCTAATCAATTGATATTTTAATAGCAGATGCAGTCACAACTGGGCCTAAACTGCATGTAAAAAACATCATACCAGTAAGAAAATAAAGTGGTCCAGAATTATCCATACTCACTATAGAGAGCTCTATAGCTTTCGAGCCAAATATAATGATTGGCAAAGATAAAGGGATAACAATTATTGATATCAAGGCACCAGGATTCCTGATTGCAAGTGTTAAAGATGCAGCAAAAGCTGATAAATTAACCAAGCTTAAAGTACTTAATATAAGTGTAAGAACGACTGTAAACATCGAGAAACCTTCTACATAATAAGTCGAAACTATGAAACAAGCCATTAGGATTAATGGCATGGAAAAAATCATCCAAAACATCATAATCTTAACTGCAATAAGAGCAGAAAAAGAATTGGTAGTAATCATCATTTGTTCCAAAGTACCGTTAATATAATCGGGTTTGAATATATTTTGTATGGACATCATTGATGCTAAAAGTGCTGAAATAAGCATGACCGGTCCTACCATTTTAAGAAGAAGGTCTTTTTCAGTACCTGCTGCTAATGGAAAAATAAGAGCAATTAATAAGAAAAATATTAATCCCGTTAAGACATCTGTGCTGCGTCTTATAGAAATCTTAAGATCCCTTCTAATAATATCTCTAAATAACATGAATCATTCCATCTAAATTAATTTCTACATCACAATCAATTCGATTCTCAGGTGAATGAGATGCACTGATTAACATGCCGCCTTTGTTGAGATGACTACTTATAATTACGTCTATACATGTTATTGAATCGACATCAAGATTTGTAAAAGGCTCGTCCAGTATCCATAGCTGCTTGTTAGATAGGATTACTCTAATGAGTGCTGCTTTTCTTTTTTGCCCATTAGACAAGCTTGAATATAAAATATCTTTATGTTCAGAAAGATTAAAATTCTCTAAAAGATTGGTTAATTCAGTACGATCAAAATTCTTACCTAAGGTAACTTCGATATTCTCCATCAGTGTTAACTCATCAATCAATCCATTTTTATGTCCTAAATAGGCTATATGATCAAGGTATTCATTATCAATAGAATCCACATTGCTTTTATTCCACTTAATACAACCTGATGATTGATTGGTCAAACAACATAAAGTTCTGATTAAAGTAGTTTTTCCACTGCCATTAGAACCACTTAAGACTAAATGCTGACCTTGAATTAGTTTAAAAGAAATATTGGAGTAAATTGGAATATCATTTCGAAACAATTCCAATGACTCAGCTTGAAGAATACTTTCTTTCAATTAATGTGCCTTCATTTTAATTTATTATTATGAATCAATATTGACCACAATTTTTCCCATATGATTACCAGATGCAATACTCATGATTGCTTCAGCACCTTGGTTGAAATCAATTTCTTGATCAATAATAGGATGAATATTATGCTTTACAAAAAACTCATTCATCGATTGATGATCTTCTCGTGAACCAACTGTAATTCCATGTGTGTTAATATTTTTAAACACAGATTGCATAAGATTTATTTCTACTTTAATACCACTGAGTGCGCCAATTAGTGAGATGTGTCCTCCTATACAAACTGCCGCCATACTTTGCTCAAAAGTTCCGCCACCGCCTATCTCAATAACAACATTAACTCCTGATCCAGACAGACTGAAAGCTTCATGACCCCATTCTGGATTCTCTTTATAATTAATAATATGATCAGCACCCAGTGCTTTGGCTCTTTCTAATTTTTCATCACTACTGGATGTGATAATAACGCAAGCGCCCAATGCTTTAGCAATTTGCAATCCAAAAATTGATACTCCACCTGTCCCTTGCAAAAGAACAGTATCTCCAGCTTTAATATTAGCTGCTTGAATACAAGTCCATGCAGTCACTGCTGCACAAGGAAGTGTCGATGCCTCAGCAAAACTCAAATGTTCAGGCATAGGCAGAACTGCTGAAACCGGTAAGACTGCATATTCAGTCAAAACTCCTGCAGCATCGGAACCAGTACTTATTGATCGTTTTTTCTGATTATTATTCCAATCTTGCCAAAAAACAGAAGTGACGGCATCTCCAATTTTAAAATCAGTAATATCATTACCCACAGCTATGATCTCGCCACTACCACAAGACAAAGGGATTAATGGAAGACTTAAATTTGGATTATATAGACCTTTGGCGATCATAAAATCTCTATAGTTAATAGATGCGGACTTCATTTTTACAATAACTTCTCCAAGACAAGGACTAGGATCCCCTCTTTCAGTCATTGTTAAACCATCATCTCCGAAAGACTTTAATTCAAACAATTTCATGAAATTACTCCTAAAGTAAATAATTAAGAGATAATTTTAATACAGTCATTTATTTTTTGCTTGTTAGATTGAAATAAAAAAGCTGGAATAAGTCATTAGGGGGTCGACTCATTCCAGCTCTGGTTCTGCCTTGCTGGCAAATATTAAGATTCTTATCTTCTGTCTTCCTTGTTGTGTTTTTTATGCTTCTTACCTCTTTTTCTGCTCTTCTTAGTTATTTTATTTTCTGCTCGTTCTACATTTCTATCAAATTGAGTCATTTGTTCTGCAGTTAATATCTTGGACAAACGATCTCTAGTCTCTAACCTGATCGCTTTTCCTTTTTCCATTTGTTCACCCATAATCATTTTTATTTGATCTTTCTGCTCTTTATCAATATCTAATCCATGAAAAAGCATCTTAGGATTAGGTTTGCCATGATGGTTTCCATCTTTACCATGATGACCCGCAGCTATAGATGTATCTATTAATCCAATTGTTCCTATATAAATAAATATAGTCATCAGTACTGTAATTGTTTGTTTCATTTTTCAAATTCCTGTAGGTTTAACTTGGTATTAATTATTTACCTAAACAATGAAGTAAATATGAAGAAAAGATGAATTAAAGTTTCAGTGCGCTTAAATTATCTATAATTACAGTCAATATGAAGATATTCCCAAAACTCTTTATTACTTTTTCTGCTAGCTTCATAGCAGTCATTGCTATGATGATTGGGTTTATATCATTCAACATTGCAGAACGCTTTGCTGGCTATGTTCAACAAGTCGAAATGGAAACGCTAGAAAATTATTCTAGTGTTTTCGAAGACTATTATGGAGAAGTTAGAACATGGAGGTTTATAAAATCTGATCCAAGAATTGCCAATGTACTTCTTAATCCACGAGGACGATTTGATGAGAATATTATTACTTCTAGATCAGCAGTTCCATTTGGCTATGAAAAAGAATATCGTTTTTATTTTGATGTAACAGAAAAAAATAAAAATTCTAAAAGAAAAAATAAAAAGATATTAAAAAAGAAAGTTATAGACTCATTCCCTGGCAGATTAATTCTGCTGGATAAAGACAATAAAGTTTTAGTGGGGACAACAAATTTTCCAAAAAACTCAATTAAGGTACCTATAAATTATAAAGACAAAAAAATAGGAGCATTAGTTTTAACTCCTGCTCCTATTTTTAGCAAAGAAGAAGATTTAAGATTTGTACAAGCAACAAGGTCAACTCTTTATTCAGTTGGAGTGATTGCATTATTCATGGCAGCAATAATCTCTTTATTGCTAACACTTAATTTTACAGGGCCAGTTAGAAAGTTAGCAAGAGCTACTAAAGGTCTTATTGGCGGTGAACTCAAAACAAGGGTAAATATCAAAAATAAAGATGAGTTAGGAAAACTGTCTAGAGATTTTAATGTACTTGCTAAAACATTAGATAAGAATGCAGAAACTCAAAAACAATGGCTTGCTGACATTTCACATGAACTTAGAACGCCACTAGCGATTTTGAAAAGTGAATTGGAAGCTATAGAAGATGGAGTTAGAGAATTTGATGAAGAAGCTCTTGTTTCACTGAGCAACGAAGTCAATAGACTCTCTACTTTAGTTAATGATCTTTATGAACTTACCTTATCTGATATTGGAGCAATGAAGTATCAAATGAATGAAGTTGATTTAAAAGACATTTTAAGCAAAGCAATTGATAGTTATATTGAAAGATTCAAATCTCAAGAAATAAAAGTACAGATTCATATGGATGAATCTATTGTAATACTTGGTGATCAAACTAGACTGACTCAGTTATTTACCAATCTATTAGAAAATTCACTTAGATATACAGACTCTCAAGGAATTATTGAAATTGAACTGGCTACACAAAATGGTAATGCAATCATTACATTCTCAGATTCAGCTCCAGGTGTAGATCAAAAATCAATTGAAAAAATCTTTGATCGCTTCTACCGAGAGGAGTTATCTAGATCAAGAGAAAAAGGAGGCGCAGGACTTGGTCTAGCCATTTGTGCAGAAATCATTGATGCTCACTCAGGAACTATAGCAGCTGAACCTTCAAATTTGGGTGGAGTTAGAATTATCATAGAATTGAATAAGGCTGAATAATGATACAAACCATACTGATTGTTGAGGATGAAATAAAGTTAGCCAATATTTTATCGGACTATCTAATAAAAGAAGGATATAAAACAGAAATAATTGAAGATGGTATTGAAGTTATACCCTGGGTAAAAAAACACAATCCCTCTCTTTTATTATTAGATCTGATGTTACCAAATCTCAATGGTAAAGAAATTTGTAAAGAAATCAGAACGTTCTCTAAAGTTCCAATTATCATGGTTACAGCCATGATAGATGAAGTAGATCGACTGATTGGCTTGGAATTGGAAGCAGATGATTATATCTGCAAACCCTTTAGTCCCAAAGAAGTTGTAGCAAGAGTTAAAACTGTATTGCGAAGATCCGACCCTAACTATAATGATTCAAAGGCTTCAGAAGGTTTTGAGGTTAATATTGAAAATTATTCAATAACATTAGATGGTCTTAAATTAGATTTAACACCAGTCGAATTTAGAATCTTGTCTATGTTTATCAATTATCCAGGTCGAGTTTATAATCGAGATCAAATTCTGAATATTATTTTTGAAGATGGAAGAATTGTTCTTGATCGAACCGTTGATACTCACATTAAAAATCTTAGGAAAAAACTATATGATATCCAACCAGATAAAGAATTTATCAGATCTGTTTATGGCATAGGTTATAGCTTTGAAATAATTTAACCTTATTTATTTTTTCTTGAACACTCTATAAGGCTCATAATCTTTGAGAATTCCATACTCACCGCTGTAGACATAACCAAAATAATTTTCGAATAAGAACATCTTAGGGGGATAATATGTGAATGTTGAAAACATGATTACTAATGTTGCATATCCAGTAAATACCAGTCTTTTTGAGGGTCTATTAAATCGTGGTCTAATCATAATCTGGTAGGCTACTATTGATGCTATTGTTAGACCAAAAAACATCGTTGCTATATCGTACTCAAAAAAGCCTTTTCCATAGAGCGGGATTGAAATTGAGAGATAACCATAATAAGAGACAATAACTCCTAATGGAACTGCAATCAATGAAGCCAACTTTGCTAACCAATAGTTATTAGCAATATCTCTAGTATAAGTATATTGAACTAAGGCATAAATTAAACCTGGCCAGAAATACATTTTCAAATGCTCCCATGTACTTTCGTTAACAGATGAGATAAATGCCAAAGGTGTCCAGAACTCGCTTAATTCGAAAGCAAAATGAAGAGCTGATCCGGCCATAGCTATCCATAAGTAGCTTCCTATTTCCCACAGAATCAATCTTTTTTTGATAACAGTCATTTTAACTAAATGCAGATATTAAAAAATAGAGACCTGAAAGAGCTATCCCTAGACCAGCGATTCTTAAAATAATTTTTCCAGATTTATAGTGTGTTGAGATATCTGCAAGAACTAAACCGCTGACATGAAGTAATACAGTACCCATCATAAAGCCACTAACATAAGGTATTGGTTCGGCAACAGTTGGGATTTCTTCGCCGTGAGCATAGCCATGAAAAATTGCAAATATACCTACTGCTACCATTGCGAGATTACTTGAAATTGTTTTATCAGCTGCTAAAGCGCTTCCCAAAAGAAGAACTGAGAGAGCTATACCAAATTCATAACCCTTCAATCCTTCAAAATTAATACCCACCAATCCGCCAATAAACATAACAAAGACAAATGTTGCCGGAACACTCCATACTGCCCTACCACCTATTTGTGCACTAATCATACCAACACTAACCATAGCTAATAGGTGATCAAAGCCTAATACAGGATGAGTGAGACCACTTAAAAAAGGGCCATAAGGAAGAGAATTTGCTTCATGAGATTGTGCAGAAAAAGGTATAAAAATTAGAGACAATAGAAGATAATTTTTGATTGCATGTTTCATTTTAATTTAACTCTTATTTTTCTAAAAACGCTATGACCTTTTTATTCACTTCTTCAGGTTGATCGTAAATAGCTGCATGTCCTGCATCTTTTATAATCTCAACCTCAATGTTGGGAATCAGTTTTTTTATTTTTTTACTAATTTTCTTGGGGTTATACAAAACTTCAAATTCACCAAAGATCAATAACCCTGAGTTTTTGAAACTAGAGAGTCTTTTTTTATCAACAGAGAAGAAAAACTTACTAATGACTTTGATTGCTTTTATAAAATTAATTCTAGAGGTCTTATCATTGTATATCCCTAAAGATTTATCCACACGATAAAACCGAGTGCACAGAGCCATCCCTCTTGCTAATTGCCTATCAAATGAGCCGAATGTTTTTCCTGAACGAGGTTTTGAAAAAGATGATGCAGTCAAATCCCCTTCCAGTACATCAGCATCTTTTTGTTTCGCCATAGCTCTTGAAAACCATTGATGAAATGGGAGTCTAGCTCTAGCTAGTCCTGTTGGGCCACACATAATAACTTTATCAATCAGCTCTGAATTTGCAATAGCCATATCCATTGCTGTCGTGCCACCAGTACTCACACCTATAATATGAGGTTTTTTCAACTGCAATGAGGTAATTACATCTTCTAACCAATTTGTGTAATCATCATTGAAAACAGAAGGCGGATTAGGTTCACTCTTTCCAGGTTGTCCTACAATATCAAGAGCATATATTTTGAACTTTTTTGAAAGTTCATTGATTTGATTTCTCCACAGTGGAGCACAACCTGCAATTCCTGGAATAAGAATAACAGCTTTCGAATTTTCCTCGCCAGCAAGAATAGCATGTGATTGACCAAACCTTGTTTCTGCATAAATTGATTGATGCTGTACTGTGATTTCGCTTTTTACACGATCGTACCAACCCATAATTTTTTCAAAACCTTCTTCAGATTTATAGAGTTTCATTTGCGTCTTTTTACTAATACTTTCATGCATAACTGACTATTTATATATATATAGAAACTCAATTCGAAAGAACCCTTTTATTGGATTCTACTAATGGCAATATATTTACAATCATTTTGGTGCCCAAGGCCGGACTCGAACCGGCACGAGAGTTATCTCAACGGATTTTAAGTCCGTAGCGTCTACCAATTCCGCCACTCGGGCCAAAATGGAGGCAAGGATCGGAATCGAACCGACGTCCACGGCTTTGCAGGCCGCTGCATAACCACTCTGCCACCTTGCCATATCGAAAACAAACAGATTATACCTATTTAAAAAATATTAGCTTAATTGATTAAATAAATATTCTTTTTTTTACTAAGCAGGTCTTTTTTTAATTTATCCATTCTTTGAATATGTTCCGACTAATAAAAATAATATTCTTAAATTCTTTGAGTCGTCGGATTGTATAAGGAAACCAGTTGCTACCATAAGGACAGTAGATTCCTACTTTTTGTTTGTCATATATCAAATTATTTTGAATATCCCTTCTAACACCATAAAGTAATTCATACTTAAAGTGACTGGTTTTCAATTCATTCAATAATGATTCATCATGCGTAGCAATTGCATTATTCGAATGCATATTATTTTTTAACATGTCAGCTAAATATAAGAAATTATCTCGAATCCTATTTTTCTCTTTATAAGCATTAGCACTGCTTTCTTTATAAGCACCTTTAACCAACCGAATTGAGATATTATGCTTTCTCAATTCTAAAAGATCGTCTTTCGATCTGAATAAGTTGGATTGCAGTGTATAACCAAGTGTATCCGGATATTTCTCATTAAGTGAGTAACAAACCTTTAGTATTTTATCTGTTGTGGATGAATCTTCAGAATCAAACCGGATATTTTTTTTAGACTGATACGCATTATTTATAATGGGTTCAATCATCTCAATGCACTTGCTTTCAGAGTCAAGGAGGCCAAACTGAGATAACTTTATCGATAAACTAACATTATGATTTTGGTATTGCCTAATAAACTCTAAATATTCATTTTGAGCTTTTTTAACTTCACTTTTAGTGTGATTGAATTCGCCTATATAATTAAGGATAACCTCAAACTTTCTAGTCAAAAGATTATCTATTTGAGGTTTTGCTGCTCTGAAGTTATCTCCTGCAATAAATCTTTTAGCAAAGGGATAAATTAACCTCATAGGAGTAATATATAAATATAATAGGGTCTCATATTATGATGGATTCAAGCTATCATCATATAAACTTTTCGAATGGTCTCTTTTACTTCAGCTGTTCCTTTCCAACCTTTTGGGAAAACAAAACTATCGCCCGCTTTCACTTCTACCACTAGACCTGACTCAGAAGTTAAAATCCAATGTCCCTGAAGTATATGACAGAACTCCGTGACATCTAGATCCAGTTTTAATATTCCTGGTTCGCATTGCCAAGTACCAGCGAACATATTTTCATGATCTAAGAATCCAGAATCTGTTTGTTTTGGTAATGGCCCTACAGATTCTCCAAAAGAGTCAGCTTCAACTAAATTATCTAAACTAGAGCATTGATTTTGAACTTTTATTTCTGGCATCCTATATTCTCCTATTTCTGATTAAAAAATGATAATTGTTATGATTTTACTAGTTTGGAAAATATACAACTTGGGAATCTTTGATCCAATGATTATATTTTCTCATTACCACTGAGAATAATTCAGAATTAATAAAATGATCCAACCATTTTTGAACCTTAGGCATTTCCATTTCATTGTCAAACCATCTTTCATCTGCAATTCTAAATTGTCTAACAAAAGGCAGAATCGCCATATCAACGAAAGAGATCTGATCTCCATACAAAAAGTTATTGTTATTGATACGTTCCTCTAGATTTTGCAAGATAGCTGCAGCAAGATCTCTATTTTTTATTGGGTCGTTATCTTCATAACGATTCGAGTACTTATATCGATCAAGATAATCTTTAAATGATGTATCAAAAAGTAGAATAAGATCGTTCATTTCTTTTTGTTTGCTCAAATATTCATTGAGAATTAATAAAGAATCATTTAAGGAGAATGACCATTTCATTATATTAATACTTTCATCAATAACAGTTCCATCTTTGAGTAAAAGTACTGGCACTGTTGCCTTTGGAGAGATATTTATCATTTCTTGAGGTTTATCCTTTAGGGAAACTTCTCTAAGCTCACATTGAATATTACTTAAAGCAATAGCCATTCTTGCCCGCATAGCATAAGGACATCTTCTATAACTATATAAAATAGGTAATTGACTCATACTAAATGGAAAAACTCTAACAACTATCTTAGATCACAAAGATGTTGATAGAGTTTTAAAGACAGGTTTTTTATTTGAATTTAACCTTATTGATAATTTGATTATCAACCATTTTTCTTATTTCTTCATAACCTTTAGAAATTGTTTCAATTTCTTCATCGGATTCTCCAAAGCGTTCTTTTAGAATTTTTCGAACTTGTTTATATTGCTCTTCATTGGGTTGCATAGCACCCATATTTTCATAGGTAACTGTAAACCAAACATTAGGACTGTT
>JAQWSZ010000025.1:0-5405 GCA_029242945.1 Gammaproteobacteria bacterium | reverse complement strand
CTATACAAGAAATCATTACAAAAAATTACATACCTAATAGTTGCTCTCCTTTGTGGTAGCTATGTTTTCGGTAGAATAGTCAGCATAGTTGCAGATGGAATTCCAGATACACGTACGCTTTGGATGGTTTTTGCAGTAGATCTAGCTGTTTTTGTTCTATCTTTTTGTAGATATAAAGATTTAAGCTAAATTTAATCATTTTCCTATATGAAAATTAAAGATAAAAATATTGTCATTACAGGAGGTGCCAGTGGCATTGGCAAAGCAATGGCAGAATCTTTTTCACATCACAAAGCTAATTCCATTGTAGTTGTTGATATTAATGAATCACTTCTTAACGAAACCAGAAAAGATATCGATGCTATACCTATTGTTGCTGATGTCTCTAATGAAAATGAAATATTACGAATTATTGATATTGCAAAAGAACGTGTGGGAAATATTGATATATTTTGTTCCAACGCTGGGATTGGTGGTGCTCCTGGACTTATAAACACAAGCCAAGAGGATTGGCAAACAATCTGGCAAGTTAATGTCATGTCTCACATCTACGCAGCAAAACATTTAATACCCTCGATGATTATGCAAGGAGGAGGGTATCTTGTGAATACAGCTTCGGCCGCTGGACTTTTGACACAAATTGGTTCTGCTGGTTACTCTGTAACAAAATCAGCTGCTATTAGTTTTGCTGAATGGTTAAAAATTACGTATGGCGAAAGGGGAATTGGTGTTTCCTGTTTATGCCCACAAGGAGTTAGTACCAGTATGGTCAATGATGCGCCACAGGTAATTAAAGACATCGTTAGCATAGATGGAATATTGGAACCTAGTGTAGTAGCTGAAGATGTTATTAAAGCAATAGAAAATGATGTTTTCTTAATTACACCACACAAGCAAGTGATGGATTATATTAAAATGAAATCCACACAACCAGATACTTGGATTTCTGCTATGCAAAACTTACAAAGTCAATTTATTGATGGTATCAGTGCAGCAGCACCAGAGGATTATAATATAAGTCAAGAAGACGAATAGTATTAACTGTTTAAAGTATCTAGAACTTTAGGTAAGGCATTAATATAGCGTTTTATATCTTCTATTTTCCCCATGCTGACTCTAGACCAATTTCTAAAAGCACCGTACTGGCCTTGAATTAAAACCCCATGTTTCATCATTAGTTTTTGAAAATCATTTGCATTGAATTGTCCTAAGTTCACAAAAATAAAATTTGTTTGTGAAGGTAAAGCACTCAGACCATTTTTTAAGATTGCTTCGTTAATCATTTCTCTTGCTTCAATTATCTTTGATTTAGAATAATCAAGAAATGTTTGATCGTTATAGCTGGAAATTGCACCAGCTAAGCCAGTCAGTGATATTGAAAAATGACCTGTTCCATTCTTGATAATAGATTGAATTACATCAGGTTGAGAAATGATGTATCCAATCCTTTGTCCTGCGAGTCCATATATTTTTGAAAAAGTTCTTGAAACGGCAACATTGTGTCCATTTTTTATCAATCCAATCATTGTATTATTTTCTGGATTATTGGTAATTTCATTATAAGCTTCATCAACAATAACCAGTGTATTTTTAGACATTCTCATAACACTTTTTTTCAACTTCTGAGAATTTAATAGTGTTCCAGTTGGATTGTTAGGATTAATTATTGAAACAGCAGAAACACCATGTTTGGCCGTCATTTCAAGTTCGTTTAAATTGATTTCCAAATTTTCCCCATTGGGTTGTCTTATGATGACTCCACCCGAGGCTTCAGCTGTAATTAAATGAGTATCCCAGCCAAGCTCCATTCCCAGTAATGGGTTGGTTCTAGACATAATTTGAGACAAGTTGCTCAGTACTTGAGTTGAACCAGAACTGATAGCAATTTGATTGGTTTGAATGTCGTGTTTCTCAGCAATCATTGACTTTAGAATTCCAATAAGATGATCGGGATAGTAGGCTCCCTGATAAGTAGATTCAATCATTGACTCAATTGCTTTTTTACTGGGCCCGTATGGGTTTTCATTCCAATGTAATCTTGCGATCCCATCTGCAGCACCATAAACCTCATTTGCCAATGTATGTTTAATAATGAAATTATTAGCAGCTGCTATTGATAATAATGATGCAGACTGAGTTATGAACTTTCTTCTTGAATATTGCATAGTTTCATTTTAACCAGATTGTTCACTGATGGTTATTATTATTTTTTGAAATAAAATATCTGATAGTATTTAGTGAGCAATAATAAATTAAGGAATTACTATGAAACTTAAAATATTTTTTACATCACTTATACTTTTTTCATTTTCTAGTGCTTACAGCATCGAGGCAGATGTTTGGGAATATAAAGTTCTACCAGGACATATGAATGAAGCGGTAGTACTGTTCGAAGAAGCCATCAAGTTATCTAAAGCAGCTGGAAGAAATACATCAATACTGCAACAGACTTTTGGAAAAGGTGGTGAATTTAAATTTCATTGGGTTGATTTTCATAACTCTTTAGAAGAAAGAGCTAAAGACAAGGCATATGATTCAGCTGATTATTCTGACTTCATAACACGTTTTTATGCGTCAGGTGCAGTGACAACAGTCAGGTCATATACTATGACACTTATTGATGATCAATTATGCAATAACGCAGGTGTAGTTGAAGTCTACGTCTGGAAACCAAATCCAGGGATGTTCTCAAGTGTTGTGGAAGAGTTCAAGGCAAGTAGAGAGTTTTTTGAGAAACATGGCTGGGAAGTTGATCTTTGGCAAGAAAATATTGGCGGCAGAGATAATCTGCAATTTGTTATGTGCTCTAAATCAACTGAAGACCAAGCCAAGTCATTTGCCTCTTTAAATGGCGATAAAGAATGGCTCTTAGATCAACCCAATGCCCCTCTATGGGATTCATCCAGTGATAACAGTAAATTCATTGGAAGTTTTCAATTAGACCCTATTATTGTTAATTAATAGTCTATAACAGTAATCAATAAGTACCCTTATTAATCTAAAGGTACTTTTATAGTATGAATAATCTACAAGGCACATGTTTTCAAAAAGAAGTATGGGATCAAATAAAATTAATACCTAAAGGTGAGACCAGATCCTACAAAGATATAGCTAATGCAATTGGAAGACCTAATGCATACAGAGCAGTTGCTAATGCTTGTGGAAAGAATCCATATCCAATAGTCATTCCATGCCATAGAGTTATAGCTTCAGATGGTTCGATAGGTGGATACACAGGAAATGGAGGCATAAAAACAAAAAAGAAACTACTCCAACAAGAAGGAGTCCTATTTGTATAACATAATAATATGTTTTTTATTGTCAGCTTGGGTTTATTATCTTAATAATAATATTAGATTAATAAACTTATCGTACTATTATTAATATGGAGACATTCAATGAAAGAATTTGAAGGAAAAACAGCTGTTATCACCGGAGCTGCAAGTGGGATTGGTTATGCTTTGGCAGAACGGTTTGCTCAAGAAAAAATGAACATTGTTCTTGCTGATATAGAGCAAGATGCCTTAGAGAGTGCTGTCAAAAAGATATCAGATCATGGCGTAGAAGCCACTGGTTTAAAGATTGATGTTATGGATAAGGATGCTGTCAGTTATCTTGCTGAACAATCCATAAAAGACTTTGGTCATATTCACATTCTTTGCAATAATGCTGGAGTGGCTAGCAATGTTGCAGGCGATGGAATATGGGATCTTGATGCAAGCGACTGGGAATGGGTATTAGGTGTTAACTTTTATGGTACTTTATATGGACTCGAATCCTTTGTGCCTCATATGATTAAACACAAAGAAGAAGGGCATATTCTTAATACCATTTCTTTGGCAGGTATTTTACCAGGGGAAGCTATATATGGTGTAAGTAAGCATGCTGCCCTAGCATTGAGTGAATCACTCTGGCAGGGTCTAAGAAAAACTAAAAGTAAAATTGGAGCTTCAGTTTTGTGCCCAGGTTTTGTAGCTACAAACATCATAGAATCGGATCGAAATCGACCAGAACACTTACCAGCTAAAAATAAAGCTAATTTCATGTTAAAGAAATTGGCTGCTAAAGTTCTAAAAAGAGGCAAAGAACCGAATGAAATAGCAGACGTTACATTAGATGCGATTCGAAAAAATAAATTCTATATTCTTCCACACACAAATTACGATGACATGATTAAAGAAAGGTACAGCAGGATTCTCGCAAGAACTGAACCCCAAGAAGCAGATATGCAAGAAGTATTATTGGGAACATTAATGAGCAAAAAAGGCGAGTGGTAGTAAGTTATAGCAAATATGCAAATACAAAAAGCAATTGGTTATGTTATTTTTTCAGTCTTTGGAATTATCGTATTATTATTGTCGACTCTCTATCTCACGCAAACCTCAAATTATGAAGTGAATCCAATTACTGGCTGCCAATCAGATTCTCAGGTAAGCGTTTATTGTGAATTTAGCAAACCTGAAGATATTGTCGTTCTACCCGATAATCAACACTTATTAATATCTGAATTTGGAGCAATTGTCCCCCTTAGTTCAGAAAATATACCTGGGAAAATCTCATTGTTTGATACAGAGACACTGAAAAAAAAGTCAATCAAGCTAGCGCTTGGTGAAAACATATGGGGCGAAAACAATTGTCAACGTGAAGATCTATTGCTCTCACCACATGGAATTGATCTTAATCAAAGATCAGATGGTCGCTACCAGCTTGCTATTATCAATCATATGCCTCAAGAAACTATTGAAATGTTTGAGTTGCTTAATATCGAAGGCTCTTGGGTACTACAATGGAGAGGGTGTGTGAATGCTCCTGAAACAGCTTATTTTAATGATGTGGCCCTCAGAAATGATGGGAGCTTCTTTTCAACTAATATGTATGAAAAAGGCATATCTTATTTGAATTTAGCCTATATCTCTTATAGCAAGGTAGATACTGGTTTTGTTTATCAATGGAATACAAATGATGGATTTACCAGAGTATCAAACTCTGAAGGTTCCTTTCCCAATGGTATCTCAATCTCAGATGATGAGACAAATTTATTTATTAATTATGTTTTTAATCATAGAACCTCAAAATTAAATCTACCAAGTCTTACTATAGAAGCAGAACACTTTAGCAAAGGCACACCAGATAATTCATTTATTGATGGAGAGTTTATTTGGGTAGCGGTACAAGATAATACCGCTACAGATTTATTAATTCATTGTAATGAGACAGTAGTCCAATGCCCATTACCTTTTACAATCTATAAATTAAGACAAGAAGACTTATCTGAAGTAGAAGCATTCTCATTCAAGCAAACACAAATAGGTTCGGTTACAGTAGGAGTACCACATAAAGAAAAAGTGTGGTTAGGTACTTTTATGGGCAATCGAATTGCATCCTTTAACCTAAATCAAGAGTAG
>JAQWSZ010000011.1:0-2623 GCA_029242945.1 Gammaproteobacteria bacterium | reverse complement strand
CAAAACTCTATTTGTTCATAGGATATTCTCATAGGATAATAGACACTCTTTCTTTTAAAAGTTATTAATACGATTCTACAACAACAGCGCCATAATTCTCACTTGCAAGAACTCTTAACATATTTTGGAATTCAACTGGATTGAAAGTTGCATTATTAGGAAAAGCCATGCCATGTATCCTTATAAAAGGAACTCCCTTATCATCCATTTTATTAAATTTTGATGCCACCCTTCTTATTGCCTCTACAGGATCATCATATAAGTTATTAGCTAAGTCATCGCCCATTATCCAAATGGCTATTCTTTTTTTATTGTCTGTATATCTAGTAATTGCTTCATTAACTCCCCTGGTTGGATCGGAATCACAAGTTGCATTCCAATTATTCAACCTTCTTAAGATCTCATTTCTGTTTCCTGGTGTGTCTGGTATCCAGCCTGTCTTAAAAGAAGGGTATAGATAGCTGGCATTACAATTGAGCACCTGTATCCCTTTCAGTTTTTCTTTTGGATAAGCAGCTAGAATATCAGCCATACTATTTTTTAATTTACTCCAAACATTATTTTGCATGCTTCCAGAATTATCAATAACAAAAATAACATATTCGCTATCGACTGGAATACCCACAGCTTTACCTTCACTAAAAGACTGTTTTCTCTCAAGTTTTTTCATAACTTCCGTTAATGATTGCTTAATCATAAATAAGGCATTTTTCTCACCAGATTGCATTTCTGCAAATGCTTTTGTCGTATTATATTGGCCTTCTATATCAGATAAATCACCAGAGAGTTTATTCTTTTTTTCCTTATTAATAGCAAGTTGAGTAGTTGATGATGTTAATTGCTGATTCAATACTGTTGAATCACCTCTGATCACTTCTAATTCTCGTTCTAATTTAGAAACCAATGCTTGTAAATCTTCTTGGCTTTTTTGAATAGTAATAGGTTCATATATTTTTGTAATTACGAGCAATAAAATAACAGCACCGAAGCCACAGCAGACAACATCCAGAAAGGATAAATTGAATGTTTCCATATCTCTTCTTTTCCTCATCACGTTGGCCAATCTTTGGAAGGTGCAACAAAACATCCTTTCTTCAACCCTGCTAAGTTAATAAAACTAGCTGCTGCTGTTGGGTCTCCATCTAGAGGAAATAAAAAAACATTCATCGGTATTGATGGTGAAATATCAATTGCTCTATTAAAATATTTTTGCCTATCTCTAGGATAAACTTTTACTGGTACTTTGGGAGTCCTTGATCCTAGTGTAGGTAACCCATCAGTAAATATAAATACATTATCTGGCTTTTTGTTAAAAGTATTAATGACTTCAAAAGCATTATATAAACTGTTACCTCCTTGAGGGACTGTTGAAGCTAACTTATCAATGGCTGATACTATATTTTTACTATCAGCTTTTATCCATTCTCCATCACTTTGATCTAAAACTGATTGGGCCGATTCATTAAATGTATAAATTTGAAATTCTCCTTTCAATCGTGTTGCCATCCATTCAACGCCTTTGACTACCTGGCTCCATTTTGGAGCTCTTATCTTCTCTTCATCTGGATAAATAGAAAAAAGCAAAGCGTTAGCATAAGAATTAGCTAGCATACTGGTGGATGAGTCAACTAAAAATAAGACACGCTCTCCAGATACTTTACAGCCAGATATATATTGTCTTTGTCCTTCACCACCTCTATCAAATGGTGAATCTCCACTTAGTTGAGATTGTTTTTCTGCTTCAGATGACAACCTCTTACTGTCTTGTTCTAAGATCTTAATATCAGATTTGAGCTTTTCAACACTATCTTGAGAAGCTAGCGATATATTTTCATACAATGAAATTTCTTTAGTAAGTTCCTCAATAATTTTCATTAATTCATCTATACTCCCTTGTATAGTTGAGCTATCTTCATCTATTTTATTGATTTCATTCTTTATATTTGTCATGCGTTTTTGACCATCAACAATTTCTTCTTCTAAAAATTCAGTCTGACTTTTCAAGATTACAGATGCTTTATTACTTCTGGACTTAACCTGAGAATTAATAATCATAAAAAAAAGAATAATGGCCCCAAAACCACATGCCATTACATCCAAAAAAGACAAATTGAAAACATTAAATTGCCTTCTTGCCATAAAGATTTCTAATTATTCACCCTTAAGATGGGTAATCAGATTTTGATCTGCATAGGTTTCTGTTTCGAATATTTGACGTTCTTGTAGCAGTTGCAATTGATGCACTAGAAACATAATCACTATACTAATAAGTAAAGCGATAAATGTTGAATTAAAAGCTATGCCTAGATTTTGAGTAACGCCACTAATGTCTCCATCCACTGCTTGATGTGCCAAAGACAAAGCAGCCCCTATGCCTCTAACTGTTCCAATAAAGCCAATAGACGGTATAGCCCATGCTATATAACGTATCATTGATAATTCAGACTCAAGTCGGTCAGCTTCACTTTCAATCATTGTGTGAGTTGCAGTTGAAACATCCTGGATATTCTTGGTAGTGGCAAATCGTTTCAAACCATTACTTAAAACTCTAGGTAACAACAATTCTTGTTGTGATTCATCTAAATTCTCAAATTGCCTTAAATACATATCAGTATTTTCTGGT
>JAQWSZ010000052.1:0-25318 GCA_029242945.1 Gammaproteobacteria bacterium | reverse complement strand
AACTCCCAAGAATTATCAAGGGCAGTACAAGTGGTGTAAGTAAAATCAGTTAGTTTAAAATTATTATCGCTATCTATTGCTATTGTTTTAGCAATCCCTCTTGCTGGGATATTGTATATTTGGTAATCACTGTTTTGAATTAATGCTGTTTTTTCTTCAGTTTTGATGATGGCTTCTTTTCCATATATAACAGCATTTGGATTTTCAAATATCAGGTTCTTAGTTACTCTGATAATACCTCCATTTTCATCAAAAGTGGCTTCTCCACCAATGATTGTATTATCTCCAGACGTAACTTTTATTTCATTTTTGATGCTTAACTTTTTCCCCAGTTGGCCTTCAATCGAACCCGCGGAGAGTAAAGTAGATTCTTTTGAATTTATTAAAAGGTTATTTGAATTCTGATAGCTAATTAAGCAAGCATTGATAGAGTTCTCTTCAGCATTAGCTTCGCAAATCATCATGATTATTATAAATATAAATATCTGTTTACTAGTATTCATATAGTTCAAATAACATTCCTTTTTCTCTTCAAGATTTTATTATCACATATCATTATAAAAAAGGTTTCTGAATCCATGTTCTTAATTATCATGTAATATGATTTATTTTATAGAAAAAACTGAATTTTTTAGAATATATAGGGTAATAATTGAAGCATAACGAAAGAAATACTCTTTTCAAGTCTTGGATAGAAAATTCTATTGATGCACCGATAAGAAGAATAGAGACTGCAAGCTCCGATGCTAGTTTTAGAAGTTATTACAGAGTTATTCTTCATAATGAAAATTCTTATATTGCTGTAGATTCTCCTCCAGAACATGAAAACAATAAGAGCTTTATAAGAATCGCTAAGATCTTAGATGGCATGAAGATACCAGTTCCTAGAATTATTGATTATGAATTAAATCATGGTTTTTTCATAGTGAGTGATTTAGGAAAAACCACAATGTTAATGAGACTGAGAGAAAATATGAATCTTTCATCTGATTTCTACACAAGAGCAGTTACCTTGATTTCGAAAATGCAGAACAGTGAAGTTTCTTCTTATACCGAATTACCTCTTTATGATAAAGGTTTGATGTTGGATGAAATGAAGTTATTCATAGATTGGTATTGTAAGTTTGAGTTAAAAGTTAATGATGAAGAAATACAGAAATATGATTTATATAGTATCTTTAATCAAATAGCAGACAGAACATATGATCAAGAAAAAGTATTTGTGCATCGTGATTTCCATTCAAGAAATATCATGATCAATACCAACAATCAATTAGGCTTATTGGATTTTCAAGATGCAGTCATAGGACCTATAACTTATGACCTTGTTTCTTTACTCAGGGATTGTTATATAAGTTTACCTGAGCCGTTTATACTCGAAAAGATTAAACAATTTCATCAAGAAACGACCTCTTCATTAATAAAAACAACTCATGAAGATTTTTTAAAAGATTTTGATCTTATGGGCGTACAAAGACATTTAAAAGCAATAGGTATTTTTTCAAGATTAAAACATAGGGATAAAAAAGAAAATTATATTCTAGATATTCCCAGAACAAGATCTTATTTAGAAAGAACTTGTAATAAATATGAGTTTCTTCAATCACTATCTAATTTTTTAAGAAAGTATTCACATCCATGAAAGCTATTATATTAGCTGCAGGTAAAGGCGAAAGATTAAGACCTATTACCAATCAAATACCAAAGCCTTTAATATCTCTTGGCAGTAAAACATTGCTTGGGAGAAATATTGAATCTTTATATCTATCTGGAATAAGAGAAATCATAGTGAATTCTTCTTGGCTAACACAACAAATTGAAGTTTTTTTATCAACAATAAATTATCCAAATCTTAAAATTATTCATCTATATGAAGGCAAAAAGCCACTAGGTACTGCTGGTGCAATTATTAATGCTATTGATTATTTAAAGGATGATTTTTTTTGGGTGGTTAATTCAGATATTTTAACGAATTTTTCTTTTAAAGCTATCAACACCGGTTGCAAGGAAAAAGCTCATTTAATTCTGGTACCTAACCCTGAACATAATCCAGAGGGTGACTTTGGTTTAAAGGATGGAATTGTGTGCAATCATTCAGATGAGATGTATACTTTTAGTGGTATTAGTATACTTTCTCCTGATATGTTTAAAAGCCAAGAAAAAAAGACAGGATCATTAGCAGTAATTCTAAGAGCATTCGTTGAGAAAAATATGGTCACAGGGGATTTATTTTCTGGTGAATGGCTTGATGTAGGAACCCTAGAAAGATTAAATAAAGCAAGAAATAAAATACAAATAAGAAATTAGGATGAAGGATAAAAAAAAGAATTATGATCAGAAAACCTTACTAGCCCATTCAGGAAGGGACAGGAGATTCACTCAGGGTGCTGTTAACATACCACCTTATAGGGCCTCTACAGTATTATTTGAAACACTTGAAGAATACAATAGTTGGGACAAGCAGTTTAAAAGTTTTCGCTATGGAAGATTAGGCTCACCAAATAGTTTAGCATTGGAAGAAGCTTATTCAGAAATTACAGGAGCTTATAGATCAATTGCTACTAGCTCAGGTATGTCAGCAATTAATATTGCTGTTAGTGCATTTCTTGGAAGAGGAGACCATGCTCTCGTTACAGAAGGCTGTTACGAACCTGCAGCTGAATTATTCAATCAATATCTTACAAAATTTGATATTGATGTCGATTTTTTTTCTCCTACCATTGGAGCATCTATAGCTGATTTAATCTTACCAACAACCAAAATTGTTTACTTAGAGGCACCTAGCTCTGTGACTTTCGAAATACCTGATATAGAGCTTGTTATTAGTTCTATTAGAGAAAGAAGTAAAGAAATAGGTATTGAAATTACTATTATTTTTGATAACACATGGGCTGGGCCTTTATATTTTAAATCATTGGATTTTGATATAGATATTGAAGTACAAGCAGCGACTAAATCCGTTGTAGGCCATTCTGATGCAATGCTTGGTTTAGTTGCATGTACAAAACATACCTATCAAAAAGTAAAAAATTGTTCCAGGTATCAAGGGGTATCAGTTGGACCTGATACTTGTTATCTTGGCTTAAGAGGGTTGAGAACTATGGGTTTAAGAATGGAGGTCCAGTATAAAAATGCTAAGAAAATAGCTGAATGGCTGAATCAACAGAAAATTGTCAAAGAAGTTTTTTATCCGCCTGTCTCTTTTTCTAAGTTTCATGAAAATTGGTCAAAAACATTTTCCGGAGGTGGGAGTTTAATGAGCATGGTACTTGATCAGACTTATGCCCAAAGTGCTTTAGCTGCTTTTTTAGATGATATGAATCTATTTGGTATGGGCTATAGTTATGGAGGCTATGAGTCTTTATTGACACCTTGCAGACTTCAAAAGCAGAGAATCTCTGAAACAGAAGATTTTGATCAAACTATGTTGAGATTGTATATAGGGCTTGAAGATATTAATGATTTAATAGAAGATCTAGATAATGGCTTCCAAAGATTAATGAGTCATTAGGAATTGTCAGAAGTTTTTTAATATATTTTTTCTTATATCATTTTTTACTTCATTAAGACTCAGATTCACGCCTAATTTTTTAAAGTCAGAAACTTGGTTTGATCTATTGCCACAAATAGTAATATTGTCCCAAGGCTCCATATCCATAGAAATATTGATTGATGCTCCATGGTAACTGCAACCTTTTTTAATTTTTAAACCAAAGCTTACTATTTTTTTGCTTTTTATAAATATTCCAGGTTCATCCTTTTTAAAGTATGCATCACTTTTATAGTTCTGAATCGAAATGAGTATTGATTTTTCAAAACTAGAGATAAATTCCTTTATCTTCATAGATTTTCTTCTGAGGTCAAACAGTATGTATACCATGAGCTGCCCTGGACCATGAAAAGTAAGTTGTCCACCTCGATCTGTTCTTATAATAGGTATATGTTCTGATGAAGGAATATCATATTCTTTAGTTCTAGGACCATAGGTATAAACTGGATTATGTTCTAAGAACCAAACTTCATCTCTAGTATCACCATGTCTTTTTTTTGTAAAGTTTTGCATTTCAAGTAAGACAGATTGGTAATCTTGGACGCCTAAATTTTTGAATAAAATTGGTGTTTTATTATCAGATAAGGACAAGGGTTAATCTATTATTTTATTCAAATAAAAGAATAGCCGAATCATAAATCTGACCCCATATTGAATCTTTTTCTATTGGTTTATTAGAAAAAAGAGATGTTTCTACTAGAATATTATTATCCAATGTCAGAGTTAATTTACCTATAGGTTGAGTGGTATCAATGGGAGCTGTAATAGGCTCGAATATCTCAATATTGGATTTTATATTTTTAGAAGAACCCTTTGGTATAGTCTTTTGAATATTTTTATTTGTTACTAAAGAAATATTATCATCTTTACCTTTCCATACCTTAGCTTCAGCATATATGGTTGATGAATCTACTATGGTTTTGTTTTCAAAAAATCTAAAGCCATAATTTAGTAAAGCCGATGCCGCTTCGGTTCTTTCATTGGGAGTTTTAGAGCCAGTTACAACAGCAATGAGTCTCATGTTGTCTTTCTTTGCAGTTGCAACCAGACAGTATCCAGCTGAAGATGTATAACCAGTTTTCATTCCATCAACACTTTTATCTCTCTTGAGAAGCTTATTACGATTAAATTGCTTTATGGGTTGATCTGTTTTTAGATCTCTGATCTTATCTGAAAAGTAAGATTGTTCAGAATACCAAGGGAAATATTGTGGGAAGTCTTTGATAATTCTCGAAGCTAGAATAGCTATATCAATAGCAGAAGAGTAATGTTCATCATCATCAAGACCATAGGAATTTTGATAGTTTGTATTTTTTAAGCCCATGACCTCAGCGTATTCATTCATGTATTCAGAAAACGCTTCTTCTGTCCCTGCAATATGCTCTGCTAAAGCAATGCTTGCATCGTTCCCGGACACAATAATCATCCCCTGAAGTAATTCTTCAACATTCACATTTAACATGGGGTTTAAAAACATAGTAGACCCACCAATAGACGAAGCACGCTTACTAACTCTCACACGATCATCGAGTAGCACTTGGCCTTCATTTAATGATTCAAAAACTACGTATGCAGTCATCAATTTTGTAATACTGGCTGGGTTAATTTGTTTTGTTTCATCAAAACTAGCAATTATTTTCCCTGTATCAGCATTCAGTAAAACGTATGTTTCTGCAGGGATACTCGGTGGTTTGGGAGTGATGATAATACTATGTACTGGCAGAGCACAGTAGGATATGAGGATGATTATTATTTTATATATTGTTGTCATTTAGATTTAATTAATTGATTGATTAGAGTTCATTTTTCAATTATTTATTATTCTTTTGAACAATATCATAAATTACTAAAGATAGATAATTCATTAATTATTCTGAAATAATATTAATATTTAAAGAAAGCGAAGTAAGTTTATTTATCACTGTATTGTATAATTCACTCGTCTTTATAGGACCAATTCTTACTCTGTAAATAGCTTTTCCATTGGCTCTAGCTTTATTAATAAAGACTGTTTTAATTCCAAGTTGAGTTATTTTAATCTTTAATGCTTTAGCATTTTTTTCATTATTGAATGCTCCAACTTGCAAATAAAATTTCTCATTATCTTTAATGATTCGTTCAAAAATATTGCCAGAAAATAATCGTTTTTTATTTTTCTTCATGAATTCTGCAGCTTCTTCTTTGCTGACAGTATTAATGCGTACCATTGCTGTGCCTTTATCAAGCATGCTTATTTTTTTAGCAGCAGCATACGATAAGTCAATCACTCTATTATCTACAAAAGGTCCTCTATCATTAACCTTCACAATAACTGATTTTCTATTTTTTATATTTATAACTTTTACATAAGATGGAAGTGGAAGTGTTTTATGTGCAGCAGTATATTTATACATGTCATAAATTTCTCCACAAGCAGTTTGTTTTCCATCAAATTTTGGTCCATACCAAGATGCTATTCCTCTTTTTTTATAGTCTTTACTAGAAGCCAGAGTGCGGTATCTTTTACCTTTTACAACATATCTTTCTTTTCCATCTCTTTCATATGTGCAACCGTCATTTAAGATTTTAATGACTTCTTTTTTAGATAAATCAGACTTAAAAACAGGAGGTTGAGTGGAGCAACTACTGATAATTACTAATATGGATAAGACAAGAGATTTTTGAGAGATAATTCTCATCTCTACTCAACAATTGATTGTATACTTTCACCCAACTGATACACAGCTAAGGCATACATAACATTTCTATTATAAGTAGTAATTACATAGAAATTATGAAAACCAATGAAAGACTTTTCTTTATTTAATTCCTCCAAATATATTGGTTGTGCAGCAGAGGTATTTGGCAATGATGTTGTCAATTTAAAGCCGGCATGTTTTAGCTCTTGGATCGTATACTTAGGTTTAATAGTTTTAGAGAAATAAGAGCTCAATTCGCTTTCTATTGTAGTGCTTTCGCTGAGGATATCTTCATTGCTTTGCCATCCATTTTTTTCTAAGTAGTTTCCCACACTCATTACAACATCATCCCATGAATTAAATAAGTCAATTTTCCCATCAGAGTTTCCATCAATAGCAAAATTTCTATAACTAGATGCTATGAACTGAGGTGCACCCATGGCACCAGCATAGGAGCCTTTTATGGACTCAATTGGAAGGTTTTGATCTCTGCAAAGGTAAAATAATTGAATCAGCTGTTTTTTAAAGAAGTCACTTCTTGGTGGGTAGCCCGCTACAAGTGTATAGAGAGAGTCAATGACCTTATAACTCCCTTGAATTCTGCCAAAATATGTTTCAACACCAAGTATTCCTAGGAGAATTTCTTTTGGTACACCAGTTTTATTTTCTGCTCTTGTGAGTAATTCTTGGTGTTGATTGGCAAAGATAACACCAGCAGCTATTCTTTTAGGAGTCATGAAAATATTTCTATATTCTGCCCATGTTTTTGTTTTTTCTGCTGGCTTTGAAATGTTCTCTATTAACTGCGGCAAATAGTTTATTTGGTCAAAAATAGAGACAACATATTGTTCATCAAAACCATGTTCTTTGACAAGCTCAGTTATTAATTTTTGATTAAGCTCTTCATTCTTATTAGCAGACACAGAGGAAATCAAAAGTAGAGTGGAAAGAGTGAGTGTTTTTAAGAAAAATTGTATTGAGCTATTTTTAATAATCATTATTTTGATACCAGTCTTTTGTGGGTTCCAACTGACATTAACATGCCTAGTAAAATCATTAAAGTTACCATGGAAGTTCCACCTCTACTGATTAAGGGAAGTGGCACACCAACGACTGGTAAAAGACCAATTGTCATTGAGATATTTACAAAGACATAGATGAAGAAAGTCAGACTAATACTTGCTGCAATTAGTCTGGAAAATAAATCTTGAGAATTAATAGCTATCAATATTCCTCTTCCAACTATAAATAAATAAATACATATAATGATGGCAATTCCTATTAATCCAAATTCTTCAGCCAGTATAGAAAAGATAAAATCAGTTGTTCTTTCAGGCAGAAAATCAAGCTGGCCTTGACTTCCATTTAGCCAACCTTTACCAAACAAACCACCTGAACCAATGGCAATTTTTGATTGTATAATATGATATCCAGCACCTAGGGGGTCTTTTTCTGGATCAAGAAAAGTTAGAACTCTTTTTCTTTGAAATTCATTGATCAGAGGCCAAATTAGAGGGAGTGATGTTAAAAAAAGTGTAAAAGCTATAAATAAATAACGTTTCTTAATCCCGGATAAGAAGATAACAATTAACCCAGAGAATGCGACAAGAAGGGATGTTCCTAGATCCGGTTCTAGATATATAAGATATGTTGGCAATATAACAAGCATGACTGCAATAGCGATTGAAATATTAGATGGCGGTAAAGATTCTCTAGCAATATATCGTGCTACCATGAGAGGCATGCCTATTTTCATTAGCTCTGATGGTTGAAAACTAATTCCAATATTTAACCATCTTGTTGCACCATTTCTAGTTTCGCCAAAAATAAGAACTAAACCTAATAGTAAAAAACACAATGAATATAACCAAGGAGCAATTCTTTCATAATTTAAAGGGCTCATTTGAGCTATCAGAATCATCGCTCCTAATGAAAAGCCAATTCTGAGAGATTGATTGATAACAGCATTGATATCACTATTTGAAGCACTATATATTGCAATCAGGCTGATGGAAAATAGAATTAAAAAGGCAATTAATAAAGGTATATCTATATGGAATTTTCTAAACAGGTCTTCGCTAGATAAGCGATTATGATTTTTATCAAACACCATCTTGCCTCTCTGAATTTAGTATTGCCTGCATAATTTTTTCAGCAACAGGTGCTGCAGATACTCTTCCACCGCCTCCATTTTCAACAATTATAGTTAAAGCAATTTTAGGTTTTTCTAGAGGGGCAAAGCCAATAAATAAACCATGATCTTTTAATTCTTCTGGAATTTCTTTTGTACTTGATTTATCTATACTAAAGACTTGTGAGCTTCCTGTTTTTCCTGCAACTGATACATTGGATTGAAAAATACCATAAGCCGTTCCTCTTCTCTCATTAACTACAGCAACCATTCCTTGATGAATAATGTCCCAATGTTCTTGTTTGATGTGTTGAAGATTGTTAATTTCTTCAGTTGAGGTATAGGTAAGCTCACCTGTTTTTATATTCTCTATAGCTCGAACTAAATGCGGTCTAAAAGCACTTCCTCTATTTGCAATCATCGCAGTAGCCATAGCTAATTGCAATGGAGTAGCCAGCATATATCCCTGTCCAATTCCTGTTATGACTGTTTCGCCTTGATACCAACTCTGATTTTGTTTTGATTTAAAGTTATTTTTTTTCCACTCACGATTTGGGATGATACCTTTTTTTTCTGAGCCTAAATCAATCAATGTTTTTTTACCTAAATTAAATTTAGATAAAAATGAACTCATCTTTTCTATACCCATATCTACAGCTAATTCGTAAAAATAAACGTCACACGATGCTTGAATAGCTCTTACAGTATTGACTGATCCATGTCTGGCCCAATCGTTAAATGGTCTGGAATAATTAGGAAGAAGATAATGTCCCTCACAAGGTATGAAATTATCAGGATTGATGTATCCCATATCTAGCCCACCTAAAGCCAACATTGGTTTGATGGTAGAACCTGGTGGATATTGTCCAGCAATTGCTCTATTGAATAAAGGCTTGTTTTTATTATTTTGGAAAGCTTTGTATTCAGATATACTCATGCCCTGACTAATTTTATTAGGATCATACGAAGGAGTGCTGATAAAAATGAGAACCTCACCATTAGTTGGATCAATGCCTACAACAGCACCTTTTTTTCCTTGCATGGCATTGTATGCAATTTCTTGTAAATGACTATCTAGAGTTAGGATAAGATTATTTCCCGGTTGAAAAGGCTCTGTATCTAGTCGATCCATGACTCTTCCTCTAACATTCACTAAAAGTTTTTCTTTTCCTGGGTAACCATGAAGGGTAGTTTCATAATCTCTCTCAATTGATGTTTTCCCAATTTGTTCTTTTCCTGTATAGATGGATGAATCAAATCTCAGATAGTCTTTCGATGATATAGAGCCAACATAGCCAAGTGCATGGGAGAACATATCTGCTTTTGGGTAATATCTCACAAGCCTAGATTTAATATCTATGCCTTTAAATATATTTCTATTATTAGCAAAAATAGCTATTTGTTTTTCAGAAAGCTTAGTATTTAGTGTGATTGACTTAAACTGATAACTTTTTTCAATTCTCTCTGTTAGTTCGCTAATCTTATTTTTATTGATTAAGTTAAGACGACCTAATTGATCCAATATTTTATCTATCTGTTGTACTTGTTCAGGTATCATTTCAAGTTGGAATACCGGTCTATTCTCAGCTAAAATATTGTTATTCCTATCAAATATCAATCCTCTACTTGGGGGTATGGATTGCATCCTAATAGTATTATTTAGAGAACGTAATTTGTATTGATCCGAGTCATAAATTTGTAAAAAAATCAAACGTATGAAAATAATTGAAGCCAATAATAGAATTAATAATGAAGAGAATAATATACGATTTAGAAAAATATTTTGATCTTCTTTTTGAGTTATAATCGATTTAAATACCATAGAGCTATCTACTGTCTATTTTTGATTGTAAGCTTTCTATTAATCCCATAAATAAGGGCCAAATCAAAGATCCTAGTAATACGCTGATTATTTTTGATTGTGAGATTACTATTTTCCCAATTATTCCATCTATCCAAAGATGCATCATCTCATTTATCAACAGTAGAATAAGAACTGCAAACATCATTTGCCATATCGGAAATACTCTAATTTGCAGTCTGAACCTATAGGCCACATAAGTCATAAAAGATAAAGCAAGAGAAGACTCACCAAGAATACCACCTTGCAAAATATCAAGTATTAGTCCTATTAGAAATGCTGAAAAAAGACCAATGATAGAAGGAGTCATAATTGTAAAAAATAACAAAGACAATGCTACCCATGGAATTTTTAAGAAAGATAGATTTTCTGATAATGGGATTATTGATAGAATGCTTGAAAATATTAAAATCAGCCAAACAAAGAAAAATTTTGATAGTTGATTACTCATTTTGATGATCTTTCTTATTATTTTGTATAACCAAAACTTCATTAATATTTTTGAGATTAGCAATTGGTCTAGCTTCAATTTTAAGGTAGGGTTCCCCCTGTATCATTTCTATGTCTGAAACTATTGCTACTGGATATCCTTCTGGGTATCTTCCACCTAAACCTGATGTAATTAATACATCGTTTATCTGTATATCACTATTATTAGGCAGATCATTGAGAATAATTTCATCGTAAGAACCAGTGCCAATTGCTATTGCTCTAAAGCCATTTCTTGCAATTTCAATAGGGATACCATGTTCAGGATCTGTAATAAGAAGAACCTCAGAAGCCAGTAATTGATCACGAAAAATATGACCAATAATTCCACTAGAGTCTGCAATTGCAGCTCCTAGTTGTATACCATCAATGCTTCCTTTATTAATAATAATTTGATGTTTATTATTGTCTTGATTTATTGAAATAATATCAGCAAAAATAAATTTTTCTTCATCGTCTGGTTTTGCCTTTAGAAGTTCAAATAATCTTTTATTTTCAGATTCGAGTTTATATGTTTGTTGTACTTTTGAACGTAGCTGTATATTTTCTTTTTTTAATTGTTGGTTTTCAGTCAAGATCGTTTCTCTATCACTCAATCTATTTTTGAAGTTATTGATTAACTTTTTAGGAGTATTTGCTGCAATTTGCAGGGGCAGAACTGTTAATGAGAGGTACGATCTTAATTTATTTATATAGTTGCCTTGAAAATCTAAGTACATCATTCCTAAAGAAACAATAAATATCAGGATAATTCTCAATCCACTAAAGTTGGGGTTTGATCGATCAATTGTATTTTTTTTTGTAAACGGCATGAAGTATAGTCATCCGTTATTTATATTTCTTTAGCTGTCAACTCAATTCAAAAAAATCAGCACCATGTTGGTCCAATATTTCAATAACTTTTCCTCCACCTCTTGCAACACAAGTAAGAGGATTATCTGCAAGTATTACAGGTAAACCCGTTTCTTCAGATAGTAATTTATCTATATTTGCTAACAAAGCACCTCCTCCTGTAAGCACTATACCTCTTTCAGCTATATCTGAGCCCAGTTCTGGAGGTGTTTGTTCTAAGGCAGACTTTAATGCATTTGCTATTGCTTGAAGCGGTTCTTGAAGAGCGTCTAAAATTTCATTGCTATTTAGCGTAAAGGTTCTTGGAACACCTTCAGATAAATTCCTTCCTTTAACAGAGATTTCACCCACAGATTCCCCAGGGTAAGCGCTTCCTATTTCATGTTTTATTCTTTCCGCGGTCGCTTCCCCTATTAACATTCCATAATTTCTTCTAATGAAATTGATAATAGCTTCATCAAAAGTATCTCCTCCAATTTTAATTGAATTACCATAGACAATTCCATTCAGAGATATCACTGCAATCTCGGATGTGCCACCTCCTATATCTACAACCATGGAACCTCTTGCCTCATGTACGGGGAGTCCAGCTCCAATGGCAGCCGCCATTGGTTCTTCTATTAAGTAAACTTTTCTTGCACCAGCACCTTCTGCTGATTCTCTGATTGCTCTTCTTTCAACTTGTGTTGATCCATAAGGAACGCAAACCAATACTCTGGGACTAGGTCTAAAATATCTTGTACCATGGGCTTTTTTTATAAAAGCTTGCAGCATAGCTTCTGTGACTATGAAATCAGCTATAACACCATCTTTCATAGGCCTTATGGCCTCAATCGAACCAGGTGTTCTGCCTAACATTGCTTTGGCATCAGTACCTACAGCTACTACAGTCTTGGATGGTCTCCCATTTTCATTTCTAAGAGCAACAACTGATGGTTCATTTAAGACAACACCTTTGCCTCTTGCATATACGAGAGTATTAGCTGTTCCGAGATCTATTGATAGATCATTAGAGAAATATCCTATAATATTTTTGAACATATTTATTTTTTTTTAATTAAAGTCCTGAAGGACTACTCTAACAACGTGTAGGATTTTCAGCAACAGGAAGTTATCATTAGAACCTAGTTTTATTAATTAAATCACATCATGACTATAAAAAAATCTGACATCAATCATATCTGTGATCTATCTAAGTTAAGAGTTGGCGATAATGAAATCATAACTTTTACTAAACAAATTTCAGATATTCTCAATATGATCCAGGAATTGGAAGAGGCTGACACTAAAGGCATTAAGCCTATGGCGCACCCTATGAATATGAGCCAACGTTTGAGAAATGATGTGCCTCTATCCAATAATGATAGAGATCTTTATCAAGATAATGCTATGGATTCTGAAGATGGATTTTATAAAGTTCCCAAGGTTATAGATTAATTGGAAATATTAATGGATCGATTTACGCTAAAAAAACTTATTAATATGATTTCTCAAAGAGAGATTTCGAGCGCAGAACTGGTGTCTACTTATTTAGATAGGATAAAGAAATACGATCATTCTCTTAATTCTTTTTTAACTTTAAATGAGGAAAGCGCTAGAGAGCAATCTTTGATAGCTGATAAAGTAATACAAGCAGGTAATTATAGTTTGTTAACTGGAATACCATATGCGTCTAAAGATATTTTTTGCACCAAGGGAATAAGAACAACATGTGCTTCAAAGATGCTCGAAAATTTTATACCTCCCTATGATTCTACAATTATAGATCGCATTAAAAGCAGTGGAGCAATTTTAATGGGAAAAACTAATATGGATGAATTTGCAATGGGTTCATCCAATGAAACTAGTTATTTTGGCCCAGTTCAAAATCCTTGGAATCTGGAAAGATCACCGGGAGGTTCATCTGGAGGATCTGCAGCAGCAGTAGCCTCTGGCATTATTCCAATAGCACTTGGAACAGATACAGGTGGATCAATCAGACAACCCGCTGCATTCACTGGCATCACAGGATTGAAGCCCACATATGGAAGATGTTCTAGATATGGAATGATTGCTTTTGCATCCAGTTTAGATCAAGCAGGCTTATTGGCTCTAACAGCAGAAGATATATCTATTTTTTTAGAAGTAATGTCTGGGTTTGATCCTTTAGACTCTACAAGTGTAGAGCAAGATGTTCCAAAATATAGTGACCTCATTGATAGTTCTATAGAAGGAAAAACTGTGGGCATTCCAAAAGAATTTTTTAATGATTCACTAGATTCTGAATCTCAGAAACTACTCGATCAAGGGATTGCAATATACGAGAAATTGGGAGCCAAGATTATTGAGATATCATTACCAAATATAGGTTATTCAGTTCCAACATATTATGTGGTTGCTTCAGCGGAGTGTTCTTCAAATTTAGCGAGATATGATGGAATTCGTTATGGTTATAGAGATGATGATATAGAAGATTTAGATGATCTTTATCGAACAAATAGGCAAATTGGATTTGGTGACGAAGTGAAGAGAAGGATAATGACAGGCACTTATGTTTTATCGGCAGGATATTATGATGCTTACTATTTAAAAGCCCAAAAGGTTAGGCAGCTAATATCAAATGATTTTGAGGAGGCCTTCAAAAAAGTAGATCTTATTGTTGGGCCAACTACACAGTCACCAGCATTTAAAATCGGTGAAAAAATAGATGATCCAGTTTCAATGTATATGAATGATATATATACAATTTCATCAAATTTAGCAGGCCTTCCAGCTCTATCACACCCAATAGGATTGATTGATAATTTACCAATTGGAATGCAATTAATAGCTCCTCACTTCGAAGAATCTCGATTATTAAATTTTTGTAATCTATTTCAACAAGAAACTGATTATCATATGCAACAACCCCAGGCTTTTCTTGATGCTTCGCATTAATTGATCATTATGAAATGGGAAACAGTTATCGGTTTAGAAATACATGTTCAGCTAGCATGTAAGAGTAAAATATTTTCAAGTTCTTCTACTAAATATGGTATGTCACAGAATACTCAAGCATCTTTGGTGGATCTTGGTTATCCAGGTGTCCTTCCTGTTTTGAATCAACAAGCAGTTATCATGGCTATTAAATTTGGCCTGGCGGTTGATGCTGAGATTGCTGAAAAATCTATTTTTGCTAGAAAAAATTACTTCTATCCAGATTTACCAAAAGGTTATCAAATTAGTCAATATGAATTACCTATAGTTTTTAATGGTTCAATTGAGATTCCAATTGATAATAACGATATGAAAACAATAAGAATTACAAGAGCACATCTTGAAGAGGATGCAGGTAAATCAATACACGATAAATTTGATAATGCTACTGCTGTTGACCTGAACAGAGCAGGCACGCCTTTACTTGAGATTGTCTCTGAGCCAGATTTAAGCTCTGCACAAGAGGCATCAACATATATGCAAAAAATACATCAACTTGTCCGTTATCTAAAAATATCAGATGGCAATATGCAAGAAGGTTCATTTAGGTGTGATGCAAATATTTCTTTAAAGCCCATTGGCTCAAGTAAGCTTGGTACACGAGCAGAAATTAAAAATATAAACTCTTTCAGGTTTGTAGAGAAAGCTATTGAGTATGAAGTTGAACGACAAAAAGACATATTAGAAGAAGGTGGATCAGTTACCCAGGAAACTAGATTGTATGATTCTGATAAAAATGAAACTAGATCTATGAGAAGTAAAGAAGAAGCTAATGATTATAGGTATTTTCCTGATCCAGATTTATTACCTATTTTAGTAGATAAAGAACTTATCAAAGAAATTAAAATAGACTTACCAGAGCTTTTTGAACAAAAAGTAGATCGATACATTAAAGATTATTCAATCAAGAAAGCAGATGCTATAGAGATTGCAAAAAATATAGATATTGCGGAATTTTATGAAGCAATAATTTCTCGTTTTAAAGGTAACCCTCAGCAAGCTGCTAATTGGTTCCTTTCTGATTTAATGGGTCATATTAAAAAAGAAAATATTTCAATCACGGATTCCATAATTACACCCGAATCTTCTGCTGAGTTATTGCAAAGAATAGCTGATAATGTTGTATCAGCCTCAATGACAAAAATTATCTTAAAACAATTAATAGAAACGACTGACTCTGTTGATGAAATTATAGAAGCACAAGGACTTAGACAAATCTCTGATATCGATCAAATTGAAGCAATAATTTTAGAAGTTTTAGAATCATACCCAGACCAGAGGGAACAGTATTTATCAGGTAAAGAGCAGGTTCTAGGTTTTTTGATTGGACAGGTAATGAAAAAGACTTCTGGTAAGGCTAATCCTAAAATAGTGAATAAAATTTTATTAGAACAAATAAAAAAATAATCATATATTATAAGAATATATAGGGAGATCGAAGAATATAGAAGAAAATAAAGGGAGATAGAAGAAAAAAAACAATAATAATATAGGTAATTAGTGATTTAAATCACAACTATTGGACTTCTTTATTTTAAATGATTGATAGTAATTGTTCTTTAAGTCAAAAATAGAAATCCTACTATTCAATTCTGTTTTATGCCCTATTAAAATTTTTATAGCTTCAGTAGTCGCCATTATTCCTGCATTGCCAGCTACTGATGAGAGAATACCATTTCCTTCGCAGGTCTCTATATTTTCATCATAGGATTGGTAAAGGCAATTTAAACACCCGTCTATTAAACTATCATTTCTAAATACTGCAATATGACACTCATATCTTATGGCTGCAGCCATAATCATAGGTATTCTATTTCTTATACATATTTCATTCAGTTGTAATCTTGTTTGTATATTATCTGTACAGTCTATAACAATATTGACCTCTGAAATTATTTGATCTAATTCTGCATTATTTAGCTTTTTATCAATGCTTTCAATCACAACATTAGGGTTAAAATGATGAAGCTTTTCTTTAGCAACAGTTGCTTTATTTTGATTGATATTATTTTCCTGGAATAATACTTGTCTTGGAAGATTTGAGATTTCAATTGTATCGTAGTCACAAAGAATAATTTTCCCAACACCACTATTAACTAGGTAAAGGCTTGCTATAGTTCCTATTCCACCAATTCCCATAATCAGAATTGATGATTCTTCTATTAATTTTTGTGACTCTTCATCAAAATCATTTAATCTTAAATGACCACTATAGCGATGTGATTGTGTACTCATTTATTTCAAACTTTAAGAAAGCCTTCTGTAATTCTCGTATAACCATTATAATCTTTTGTCGATATGATATTTACAAGGTTAAAATTTTGCATCATATTTTGGCAGAATTGACTTTGATCAAACCCATGTTCCATAATTAAAGATCCACCGGGCTCTAGAAAGAATTGAGATTTTTGGATGATAGAATAAATTGATTCTCTACCCTTATTATTAGCAAATAAAGCTATTTCAGGTTCATATTTTAAGATAAATTCATCATAGGAAGATTTATCATCTTGGTCAATGTATGGAGGATTTACAACAATGCTGTTAAATTGCATTTTTTCTAGATTATTGAACCAATCGGAAATAACAAAATCAATGTTCTGAATATTATTTTCTAAAGCATTATATTTAGCTAATGATAATGCTTTTTTTGAGATATCCGTTGCTGTTATTAAAGAATTAGGTCTTTCTTTAGCTAATGATATCGATATAGCACCAGAGCCAGTCCCCAATTCTAGAATTTTATAGTTAACATTTTTCTTAGGTAGGTTCTTTAAAGCTCTTTCTACTAAACCTTCAGACTCAGGTCTGGGTATTAGGACATTTTTATTTACAGTGAGTTTTACTGACCAAAACTCTTTTTTGCCAAGTATGTAAGCCATTGGCATACCATTAGATCTTAATTCTATTGATTGATTAAATACTTTTTCTTGTTTTTTATTAACACAAAAATTTTTTTTATAAAAATCAATTCTATTAATCTTTAAAGCATTAGCAAGAAGCATTTCTGCTTCCATTTTTGGAAATGTACAAATATCTTTTAATAAGCTAGAGCCTAGTTCTATTAGAGCATTACTTGCTGTTTCACGCATATGCAATTAGTTTTCTAAATGCGACATTTGTTGAGCAGAATTTTCTTGTATTAATGCTTCAATCAAGCCATTAATATTACCTTCCATCACCTCTAATAGATTATAAACCGTAAGACCAATACGATGATCTGTGATTCTACCTTGGGGAAAATTATAGGTTCTAATTCTTTCAGAACGATCACCACTGCCAATTAACATTTTTCTTTCTTCAGCTTGCTGTTTAGCTACTTTTTCATGTTCCATGTCATTAATTTTAGCTCTCAATAAAGTCATAGCTGCTGCTTTATTTTTATGTTGGGATCTTCCATCTTGGCATTCAACAACAATCCCTGTTGGGATATGGGTTAGCCTTACAGCAGAGTCTGTTTTATTAACATGTTGACCGCCCGCACCCGAAGCTCTATAAGTGTCTACTCTGATATCACTGGGATTCATTTCTATTTCATCCACTTCATCCATTTCGGCAATAATAGCTACTGTACAAGCAGAGGTATGGATTCTTCCTTGAGATTCTGTTTTAGGTATTCTTTGAACCCGATGGGTACCTGATTCAAATTTTAATTGTGAGAATACGCTCTTGCCTAGAACTTTAGCAATAATTTCTTTGTAACCACCTTGACCACTTTCATTTTGATTCAATATTTCTATTTTCCAATTATTTTGCTCACAAAATCTTGCGTACATTCTAAATATATCTCCCACAAAAATAGCAGCTTCATCTCCACCAGTGCCTGCTCTAATTTCTAAAAATATGTTATTTTCATCCCTAGGGTCAGATGATAATAGTAGGGGGGTAATTTCCTCCTCAATTCTTTTTAATTGATCATCTATATCTAGAAGCTCTTCTTTTACTAAGGATTTGAGATCTTCATCATTATCTTCACTTAACTTTAGTGCGGATTCTTTTTCATCCATTAAAGATTTAAATTGTTCAAAAAGTGATACAACAGGACCCAGTCTGGAATATTCCTTAGATAGCTTAACCATCAAGCTATTATTTTTTTGAACCTCTTCTTCTGACAATTGATTTGCAATAGAATGGTATTGTTTAACTATTAAGTTTAATTTGTTTATGACTGAGTCTTTCATTCAATATACCTATTACTGTAAAAGCTATTTTATACAGAAATTACATTTAAGTAGTCGATATTTAATAATTGCATTAGTTTTCTTACAACTTCTAGTCACTGGTTGCACAATCAATCAATCTATTAACAACTCAGTTGATTGGGTAGATCATAATATTTCTAATTATAAGATTAATGGATATAGACTCAAAGGTTCATTCACAGTAGAAATAAGAAATAGACCAATAATGAGTTCATTTGAGTTGAGCAATCATAATAACTCAACTGTATTTGTTGTCAGAAATTTTATAGGCCAAAGAATCTTAACTGAAAATAGTGGAAGTGTAATATCTATTTTAGATAAATTAGATATCGATTTTTCAAAAAAAGAATATGAAATATTAAACAGCTATAAAATTGATCTGCATTCTATTTTATTGGCAGATATTTCTAAGTTAGGTAATTATAGTTTTGCAGTGGATAAAGATGGAGTTCCAGAAAGTATAATTACTCCTGAATTGAATATCTTTTTTGATTCATTTCAGAGTATTAATAATATTATCATTCCTAGGAAAATTAGAATAACTTCAGAGCGGTTTAAGCTAACAATTGTGAATAGCACATTTGATAATATAGAAATATCTTCATGAGTAACTTGACAGTCTATAACAGCAACTTCAGAATGACACATCTAGTGGCTTAAAGAATTTTTTGGGGTGTAGCCAAGCGGTAAGGCAACGGGTTTTGATCCCGTGATGCGCAGGTTCAAATCCTGCCACCCCAGCCAAAAATAAGGCAGATTGTTTAATATATAAGGTATCCTTGTAAAATATGAATAAAGATAAACTAGTTATTTTTTCTGGCCCAGCATCACAAACATTGAGCTTGGATATTGCAAGATATATCAATCAACCTCTTGGATGGATTCAAGTTAAAGAATTTAGTGATGGAGAAACGAGCGTTGAAATTTCTGAGAATATTAGAGGAATGGATGTTTTTTTGATTCAGTCCACTTGTTCTCCTGCTAACCAGCATTTAATGCAGCTACTGTTGATGGCAGATGCGTGCAAAAGAGCCTCTGCTAAATCAGTTTCAGCTGTGATTCCATATTTTGGTTATTCTAGACAAGACAGAAGACCAAGAAACTCAAGAGGCCCTGTTTCAGCTAAACTAGTAGCAGATTTAATTGAAAAGTCAGGTATTTCCAGGGTTGTTACAATAGATTTACATGCGGATCAAATTGAAGGTTTCTTTTCAATACCTCTTGATAACATTTACTCATCCCAGGTTCTTTTGAGTGATATATGGAAAAATAAGTATCAAGATCTTGTCATTGTATCTCCTGATGTGGGAGGTGTATTAAGAGCTAGAGCTATAGCAAGAAGATTAGATAATGCCGGACTAGCTATTATTGATAAGCGAAGAGAAGAGGCTAATAAGTCCGAAGTAATGAACATCATTGGTGATGTTGATGGTAAAACAACTATTATCTTTGATGACATGGTAGACACAGCAGGAACCCTCTGTAATGCAGCTGCTGCCCTTAAAGAAAAAGGTTCTATTAAAACAGTTGCTTATGCAGCCCACCCTGTTTTATCCGGTCCAGCAATAGATAGAATAAAAGAATCAGAGCTTGATGAGTTGGTTGTAACAGATACTATTCCTTTGACAGATGAAGCAATGAATATAGGAAAAATTAGACAACTCTCTGTTGCAGAACTAATAGGTGAAACAGTGAATAGAATAGTTGGAGATGAATCAGTAAGTTCGCTTTATGCAGATTAAGTATTTTTTTATAATAAAAGGCAGATAATTCTAGTTTCATTGGTAAACATCGGTTATTATTCACCACCATTTTATTGAAAAAATAATAAAAGAATTTAAACAGTGTTCGAGAAAAAATAATGAGTAATGAATTTAATTTAATAGCAGAACTAAGAGAGCAAGGAGAAGGTACTTCGAGTTCAAGGCGTTTAAGAAGATCTGGTCTTGTTCCAGGTGTTATTTATGGTGCAGGTAAAGATACTATAAAGCTATCCATTGATCACAATCAGTTACTCAGAAAACTAAATATAGATAATTTTTTATCCAGTATAATTAGTATTAATATTAATGATAAGAAAGAAGATGTCTTAATTAAAGACATTCAGGTTCATCCTTCGAAGCAACAAGTAATGCATTTGGATTTTCTTAGAATTAAATCTGATGAAGTTATTAGAGTTAAGGTACCGGTTATTTTCTTGAACGAAGATTCAGCAACAGGCGTTAAATTAGAAGGAGGCACGGTTACTCCATTAATGAATGAGATTGAAGTTAGTTGTTTGCCAAGAGATCTCCCAGAGCATCTAGAGATCGATATTATCGATATGAAAGTTGATGATATGCTTTATTTGGAAGATATTGTGCTGCCTAGTGGAGTGGAGATTACCTTATTGACACAAGAAGAACCAAGTAATGAGCCAGTTGTTGCAGTCAGAGTTCTTAGAATTGCAGAAGAAGTTGTTGAAGAGGTTGAACTAGGAGAGGGAGAAGAAGGCGCCGAAGAAACTGATTCAGATGGTGATGAAGAGACTACAGAAGAGGAGTCTGAATCCAATAGCGATTGATTATGCCTCTCGCTTATACCATTCCTAAGGTTTTTATTGGTTTAGGTAATCCTGGAGACCAATACAATAAAACACGACATAATTTAGGTTATGAGTATTTATATCATCTATCTAAACGTTATCCATTTACAGAATTTAAAAATGAGAGCAAGGTACTTGGCTCTATTTCAAAATCTATATCTTTAGAACAAGAGGTAATTCTTTTTAGACCATCAAAATATATCAATGAATCAGGAGAGTCGATCAGAAAACTTTTGAATTATTTTAAGATCGATCTTTCAGAAGTATGTATTATTCATGATGACTTAGATTTGGAACCGGGTGTGATGAAAATCAAATATGATGGTGGACATGGCGGACACAATGGTCTCAGAAGTATTTTCAAATCATGTCAAGGAAGCGCTTTTCTAAGAATTAGAATAGGCATAGGTCATCCGAACCATCATAATGTCATTAACTATGTTCTTTCAAAACCAAAAGCTGAAGAAGAAAGAAAAATACACTCAGCGCTAGATTCAGCAATTGATGCTACGGATTTTCTTCTTAAGAATGGAGTAGAGAAAGCAATGAGCGTTTTTAATCAAAAAGTCTAATTTCTATTATTTATCAACTGAGTTCCATTTCCTAAAGCTTTGAGTTTAGCTATGGCTATTTCTGTAGATAAGGGTGCCATACCACAATTACTGCTTGGTATCAGTCTTTCTCGATCAACAAATTTAAGAGCCGAGAGTATATTATTTTCTACCTCTTCTGCAGTTTCAATAACATCAGAAACAACAGTGACTACCCCCACCATAATTTCTTTATCTGGAAGTAATAACATTAATTCGGGCGATACTTTGGACCCTGAAAATTCTAGAGAGACTTGATTAATATTGCTGTCATTAATGCTGGGAAAAATTGTTTTATATTCCAACCATTGATCGCCGAGCGTTTGTTTCCAATTTATATTTTCCTTAATACCATATCCATAGCATACGTGAACCGCTGTTTTGCATTTTAATCCTTCAATTGCAGTTTCCAATGCTTTGACTCCCCAGTTTATCGTTTCTTGATTAAAAGAATTAAAAGCTGGCTCATCAAATTGAATAATATCAATACCTGCTTTTTCGAGAGCTTTAGCTTCTATGTTTAGTATTTGTGCAAAAGCAAAGGCCATTTCTTCTCTTGTTTGATAATAATTATTAGCAATCGTATCGCAGATTGTCATTGGTCCAGGTAGTGTGAACTTAGTTTTCTTTTTTGTATTTTTCCTTAAAAACTCTGCTTCTTTAAGATGAATGATTTCAGGCCTGATAATTGCTTCTGTAACAGTAGGTACTTCCACTGTATATCTATTATTTCTGATTCCCATTTTTGTTTTTTGATTCCAGCTTATGCCCTTTATCTTTTGTAAGAAGCCATGAACAAAATGAATTCGAAATTGCTCACCTTCTGTGATGATATCAAGACCAGCTGATTCTTGGACTTGGATCCACTGCAGAACAGATTTTTTCTGTCCTTCCCATAAGTCTTCTTTCTTGATCTTCCATTCAGGCCATAGTTTTTCTGGTTCTGCCAGCCATTTTGGTTTTGGTAAGCTCCCAGCTGTTGTTGCAGATAATTTTTTACTCATCTTTTGTAGTTTTAATTGTTAAACTCGCCCTTTGAAATAGAATATAAAAGAACATACATTAACTTAAATATTTTCACATTTACACAGGTATCATCATATGGGAATTCGTTGCGGAATAGTAGGCTTGCCTAATGTTGGTAAATCAACACTTTTTAATGCTTTATCCAATGCAACTGTGGATGCTCAAAATTATCCTTTTTGCACTATAGATCCAAACATTGGTAATGTTGTTGTTCCTGATCCAAGATTGCAAGAATTAGCTAACATTACTAAAACTGCGAATATTATTCCATCTTATATAGAGTTTGTTGATATAGCTGGTCTTGTAGAAGGTGCATCAAAGGGCGAAGGCTTGGGTAATAAATTTTTAGGCAATATCAGAGAGACTGATGCCATCATCCATGTGGTTCGATGTTTTGAGAATAAAGATATCACTCATGTTTCCAATGAAATTAATCCTAGTGACGATGTTGATATCATTAATACAGAGTTATTATTAGCAGATATTCAAACGGTTGAAAGTAATTTAGCAAGAGCTGAAAAAAAATCTAAAGCGGCTGATAAGGAAGAGATTCAGAAAAGAGACTTTCTAAAGGAGCTGTTTGATCATTTAAATCAAATGAAGCCAGCAAGGAAATTTAATTTAGAAGATGAAAATATTATTCCATGGATGAGAGAGCTTCATCTACTTACAGCAAAACCAATTTTATATGTGGCTAATATTGATGAAAGTGAAATTCATTCTGCTAGTAAACATTTACAAACACTTGAAGAGCATTTAAGAGAGGAGCAAGACTTTCTTGTAATTCCTCTATGCAGTGCCCTAGAATCTGAGCTTTCTCAATTACCTGAAGATGAGCTAAAAGACTTTCTTAGTGGTCTTGGTATAAAAGAACCCGCTCTTGATAAACTTATACGATCTTCTTATTCACTTTTAGGTTTGCAAACCTACTTCACTGCTGGCGAAAAAGAAGTTAGATCTTGGTCCATAAAAAAGGGCCTTAAAGCACCTCAAGCTGCAGGAGTTATTCATACAGATTTTGAAAGGGGCTTTATTTGTGCTGAGGTTATTTCTTATAAAGACTATATTGATTTAGGCGGAGAGATTTCTTGTAAAAATGCTGGCAGACTGAAATTAGAAGGCAAGGAATACACTGTTCAAGAAGGCGATGTTATGCACTTTAAGTTTAACGTTTAGACTCTTTAAAATTAAAAAAAATTATAATTATTAAATAAGAATTGTTATTATCTATCCTATGAATCGCATAAAAAAATTGAGTTATTGTTTACTTGGGTTTTTCTTTCTGGCAACAATATCACTCGATTCTATAGCTCATATTACTCATATTGATGCAGATCATGAGCTTGAGTGTCCATTCAGCAATAACAAGCCTGTTGAAGCTGAGTTAACTGAATTAATAGATCGAATTGATGTAAGAACTATACTTATAGATGCATTCACACAAAGCTTTTATTACAAAACAAAAAATAGTCTATTTCTATCCAGAGCACCTCCAAGAATTTAAATTAAACCAAATTTAAATTCTAAACGTTCATTATCAGGAGGTTATTCTATGAGAACTAATATTTATATATATATGGTGGTCATGCTATCCACCATCATTACAACTGGATTAAGTGCAGAAGATTCCATAGAGGAAATTACAGTTACTTCATCCTATATCAATCAGTCAGTTGATGACATTAAGGACCCCTTGCATGTCATCAGTGAACAAGAATTGGACACTGAGCCAACGCAGAGCTTGGGTGAATCCATAAATAATTTGCTTGGTATTTCATCTTCAGACTATGGCGCTGCCGTTGGACAGCCTATTATCCGAGGAATGTCCGGAAGTAGGGTCAAGGTTTTAAGCAATGGACTAGTCGTTCGTGATATTTCTGGATTGGGTGCTGACCACTTAAATGAAATTGACATGAATGCCATCAAGCAGATTGAAATCGTCAGAGGCCCTTCGTCTTTGATGTATTCGAACGGTGCAATTGGTGGAATCGTGAATGTTGTCGATGACACTATTGCAAAAGAAAATATCGTTGAGCGAGATTTAAGGTTGGGATTAGAAACCCAATCGGTCAACGACGGTAAGGTGGGACAATTCAGCTTTAAAGATAGTTTGGGTGGCTTGAATCTGTCATATGCCTTTAAAGATGGATCATTTGAAAACTATGATATTCCAATGGGAGCTGTTATGCATTCAGAAGAGCACGAGGAAGACCATGAAGATGAACATCATGATGAAGATGGAGACCATGATGAGGATCATGATGAAGATCTTGGCTATCTAGAAAATTCAGATTATGAAGCACAGACACATCGATTTGGCCTATCAACTGTCGGTGATTGGGGACATTTTGGCGCCTCATTCCAAGACATGGAAACATTGTATGGCATTCCTTATCACGG
>JAQWSZ010000044.1:0-6286 GCA_029242945.1 Gammaproteobacteria bacterium | reverse complement strand
ATAGACATCAGCTGTAATATTTATACCCTCTTCTCTTGCTTTATTAAGGAGAGATAGAATTTCTTCTGTTCGTCCCCAATTAAAGATTCCATTAAGTTTAAAATGATCGATATTCACAGGAATTCTTGCTTGTCGACCTATGTCTATTATCTCATCTATAGCTTCCCAATATTTCCTATCCTCACTTCTGATATGACTTTTATATTTGCCATTATATTGTGCAGCAATTTTGGCCAGCTGAATTACCTCATCCGTTGAAGAAAAGATTCCAGGATCATATTCCAAACCTGTGCTTAATCCATATGCGCCTGACTTCATATCCAACTCAATTAAAGAAGCCATTGCACTTATTTCTTTTGTTGTTGCCTCTCTTTTAAAATCTTCTCCCATCACTGCTAAACGAATACTGTTATGTGCTGAAAAACTTACCATATTGATAGCAACAGGGATTAGATTAAAATAGTTTTTAAATTCTTCCATTGAAAAATAACTATCATTATATGAAATATATGAATCACTCCCCGGTGGATCCGAAAACCCATCAACACCTCGAATAATTGTTGTAATGCCTTGTGTAACAGCAGCTAATGCAATTGGTTCTTGCTCTATCCCTATATCATGATGACTATGCGTATCAATGAATCCAGGAGCTAGTGCTAAACCATGTCCATTTATAATCTCAACATTTATATCCTGACTGATATTTGCTCCTCTGTAAACATCAGTAATTCGCTCACCTTTGATTCTTATTTCTCCTGTAAAAGGTTCTGCTCCAGTTCCATCGTAGATGATAATATTTTTTATTAAAAAAGCTTTATCCTTATCTAAAAGCTTCTCTTCTATTGCAAAACCCTTGCTGACTATGATCAAAAAGAAAAAGCAAATAAAGGTTGTCATTAATTTTAAATCATTCATTATGTTTTCCAAAAATTATAGTTACTTGCATTACTTCCCACTAACTTAATAATAATTTTTATCGTAATGAATAACAAAGAAAAAATTAAGCTCATCAGAAGTTTCAAAGCACTCAGACCAATACCTGAAAAAGCTAATGAAGTAATAGCTCCACCATACGATGTAATCAATTCTGAAGAAGCAAGAATTCTTGCTGAAAATAAACCTTTGAGCTTCTTACATATATCAAAACCTGAGATTGATCTACCCAAAGATACAAAATTTAATGATCCTCTTGTTTATAAAAAAGGATCTGAAAATTTGAAACAACTTATTGATGATAAAATTCTATTAGAAGATAAAATACCCACACTCTATATTTACCAGATAACAATCAAAGATCACATACAGACAGGTTTTTGTTCTGCGGCTTCTGTTGAAGCATATGATAATAACCTGATCAAAAAACATGAGCATACCAAGCCTGTAAAAGAGAGAGATCGTATAAAAAATATTGACTCTCTAAATGCACAAACTGGACCTGTGCTTCTCACTTATCCAGATGATGAAAAAATTGATAGCTTAATAAAAGATGTGACTCTTAATAATCAACCTATTTACGATGTTTTTTCTAACAATGAAAGCAATCACAAAATCTGGATCATAGATGATCACGACATTGTTAATACTATAGTAGAAAGTATTAACGCTCTAGATGCATTATTTATAGCCGATGGTCATCATCGTTCAGCAGCTGCATCTAAAGTTAAGGCTATAAGACAAAAAGCTAATGAGCATCACAATGGAAATGAAAATTATAATTACTTTTTAAGCGTTTCGTTTCCAGCAAGTCAGATGAAAATATTGGATTACAATAGACTTCTTTCATCCATGAATGAACACTCTGTTGAATCTATACTTGATCAAATCAATAAATTTTTTGATGTAAAAAAGTGTCAAATAAAAATTAGGCCAAAACAGCCAAAAGAATTCGGAATGTATTTGGATGGTAATTGGTATCAACTAACTTTTAAATTGGAAACGAAAAATTTTAATCCAGTAGAATCTCTAGATGTTTCAATCTTACACGATTATGTTCTTGAACCTATTTTTGGAATAGAAGATGAAAGAACTGATGAAACCATTGATTTTGTTGGTGGCATTAGAGGCCTAGATGAACTTGAAAGGCGAGTTAATTCTGGTGAGATGAAAATAGCGTTTGCCTTCTTTCCAACATCAATAGAATCATTAATTGCGGTTGCTACTGCTGGTCAAGTCATGCCTCCTAAATCTACATGGTTTGAGCCTAAGCTTTTGGATGGCTTACTCACTCATAAAATTGCATAAAATATTTTCACATTCTCCCTTCATGTTTGTTTCAAAATTTGACACAATGGTTTGTATTAACAATCTATCTTTAAAGGAATAATTATGGCTGATTTAGAAACAATAAAAGAAAAAGCAAACTCTGCAGTTGAAGGAATTAGTTTTAATGACTGTGCTTGCGAAACCCTAACAAAAGTTCCTGATTTTGCACTAGACATGGCTATTGATCATATGACCAATGCAGCTCAAGAACAAGGTGTTGATACCATTTGCTGTGATTTCATGGAAGCAAATAACCCTATGGGTTAATGCTCTTGGTGGTGATGGGTGGAATTGAACCACCGACCTTCGCGTTATGAGTGCGACGCTCTAACCGACTGAGCTACATCACCATAGTGTTGAATTTGGAATTTTCAATGTCAAATTCAATTCTGTCAAGCTTAACTCACTATTTTAACTCAATTGATTACCAAAATAAGATGAAATATAAAAAAATTACAATTGCTTTATTAAGCTTATTTCTTTCACCTGCATACACTGCTGAATTTCCTAATGAAACTTGGACACAAAAAGCTCCCTCTGAAATGGGCGTAGATCCATTAAAAGTAAAAACATTGTTTGACTTATCTTTTGAAGATAATGCTACACAAGCTGTAGTTCTGATAAAAAATGGTTTTTTAATTGGAGAACAATATGCCGAAGGTTTTAATAAAGATTCTTATGGAACATCATGGTCTATGGCGAAAAGCTTTTATGCGAGTCTAATTGGTATTTCAATTGATCGAGGAGAAATTAACAGCCTCGATGACAAAGTAAGTGATTATCTAGAATACTTTAATGATGAACGATCTGAGATCACTATCAGAGATCTTCTCAATATGGCATCCGGGCTCCAATTCCCCGAACATGAACATGAACTGATGTTCTTTAAGCAAGATCATCTTGCTTATGCAAAGAATGTTGGTGTTGAAAAAGAGCCTAACACACTCTTTGAATACAACAATGTCAACTCGATGTTGATAGGAGATATCTTAGGAAAGGCCACGGGTAAGAAAGCTGACCTTTTATTAAAAGAAAGAATATTGAACCCTATAGGGATAAAAAACTCTACAGTATGGAGAGATAATGCTGGTAATCCTTTAGCGTATTGTTGCATTGATATGTCGGCAAGAGATTATTCTAGATTTGGACTGCTCTTCTCTAGAAATGGACAATGGAATGATAATCAAATTATTTCATCGGATTATGTCGATGAAACATTTACACCTTATTGGAATTTTACTCCCAAAAGATTTACTGATTTAGATCGTGGTTACTCGCTTCACTGGTGGTTTTCTAAAAATGATAAAGAAGGACAAATTTTTAATGCTAGTGGAAAATTTGGCCAATACATTTTTGTAGACCGTGAAAATGATATCATCTTTACTCGAATCACTAAATATCACCCTACTCCTGGATCAATACAAGATTGGGGTAGATTAAGCCGAATAGAAGTAAAAAATATTGGTCGCTGGATGAAAGTGACTCGCTTTCTAGAAAAAATTGGACTTTTAGATGTTGAAGACCTCAAGACACCAAATACAAGATCAGATGGAGAATCAAAAGAGTTTTATGAGAATTATGGTCAAATCATAGATGCAATGTCTGACTTGAGTCGCTAGATTAAGAAGTACTTAGCTGTCATGACAAGAACAATCAAGGCTTTTACAAATCTGATGGTTTCTGAAATGAGAGTAACTCACTAGAATTGATCCCATCAAAGTCATCAACTTTTCTCCAGTTTCACCAATTACAGTTTCACCCAGAAGTAAAGCTAAAATGAGTGTGAGCAAACCCATGATACCGATAAGAAGAATTGAAAATATCTTGTGATTCTTATAGCCCAAAATCAATGCGAAGAGACTGATTGGAGTAGCGGCTAACAAATTGCTAAATGAATGAACTCATTATTAACTGACACGGAAAGCAGAGTAGAGGTCAGAATAATAAATGAAGGTGTAAAAAAGCAATGCAGAACGCACACCATAGAAAAGGTCACATCCAATTTATCTGTTGTTAGTTGTGTCTTTATCAGCATTGTTTCCAACTGAGAAGCTTAGCTCATACTCTTAAGGGTTTGCTAGCAAACCCTTAAGAGATAATTCCTCCAGTAGAATTTAGAAGGGGATTGAATATTATCAACTACCGGAGGAACGAAAGAGAGCTAAAACTTAATATTAAAGCGTAGCCCAATATTTCTTCCAGGTAATGACACTTGATCTTTAACAAAAGACGAATGATTTCGTGCAACTTCATCCAGTAAGTTTTTCGCAAACAAAGTGACCAATATTTCGCCATCTCCATTAAAAGTAGGAATCCTCTGAGAAATTTTCAGATCCACCATTTTATATGACTCGGTTGGTGTTTCATTTAATGAAAGTTTTGTTTGAGATTTTACATTCCTAAAAGTCATAGAGGCACTGGTTTCGTCTTTTGCATAGCTTAGAGTGAATATGTGTCTTCTTGGATTGATCCTAGGGACATAAGTTCCGTCATTAAATTTTGCATTGACGTAGTCCATGCCATATGAAAATGTCATAGAGGCATCATTAATGCTTAAAGATCTACCTATTTCAAATTCATAACCATTGAATTCTGCATCTTTTTGCATGTAGTTAGATAGAATTAGTCCGCCATGATCTTCGTGATCTTCATCGTGATCATCTTCTTCATGCATCTCATGCTCTTCTTCTGTCTCATCTCTGAGATAAATATAGTCATCGACATCATTTTTAAATATTGTCGCACTCGCAAAAATGCCATTGTTTTCATAATCAAGCGTGAAATCTATATTGTTAGAAGTTTCTGATTCCAGTGAAACATCACCGACTTCAAACCTTCCTGTTGATAGATGCTCACCATTCATAAAGAGTTCAACGGCAGACGGTGCCCTTTTGACACTTGCAAGTCCAAGATTAAAGCTTATATTTTCATTGATCTCTGAACCAAGCGATAACGCCAAGCTGGTTTCATTATGATCGGTGTCATAGGCTTCCATTTCGTGCTCATCGTGATCCTCATCATGATCTTCGTGATCATCTTCTTCCTCATGATGCGCCACTGTGCCTCTTCGATTGACACGATCATGACGAATGCCTAGATCAAGATCCATATCTATAAAACGAGTGCCCACATAATAGCCAATCATTTTTTCGCTGGAATCCACAGGATTCATGAAGGCCTCTGCTCCAAGAATAGAGACGTCTTCATTCATATTCTGAAATACCATTTTCTGGGAAATTGAATCATAGCCAAAATCCATAATCAGACCAAATTCTTCGGCTTCATTGCTGAATAATGTTGGGCCTTCTTCGTGTCCATGATCGTCATGATCACCTTCGTGATCCTCATCATGGTTTTCGTCTTCATGCTCCTCTTCTGCATGCTGCTCAGTCAAAGAGTAATCCGTATTCCTATAGTAATAATTAATTCGATTTAATGGACCGCTAGAGAAAAGATATGAGCCCTGAAGATTGAATGTTTCAGAATCTGTGGTGGAAAAGATTCTTTCTTCTTCTCCATGCTCATCATGCTCTTCTTCTCCTTCATGATCTTCATCGTGGTCTTCATCATGCCCGCCATGGCCTTCATGTCCTTCACCGTGATAAGGAATGCCATACAATGTTTCCATGTCTTGGAATGAGGCACCAAAATGTCCCCAATCGCCGACAGTTGATAGGCCAAACCGATGTGTCTGTGCTTCATAATCTGAATTTTCTAGATAGCCAAGATCTTCATCATGATCCTCATCATGATGTTCATCTTCATAGTCTTCCTCGTGCTCATCTGAATGTATAACAGCGCCCATTGGAATATCATAGTTTTCAAATGATCCATCTTTAAAGGCATATGACAGATTCAAGCCACCCAAATTATCTTTAAAGCTGAATTGCCCCACTTTTCCATCATTGACCGATTGGGTTTCTAACCCCAACCTTAAATCTCGCTCAACGATATTTTCTCTCGCAATAGTGTCATCGACAACATTCACGATTCCACCAATTGCACCGTTCGAATACATCAAAGA
>JAQWSZ010000018.1:0-10107 GCA_029242945.1 Gammaproteobacteria bacterium | reverse complement strand
ATTCCAGTGGGTTTAGCATTTGAAAATGCTTATAAAAAAAGACCTGCTATCAAGCTACATAAAATAGATGGTACTCACCCTGATATTTTGGGTACTTATTTAGCTGCATGTGTAGTCTATGCAAGTATCTATAAAGACAACCCTGTTGGTATCAGTTATGACTACAACGGTGTAATTAACTCTGAAGATAAACTATTTCTTCAAAATATTGCATATGAAACAGTTCAGGCATATTTGAATTAAATGAAAACAGTATTAATCACTGGTGGAAACAGAGGACTTGGGCTTGAATTTGTGAAGCAATATTCACAACTGGGTTATAAAATTATTGTCACCTGTAGAAATCCCAATGAAGCTAAAGAACTTAATACTTTAAAAGAAAATTCGAAAACAGATATCAAAATACATATATTGGATGTAACAAACCATGAAGAAATAGATTTATTGTCTAAATCACTATCAAATAAGCCGATAGATATCATAATAAATAATGCAGGTATTATTGGTCCATTCCCAATATTTGAACATATTGAAAAACAACGTTTCACAACAATGGATTACACAGTCTGGGAAAAAGTACTAAGAACCAATCTCTTTGGCCCAGTTAAAATTTCTGAGTCCTTTCTAGAAAATATAAAAAATGGACAAGAAAAAAAAATAATCTTTATTTCCAGTACAGTGGGATCAATCAATGAAGGCAAAGAATCTGCTTACGCTTATGCAACAAGTAAAACTGCATTGAATAAAGCAATTTCATTAATGGCAGAAAACTTAAAAAATGAGAATATTCATGTATTAGCTCTATGTCCTGGTTATGTTAAAACAAGAATGAATGCTGGTGGAGCCAACCTTGAGACTGATGAAAGCATCAAAGGAATGATTAAACAAATTGATTCACTTGATGAGTCAAATACCGGTACTTTCATTAGGTACAACGGTGAGTTAATAACCTGGTAATCGCTTATGAAATTGACTAATTCAATCTCGAGTATCATTGTTGGAGTGAGAGATATGGATGTTGCTCTTGATCTTTGGATTTCCACATTTGGTTTTGAAATAGTAGAACAAAGAATAGGATCAGATCCAGACCTATCAAAACTTTGGGATCTGGATGAAAACGAAATCGTTCGTCAAACTCTTGTGGCTACACCGAATATGACAATAGGAATGCTGCATTTTGTTGAATTTAACAATCCAAGCCTAGAAGTAAGACAGTCAGCCTCCTCCACTGACCTTGGGCCTAAAAATCTAGACATTACATGTAGGGAACTTCCCAAAAGATACGATGAACTTCTGTCCTTGGGACATCAATTTAGATCAAAATATATTAACTATAAAATTGAATCTACTAATGCTGATGTTTTTGAAGTACAGATGCCGGGACATGACTCTACAAATATTATTTTCATGGAATGGTTAGGGGAAAAAATTACTTTATCGCCCAAAAACTATGGTGGTATCACCTCATTAGTTACTGTGGTTCCAGACTTGGAGGTAGAAGCAAATTTTTATCAATCAGTTTTTGGATTAAAAGAGACTATGCATGAAGATCTATTTGGCCCTCATGTGGAAGCAATGATTGGTCTACCTAAAGGTGGTGGGTTAATTCTTAAACTACTAGAAGGGGATGAAACAGATCGATACGGTCGAGTAGAATTAGTTAATTATGTAGGCGCAGAAACACAAGTTGATCGTTATAAGATTGCAAAACCCCCTGCCTTAGGAACTCTTCATTGCACTTTTAAAACAGATTCAATAAACACCTTTGGTGAAAAATTAGATCAAATGGGTATTGAGAGTCAGTGCAATGAAAATCTTGATCTTATCTATGGAAAAAGATCAGTATATTCCATTTCAACTCCAGCAGGACTTAGAATAGATGTAATGGAATAATGAATCTAACCCAATTCATAAAACAGTGGTTCTAGTAGAACAATATATTTTTAGAAATTGAATGACCTAGGATGTTTGTATCATTGTGAAAACTTGAATAATATTTTTTCAAGAATGATGCTCATCTTTGAGATCTTTTTCAATATCCTCATGATCACCAATCATAATATGAGATTTACTCTTAGTCACATACTTCTCCAAAAAAGGAATTAATAAAAGTGGCACTATACCTCCCAATACAATTCCAAAGGTTCGAGGTCGCATGGTAGGATCTAGAAGTGATGCAACTAAATCTGCAATTACATGAGCAAGACAGGCTCCAATAATGCCTGCAATATAGCCTTTAGTAGCATTTTTTAGTAATCGATTAATACTCCAGCCACTATAAAAACCTAAAAGAACCAAGCCAACATGGACAAAACCAAAAATGAATCCTGGTAGTACAGTTCCATTTTGCATAAATCCTATACTTTCAAGCAAATGTTCCATCGGTTATCCTTTATAATAAAAGTAGTAAAAAATTATGTTAAAACAAATTAAAAGATATTATCCATTATTCTTCTTTATAACGACAATTCTATTTGTAAGCTCTAGCTTTGCAAAAGGAATTCATTATCCAGAATCTAAAATATCTGACATTAAAGATAACTACCATGGGAATATTATCGATGATCCATATCGTTGGCTTGAGAACTTAAATTCTAATGAAACAGTAAACTGGATTAATGATCAAAATTCTTTCAGTAAAAAGTATCTAAATACTTACGATGAGATCAATCAATTCAAAGATATACTGAGTAAAGCTTATCAAAAAGAGTCTAGGTCTGTCCCTTTTAGAAAAAAATCAAAATATTTCTATTATTTAAATAATGGCAACTGGCAACAAAGTAAATTATTTTATAAAAACAATAATATGGGCGAAAAAATACTTCTTCTTGATCCTAATTTATTATCAAAAGATGGAACAATTGCACTGAGTTCCGTGAGTGTTAGTCCGAATGCAGATTTTATTGCTTACTCGATATCTGACGGGGGCTCGGATTGGAGAACTTGGAAGATCAAAAATATCGAAACAAACAAAACATTAAGCGATGTAATACGTTGGTCCAAATTTAGTGGTGCAGAATGGAAAATGGATAATTCAGGATTTTTTTATACAGGTTATGATGAGCCAAATATAGGTGATGAATATGAAAGCATTAATACAAATCAAAAATTATTCTTCCACACACTTGGACAAGAACAATCCAAAGATGAATTAATCTATGAAAGACCTGATCATCCTGAGTGGGGATGGGGAACTACAACTAGCAAGGATGGTCAATTTCTAATACTCCATGTTAGTGAAGGAACTGATGAAAGAAATCGAATATTTTATAAAGCACTACACAAATCAAACAGTAAGATGGTCGAATTAATTCCAGACCTAAAAGCTCAATTTAGTTTTATTGGAAACCATAATTCTATCTTCTGGTTTTTCACTGATTTAGATGCTCCAATGGGTAAAGTCATTGCAATCGATATCGAAAAACCGGATGAAGAATTTTGGGAAGAGATAATCCCAGAAAGTTCAAATGCATTGACAAATATAAGAGAAATTAAAGATTATCTAATCTGTCAATATCTTAATAATGTCTCTAGTGAAGTGATTTTTTACAACAAAAAGACTATGAAAAAATCATTAATGAAAATGAATGATGAAGGAATTATTACTAATCTTTCAACTGAAGTGGATTCAAATATTATCTATTTTTCACATACCAACTATATAAAACCTAATGAAATTTTTGAATACAACTCCAATAGTAAAAAATTAAAAAGCCTTTGGTCAAAAAAAGTATCTGGCTTTGTATCCGATGAATATTTGAGTGAAAAAGTGTTCTATGACAGTAAAGATGGAATAAAAATACCCATGTTTATCTCACATAAAAAAGATCTAATAATTGATAGCAACACACCATTACTGTTATACGGTTATGGTGGTTTCGATATATCTATATTGCCAAGCTTCAGTGAACGTTATTTTGCATGGATGAAGATGGGAGGAATTGTTGCAGTACCAAATCTGAGAGGGGGCGGTGAATATGGAGAGACATGGCATCAACAAGGGATGCTTGATAACAAGCAAAATGTATTTGATGACTTTGCTATGGCTGCAGAATATCTTCATAAAAATAATTATTCAAAGCCAAGTAAAACAGTAATCAATGGACGATCCAATGGAGGTCTTCTAGTTGGAGCAACATTGCTACAAAGACCGGATTTATTTGGAGCAACACTACCTGCTGTTGGGGTAATGGACATGCTAAGATTTAATAAGTTCACAATTGGTTGGGCTTGGGAAAGTGATTACGGATCGCCAGAAGAAATCGATGGGTTTAATACTTTGATTAAATATTCTCCCTATCACAATATTAATAAAGGAGTATGTTATCCACCTACGCTAATAACCACTTCTGAAATTGATGACCGCGTTGTACCTTCTCATTCCTATAAATTTGCAGCAAGGCTACAAACAGCTCAAGAATGCAATAATCCTATCCTAATACGAATAGAAACAAGAGCTGGGCATGGAGCAGGAACTCCTAAAGATAAAACTATTGAATATATTTCTGATATCTATGGATTTGCTCTTCATCACTTATTAAAGAATTAACTCAAAATAATGAATTATTTTTATTTAGCATCCAATAAATAAGTATCAAATCTCTCCTCGACAATATTTAATGGAAGAGCTCCCTGTTCTAATATCACATTATGAAATTCTTTGATATTGAAAGACTCGCCCAATTCTTTTTGAGCTTTTTTCTTCAATTCTAATAGTTTTAATTGACCAATTTTATAGGCCAGTGCTTGGCCAGGCATAATCAAATAGCGATCAATCTCATTAATAATATCTTGTTCAGTTTTCGCAGCATTGTCTTTAAAAAAATCTATGGCTTTTTGCCTACTCCAACCTTTGTAATGCATTCCTGTATCAACAACCAATCTTACCGCTCTCCACATATCATAAGTGAGGGCACCAAACTTAGAATAAGGATCCCTATAAAGACCCATGTCCTCTCCTAAACTCTCACTATAAAGACCCCAGCCTTCAACAAAAGCTGTATAGCCTGAGTATTTCCTAAAATTTGGAATGCCCTCTAATTCCATGGCTAAGGCAATTTGTAAATGATGTCCTGGGACTGCTTCATGAACAGAAAGAACCTCAATCTCATACTTTGGTCTTACCTCAGGCCGATATAAGTTGACATAAAAATAACCCGCTCGAGAACCATCGGGTGATGGGCTCATATAGTAAGCTGTAGTTGTATCAGGGGCTGATTCTTTTGGTATCGCTTTAATACCATAAGGTGCTCTTGGTAAAGTTTCAAATAATTTTACTGTCAGTGGATCTATTTTTTTTGTTGTAGCAAGATAGGCCTGAAATAACTCTTCTTTTGTTTCATAGTAGAATTGAGGATCGGTTCTTAAGAAATGAAGAAAGTCATCAAAACTTCCTTGCCAATCAAGAGATTCAATGATTTTCATCATCTCCTGTTTTATTCTAGTGACTTCATTTAAACCTATTTCATGTATTTCATTGGGAGTTAATTCAGTTGTTGTATGAGAATTGGCTAAATGCTCATACCACTCATACCCATTTGGCAGATCATAGAGGCCAAAAGTCTCTCGTGAAGAAGGAAGGTATACAGCCGTAAAATACTGATCTAAATCGATATAAGCAGGAATAATTTTTTCTTTAATGAGATGCCTTGCTTTGTCCTGAATCTCATCTTTATTATTAATTTTATCGGACATGTCTGAAAAAATATTATAGAAAGGACTGTCTATTGGATCTTCATGTATTTGCAATTTAATTTGTCTGGATACTCTTTCCATAAGTATCCTCGGTGCAGTTACTCCTCGTTCTATCCCTAAATTAGCCAGCTCTATATGATCATCGATAAGGTTTGGAAGTTTCATTAAACGCGCCAACCAATCTTCATAGTCTTGAGCGCTAGAGAAATCTAAGCTTTCTGCTGTTTCATGCTCTAATTGAATCCCTCCTCTCTGACCAAATACTAGTAAATGAGAATCAAATCGATGAGACTTTACATACTTTTCGTAATTATATAAAAACAGTCGATAATTAAGCTGGGCCTTTTCAGACAAGAACATTGGGTCAATATTCTGAAGTTTCTGAAGAACTTCTTTCTCTTTTTTTTGACTTTTTCTCAATGCTTTTTCAGTGATATCAGGCCAATCTTGATTGGCTGACTTATCTCCCAAATAAGAGGCAAATAAAGGGTCTTCATTCACCCATCTTTGCCATTCTTCATTCACAATTTGATTGAAACTATCTTCTTGATTGAAATTGAAGCTAGCTGTTATACAAAACATTAAAAATATTATTAGAGCATGTCTAATCATACTTATTTCTCTTCTATGGATGGCCAAGCCTTAACCATATAAATTATCATAGTCCAGAGTGTTAGAACGGCAGCTGTAATTAAACATATTTGACCCAAAAGGTAAGTGGGTAAAATAAATATTGATTCTTGAAACAGCATAAATGCTAGGCCAAACATTTGTAAAGCGGTTTTAAGCTTAGCAAAGCCAATAACTGATAATTGATGTCGCTTACCTATTTCTGCCATCCATTCCCGAAGAGCAGAAATAGTAATTTCTCGTCCAATAATAATCATTGCTATTACTGTATTAATTAAAGTAGGATCATTTTGCACAATTAGAATAAGTGAGACACAAACTATCAACTTGTCTGCAACTGGGTCAAGAAAAGTTCCTAATTTTGAAATTTGATTGTATTCTCTAGCTACCCATCCATCTAACCAATCCGTTATTGCTGCTACAATAAATATAAATGATGCTAGAGGTCTTGAATTTTCTAGTGACGAAAAGAAAATTACAACAATTAAAGGAATACAAGCAATTCTTATTAAGGTCAGTATATTGGCAAAAGTAATCTTCTTTGACATCACGTTATATATTTCTCTAGGTACTTAATGATTTATAAACTCTTAATGCTAACTCTTTATTGATTCCTTTTACAGTCATCAAATCTTCAACCGATGCCCTTCTTATTTCTTGCAGACCACCAAACTGTTGTATCAGGTTCTTTTTCTTTAGTGGTCCTATTCCTGTTATGGATTCTAAATTAGATTTCAATAATGTTTTTCTTTTTTTTGATCGATGTCCAGTGATTGCGAAACGGTGAGCTTCATCCCTAATTACTTGTAATAAAAACATTGCAGATGAATTATTATCAATGGTTAATGGTGACTTATTATTATTAATAAATATCTTTTCATTGCCATTTTTTCTGATTTCACCCTTGGCAATGCCCAATCTCCTGATGTGTCCGAGTCCAAGTTCTTCAAGGGCATTCGAAGCGCTACTGAGTTGTCCTTTGCCTCCATCAATTACAATAAGATCGGGAAGTGTTTTATTTTCTTCTACTAGTCTTGAATAATGCCTAGTTAAGGCTTGATAGATAGCAGCATAATCATCTCCTGGTTTTATTCCAGTGATATTAAAACGACGGTAGTTCTTTTTATTAAGTCCTTCAATGTTAAAAGATACGCATGAAGCCATGCACTTTTCACCCATAGTATGGCTTACATCAAAACATTCAATGTTGGTCAGAGGATCGTTCATTCCCAAGACAGTTGATAATTGGGTTAACTGAGTTTGATTATTAACTTTGGACAGTAATTTCATTGCTAAAGACTCCTTAGAATTAATCTTAGCCATTTCCATCCATTTTTTTCTTTGCAATCTATAATTGTTTCTTATAGCTATTTTCATACCTTTTACAGAAGATATTGTTTTTTCTATTAGTTTTGTATTTGTTAGTTTTCGATCAATCAGTATCTCCTTGGGTGGTTCATGCAATAAATAATACTGGGTTAAAAAAGATTCCAGTACTTCAGATTTATCAGCGAATTCTGTTTTAACCGGGAAGAATGTTCGACTCCCTAATATCTTTCCTGCCCTTATAAATAATACTGCTATACTAAACATATCGGATTCATTAGATAATGAAATTGCATCTAGGTTTACAGGTTTTCCACCATCAGCATACTGATGTGCTTGTATGACTTTTAAAGAACTTATTTGGTCTCTATAGACTAATGCTTTTTCATAATCCTGGAGTAATGAAGCCTGATCCATTTTTTCAATCAGTTGATTTATAATGTTTTGATTATTGCCTTTAAGATACTCAATCGCCTGCATTACACTAAAAGAGTAATCCTCTTCATTGATTAGACCCACACAGGGAGCAGAACATCTTTTAATCTGATGTTGCAAACATGGTCTAGATCGATTTCTAAAAAAAGACTGATTGCAATTACGAAGTTGAAATATTTTTTGCAATTGGCTAATCGTGCTCCTAACAGCATTAACATTCGGAAAAGGCCCAAAATAGTTTGCTTTGGAATAATTCTTCTTGCCACGATGGAATGCAACTTTAGGGAATTTTTGAGCAATCGAGACCTCTATAAACGGATAGCTTTTGCCATCCTTCAAAAGTACATTAAATTTAGGTTTGTGTTGTTTGATCAAACTATTTTCAAGGATTAATGCCTCTCTTTCAGTTTGAGTAATAGTGAATTCAATCTTATGAATTTTTTCTAGTATAGCCTTGGTTTTAGGAACGGTTCTAGCATGGGCAAAATAACTGCTTACTCTGCTTTTTAAATTCTTAGCTTTTCCGACATAGATAACTACATTATTTGAATTAAGCATCATGTAGACACCGGGTTTTGTTGTTAGACGATTAGCAAATTTTTTGAGTGATTTTAATCGCTCTTCTTGTATCCGATTCATAATCTATTTTTTCTGCTTAACTTTATTCCAAAGGTGATTCATCTCATCGTATGATAGCTGACTGAATTGTTTTTTTTCTTGCTCTAGTTCATGCTCCATTAACTTAAATCTTTTTTCAAACTTATTGGTTGCCTTTCTCAGAGACGTCTCTGGATTCTTTGATAGATGTCTTGAAAGACTCACGATGGTAAATAATAAGTCGCCCATTTCTTCCTCTATAGCTGACTCATTCTTTGAATTTATTGCCTCAATAAGTTCTGAAAGCTCTTCTCTAATTTTACCCAAAACACCATTACTATCATTCCAATCAAATCCTACTGATCGAGCTCTTTTTCCAATCTTAAAAGCAGTATTTAAAGCTGTTTGATTTTTCCCTATCCCATCGAGTACACTTTTATGATCACCTTCTGTTTTAATTTCTTCTAGCTTCTTTTTTTCCCATTGATCGGTTTGTTCTCTGGCATTGTCTATTTTCTCATCACCAAATACATGTGGATGTCTTGAAATTAACTTGGTTGAAATTGACTCTACAATATCATCCAAATTAAAAAGATTTTTTTCGTTAGCGATTTCAGAATGAAATACTACTTGGAAGAGCAAATCACCCAATTCATTTTTTAACTGATCGTAGTTTTTTTCTTCAATAGCTTCGACAACCTCATATGCTTCTTCTATAGAGCAATAGGCTATCGAGTCAAATGTTTGCTCAATATCCCAAGGACAACCTGTCAAAGGATCTCTGAGTTGTTGTGTAATTTTTTTCAACTTTTCCAAATTTTTCTCCACTTATTAGATTAAGTTTTTACAGAACTTCCTAATAATTTGAGCTGTCAGACCCCAAATATAATGTTCTTGATAGTTGTAGCTGTAGACTGGCCATCTATTTTCATCAAACACTCTATACTCATGAGATAGATTATTCTGATCTAAGAAAAAATCCAATGGCACTTTGAAAATTTCTTCAACTTCATAGGGATTAATATTTGGTGAAAATTGTGGATCTATTTTTGCTATTAAAGGTGTAACGATAAAACCAGTTCCCAAACTAATTTGTGGATCAATAAATCCTAGTATCTCAGCATGCTCCAACTGAAGTCCAATCTCTTCTTTGGATTCTCTCAGAGCTGTATCAATAATATTTTTATCTTGGGAATGATCAAATGAACCACCAGGTAAACTTATTTCTCCCGAATGATTCTTCAGTCTCATTGTTCTTTTTGTTAAATATAGATCAGGATTATTTTCTCCATTATCTTGTAAACCAAAAAGAACTCCTGCATGTCTTAACTTCGTTTTATTTACATAATTATCAACGATTTCTTTTGGCAATCTATCGATAACTTTTTGAGTTGGATCATCATAAGGATGAGTATCCTCAAATAT
>JAQWSZ010000014.1:0-17595 GCA_029242945.1 Gammaproteobacteria bacterium | reverse complement strand
GGCATCTGGTGAAAACTATTCTTTGCTATCTCATTAATGCTCTTTGATGGTGAAATTACTAGATAATCAATCTTCTTCATTTTCTTTTTATTGGTTTTTACTACTGAATCATTATTATTTACAATTTGATTGATTCTATCTAGTCGCTCCAAATCAGAATAAAGAGCATCAGAAAATAATGCATCAAGCATGTAGCCACCGATTTCTGCTATGGAAGGATGAGCTATTTGCTCTTCTTCAGAATTCAAATTTTGATGATTTTCATTTGTTGTAATAATTAAAAGCTTATCTGCACCCATTCTAATTGCTGGTGATAATGGCGTTGCTTGTCTCATTGCACCATCACCATAATATTGATGATCTATTTTTTTTGCTGGAAAAATAAGCGGTAATGCAACACTTGCCATAAGATGTGAAATATTAATAACCATCGGCTTTCCTTCACGATGTGATTTTTTCCATGTTAAATTGGGGTGATTAGATTGAAAAAACGTTGAAGTACATTTTCTATTATAACTAGCACAAGTGACTGCAATGGCTTCTATATGATGCTCATCTAGATTCTTTTGGATTTGACTAAAATCAACTCTATCAATAAGCATTTTTTCTAATGGATTATTATTAAGAAGCGACTTTGGATTCTTGACTACAATCCCTGCAGTAATGAATGTTAATAGCCAATGAAGACTATTTAAGAATAACATTATAGGATTAGTTTTATAGATTGCATTAGAGCTGAAACCACCCCAAATATTAGTTAACTTTGATACTCCATTATGGAAAGAATCTGATTCAGCTGCTAATAATGCAATGTTGATAGCTCCAACTGAAGTGCCACTCAATATTGGAAATGGATTTTTACTGGAATCAGGCAAAATTTCACTTATGGCTTTTAGCACCCCAACCTGATATGCACCTCTTGCTCCTCCTCCCGGCAAAACCAATCCTAATTTATTTTCGAATATATTATTCATAATTAATAATTAAAAGGTGTAAACTATTCAATCTTTATTAACTTGTTTAGTTTATGTTTTTTTTAAGGTGAAACCAATGAATCAAAGAATAAAAGTCCTACTAACATTACCAATATTTTTACTGGCGTTTTCATTTATGGACCAATCAAAGGCCAATGAAGAAATCAATATAGGACAAATGGCTCCAAATTTTAATTTGCAGGATCAAAATGGAAAATGGCACACATTAAATGATTATAAAGGTCAGTGGGTCGTTTTATTCTTTTATCCTAAAGATGGTACGCCTGGATGTACCACTGAAGCATGCAGCTTCAGGGATAATATTTTTGAATTTAAAGGATTGGACACACAACTCTTAGGTGTGAGTCTTGATGATGTTAGCTCTCATAAAGAATTTAGCGAAAAATATAGCCTACCCTATCCTATCCTTGCAGATGTAACTAAAGAATGTGCTGAGGAATATGGCGTTATGGGAACTTTTATGATGATGTCTATAGCTAAAAGAGAATCTTTTATCATTGATCCAGAAGGTAAAATCGTTAAACATTATAAAAAGGTTAGCCCTGATACTCATACTCAACAAGTCATTGATGAGTTAAAGAGCCTTCAAAGCTAGTCTGATACTGATGTAGCTTTTGAAGCAATCATATCACTGATTGTATCACTATCTATTCCAGCTTCTTTGAGAATTTCTAGGCTGTGCTCTCCTAGTTTAGGAGGGTGCTTTCTTATAGTGGCAGGTGTTTTTGAAAACCGTGCTGGAAAACTTGGCATCTTGAGTTTACCTTCAGTAGGATGATCTAATTCTTTCCAAAAATCTACAGCATCTAAATGAGGATCAGTAAACAGATCGTCCAATGAATTAACTTCAATTGCTGGTACTTTTGTCTCTGCTAGAATATCAAGCCACTCTTGAGTAGTTTTTGTTGCTAGAATTTTTCCTGTTTCAGAATAAGTGTCATCAATATTAGTTACTCTGGAAGAAAGATCCTTAAATCGATCATCATCAATTAAATCATGTCTGTCTGCCTTTTCACAAAATATTTTCCAATGATTATTCATATAAGGTAAAACAGAAATATATCCATCTTTAGTTTTATAGGGTTTTCTATGATGAGACATTAATCTTGTATATCCTGCCTTAGCTAAAGGTGGCTCAAAAACCTCTCCCCAAAGATGTTCTGCCATTGTGAAATTGACCATGGTTTCAAACATAGGTACTTCAATTTCTTGCCCTTCGCCTGTTCTTTCTTTGTAAAAAAGTGCTGCTAAAATTGAATAAACAACAGTAATGGCTGTTGTTTTGTCAGCAATTACTGTTGGCAAATATTTTGGTTCACCTAATACTAACTCATTTAGACTTGCAATACCGCTAGCTCCTTGTATTGAATCATCTAAAGCCCCTTTTTTTCCATAAGGTCCATGCTTACTATACCCATAAGTACCGCAATAAATAATACTTGGATTAAGTGCTTTTAAATCATCATACTCTAATCTCAGTTTAGTCATCACTTGGGGTCTATTGTTATGTAAGAAAATATCACAATCTTTAATGATTTCGAGTAAAGCATTTCTTGCTGATTCTTGCTTTAAGTCTAGAACTAAACTTCTTTTATTTCTATTATTGGATAAATAAAGGGCTGCCATACCTTTATTTCTATAAGCGCCTAACTGACGATTACTATCACCAAAGGGTGCCTCAACCTTGATAATTTCTGCACCCATATCTCCCATGATTTGGGCTGCCCATGGACCTAGAACTACACTGGTTAGTTCAAGTATCTTAACTCCTTCTAATGGTCCAGACATTGTTTCATTTACTTATTGAATTAAGTCTTTATCTATTTCTCATTTAATCATGATCATGGTCATGATAATGTGGATGCTCAAAGTCAGTAAAATGATTATGTCCATCAGGCGATCTTGTCCACTCATATAAAGAAGGCCTAAGTCTTCTCAACCTTGCAGAAGCTCTATCAGCATTTTCTTTAGGTGTTGTCCAAGGATTGTGATGAAAATAATTATGTAGGTGGGCATCGGTTCTACCTATAGCGATAATACCATTTTTACTCGCAAATGCACCATGATTGATATATGGAGGTCTCCAAAAATAACCGCCTGTAGGAAGATCGCCAAATTGCATCATCCAAGAAGTTCCCCAAATATGATAGGACTCCTCACAACAATCATGATAAGAAATATTATCTTGACTAAATCCTGGCGTCATACAATAAAGAAATGTATGTGCTTCTGTATCTGGATCATATTTTAATGGTTTCAACATACATCCAGATGCAACTGAAGGCACAATCCTATTTCCTGGCATCCAATTAATATCCTTCATTGAATCTATGATTGATAACCTATAACGCTCTGCCAATGGATGGTCTTCATCTGAGGGTATAAAACTTGGCTCGCCATAGTTATAAAACATAAGTACTACAGCACCCTTCTTAACTCTCATTTCTGGCATACTCACTCCAGGAGGAATTAGAAAATAGTATCCATCTCCATAAGTAGTGTCGCCATAGGTGACTGAACCAGATATAACAAACATTTCTAGTTCTGCATAACTCATACCCGGAGGTAGTTTATATCCACTTTCAAATTTAACTTTTAATGAGCATGCACCTGTTTCCGTATCCATGCTTAAAACTTTATAATGCATTCCTTTGGAAAATCCTGGTAAAGTCATTCTTTTGAAAGGTGCTGGCCTTTCATCATATGGTTCTATGTGTGGTCTAGGCATAATTCATTCTTCCTTTTTTTAATGTTTGAATCCTTTAAGGTCTTTAGATTGATGCGTTACTATATGTTTTCGTCTTGGTTTCTTAGGTAAGTTCTCTTTAGCAATAACATTTCTAAGATCACCATCAATATTAGTTCCACGAGTGGTAATTGTTTCTAGAAAATCAGCAATCCATTTTTCTCTTTTTGGAGCAATATCATCCATGTGCTGTAGAATCTTTTTAAAACGTGTTGTTTGTTGTTTCAACTCATTTTTGATCCAGCTTTTTACAGCTTTAGATTGAGTGTGTTTAATAGAGCCGAGAGGTTTTCCTGTATTTGTGGTCTTACCTTTAGAAGATCCGCCCATATTACTAGACATTTTTTTCCCCTTTAAATTAATAGAAGTATTAAGAACAGATAGATTATATGTTTTACTAAAAAAAACAAGAATCTAAAAGAGATTTTTTTCTAACTTTATATTTTCTTAAGAGTAAAAAGACTGTTTATTTTTAGAGCGCTCTCTTAGACTATCAGGAACTTTGAATCTATCTCCATATCTTTCATGATAATCATCACATCTAGCTACGAATGCTTCAATTCCTATAGTATCAATGTAAGAAAAGACACCACCTGACCATGGAGGAAAACCCCATCCGAAAATAGAACCTATGTCTCCATCATCTGGAGAAGTTAGGACATTTTCCTCAAGACATCTGTAAGCATCTAATGATTGAATTGTCATCAGTCTATTCTGAATTAACTGCAAACTAGGTTGTGAATCAGAAATAGGAAATGCTTCTGCAAGGCCAGACCATATTTTTTTAGGGCCATCTTCAGGGTACTCATAAAAACCTTTACGATATTTTTTACCTAATCTTCCAAGTTCATACATTTTTTCTGAAATATCCACTGCTGATTGCGGCTTATACTCATCCCCAACATCTTTAATAGTTTGAATATGGATCTTATGAGATAGTTCAATGCTAGTCTCATCTTGCACAGCTAAAGGACCAACTGGGTATCCCGCTTGCCTAGCACCATTCTCAATCAATGCAGGCATTACTCCTTCTCTTAACATTTCATTAGCTTCATTACAGGCCTGACTAAAAACTCTTGATGTAAAGAAACCTCGACTATCATTTATCACCATAGGTGTTTTTTTAATTTGTTGAATGTAATCGAGTGATTTAGCCAGAGCTTCATCTGAAGATTCTTCTCCCATGATAATTTCTACCAATGGCATCCTTTCTACTGGAGAAAAGAAATGCATACCAATAAAACTTTTTGGTCTGATTGAAGCTTTAGCTAGGCCTGTAATAGGAAGAGTAGATGTATTCGAAGCAAAAATAACCGAATCAGCTATTATTTTTTCTGTTTTTTCTGTCACATCAGCTTTAATGTCTCTATTCTCAAACACCGCCTCAATAATAAGATCGCAATCTTTAAGATCACTAAAGTCAGTAGTCACATGAATTCGATCCATTATTTCTTGTGCTTTTTCTGGAGTCATTTTCTTTAAAGCGATACTTTTTTCTAAATATTTTTCAGTATATTGTTTTCCTTTTGTCGCGCTCTCAATAGTAGAGTCTAATAAAATTACATTGATGCCAGCCTGAGCACTCACTAATGCTATACCAGATCCCATCATGCCTGCACCAAGCATCCCTAAATTAGTGACTTTGGATTTTTCAATACCTTTCGGCCTTGCTCTTAATTTATCTGCTGACTGCTTGTTAATGAATAAACTTCTAATCATGTTTCCTGCAACTGGATCGCGAAGTAGCTTTACAAAATACTTAGATTCTATTCTCAAACCTGTATCTATTGGAACCTGGCAACCTTCATAAACAGAAGATACAATTGATATGGGTGCAGGATAATTATGATTAGTGTTTTTAGCAACCATTGCATTAACAATTGAGAATATCTGAATAGTCGATGTTGTATTTGGATCAAAACCTCCTGGCACTTTAAATCCTTTTTTATCCCAAGGTTTGACTGGGTCCCCGTTATCGATAATCCATTGCTTAGCTTTACTAATGAGTTCTTCTTTAGAAGTGAGTTCATCAACAATACCCATAGATTTGGCCACAGCTGGTTTAATATGTTTTCCCTGAATCATAAGATCCAACGCGTTTTGCACTCCTATCATTCTTGGAAGTCTTTGAGTACCACCACCACCTGGCAACAAACCTACTAAAACTTCGGGTAATCCTAAAACAGCATCTGGTCTGTCTACAGCTATACGATGATGACAAGCCAAACAAATTTCCAAGCCACCGCCTAGAGCAGTGCCATTGATGGCAGCAACAAAAGGTTTACCGCAGGTTTCAATATTTCTTGACACACCATTACTTTGAATAACTGCATCCACCATCTCTGAAGCATTTTTAAGTTGCATTAAAGATGGCAACATTGATTTAAGATCAGCCCCCGCCATAAAATCATTTTTTAATGAAGTAATGATCGCACCAATAATGTTTTCATCATTACTGACTTTCTCAACACACTCGGCTAATTCTTTTCCAAAATCAGCCGTAATTACATTCATTGGCCTGTCTTTAACATCAATTTCTAGAATAGCGATACCATCCGAGTCTATATTTATTTTTATGTTTTCACTCATTAGTTTTTTTTCCTATTTGTCTATTTCAACTCAATTACAACGTTCAATGATTGTTGATGTTCCCATACCACCACCAATGCATAAATTAACTAGCCCAGTATTCAGATCCTGTCTTTCCATTTCATCAAGCATTGTTCCTAAAACCATTGCACCAGTTGCGCCTAGAGGATGTCCCATAGCTATAGCTCCTCCATTCACATTAATTTGATCATGTGAAATATCCATCTCTTGCATATATCGAAGTACCACAACTGCAAAAGCTTCATTAAGCTCAAAAAGATCAATATCACTTGTTGTCATACCGCATCTTTTCAAAACTTTCTTGGCAGATGGTCCCGGACCAGTCAGCATAATTGTAGGCTCTGTTCCAGTTGAAGAAAATCCAATAATTTTTGCTCTTGGCTTAAGTCCTAACTCTACTCCCACTTCTTTTGTTCCAATAAGGACCACTGAGGACCCATCAACTATTACGCTTGAATTACCTGCATGATGAACATGTTCCATTCGTTCAACCTCTGGGTATTTTTGTATGGCTACGGAATCAAAACCATAGGTTGCACCTAAATCTGCAAAAGAAGGTTTCAGTTTAGCTAAATCTTCCATAGTTGTACCAGTTCTAATCGCTTCATCATGGTCCAATAATACTTCCCCATGTTGGTCTAGAACTGGAATAATGGAATCATTAAAATATCCTTTATCACGAGCATTGGATGCTCTTTTTTGACTCTCAACAGCATAAGAATCGACATCATTGCGACTAAATCCAAACTTTGTAGCAATAAGATCCGCACTAATTCCTTGAGGGACTATGTAATTTCCATAGGCAACCTGTGGATCCACTCCAAGTGCACCGCCAACTGAATTCATAGGAACTCTAGACATGGACTCTAATCCCCCACCAATACAAAGATCTGACATTCCAGACATGATTTGAGCGGCAGCTGAATTCACTGCCTCTAAACCTGAAGCACAGAATCGATTGAGTTGCTTGCCAGCTGCTTTTTCATCATACCCTGCATTAATCGCTCCTACTCTAGCTGGATTAGAGGCTTGCTCTCCCTGACTTCCAACCACCCCCATAATTACGTCATCTATTCGACTGGTATCTAAATCGTTTCTATTTTTTAAAGATTTCAAAACTTGTGTGACAAGTTCTATAGGAGTAACTTCATGTAATGAGCCATCACTTTTTCCTTTGCCTCTTGGCGTTCTCACATGGTCAAAAATATATGCTTCGGTCATATTGCACCTTCTTATTTGGTAATATTCTTGATGATATATTACCAAAGTTGTAATTGGTTTTTAAGTTAAAATTTAATCATAGAGATAAAAAAATAGATTGAATTCAGTTACAATTCATCTTTTAGAATTTCTAAACAGAGGAAAAATATGGATATTGCAAATAAAACAATAATTATCACGGGTGCTGCAAGAGGATTAGGAGCAGCAATGGCTAAAAGACTGGCTTCACATAAATGCAAGCTTGGTTTAATTGACCTAGATAAAGATTCAATAGCTGCTACTGTTGAGGCTTGTGAATCTCAAGGCGCAGAAGTAATGACCTATAGCGCCAATGTAACAAAAGAAAATGAAGTTGCTGAAGCTTATGCTTCGATAGTATCAGAACTTGGACCTCTTCATGGTTCGATTAATAATGCTGGAATTACAAGGGATGGACTGTTGGTTAAATTTAAAGATGGCGAATTTGTTAAACGCATGTCATTGGAAGAATGGCAATCGGTTATCGATCTTAATCTTACTGGAGTTTTTCTTTGTGGAAGAGAGGCAGCACAGTTAATGATCGAATCAAAATCAAAAGGTGTCATTATTAATATCTCTAGTGTTGCGAGACATGGTAATTTTGGTCAAACTAATTATTCAGCTACCAAGGCTGGCGTTCAATCTATGGCTGTTGTTTGGGCAAAAGAATTATCAAAATATGGTATTCGTGTAAACTCAATTGCTCCAGGATTTATTAATACTGAAATGGTTGCATCAATGCCAGAAAATGTTTTGGAAGGACTGGCTAAAATGATCCCATTAAAAAGAATTGGTGAGCCTGATGAGGTAGCTAAAGCAGCTGAATTCATTTTTGATAATGATTATTATTCTGGAAGATGCATTGATTTAGATGGTGCTCAAAGACTCTAAAATATGTCATGCATAGTTATAACTGGTAGCACAAAAGGAGTTGGTAGAGGTCTGGCCAATGAATTTGCAAAACTCGGTCATAATGTAGTCATTACAAGCCGAAGACAAGCAGATATTGCAAGTGTCACTGAAGAAATGAACAATAAATCTAAAGGGAGGATTATTGGTCAGGTCTGTGATATTTCTGACAAAAATCAACTTGAAGCATTATGGGATCTAGCAAAAACAGAATTTAATACCGTTGATTATTGGATTAATAATGCTGGTTATGCCTCTGGGCAAAGTAAAGTTCATGAAGTTCCTGAAAGCTTAATTCATAGCATGATAGATACTAATTCATTAGGTACATTATTTGGCTCCCAAGTTGCAATTACTGGTTTTAGAAAACAAGGAAGTGGGAATTTATACAATATGTTAGGCGGCAGCTTTGATGGAAAAAGAATAACTCCTGGTATGGGAGTTTATAGCTCAACTAAAGCAAGCATCAATATCATGACCAAATATTTGGTCTCAGAAAATAAAAATACCAACATCACTATTGGAACCATCAGTCCAGGCGTTTTAATAACAGATAATTGGTTGAATGAACAAAAACGCTTATCAGCTGAAGAATGGAAAAAAAGTAAACCAATGGTGAATATGATCTGTGATCATGTTGAAACAGCTACTCCTTGGATTGTAGAGCAGATTCTACTCAATAAAAAAAGTGGGAAGAGAATTGCTTGGCTAACCACTTGGAAAATAATAAGCAGAGTATTTCAAACAAAAATTTTGGGAAGAAAAAGAGACCTCTTTTCTCGATATGGAATTTAAAAATTAATGTCTTTTACGATTCTTCATAATCCTCGTTGCAGTAAATCAAGAAAGACGCTTAACCTATTGCAAAATAATGGCATTAATCCAGAAATAAGACTTTATTTAATTGATCCACTATCCTCATCAGAACTTAAAGAGATCATAGATAAACTTAATATAAATATTAGAGAGCTAATAAGGAAAGGAGAGGAAATCTATAAGACATTAAACCTGAATGAACAAAGCCTTAACTCTGAACAACTGCTTAATATTATTAGTGAAAATCCTATCCTGATAGAAAGACCCATTGTTATTAGTGGAGATAAAGCCATTATAGGTAGACCTCCTGAGAATGTTTTAGGGATCATATGAAGTTAAGCCGAAGAACCTATCTTAAAAATACTGCAGCAGTAGCTGTATCAACTTCCTTTCCAATCAAAAAAGCATTTAGTGATATCGATCCATTCAATAATATAGATGCCACTGCACAGGCTGCATTAATTAAGAAAAAAGAAATAACGGCATTAGAGTTGGTCGATGCATCTATTGATCGAATTATAAGACTAAACCCATCATTAAATGCTGTAGTTGAAACCTCATTTGAGCAAGCAAGGTTAATAGCTAAAAATCAAAATTCGAAAGGTCCCTTCGCTGGTGTGCCCTATTTAATCAAAGATTTACTAAACCAACAGGGATTAATAACTTCTTCTGGTTCAAAATTATTTGCTAAAAGAGTAGCTCAAAATAATTCTTCCAATGTACAAGCTGCTTTAGATGCAGGTTTAATTTCTTTGGGAAAAACAAATACACCTGAATTTGGTCTGCTACCAAGCACAGAGTCATTTCATTTAGGTGTAGCTAAAAATCCATGGAACCAAGATTATTCAACAGGTGGCTCCAGTGGTGGATCAGCAGCAGCTGTTGCTTCTGGGATGACAGCTATTGCTTCTGCCAGTGATGGTGGTGGATCTATAAGAATACCTGCTTCTTGCTGTGGTCTGGTCGGATTAAAGCCAAGCCTCTATAGGACAATTGATTCGTCACAACCGAATAGACCTATTGATTTGAGCGTTCGATTTGTTCATACAAAAACTATTAGAGATTCCATTACTGCTCTACATGCTATGCAAAGAAAAAAATTACCCAAACATTTACCCATATTTCCAACAAGCTTAACTCGATCAAAAAAAGTACTTAAAATAGCAATGATGACACAAAGTATGCTTGGAATAGAATCGGATCCTGAAGTTAAAAACGCAACAGAAGAAACTGCTAAGTTATGCGAAAACCTAGGACACAATATAGAAATAGTTAAGCCATTTATTAATGGTATTAGTTTTATAGATTCTTTTCTTACTATGTGGGCTTATGGCGCTAAAGAAATTATTACTTTCGCAGAGCAAACATATGGAATGGAAAAAATTATTAATGAAAAATTACTAGAGCCATGGACACTAGGACTTGGGAAATGGTTTGATTCCAGACCCGAAAATCAAGTAAAGAAAGCCGTTAATCTTCTAAAAAACGATACGATAAAAACGAAAGGTTTTTTTGAAGAATATGACATGCTTCTAACGCCTGTAATGCAAACAACAGTGCCAAAATTAGGATTTCTTGCTCCCAGTGTAGCTTATGATGATTTATTACAAAGATGCATTGATATTATCAGTATTACTCCCCTAGCAAATGTGACAGGTGAACCAGCTATATCCTTGCCGTTGCATTGGTCTTCAATAGGATTACCAATTGGGTCACATTTTCAGGCAGGCATAGGAAAAGAAAAAGAACTATTACAACTCGCTTTAGACCTAGAAGAAGCTAAGCCTTGGAAAAATAGACGACCTATATAGAGATAGCTTTCTGATAAGCCTCACGAGCTTCAAGTCTTCTAAAATAATCACACACATTTTCAATACCCTCAGAATGATCAAGTAATTGCTGCCTGCTAGCAAGTCTCAAGGTATAACCATTAACTATATCCACAGCTGTAAAGCGATTCCCCATAAGATAATCTTGTTTACTGAGTATAGGATCCAAAGATTGAGCTATTTTTTTAAACTGCTTCGTTGCTGAGTCTATCGAATATTGATGCCTATTTTCTTCAGATCTAAACATTGTGTTAACTAAAATCTCAACAACTGGAAGAATCATTGTTGATTCTCCAAACATGAGCCACTGTAAAAAAACTGGATATTCAACACTATCGATTGCTGGCTGAAGTTGGCCATTACCATACTTATGGAGAATGTATTGAATAATTGCAACGGACTCTGTAAGGGTTAGATCACCATCTTGGATAGCAGGTATTTTTGCAAATGGACTTGCTGAATTAAAAGCTAGATTTGGTTTTCCTCGTTCTAGAATATCTAATTGATAATCCATACCTAGTTCTTCAAATAACCATATAATTCTTGCAGATCGACTGCCTTTAGCATGAAATAGTTTTATCATTATTAGCCTTTTTTATTCATCAGGTGCGACTTCGACTCTCATGCCATCCATTTCTTCTGTCAACTCAATCTGACAAGACAAACGAGACTGGTTTTCTCTAAAAGAATCTAAATCTTCAAGTAATTCAAGTTCATCATCTTGTCTTTCTGATAATGATGAGGCCCATGGTTCTTCAATAAAACAATGACAAGTAGCACATGAACACATACCTCCACATAATGCTAACGTTCCATTATCTAAGTCTCGCAAACTTTCCATTAGTGAAAGGCCGACTTGCCCTTCCACTTCATGCTCTTCTCCCTCACTGTCTATTACATGTATTAATGCCATAATATTTACCTAAAATTTAGACCGGATTAAACCATAGAATGAAGATTATTTCTAGATAGTAAAAGAATTCTAATGAATCGATATTAAATTATTGTTCCATTGGTATCTGAATAAAGATAACTGCCCCTTTTTCCTCATGATTACTGATGGATAATAAACCTTGGTGTGCAAGTACGATTTGCTTGCATAAATAGAGGCCCAAACCAAAGCCTCCACTCTCTCTACTTCTTGATTTACTAGTTCTGTAAAAAGGTTCTGTAACTTTTTCAATATCTTCTTCTAGGAAACCAGGACCAAAATCTCTAATGGAGATATTAATAAATTCATCATTATGATGCTCTATTTTAACTTCAATGGTTGAATTTTCTTCTGGTGAGAATCTAGCAGCATTCTCTAAAATATTCTTTAATACTACTTCGATTAAAACTTGATCAGCTCCAAGACTTACATCGTCAGTATCCATATTAACAATTACTTTTTTCACTTTAAGAAACGCTGAATTCTCAATCACCTTTTCTAGACTTCTCTTTAAGCTGAAAGTCTCCAAATTTAGTTTCTTATGACCATAATTGATAGCCTCGCTATCCAATAAATTTGAAATTATTGTTTCCATGGCAGTAATTTCAGCTAAAAGATCTTCCTTATTAATATCATCTTCTATCATTTCAACTTGAAGCCTTGCTCTTGTCAGTGGAGATCTTAATTCATGGCTAACACCAAGATTAAGCATTTGCTTTGCATGAAGCATTTCTTCTATATTATCTGCTAACAAATTGATCTGTTTTGCAAGCCTCCCCAAATCATCTTTCTGTTTAACTTCAATTCTATGATTAAGTTCTCCACTACCAATACGATTAGTACCATCCTGAATAATTTGTATTGGCTTGAAGATTTTAGAAACGCTTACAAAACAAACCAAAAGAATAATGAGAGTAATTGCAATGACAAGCTCAAGAATATAGATTGATACTACAGGTTCTGAGAATTTAGGGTTAACCATTATAATTGTGAATTCATCAAAAGGAATTTTAGTATAAACTCTCCCCTTATACCTAGAAAACTCTAATCCCTCTATAGAGGCTTCTCTTCCTACCTCTATATCCGCCTTAATCTTAGCAAGGTTCAGGTTACTCAGTTGAAAATCAATTGATTTAATATCTGGAAAATCTATTGACGAAGACCATACTGGATTATCATCATAAATCATCATGTCTAAAGGCATCGCTTCTACAATTTTCTTAGCTTTAACTAAGCTAGGTGGGTAACCTAAGTCCTCCAACATGTATTCAAAATAACCTGACTGATAATAGCCAAGAGTTTCTCGTACCTCATCATTAAACACAAGCCTCTGAACTCCAATGGTCAAAAGATAGACATAAGCAATAGCTGTAATAAAGAAAATAGAAGTTAACTTAATTGTTAATGATTGAAAAAACTTATGCATCATTCAGACCTATCGAAATTGATAAAGGTATAACCTTTACCCCAAATTGTTTTAATAAATTCTGGGTCATCGGTATTTTTTTCTATCTTATTTCTAAGCCTTGAAATCAAAATATCAATAGATCTTGAAAACAGCTTCGCCTCAATACCTTTAATTTGTTTAAGAAGATCATCTCTGGAGAAGATAACACCAGGGTTAAAAACTAAAAAAGAAAGTAATTCATACTCCTTATTGGTCAGCTTTAATAAATCTCCCTCCATTTTAATTTCTCGATGCAGTGTATCAACTATAAAAGATCCTTTAATTGTGATCTTTTTCTTCTCTGGCACTCTTCGTAAAAGACTATTGATTCTTGCTAAAAGCTCTCTTGGTTGAAATGGTTTAGCAATATAATCATCAGCGCCCAAATCTAAGCCTTTAATTTTATCCTCAGCATGGCCTCTAGCACTTAGCATAATGATTGGTATTGAGTGATTTTTTCTAATTCTTTTACACACCTCAAAACCATCTAATTGAGGCATCATAACATCAAGAATTATAATATCTGGTTCGTATTCATCTATGGATGACAAAGATTGAGTAGGATCAATAATAGGCAACAAATGTATCTTTGACTTTTTCAAAAAATCCTTTAAGAGTCTTCCTAGTTTAACATCATCATCAATTAGAAGTGCTCTAGACATCGACTTTAATCATTTCCAACGACCAGAAACAGTTTTAATTTGATCGACACCTATTCTCATTTCCAGCATTCTATTGGCTTCTTCGGCACCGAATATTTGAATTGGAAGTATATTCATAGGGTCATTCCTATACCCCAACTCTCTTACCTTTAAATCATAGGTTTGAAGTTCATCTCTCTCTGATTCTGGAACAGTTTCAGCTTTATCTAGCCATTCAAACCATCGATCGATAAAGGTTTTTAAGTAAGTTTCACAAAAATCGATATTTTCGTCATTTAACTCTGCATGCGAACTAACACAAATAGGAGACATAAGAGATCTAAGATAAGTTCCATGACTGACAAATCTAGTCCAGTTTGGATGATCTCTAAATTCAAGAAAATCTTTATTTACTGGCTCATAATATTTGTGTAAATAATCTGGATTCATTCTTAAATCCATCCTCGGTGTATATTCAGCATAAAAATAAAGACGAGGTATTGTTCCAAAAATAACTGTCAAATGGGGAACTCTTGTTTCTTGTCCCAAGAATGCTGTTGCATTAATATCCAAAATACTACGTTTTCTGTTGCCAAGCCAAGAATGAACTAACCAGTCCATACTCTCTCCTGTATAAGAATTAAAAGAGCCTTCTAGTTGGCCATTTTCAGGATGCACTTCAGAAGTAAAGTATTCCCTGCCCTTGCATGATGGATGCTTTGAGACCTCAAACCTCTGTCTAATCCTATCTATAATACCAGTCTGAATACCCCAACAGCGTTCCCAGGCATTATTGACATCAACATCTGGATTTTCAGCCAAAAACTCCATTATAGTTTTTGTTTCTTTTCTTTCGCTCATGGGCTTTATTCCTTTAAAAAATAAAAAATTAGAATTACAGTATTCCATCAAGAAACATATAGATCTAGTAGATTAGCAATTATATAATCATTTCAAACATTCATTCAAACCTTGGGAGAATTTATATGCCTACAATCGAAATTAATAATCACGAAATGTATTATGAAATTCATGGTGAGGGTGAACCTGTTGTCTGCATGGGTGGTTGGGGTACGTTTGCACATGGTAATGAAAAATTATTAGCCAGAGGATTAACAGATGAATATCAAGTATTGGTTTTTGATTATCGTGGTATAGGGGATTCCTCGGATGATTTAAATGTCACTCCTTCAATGAAAATGCATGCTAATGATTTGATTGGTCTTTTGGATCATTTGCAATGGAAGAATGTACACATGATAGGATTGGTTGGGATGGGTTGTTGTGTGGCTCAAGAAGTTGCTATTCAAAGAAATGATTTGGTAAGAAGTATGGTAAATATGGGTGCTTGGGTTTTTTGTGACACCTATCTTTATAATCAGTTAAAACTCTTCAGGGATGTTCATAGAGATTCTGGCTTCCTAACTTTTCAAGAGTTCGTTAGTATTTATTCTTTTCTGCCTGAGTATTACAATGAGAACAGAGATAAATTATTGGGAGAGAATGCTGGTTGGAAAGAGTTAAATGGAAATCTAGTGACCCATGAAAGACTCGTTGAAGCCTGCTTAAATCATGATGTTCGACAACAGCTTTCTGAAATCAAAGCTCCTTGTCTTATTATACATGCAGCTAAAGATATGGTTACAGGTCCAAGAACAACAATTCCAATAGAAGAAGGTATTCCCAATGCGATTGGTGTGACTATGGAGGATGTAGCACACGTGGTTGCAGGTAAGGAGCAAAAAATTGCTTTTTGTAAAATCTTGTTTGATTTCTTGCGTCAACATTAATCAAACATAACTATTGTATAAAAAATCCAAAAACATATAATTACAGCCCAAAGTCTAGAGTATTAAATAAAATATTAGAAATTAGGGGTTACATATGTCACAACAAGGATCAAAGATTGAGCTAATAGATGGAAAATTAACAGTTCCAAACGATCCAATAATCCCATTTATAGAAGGAGATGGTATAGGTCCAGATATATGGAAATCAGCCGTTAGAGTCTTAGATGCCGCAGTTGAAAAAGCTTATAATGGAGAAAGAAAGATTCATTGGCTTGAAGTCTATGCTGGTCAGAAAGCTTTTGATAAATTTAACAACTGGCTTCCAGATGAAACGATAGAAGACTGCAAGAAATACCTAGTTTCAATCAAAGGCCCTCTTACCACACCAATTGGTGGTGGAATGAGATCACTCAACGTAGCGTTAAGACAATTGCTTGATCTATATGTTTGTCTAAGACCAGTTCGCTGGTTCAAAGGTGTTCCCTCTCCTGTTAAAACCCCTGAGCAAATTGATATGGTTATATTCAGAGAGAATACTGAAGATATCTATGCCGGTATTGAATTTGAACAAGGCAGTGAGTCTAATAAAAAATTTCTTAACTTCTTTAAAGAGTCTTTTCCAGAAGATTACTCTAAAATAAGATTTCCAGAGACGTCTGGCATCGGAATAAAACCAATATCCATTGAGGGTACGGAAAGATTATTAAGATCGGCTTTCGATTTTGCCATAAAAAATAAACGTAAAAGTGTCACCTTTGTTCATAAAGGCAATATTATGAAGTTCACAGAGGGTGCTTTCAGAAACTGGGGCTACGAATTGGCTGAAAAAGAGTATGGAGATTATGTCTATACCTGGGATCAATGGGAAAGAACTAAAGCTGAAAGTGGAGAAGATGCAGCTAACAAAGAACAGACGGATGCTATGGATAATGGAGCAATACTTGTCAAAGATGCAATTGCTGATATTACATTACAACAAGTATTAACTAGACCTTCTGAATTTGATGTAATAGCAACAATGAATCTGAATGGAGACTATCTATCTGATGCTCTAGCAGCACAAGTGGGCGGAATAGGTATAGCGCCAGGTGGAAATATCAATAGTCTAACTGGGCATGCCGTATTTGAAGCCACTCATGGGACAGCACCAAAGTACAGTGGCCTAGATAAAGTTAACCCTGGATCTGTGATCCTATCTGGTGAAATGATGCTACGCTATCTTGATTGGACAGAAGCAGCAGATTTGATCATCTCATCCATGGATCAAACCATTCAAGATCAGGTAGTTACATATGATTTTGCCCGATTAATGAATGATATCACTCCAGTAAAATGCAGTGAATTTGGAGATGCTTTAATCAATAATATGGATCAATAGATAATTTATTTTTCCATCCAATTACTATCATTATTCGAAATAACAGTACTAATCAATACTAACTAAGGATCAATATGAATAAATCATCGCTATTACTGACATTAATTGTCTTATTATCAGCTTCTAACTTCGTCGCAGCAGACTCATGCAATCAAGTCATTGAAGGCAATGATATGTTGCAGTTTAATCTCAAAGAGATGGTGGTGAGTTCCAGTTGCAGTGACATTACTGTCACCCTTAAACACACCGGTGCGATGCCCGCTA
>JAQWSZ010000012.1:0-85953 GCA_029242945.1 Gammaproteobacteria bacterium | reverse complement strand
TTTGCCAGTAAGCCTGAATTCCAATCTTAGACCCCAAAAACTCCAAAAAGCAAGAGTCCAATCATACTCAACATCATGAAAAGTCCTAGTAGCAATATTAATTTATTGTTCGGCATCTTATTAAGTTCCGCAAAAGGTTTGAAGTACTCTTTCTGAAGGTTCTGGTGGGTTCATATAATCTGGATGAATATCTTGAAGTGTATAAGGGTGTTCTAAAACAGAAGATAAGTTAAGCATGACTGAGAAATCTCCATCAGTTACGCCTGCTTTTATTGCTCTTTCTATAAGGTGATTCCTTGGTATATAGATTGGGTTCATTTCTTTCATAGATTTAACGATATTTTTCTTCGTTTTATTCCTAGTATTAATAAGCTCCATCCACGTATTTAACCACTCTTTAATCAGTACTTCATCATCAAATAATAATTTGAAAGACGTATTATTGTTATGCTCTAGGTAATCACTTAGAAAGTGAAAGGCTAGGGTATAATCGACCTCATTATTTTTCATTAAGGTTAGAAGATTTTTTAAGGATTCCTGGGATTTTTTATCTTTTGAGTTCAGTCCTATTTTTGAACACATGACATCTGAAATATCAGAATTTACTATTTCAGAAAAACTGTCTATGATTTTGCTGACACTTTTTTTTGCCTTGTCTTCATTATTATCAATCAATGGCACTAAACAACCAGCAAGTGAAGCAAGATTCCACTGAGCAATTTGAGGCTGGTTTCCAAATGCATATCGACCATGTCGGTCGATAGAACTAAACACTGTTGAAGGATCATAATTGTCCATGAAGGCACAAGGTCCATAATCAATAGTTTCACCAGAGATTGAAGTATTATCTGTATTCATAACTCCATGTATAAAACCAACTCCCATCCATTTAGCAATTAATGAAGCTTGTTTTTTTGCAAAAAGATCCAGGAAGCTAAGGTAAGTATTATCTGATTCATTTGCTTTTGGGTAATGTCTGTTGATTGCATAATCTGCAATTATTTTAAGTTCATCATTTAATTGACGAGAGGCAAAATATTCAAAGGTTCCCACTCTTAAATGACTCCTTGCCACGCGAGTGAGAATACCTCCGGGAAGAGGCGTTTCACGATATACCTGTTCACCAGTTGCTACAGCTGAAAGCGCTCTAGTTGTAGGTATATTTAATACATGCATGGCTTCACTAATTAGGTACTCTCTGATTACAGGACCAAGAGCTGATCGACCATCTCCACCTCTTGAAAATTCCGTTTTTCCTGAACCTTTTAGCTGGATATCAAAACGATTATTATTCTTCGTGATAACTTCACCTAGAAGAATGGCGCGACCATCACCCAACTGAGGGACAAAATTCCCAAACTGATGTCCTGCGTATCTTTGTGCAATAGGAGAAGCTCCATTTGGAACAGTATTACCAGAGAATATCTCAGTGTAGAAATTATTATCTTTTTTAATATTCAAACCTAATTCTTTCCCTAGTTTCTTATTAAATACAATTAATTTAGGGTCTTTTACTGGAGAAGGGTTAATCGTTTGATAAAAGATTTCTGGAAGAGAAGCATATGTGTTATCAAAAATGATTATAGTTTTCTTTGAAATGCTCATTTTTTTTTAATCAATTTCTTATAATTGTTTGATGTATATTCCAATTTAAAATCGCTTGATGGTTTATAGTAAACTAACCATTAGATAACTTTAACTCTTAGTCAACAGAAAATGGACGCAATTAAAAGATTAAAAGATTTCATATATGTTCCAAAAGAAGATTTAAATTCTTTATTGAAGGCCTTTTTCTTTTTCTATTCTGTTCTTTGTGCTTGGTATGTTCTAAGACCGGTGAGGAACGAGATGGCTGTTCAGGCAGGACTTGAAAATTTACCAGGGCTATTATCCATAGTCCTTTTGATAATGTTGATTGCGAATCCTGTCTATTCTTGGCTGGTATCAAAAGTTAATAAAGATAGGGTGATTGTCTATACGTATCTATTTTTTATTTTAAATCTGATACTTTTTTTTATGGGTTGGAATTTTCTAGATGCCCCAGGACGAGTCTTTATTGCTAAGGCATTTTATATTTGGTGCAATGTATTCTCATTTTTTGTTGTTTCAATTTTCTGGGTTGCAATGATTAATTATTTCTCCAGTAATCAAGCAAAATTATATTTTGGAATTATCAGTGCAGGAGGATCATTGGGTGCTTTTACGGGCTCATCCATTGCTCGTTATTTTTCTACACAGGTATGCGGTAATGAGACAATGTCAGATTGGGGACCTTTTTCTCTTATATTAGTTTCAGTCATCGGCTTAACCATTGCTATATTACTAAGTTACAGTTTTCCTAATCGAAGACTAGGATCGAGTTTAAATAAAACTGATGTGATTGGTGGTTCTAGTTTTGAATCCATACTTAGTGTTTTTAGACTATCTTCAATTAGAAATCTGAGTTTTTATATGATTCTTTGGACAGGATTGATGACTTTAGGCTGGATGATTGCACTGGGTATTATTCAGGAATGGTCTAATGACAGTTGTGAAAGAACTGCATTCTTTGCCAGAATTGAGCAAATAGTGACTCCATTAACTCTTTTTTGCCAATTCTTTGTAACTTCATTTATCTTGAGAAAATTAGGCACAAAAATCATTCTTGTTGTGTATGGATTAATTTTATTTCTTGCTTTACTCGCTTATGCCTCCTATCCAGAAGTGACGACTGTTCTTATAGTCGTAGCCGTACTTAGAACTTTTGAATATGGTTTTAATAAACCAACAAGAGAAACATTATTTACCTCACTACAAATACAACAACGTTATAAATCTACAGTTTTCATGGATACTTTTTTAGCAAGAGGTGGAGAAGTGCTCGGTAGTTTATTTGCAACCAAGGGAATTATTTTACTGGGATTAACTACGATGGGTGCAACTTGGTTTGCTATGCCATTTGCAGCATTACTGTCTTGGACGGGCTATCGTGCTCAAAAAATAGTCAATAAGTAATCTATAGTAATCAGGTTCATATAGTTCATGCAAAAAAAAACAGAGCGTTAAGCTCTGTTCTTAAGTCGAGTCCTTTAGGTGTCTGAAGTGAGATTTCTTCTTCAGCTCCTTGCCCGATTTCTCTTTTCGGACTTGGTGGGAATCAGTTCTTTTTCTTTGCTAGCTTATTTTCCCTGATTCGCTTTCACCTTTTAGGTCTCTTTCTCTTTTTAACTCTTTCGTCTGCGTCTTAAGTTACTTTCAAATCGGTCTTAAGAGATGATTTAAATAATACTTTTTGCCACATTTTTTTCAAGCAATATTGAATTATAAAAATAATATATTTACGCATATATTTTTTATGTCCTAAAAATGAAAAAAATCTAGATTAAGTTGATTCTATAACTAACTGAAAAATAATATTATTAAAAAAAAGATCTATAAAATAATTGTCCTATATACATTTTATTTTATTTTTATAATTCTTTTGAATGATAAGAGTACTTTGCGCAATTAATATTTTTTTCTTTAAAAAAAATGATGAATTATTTTATTCATATATAATCTCATCATTATATTAATGCGCCTGTAGCTCAGCTGGATAGAGTACCTGGCTTCGAACCAGGCGGTCGGGGGTTCGAATCCCTCCGGGCGCGCCATATGATTTTCTTCTTCAATAGCAGTTTTTTGAGTTTCTCGTATAATCCTTTTTTTACTAATCTCTATGAAAACACATCATTTAAGAAATATTGCCATCATTGCCCATGTTGATCATGGAAAGACAACTTTGGTGGATAAGTTATTACAGCAAACTAATACACTAGATCGAAAGAACCTTTCTGCAGAAAGAATCATGGACTCTAATGATCAAGAGAAAGAAAGAGGGATCACTATACTCGCAAAAAATACCTCGATTAATTGGAATGAATATAGAATCAATATTGTAGATACACCAGGCCATGCAGATTTTGGTGGAGAGGTGGAGCGAGTATTATCGATGGTTGATTCAGTGTTGTTGCTCGTGGATGCTGTTGATGGACCCATGCCACAAACTCGTTTTGTGACTCAAAAAGCATTTGAGCAAGGCTTAAATCCAATTGTTGTTATTAATAAAATTGACCGTCCAGAAGCTCGACCATTTTGGGTACTAGATCAGGTGTTTGATTTATTTGATCGATTAGATGCTACTGATGATCAATTAGATTTTCCAGTTATTTATGCCTCTGCATTACAGGGTATTTCTAGTCTAGATCCAGAAAAAATGGAAGAAAATATGGATCCCCTTTTAGAAATTATTACGACAAAAGTAAAACCACCTAAGGTTGATATTAATGGAACATTACAAATGCAAATTAGTGCATTAGATAGCAACAGCTATGTGGGTGTTATAGGAATAGGGCGAATTACCCGGGGGCGATTAAAGCCGAATGCAAATGTTGTAGTTATAGATACAAAAGGGAATAAGAGAAAAGAAAGAGTGCTTCAAGTATTAGGCCATCAAGGACTCGAGAGAGTTGATGTGGATTTAGCAGAGGCAGGAGATATTGTATGTATTACAGGGATTAATGAGTTAAATATATCCGATACTATTTGTGATCCAGAAAATATAGAAGCTCTACCAGCTTTATCTGTGGATGAGCCTACTGTCAGCATGACCTTTCTTGTTAATGACTCTCCATTTGCTGGTCTGGAGGGAAAATTTATTACTTCAAGAAAAATTAAAGAAAGGTTGGAACAAGAATTATTACATAATGTGGCACTCAGGGTTGAGGATGGAGAGTCATCAGATAAATTTATTGTTTCTGGCCGAGGTGAACTGCATTTATCCGTTTTAATTGAAACCATGAGAAGGGAAGGTTTTGAATTGGGAGTCTCAAGACCTGAAGTGATTCAAAAAGAAGTGAATGGAGAGATTCATGAACCTTTTGAGCAAATAGTGATTGATATTGAAAGTGAGCATCAAGGTCCAATTATGGAGGAGATGGGACCGAGAAAGGCTGACTTACAAAGTTTAGAGCCCAATAGCAATGGAAGAGTGAAGCTTGAATTTATCGCGCCATCAAGAGGCATGATTGGATTTCGTTCTCATTTTTTGACCATTACCAGCGGTACAGGAATCATGACCAGTATTTTTGACCATTATGGATTATGTAAGATTGGAGATATGGCAAAGCGTAAAAATGGAGTCATGGTTTCTAAGGTCCCTGGGAAAACATTGGCTTATTCTTTATTTAATTTACAAAATAGGGGAAACCTTTTTGTTGGCCATGGCTTGGATATTTATGAAGGACAAGTTGTTGGATTGCATTCCAGAAGCAATGATTTAGTTGTTAACCCAACCAAAGCTAAACAACTGAATAATATTAGAGCAGCTGGGAAGGATGAAGATCTCATCTTGGTTCCCCATATAAAGCATACACTAGAGCAAGCACTCGAGTTTATTGAGGAAGACGAACTGGTTGAAGTGACACCAATGTCTATTCGAATAAGAAAGAAGACTGGTTGGAAACTTTAATGCCTACCAAGGCATAGGAGTGCCGTCACAATTAACAAAAAGTGGTTTGGTATTAATGGATAATTGATCTATGTATTTCATCATATTTTGAACTGATTCAAGAGTAGTAATCATTGGTATTTTTCCTTCTTGAATCATTTTTATAAGAGCAACAGGAACCATTTTTGTTAAATGTTCTGGTATTGGATCTCCTAGTTTAAGGTCAAGAAATCCCCTAGTATCAACCATTCCAGGATTAATCAATGAGACAATAATATTTTCAGGTCGAAGCTCATAGTAAAGGTTATTAACTGCTAAATGCAATGCTGCCTTACTGGCTCTATAGGAGTAAAGAGTAACTGGCGGTGCAATTTGTGTAATGGAACCTGCTCCGCTTCCTAGAAAAATAATTTTTTTCATATTCGACTTTCGAACATTCTCAATTAGTGTTTCAGTAATACGAATTGGACCAATAGCATTGACCTCAAAACTTTCCGTAAACATACTATAATCAATCTGGCCGAATTTTTGAGGATCAGGTGCTCCTAAATACGCAGCATTATTAATCAATATATCTATTGGTTTTCCATCTAATTTATTTGCTACTTCCTGAACACTCTCTTGATTGGTGATATCAAGATTCATCAAATCAAGATTATCGTGATTTTTTGACAACTCAATTAATTCTTCAGCTTGGCTTGTATTTCTGCAAGTAGCAATAACATCCCAATTTCTTGAAGAATATTGCTTTACAAATTCCAGTCCAATCCCTCGATTAGAACCTGTAATAAGAATAGTTCCTAGACGACTCATGTATTTTTCAACCTTGGTATCATTGGGTATCCCCATTTTTCATTACTATTTTTTCGATCAATAGAAGGCATAACGCAATACTTACCTTCAGTAGTCATTTGATTCCATTTCTTGTTATCAATTTGCCAACCCTTATCTCTCATTTCATGCATTAACTCCCAGTATACTTTGAGAATAGTATCTTCATGTCTCCCAACAATATTAGGCATATCATTGGGTCCATATTTTGGTTCTTGTGCTTCAGCTATAGCTTTATCTTCATAAATATTTTTAAGGTTCCTTTCTAGAGCAAAATCATCCATTTTTTTATCGGTCATAAAGTTTCTAAAAAAATAATATCGCATCATTGTTGAGGTTTGTGTAATGGGCGTTGAAAACTCATAAAAAGCATTGAATTGACCAGAGTTAATAGCACCAATCTCTACCTCACCTCTTAATGTTGCTCCCGCTGTAAAATATTTTAGAATTGATTTAACTCTAGTGCCTTTTTCTCGAATGCCTTCCCACTTACCTTCGCTAGGTGTGGAATCAGTTTCTATATGAGCAGTTAAGCCATAATCAGTTTTTTCAACAACATGTGGAGGAGGACGGTATGGATTATCTTGGTCTTCAAATTTTATACCATGAACCACTGGAAGATGGACGTAATCAAGATTGCTAAATTTAGCTGTATGAAAGTTGGATTCAAATACAACGTCATGTTCTAAAACAGTATAGCTCGGATCATTTATTTCAGGGATATCAAAAATAGGGTTTGCATTTTCTAAATCATCTCCAAGGAAAGTCCAAATAAGTCCATGTTTTTCCTTGGTTGGATAGGAATCAATTTTTACACCTGGGGCAGCTTTTTTAGGATCTTCATTGCCAATAGAAGGCATTCGAATGCATTGGCCTAATCCATTGAATTCCCAACCATGAAATGGGCATGCAATTAAGCCTTCTTTGCTCAGACTGCCATTAGCAAGGCTTGCTCCTCTATGAGGGCAGACATTATTCAAGCAAACAGGTGTTCCTTTATTATCTCTGAACAAAACAAAATCAGAACCTAGCATTTGAACATATAAGGGCTCGTCTAATAAGTCACTGCTTCTAGCTGCAACATACCAAACGTTTGTATACATTAATTGTCCTTTTTTTACGAATGAAAAATCTCAGTTCGCTACCTACTTTCTAATGTTAGTATAGTCAGAGTTAAATTTAAATAAATGAACAACGTGTAATCAAAGAAGAGTTTAAAAAAATCGGACCTTTATTTCTTATGCCTAATGTAGGCAGGATGAATGCTTTGAGTTTTTTTCCTGTTGCCATGCTCAATACTTCAGTATTTGCATTTATGAATTTCATGCAACCGTATATTCTTTCTGAGCATTTGGGTATAGCAAGAGGTATTCAAGGTACTGTTGTCGGCTCGATAAGTACTATGCAAGAATTAATCATTCTTTCACTTACAGCTTTAATGGGCGCATTAGCAGATAAACTTGGTCGCCAACCTGTTTTCTCTCTTGGATTATTATTAATGTCTGTGGCTTATTTTTGTTTTCCACTAGCAACTGAGTTATATCACCTTTATTTAATTAGAGCTTTATTTGCTATTGGTGTGTCAGCTGCATCAACTGTTTTAATAATCTATACAGGAGATTATCCTCAGGAAAAATCCAGAGCTAAATGGAATGGATTTATGGGTTTATTCCAAGGATTGGGAATTACTATTACTTCTTTATTTTTAACAAAGATGCCAGCTATTTTCCAAGAAAAAGGATTTGATGCAATTCAATCAGGAACTTATACGCTTTGGATTGGAACTTTTATTTGTCTGACTGCTGCAATACTAGTTGCAACGATGCTAAAACCAGGTTCAAGGCAAAGTAAACCCTCTAGATCTTCACTAAAAAATTTATTTCGAGATGGACTTTTTGCTGCAAAATCAGATTCAAGAATAAGATTGGCTTTTGTAGCATCAGCTGCAGCAAGAGGTGATATTTTCGTAGTTGGCATTTTTACATTTTTATGGATGTCCAACTTTGCTTTGGATAATGGCCTTTCAATTAATCAAGGCTATGCAAGAGGGGCATTTGTGATTCCTATTATAGCCGGTACTGTTTTAATAACTTCACCTATCTTTGGTTTTATTATGGACCGTATTGATAGAATCTATGGTGTTATGATTGCATTTAGCTTATCCACAATTGGTTATACCATGATGGGATTAGTTAATGATCCTATGTCTAATACAATTATACCTATAGCTATAATATTGGGTGCTGGAGAGGGTGCATGCATTATTTCATCCACAACATTAATAGGAAAAACGGCACCGATTACTATTAGGGGAACGGTTTTCGGTGCTTTCGCTATGTGCGGTGCTATTGGGCAAATTATTGCTGGAGGAGTAGGCGGTATTTTATTTGATTATATTTATACTGGACCATTTTTATTAATGGGAGGTATGAATTTTCTAGTATTACTTATGGCTATTTATACTTGGCTGAGCCGAAAAAAAGCGAGCAATAGTTCATAAAATAATAATTGAGCGTCAACTGTACGCGTAAAGAATAATTTAAGTTTAATAAAACAATAGGAGAAAAAAAATGAGTCAAGCACATCCATGGCTGGAACAAATTCCTTGGACAACTAAACAACTGCCAAGAGACCAACTAGAGCATAAGATACAAAGAGCTCTAACCTTAGGTAATATCGGCATGTTAGGAACACTTGGTCTGAATGGTCCTATTGTTAGTCCATTGGAATTCTACGCTGATAACATGGCCATATATGTTCTTCCTCAGCCTGGTAGTCCTAAATTAAAAGCTATGCAACGTGATCCAAGAGTTTCTTTTGCTGTCGCTGGTGTAATGGCTGGCTGGGTTGCAGCACAAGGGGCACAATTATTTGGTAGAGCTGAATTATTGGAGCCTGGCACAGAAGAATGGAAGTATGGTATGGGTATTTTTAGATGGCAAGCATCTGCAGCAGAAATTGGAACTGGATTTGATAAAGCACCAGAATACACCTTAATGAAGTTAGATCCAGATAGAATCGTTTATACAGAGCATTTTCTTAGGAAAGATGGTTTTGGGCCTAGACAAATATGGCGAAAAGATGAGAAAAATGAACAAGCTTCCGATGGTTTTACTGAAGCGAATAAAACCTAAATATTTATTGAAAATGATCTTTAGGTATTTTTATAAATTGAAAATAAGCACCTAAAATCAAAGTTAATAATCCTCCATAATAAAAAGGATAAGTCATATCTAGGTTATAGAGAAAAGCTCCCAAAGGTGGTCCAAAGATCATTCCAACCACTGGTGCTGCAGCTAGAAGACCAGCTACCTCTCCTTGTTCATTAGACTCAACGCTTAGGGTTGCTCCTGCATTAAGCCCTGGAGTAATCATACTGAATGCCACTCCAATTCCTGAAAACGCTAGATAAAACTGAGATAAATTTTCTACATGAGTTATGGCTATTAAAACTGATCCAAAAATTAAGAAACAGATCCTTAATAATGTTTGTGAAGAAATACTAAATATTTGTAAGACTACAGCTTGCATAAGGGTTGTTGTCAAAGCCATGGAGAGTAGCGAGATGCTTGTTGCTTTAATAATCTCACTTTGACCAATTACTCCTAATTTATCCTCAATAAAAAATGCAGCTATAACTTGAGTTCCTGTAAACACTAAAAAAGCAATACACCATCCAAATAGAAAAGGAAAAATTCTTTTATCATAAAATCTGAGGGAAGAGCTTGGAGATTCTAGATTTCTTACTTCAGGTTCCTTTAAATATTTCATAGCAAGAAATCCACCAAAAATAGCTATCAGTGCACCAACATACATTGGAAATAAGGGGTGTATAAATGCTAGACCACCTCCTAAAACTGGTCCTATCATAGTCCCTATTCCTGACGCCATACCAATTAATGCCATTCCTTTAGCTCTTTCAGATGGCTTTGTATTGTCTGACATATAGGCAACTGCAGAAGGCTGTATACCGCCAATCATACTTCCATAAATTAGCCGGATTATAAATAACATTATAAATAGTTGCATGGGTGCCAATATTTTCCAAATACCAATTTGTATACCAAAAGCAAATAAACAGTAAGCGACTGCGTAAGAAAAAAGACCAATAATAAAAACAGGTTTTCTTCCAATTGTTTGACTTTTTTTACCCCAATAATAAGAAGAAAAAACTAAGGCAACATTTGAGATTGCAATCAGGATTCCAAATTGATTGGTTGTAATACCTATACTTCTAGATAGTGGGGCAAATATTATATACAAAAGAGAAAACCCAGTACCATAAATAACCAAACCAATGATTAATATAACTTTATCCAATGCAATCTTTGGTTTTTGTTCCACTATTTTTTAACTTTATTTTTCATTATTGCTAACTGTTCTTCAGTCGCTGGTTGTTGATATTTTTCTTTCCATTGATCATAAGGCATTCCATAAATAATCTCTTTTGCTTGATCGTTGTTAATATTAATATTCCTAGATTGAGCTTCTTCTAAATACCACTTACTGAGGCAGTTTCTACAAAAACCAGTAAGATTCATCAAGTCTATATTTTGTAAATCGGTTTGATTTTTTAAATGATCTATTAGCCTTTTAAAAACAGCTGCCTCTAATTCTTTTTCTTGATTTTTTTTCATGATAATTTTGTGAGATATATATAAACATAATATTAATTAGAATAGTAAAATATTCATTATTAAAGTTAAAAAAACAATAGGAAGAATTATGGAATTACCATTATCAGGAATTAAAGTGATAGAAATGACTCATATGGTTATGGGACCCGCTGTTGGTGCAATACTTGGTGACTTGGGGGCAGAAGTTATAAAAATAGAGCCCATAGGGGGCGATAAAACAAGAAATCTAAAGCAATCAGGTTCTGGCTATTTTCTCACCTACAATAGAAATAAAAAAAGCATAGCGTTGGATATTAAAACTCCTGAAGGGAAAGAAATAGTTACAAAGCTACTTAGTAATGCTGATGTTTTTATCGAAAACTTCAGACCTGGCGCTATGGATAAACTGGGTCTAGGTTATGATGATTTAGAGAAATTAAATCCACGTATTATTTATTGTTCAGCGAAGGGATTTTTGAAAGGGCCCTATGAACACAGAACAGCCTTAGATGAAGTAGCTCAAATGATGGGCGGTTTGGCTTATATGACAGGACCACCAGGTAGACCTCTAAGGGCTGGCTCTTCTGTCATTGATATTATGGGTGGTATGTTTGGTGCCATTGGAATAATGGCCGCCTTAGAAGAGAGACATAGAACTGATAAAGGTCAGAAGGTCACAAGTGCACTCTATGAAAATGTAGTATATTTGATGGGACAGCACATGGCACAAACGGCTACTACTGGTTCTGCGCCTCCACCAATGTCGGTCAGAGTTTCCGCCTGGGCGGTGTATGATATTTTTGAGACCAAAGATGAAGAGAAAGTATTTGTAGGTGTAGTCAGTGATGGACAATGGAAATTATTCTGTGAATCTTTTGAAATCAATGAATTCATTGAAGACAAAGAGATGGATCTCAATGCAGGCAGGGTCGAGAAAAGAGATATCATTATTCCGCATATCCAAGCTTTATTTAAAAACTATAATAAGGCAGATTTAATGGAAAAATTAGACCAGACTGGACTACCTTTCGCTCCTATTTCAAAACCTGAGGACTTATTTAATGATGAACATCTAAATGCCTCAAATGGTTTAATTGATATTAAGGTTCCCTATAAAGAAATGACAACAAAACTTCCTTCCTTGCCTATTGAAATGAAGGATCAAAGGTTTGATTTGCATCATCCAGTTCCTGAAATCGGAGAACATAGCAAAGAGATTTTAAGAGAAATTGGTTGCGATGAAAAAACCATTGAGGCTCTATTTAGTAAACAAATCGTCTCTTAGTCTATATCTATAATTGTAGGCTGTTCACGAAAGTAATTGAGCGACTTAAAGCCTGCGTAAATACCAATTAAACCGACCACTAGTGAAACGATAGACATGGAGTAGGTAATTAAACTTTCATCTTTAAAAACAAAATCAGTGATCAATGCCACACTTGTTGGTCCAAGTGTATAACCCGTCATACTAATAACAAAGAAATAGACTGCAGTGACTTGCCCTCTAATTTGATTTGGAGTGATATTAATCATAGCCACAGGAGCTAGTGCTGTTTGGCCGGCGGCCATGACAATTTGTGGCATAAACATTAGTGTCGCTGTTTGATAATTTGGCATCAATGGAACTAAGACTGCTGCAATAGTCAATATAATCATACTGTATGCAAAGAGCATAACATGGGAACTATTGTTATATTTTTTGTATAACTTGTCACCAAGCCAACCACTCATAGTAGCTCCAAAAGGACCTCCTATTAGAAATGCAAAGCCTAACCACAAAGTGATAGTGGGTATAGAAGCACTGTATGCACGAATATACATTGTGGGTAACCAAGAAAGAAAAGCATACCCAATTAAAACTGAACAGGCCATGGATAAGAATAGCCATCCATAGGCTTCTTTTCTTTGATAAATAAATCGTATGGTTTCTTTAATAGAGATCTCTTCGCTTGAATCTCCACTTTTATTAACAACTGTCATTATCCCTTTTCTGGATGGTTCCTTAATCGAAGCCATTAGTAGTGCAACCAATAAGCCAGGTATTCCTATAAAGATAAATAAGGCTTGCCATTCATAGATTTGTCCTACTATCGGTAGAATAATAGGTGGAAAATCAGCAAAATAGGCAACTATTTGGCCACCCAGAATTAATGCAATACCTGAACCGACAGATACTCCCATATTGAAAAATCCCATTGCTGTGCCTCTTTTTTCTTTTGGAAAGTAATCGCTGATCATTGATAAAGCACTTGGGCTTAGTGTTGCTTCACCGACACCAACCCCAACTCTTGCAATAAATAATTGGATATATGTTTTGACGATACCTGTTGCTGCCGTCATAAAACACCAAAAAGTGATTCCAATGCCTATGATTGTTCTTCTACTTTTTTTATCAGCCAGCCTTCCAATTGGTATACCCATGGTGGTATAGAAAAGAGCAAATGCAAAACCAAGTATTAAGCTCATTTGACTATCAGTCAAGTTGAGGTCAGATTTTACATCGGTCACAACCAGAGACAGTAATTGCCTATCTAGAAAAGAAAGAATATAGGCAAGGGTGAGTATAACTACTCCATACCAAGCTTGCTGAGATGATGGATAATTATTCTTATTCATCAGCTATTTTTTTAATGAGTGTTAGGTTTTAATCTTCCAATGGTGGTGCTGGAGTTTGTTCTCTTGAATAATACTCTAGGCTTGAAATACTTGGTCCATAGTCCTCTGTAGGTGCAGATAACATCCCAGGGTACCTTTCTTCTGAAAAATCCCTAATATGTTTTGGAATAATATCAATGTTATCTGATTTCAACATTGTACTCATATACAAACAGTGACCTGGAGTTTGACCCATAAGCATCCAAGGTAACCAAGGAGTAATTCTATTCCAAGTACCAGTGTAATCAACTGAGGTTAATTCTGGATTTTCTAGATCTTTAGCGGAAACAAAATATCGCATCATTTCAGAAACTTGTGCCATTTTACCAGATGATTCTCTAACCCATTTATCCGGTTGAAGTGCATTGGGGTAATACAGATGCATATCAGTATTCAAAGTAATAACATCTCCTGATCGCTTCCAAGGAAATAGCAAAGGTATTTTTCTCGGTTCACCTTTTTCTCCACCACCAAAATCTTCAGGTGCAAGAATCAGCCACTCTGAAATAGTATAGTTAAAGGGGTCATTGGCTACATGAACAACATCAACCACTTCATCAGTCCATGGATTAGTCCATTGATCAATCATTTGTCCTGTTCTGGAATCAGTATAGAAAATGACTTCTTTATTTAGTCGTCTAATGCTTCCATCTTCAGCTGCCGGCATTAATCGCGTGCATAAAAAAGTTTCGAAACCACATAATTGTTTAACAGCCTCACCTGGTTTGACACCCAAGATTTGTCCTGTGGTATAACAGATTGATTCTTTTTCAGAATCAAGATCAGCTTGAATTCTCGCCCAAGCATCTCTATTCCATGTATTGGATTGAAAATTTATTTCAGTCTCAAATTGTATTGACATTTTTTTCTCCCTTTAAAACTATTTTTTATGAATGAGAATAAGCAGTGATTATTTTCCCATTCTTGCTATTAAACATTCGTAACATTTCGTAACTTTTTATTTTGACTCTCTTAAAAGATGATTGATTATTAATTTTCTAGTTGCCTCATCTTCAATTCCTTCAACTTTCATTCTGTTTCCAGGAATATATTGTTGTGGATTGGATATGAAACCATCGATTGTCTCAGGTGTCCACATTAATCCACTCTCTCGTTGTTGAATTAAAGCTTCTGAATAAGTAAAGTTCTTAGCAACACCTGCGGGCTTACCAAAAATTTGATTTAAGTTTGGGGCCATTCGATCTCGATCACCGCTCTTGATTGAATGGCAGAACCTACATTTTCCACCATCCCAGTTTTTGAAAGCATTTTCTTCTAGAACTTTTTGTTGTTTTGTTAGCTTGGGAAGCATTTTCTGATAGGAAGAATTAGAATCATAGTAATTAGGTAAATTGATTTCAGAAGTTAAATCTCTGATAGCCTCTTCAGATAGATTAGTTTTTGTAGCAAAAGGGTAAGCTCCAAAAATAAGAAAGGGTAAGTAAAAGGAAACTGATAAAAGAATAATAATCAATAACCAATGACGTTTTTTTGCTGTTTTAAGGTATTTTTTCATAATAATTAGGCAAATATATTCAAGCTAAAAACCCGATAACGAATCATGTGATAAATTCTAAAAAATATAATAAAGAGAATTAGAGTGATATAAAAAAAACCAAAAGCACTGTGTAAATAGCCAACTGTGACCCATAATCCATGGTTGATAGTATCGATACCTGGAACAAATTGAATCAATCCATCCCACCATGCGCTCATCATTCCTGAGATACCTTGTGCAATAAAAGCACAATAAAGGCTAAATTGAAGGACATGAATTTGTGCGTAAGCAAAATCCGGTAATTTAGAATTATTATTCTGAGGGGTAAAGATGAACCAAAGTGCTATTCTAAAAAAGCTGCACACAAATAACAATGACCCTGTTGCTATGTGAAAATTACGTAGAAGTAATCTCTCTGGAGATTCAGTTGGTACGGTCGGTGTTTCAGACATATTCTTAAAGACAACTAAAAATAGCAAGAATACTATCCAGCTAGTGATTGAAGACAGAGTTTTTAATTTATGATCATTCATAATATTTCTATAGTGTTTATAAATGATTTGAATTTATTTGCAATAGCTTCTGTATCTAAATCGGGTCCAAGATTTTTTCCTTTTATTTCATGAGTTGTTGAATCAGATTTAATGAGTTTCGTTTTTTTAAAGAATGGATACATGACATCGTCTTTTGAACACATAACCAGACAGGGACATTTTATACTTTTAAATGAATTAATAAGATCCTGATCCCATATTGCATGATGAGATTGATGTGAGGAATAATGAGCTCTAAGTGCATCAAGTGTTTCTCTATGTTGTAATGCTAAATTGCCAGTAGCACCAAGAACCTCTCCAGTTAAATGCCAGACAGTATTGAGAAAATCACCATTTTCATCCGGTGACCAATCAGTATTCATATTTTTTAGTAATTCAATTTTTTCTTCTTTATCAGCAAAAAAAGGACCAATCATACTTAAAGACATAACATTGTTAGGTCGTTCTAAGGTTATCTGTGTTGCTAATGATGAACCGGTATGATGTCCAAATAAATGAAACTGATCAAGATTAAGGAAATCGATTACTTCAATTATCCATCTTGCATAATCACCAATTTTAGGAGTGCCAATGGGGTCAAAGCTTTGTCCAAAACCAGGTGTATCAATGGCATACATGTTCATTCCACTCAGTTGTTTCATCATTGCCTCAAACATTAATGAAGAGCTTGGTGTTTGATGAAGAAAAATAATGGGTAGACCATCGCCTTCTGTAAAGCGGTAGTGGCATTGACCAGCTGAGGTATCTGCATAGGCTTTTTTTATCATTGCTATGTAGTTTCTTGATCTTTTTTGAAGTTTTTACCAGGTGACTTAATCAATATAAATACAGAAGCTATAAATAAAATAGCATTCACAGAAGCAATCAATAGAAATGGTCCTGCTGGAGAAATATCAAATAGACGACCACCAACTGATGTAGCAATCAAAATTCCAATAGCACCAAAGAATGAACTAAAACCAATTACTGTGCCTCTTTCTCTAATGGGCGCTTCTTGTCCTATAAGGCTTGCAGTAGCAACTACCGTGCCAATTGCACTACAAGAAATTAGAATAAAAACTGGTAAATTACTCATATCAAGAGGGGAATCAACAGTCATGATTAAAGAATAAGCCATCATTCCCATTCCCATAGCAATAGTCATCGCTGCAACTCGGTTAATACGATCAATAATCCATCCAAAAATAAATGCCCAAAATACACTGATTAGATTTGTAATAACAATGACTGGAACTACTTTCCCCATTGATTCTGCAGGCGTTAGTCCCATAGCAAAACCACTCGTAATTGCCCATTGCGAGATGAATAAACCGTTCACTGAAACATCAGCTCTGGCCAAAAAGGTGGCTGCGAATGAAAGAGTAATTCTAGGGTTTTTCATTGACTTGAGGCCAACTTTTATAAGGTCTTTGGTGTCTGGTTTGGCGTTCTGTTTTGAGTTATCTTCATTTGGTACTCCACTTTTTAGTCCCTTGTAGAAAACCCATGCCGAAATTAAACCAATTATAGCCGCTAATAGCATTGTCAACTTGGCAGCCTCAATAGGTTCAAAACCATTGCTTTCAAGGCTTTTAGGTAGAAATCCCAAAATAATAGCAAACCCAAGTACACCAAAAGCATTAAGAACTGAATGAGCACTGACAAATTTTCCTCTTGATTGCTCTGCAGGATAATCTCCAGTAACAACAGCTAAAACACAGGATAATGATGCAGCACCAATTGCAAAGAATGTTCTAAAAATAAATAGTTCTGTTAATGTGCTGGCATAAGGATAAATTGCAAAGCCCAATGAGATCAGAAGAGTTCCAAAAACAAAAACAGGTTTTCTACCTATGCGATCGCAAAGAATTCCGAATGGCCCAATGAGTGCAATAGCTATAATTTCTTGTGCAAACGCTAAATTACCAGTAATGGTTCCTTGTCCTGACATAGGAATGTCTAGGACTACGGTAAGTATATAGCCTTGTACAAAATTCATTCCAGCTAGCAGCCCTATACAGATAAAACAGGAATAGAAAAAAGTAATAACATTGGTCCTACTTATTCCTTCTGCTAAGAATATTGGCCCTAGTTTATCTTTCATCTATTTTCCTTAGAGTTATTTATATTTCCTCTGTTGAGAGAAATTAAGAGATTAAAAAATATTATCATGCAACACAGTAAATGTAACTGCTAATGAATTATTTATATCTTGGATAGAATGATCTCACCCCATTCATTGTTATTCTCTGGGAGCTGTATTAATGAGCAATTATTTAATTCTTTAGTCAGAGATTGATATTTCTTTATCAATGGATGTGAATCTTTAGCAGCAATGAATAAAGGTACTCTTAGTTGTTTCAAATTATCTTCATAACTGTAAACGAGATGCTCACGTAAATTTGCTCTCCAGTATGAACTTGCTCGCATCAACTCAGTTAATTCAATTTGTAGTTGATTTTCATCGATATTAGGTTTTTCCCATATGATTGCAGAAGCTTCTCTTTTATACCAAGGCCAAAAAAGTTTTGAGTCTCTGATCATATGCCAATATTTCAAAAGGTGTCCTCCAGCCCAATCTAATTCTATCTTAGGAAAGCCATATTCTAAATAATCATCAATCTCAATTTTGTCCAAAAACCAGGGTTCAATCAGTATGAGTTGATTGATTATTGCTTTAGATTTCAAAGCCAATTCAATAGACAAAGAGCAACTGTCATTTATAGTAATCACTGTTGCAGATTGAGTACAATGATGATCAAAAACTTGTTGAATAATATTTGTATTCAATGACATTAATTGTTTTATTTTCAAATCCTTAAAAGACTCTCCATGTCCAGGCAAATCAATTGAAATTAGAGGCTTACTCTTTGCAATTGGATTCGTTAGATAATTTATTGTTTTTGATGATCCTCCTGCAGGATGGATAATGAATAATGATTCTTTTTGACCATTAAAGTTTTTTTTAAGGCTAATATCTCCTTCTTTGCAGTGGATAATTGAGTTCAAGAGCTCACCATCCAATGATTTTTGTTCTTGTTTCTTATAGTGAGATGAAGCTGGGAATTTTAATAAATGCTTTTTTGATTTTTCCAATGCTTCTTGGTGATTCAGTGAATTTTCTATAATGGAGATACTTGAAGGTTTGAGCCTTTTTAGAGATTTACTTAGGGGATCAGAATCAGCAGCTGTGATAAAATTTGGAATGGTTAATTGAGGAACAAACTTCTCATTTCTATACTGAAAAGCTGCACCATAAGCTGTTCTATAATGGTCACCCGATCTCAAAAATTCCAGCGTATTTTCATGCAGTATTTCTGGAGGAGAAATATCAAAATTCATTCTAGCTTCTTGTGTTCTCTCGTGCCATGGAAAGAAAATAAGCTGTTCCCTCATTCTTGACCAGAGCCAGGTTAAATGACTCCCATCCCATTGAGGTATAAAAGGTGGCAGATAGTTTTTCATGATTTTTTTTAAAGCACTGTCTTCTAGAACAACAACTCCATTGCAAGCAATCGAAGAAATTCTTTCCGGAAATTGATGAGCGATAGCAATTGAGATGCTTGCACCTGTATGGAAACCATATAATCCGAATTGATTAATTTCTAATGAGTCCGCTAACTCAATGGTAGCTTCAGCAATATCTTGAATTGTAATATTTTCAGCATCAAGTGGATCAGAGCCACCATAACCTGGTGTATCTGGAGCAATAATTGTAAATTCTGATGCCCATTCATTGATTTGTGGTTTATATTCATCAGCTGATTTGGGCGATTGATGCAGAAGAAAAATAATTGGGCCTGTACCTGATACTAAGTATCTAACTTGTCTTCTACCCCATTTGCCTTGGAGGGTGCAAAATTCTGTTTTTATTTTGTTCAAAAGAATGACCTTTTTTATATATAGACTAAGTTTATTATCTTTATTGGTTAATGTTAATCAATGTGTTTATAAATCTTACTTAATACTTGATCCATCTAAGTTGATATAATAATTTTTATGACAAATATAATTTCAAGTGGTAAAGAATATATAGAGAGTTTAAAAAATAGAGAGCTGAATGTTTATTTATTTGGGGAGCTCATTGAAGATCCAGTAGAGCATCCCATAATCAGACCGTCTATTAATGCATTAGCTAAAACCTATGATCTTGCTAATGAAAATCCTGATTTAGCAAGTGCTTTTTCACCATATACCAAACAACGGATTAATCGATTTTTGCATATTGCAGAAAGCGAGAAAGATTTAATTTTGCAAAATAAGATGCAAAGAAAATTAGGTCAATTAACCGGTACATGTTTTCAAAGATGTGTTGGAATGGATGCCATTAATAGCCTTCACTCAGTTACTTATGATATTGATGAAAGTCATAAAACAAATTATCACAATAGATTTATCAGTTTTTTAACAACTATACAGAAGCAAGGTTTAGTCATTGGCGGTGCAATGACAGATGTCAAAGGAGATAGATCTTTATTACCTCATCAACAATCAGACCCTGATCTTTTTGTTCATGTTATAGACAGAAATGATGATGGAGTATTTATCACAGGAGCTAAAGCTCATCAAACGGGAGTCATTAATTCACATTGGATGATTGTAATGCCCACTCTTCGGTTAACAGAGAATGATAAGGAGTATGCAATTGTTGGAGCTATTCCAGTTGATGCAAAGGGAATTACTTACATTTATGGCAGGCAATCTGGGGATGAACGACATATGGATAACACTCCAATTGATGCTGGCAATAATAATTATGCAGGCCAGGAAGCTCTTGTGGTTTTTGATAAAGTATTCATTCCTAATGAACTAATTTTTATGGATGGAGAATATGATTTCTCTGCCAGCCTAGTTGAAAGATTTACTTGTTATCACAGGCGAAGTTATGTTTGTAAATCAGGCGTTGGTGATGTTTTAATTGGCGCTGCAGCAGCAATTGCAGAATACAATGGAGTGGAGAAAGCCTCTCATATTAAAGACAAGCTGACTGAAATGACTCATCTCAATGAGACCATTTATGGAACAGGTATTTCATCTAGTTATCAAGCTAAGAAATTGAAATCAGGCGTATTTATTAATGATGATTTGCTTGCTAATGTTTGTAAGCATCATGTAACTAAGTTTACCTATGATATTGGTCGCTTAGCACAAGATCTAGCTGGCGGACTAGTCGCATCCATGCCATCTGAGAAAGATTTAAAGCATCCTAATTTAGGAAAAATTATCAAGAAGTATTTAGCAACCAAGTCTAATCTAGATCCTGAGGATCGTATCAGAATACTGCGTTTGATAGAAAATATGACTTTAGGTAGAAATGCTGTAGGTTATTTAACTGAATCACTGCATGGTGCTGGATCTCCTCAAGCACAAAGGATACAGATTTCAAGGCAAATGCAATTGGATTTTAAGAAGGAATTGGCTAAAGCACTCTCTGGTATTATTCCTGAGAAAGAGTCCTTACCAGTGTCAGAAAATGAATCGTATATGGATCGAGTATTTAATACCAAAAAAGAAACTGATTAACTATTTAGCATTAATTAATGGTATGGGGTCTAGTACCCAGTTTTTTTCTTTTTTTCTAGCAGGACAGGGAATTGAAAAAGCCATATTATGTTTATTTTTATCAAGAGTCTCACTATCAATCTTGTAACCTTTAGATTCCCAACCTTTCATGGTTTTTCTATATTGCCCCATAATTAAATCTGCAGGAACCAGAACTTCTTTTGTCATTGTATCTGGAGTAACTTGTGGTCTGAGGTCAGTCATAACAGTTATGTCTTCCCCAGCGATGACAAGATTTCTTTCCATTACCATATCATCCCATTTTTCCTCTAATATCCAATTTCTCATATTGACAAAAAACACTTTAGTTTGGAATTGATTGATGGGCTGTTCAAAGAAATATTGATGAAACCAATTAATTTCTTTTTTTGTATGGATTTGTGTGATGACCACATTTGGACCATGATAACCACCAAACACAGTCAATTCGCCAGATTCTTCCCTTGCAGTTTCACCATAGACATCTTGGTCTAGTGGAGGTGCATCAAATAATTGTTCAAAATTGGCCCCCCAAGCTGTTTCAGTAATTTTAGATGGATTGACTTGATAATCATTTTTTGATCCCTCAAAACCATGAGTTGGATGGATAAATTCATTATGAGCTGGGTCTAGAGCATTTTCAATAGATCGCTCATAGTTATAATTTAGATCTATTGTGATTGTTTTATTAGCTCTCCAACCATCTGCTCCATATTCTTCTATTTCATATAAAGGAGGTCTTTCCTCTTCATTAAGATCTCCTAGGAATGCGAAAATAATATCGTATTTTTCAATAACTGGGTAACTGTCTACTTTTGCTCTAGCTGGAATCTTACCCTTAAGACCTAAAGAAGGAATTCTGATACATTTTCCCGTTTTATCAAATCGCCAACCATGATAAGGACAAGCAACGGTGTTATCTTCTGTATGGCAAAGTCCTCCTGACAAGGAGCCACCTCGATGAATACAAACATCACTTAGGCAATGAGCTTTTCCATTACTGTCTCTAAAAGCCACAAAATCAAGACCAAGTATCGTTGCTTTCAAGGGCTTTTCTTTAAGCTCTTCACTAAGACAAACAGGGTACCAAAAATTTATATACATTATTATTCCTAGAGTAAAAAAATTAATTAATTATAGTATTAGTTATTAAATTTTTATAAATCAATTAGTAACTAATTGTAACAATATCCTATTTTAAGTTTATATAAGAGGTATCGAGTCAACAACCCATCCTTTCTTCTTTCTTCTTTCTGGGCTAGGAATTGCGTATGCATGAGATAATTTATTTTGATTAACCAGATTGCTATTAATTCTCCATCCTTTTTTCTCCCATTGATCCAAGAGTTTTCTGTAGCGTTTTATTGGCTTATCCATAGTTACAAAAAACTCATTTTTTATTGTTTCTGGAGTTAATTTTGGCTGCAAATTTATAAGTACATCACGGTCTTGGAGCGCCACTACTTGATTGCGTTCCATGACTCTTTCATCATGTTCTGGTTCAATCAGGAAGTTTCTAGTATTAATAAGAAAAAGATTAGTGCTCGTTTCATCTATTGGCGTTTCATACATGTATTGATGAATAAAGATATCTGCTGTTGGATGAATGTGAGTCCATAACATTGATATTCCATGATGACCAGTTCCTGCTTCCATGACTGCATTTTTATTCCGACCTGAGGCTTCACGCATCTTCTTTTCTTTTAATGGAGGTGCAAACATCTGACTAAAAAAACCAGTACCCCATTCTGTTTCTGTAATATTTATAGGCGGTGATTTATAATCACCATCTTCTCCAGAAAAACCATGGGTAGGATGAACAAATTCGTTGTGCGCACCATCAATCCCATTTTCTATTGATCGTTTATAGTCGATATCAAATTGAAAGTATTGGGTTGTAGCTCGCCAACCTTCTTCCTCGAATTCATTAACTTCCATGATTGGACAACGTTCTTTTTCAGGAATATCTCCAAGAAAACAGAAAACCAGACCATATTTTTCATCAGTAGGATAAGAATCAACTTTCGCTCTTGCTGGAATTTTTGCATCTGTACCTAGCGAAGGGATTTTTTGGCAAGTTCCGTTTCCATCAAAACGCCATCCATGATAAGGACATTGAATGCAATCATCAATTACGTTTCCTCCAGAGAGGGAACCACCTCGATGAATACAAACATCACTTAGGCAATTGACTTTTCCTTTGCTGTCTCTAAATAAGACAAAGTTCTGCCCAAGCATTTTCTTTTTTAATGGTTTTTCAGTAATATTTTTACTCTCATCGGCTACATACCAAAAATTGATATACATTAATCTAGCCTTGATCTTTTTCTTTATTGAGTTTTTCTTTTTGACCCGTAGGGGTGAAGACAGCGATCAATATTCCTAAAGAAATAGCTCCTATAATAGTAGCTAATTCAATCATATATTCTTGAGGGTAGACCCAAAACTCTACTAAGATTCCCCATCGCCCTATGATTTCATAAGAGGTATAAGCAATAATTGCAGTTGGTATTGCGTATCGAATTGCTCTTGTTACATTCCAGAATTTACTGAGTCGATAGACTAGGAATAAGGACCAAGCGGTATTGATAAAGAAAAATGCATAGGTGAGAGGATGCTGGTCTCCAACAAACGAATCTTCATATAGTAATAAAAGTACAATATAAAAAAACCAAATTACATATACTGTTTCCATGGCCGTTACAGCGGCATAGTTTCTCTTATAACCCCTTGTAGGTCTTCCTGTTGAAAGCTTCATATTTCTTTGGAAAAATCTAAAGAAATTACATTTCGTCTCTCGATTGAAGAAAAAATATAGGAGACTTGTCATCAAAACACCTATGGAGGATTGCATCACTAAGTATTCAGGAAATTTATTAATACTGCCATCAGGAAGAATTTGTACGATATTTAAATACTCTGCATAGAAGACAAATGAAAACTCAATCCATCCTGTCCAAAGAAAAAATCCAGCAAAGTAACCCAACCAAGTTGCCGGTACTTCTTTATCATTTTTCATCCCAATAAAAAGTAGAATTGAACCTAGAAGACCTAATATAAATGCTGCTTGGTACTGATAATTGGATCCAAAAAACTGCTCTACTAAGACCATGAGAGTATGGCCTAAGCCTTGTGTAATAAAAACAACTATAAAGGCAAGTAAGCCAACAAATGGAGGTCTATAGAATAATTCTTTAACTGTTTGCATGACTAAACTATAACACTACCTGGGTCATAATTGAAAAGTCCTAATTCTTCTTCGTTCATATGATCTTCTTTAGTGTACTTATCTGGATTAGCCCCTGTAAATCTTTCTCCTGCTTTTTTTGAATGCTCCATTATAAAGTGTGCTCTTTCAACTCTAGCACTTTCATAACGATTAATTATTTCACTAGGGCTAGAAGAGTCGTCTATTATTCGTCCGATAACTACAGCATCTTCAATTGCCATAGTCGCTCCTTGTCCCATGAATGGGACTACGGGATGTGCCGCATCTCCAAGCAGGGTAACTTTTTCACTAGACCATTTATTTATTGGCTTTCTTGTAAAAATACCCCATTTGTAACATCGATCTGGAGGGGTAGCGGCTATAATATTTTTAACTTGCTGATTATAATCTGAAAAAACATTAAGGACAGTTTCAACTTTTGACGGAATTGACCAACCTTCTTCGGCCCATTCATCGGTTGTTAGAAATCCAACATAGTTATAGATATCTCCATTTCTGACTAGATATCTCGCAAAAACTCTTCCTGGAGATATAAATGCTGAAGATCCACATTCATCAAAATCACCTTCACTTAGGTCTTTTGTTGCTACCAAACCTCTCCAAGCAACATAACCTGCAAATTCTGGATCATCATCACCAATAATAATGTTTCTAACAGTTGATTTATTCCCATCAGCACCAATGACAAAATCAAATTCGTATTTTTTGTTGTTGGTAAATTTAAGTTCGACTGATTCAGATGTTTCTTCGATACCACAAAGCTGATGATTAACAAAAATAGAGTCTGGTGAATTTTTTTTAAGCTCTTTAATTAAGACATCATGGATATCGGCTCTATGAAGTTGAAACTGATAAGCACCGTATTGTTCTAGCATTTTTTTACCACGATGAAGTGGGACAATCATTTCACCAGTTTTGTAATGTCTCACACCCTGATGTTCATGAGCCATACCAATTTTTTCTATTTCTTTCCCTAAATTTAGATACATCAAGCCTTTTGTTGCATTAGGCGTGATGGTGAGTCCAGCTCCCACTTCACTTAAAGTGGGTGCTTGTTCAAAAATAGTGACATCCATACCCTTTTGAGATAATGCTACGGCTGTCGTCATACCTCCAATACCAGCACCTACGACGGCTATTCTTTTTTTATTCATTATTTAGTATTTACTCCCATTTGAAAGAATTTATGATATTACCATTTGTATTGAATGAATTATTATAGTTACAAAATGTTACAAGAATGATTATGAATTATATAAAAAAATCTACAAAATAGGTCTTAATAAACTCATTTATTTATATCAAAGAATAATAAATATTGAATTGATTTAAATCAATATCATCTGTCACATTTATGAGAAAGATAGTAGATAGAAGAAAAATAGGTTGCCAAAAGAATGATTCTCTGTTTAATAGTGCGATAAAAGAATAACAATAAGAGATTATGAAGAATATAATGTATATATTTCCGGGCCAAGGATCGCAATATCAAGGGATTGGCTATGATATTTATAATAATTATAGTGTTGCAAAGAACACATACGATCAAGCGTCTTCTATTCTCGGATATGATATGGCTGAACTCTCTTTTAATGATCCCGAGCATAAAATTAGTTTAACCGAGTTTACGCAGCCTGTTTTATTAACTCATCAAATTGCATGTTATAGGGTATTTAATGAATTAACGAGTCAATCCATTCAACCAATATTGGCTGCTGGACATAGTTTGGGTGAATACACAGCATTAATAATTTCGGAAATGCTTTCTTTTGAGGAAGGCTTGAATTTAGTTAGGAAAAGAGGACAACTTATGAGCCAATTTGGTGACGGTTCAATGTTAGCAATGCCACTCGAGCAAGATGAAGCAATGGGCATTGCTGAACGATATAATTGCCAAGTTGCAACCATTAATCTTGCAAAACAAACCGTTATAGGTGGGACAGATCAAGACATAGACTTATGTCAAAATGCTTGTACAGAATTATTTCCAAAAAAGAGAACTGTAAAGCTCGATACAGAGGGCGCCTTTCATACTGACTTAATGAAAAAAGCGGCAGACGAATTTATGAATGATTTAAATCAAGCCCAATTCACCTTATCTAAATTTAAAGTGTTATCAAATTTTACAACTGATATACATAAAAAAGATGGAAGCTTGACCAAAGAATTATTGTTTCAACAGTTATATAGACCAGTCAATTGGCTAGGTTGCATGAAATCATCAATAGCTTTTGATATCGATACTATTGTTGAATTTGGTGGAGGAATTGGTATCGGTAAGAGTCCTGCCGAGAAAAGACCTAATTTAGAATCAATAACTAAAAAGAATTTTAGAGGTTTCGGTCAAGAGATTAAATATTGTTCAGCCATCAATACAGAGAGCATAGAAGAAAGTGTTATATATTTAACCCAATAGATTCATACATATGATTAGAAAAATTAAATTTATCAGTCTTTTTATATTGATAGTAATGCCATCAATAAAAGCTGAAATAATAATAGATGGAAAATTAAATGAAAAAGAATGGCAGGATGCACAGGTGTTTAATGATTTTTATGTAACTGTCCCTTTTAGTTTAGAGCCCACTCCTCACAAAACACAAACTCTTTTTTATTCTGATGATTCTGGATTGTATGTTGCCTTTATTAATGCACAAGACGAAGAAACAAGAGATAGGAGAAAGCATCAGAGAGATAACTTGCATCAAACTTATGATAGAAATGTAGTTGTTATTGATTTTGATAATAATGGAAGCACAGGCTATATGCTTGGCGTTTCTTTAAGTAATTCATTAATTGATTACACGATCACTAATGAGAACCAAGTAGATAAGGATTGGGATGGAGAATGGTTCGCAAGGACTTCAGAGTCTGATGAAAATTGGTACTCTGAATTTTTTATTCCTTGGACTATGGTTCCTATGAGCCAGCAAGAGGGTGAGAAAAGAACCATAGGGTTTAGTGTCAGTCGACAGATTAGGTATCTAGGAAATTATGTCGCTTTTCCAAAAGTGACCCCCCAACGACCAAAATTCTTATCTAAGTTGCATAAAATTCAAGTGGTCAAGTCCAATCCTAGCCGTGTTGATTTTTTCCCATATGTAGTGGCTAATAATGATTTTATCAAAGATGATTCATCCTTTGATGCAGGAGCAGAAGTATTTTATAACAATGGTCGCGGCGGTGAAATTAGCGCCACAATAAACCCTGATTTTGGGCAAGTTGAAAGTGATAATATTGTTGTTAATTTCTCACCTAGGGAGACATTTTATTCTGATAAGAGACCTTTCTTTACTCAAAGCCAGTCCATGTTTGATATCAGTTTGGATTGGTACCCAGGCTTTGAGTTGTATTCACTACTCCATACCAGAAGAATAGGAGATGCACCAAATTATGATTGTTCACGCTATTCTCTTGCTGAAGGAGGAAGTAATGAATTGGTATCTGAATGTGAAGATAATCAAGTTAATAGTAATGGTATTGATGCCGCTATTAAATACATACAACTTGGTGAAAAAACTGATTATGGATTATTCTCAGCCTTTGAATCGAATGAGAATTTTAGTGAAGGAAAAGATTTTTTTGCATTCAGAACCTTGCATCGAAAAGATGACCATAAGATTGGATATATGGTTACTCATGCTGATAAAAGCTTTATCAATCGACAAGCAACTGTTAATGCTATTGACTATCAGTATCTTCCAAGTTCAAAAATAAAGATTGAAAGTTTGGCAATGGTATCCAATTCTAATGAAGATGAAGCTGGATTTGGTAGCAGAACAGCTGTTTCTTTCAATCCATCTAAAGAATGGAAATATGGTGCTGAGTATTATTATTTTAATGAGGATCTCAATATCAATGATATGGGTTACTTATGGAGAAATAATTTAGCTTCATATGGAGCAAGTGTTAATTACACTCGAACAGATTTTCCAGAAGACTCATTCGTAAATAATCGTTCCTATAATTTTGATTATTGGGACCAGAATAATGCAGATAATGAAAATTTGAATGAATTCTATACTTTTTTCTTTCGGCAAAGCTTTAAAGATACTTCCTCATTAGGCATCAATATTTTTGCTAAAGGGGAAGGCAAGGACGATGAAATAACAAGAGGAAGTCTTGAAGCACCATTTATAATGCAAGATGCTGGTCACAGTTTAGAGTTTTCTTACCATAGCCGTATCTATGGTTTCTGGCAGTATCAGTTAAATACGGCTTATGAATTTTGGGATTATTATTCATTCACTAATGAGGCTAAAAGAATAGGTGGGGGTTTTTCTTACACACCTCAAGATAATTTAAGATTTTGGTTCAGGGTTTCTCATGGCACTAATACTAATTGGTTAACATACATAAACGACAATCATTATGGAACATTCAAGCAGATTAGAAGCAATATGAACATAGGAGCAAGATGGTATCCGAGTGAAAAGCAAGAATTGCAAGTTAAATTAGAAATGCTTTCTTTTAGAAACCAAAAAGGCGAAGGATGGTTTGCTAATAGTTCAGGTTTTTTAGTCAGAAAGAATCAAGCTGAAGAGAGTATTAATATTGGTAATATATCATTCCAGATTCGATATAAGTATGAAATAGCACCCTTATCTAATTTCTATTTTGTTTACACTAGAGGCGGTGGTTATGATTTTGATGATCAAGCCAATACTTCCAAAATAATAAGAACCACATGGAGAGAGCCTGAGGGTAATCGATTGGCTGCAAAAGTAAGAATTAGGTTCTAAGTTCTAGGTTTCTTCGAGCTCTATCAGAGTCCCCATAAAATCTTTTGGATGCATAAAAATTACAGGTTTATTATGAGCTCCATTTTTAGGCTCGCCTGAGCCAAGAACGGTTGCTCCTTTAGCAATCATCTCGTCACGAGCTTTAAAGATATCTTCAACCTCATAGCAAATATGATGCATTCCGCCTTTTGGATTTTTTTCGATAAATTTTGCTATCGGTGAATCATCACCAAGAGCTTCCAATAGTTCTATTTTTGTATTGGGCAATTCTACAAAGACAGTAGTAACACCATGTTCTGGCATTGCAATAGGTTCAGAAACTATTGCTCCAAGGGTATTGCTATATATATTGCTAGCTTCTACTAAATTAGGGACAGCAATGGCTACATGATTTAATTTGCCTATCATTTTTGTCTCCTCAGCTTATTTAAAAAATTCTCAATCATATTACTCGCTTCTGTTTTTACTGATTTACTCTTATCAGACAATGTTTCTTTAATCATTTCCAGTTCATTTTGAAAATCCTCATCATTCTCTATCTGCTCAATTAACTTTTCTTTGGTTAATTTATCTAGCCAAAGCTTTTTCTGTTTCTCTCTATTAGTAATTAATTGGCCAGTTTTTTCTAAGTGTTTTCTTAATTCACTCAGTGTGATCCAGCATTGATCAATGTTTTTCAGTTCAAGAGCTGAGCATGATAATACAGGCACTTTCCAGTCATTGATTCTTGGTTTTAAAAGCTTCAAAGCATTTTTATAGTCCAAAACAGTACTTCTGGAGGTTGCTTCCAGGTCTCCATCTGATTTATTGACAACAAGAATATCGGATAACTCTATGATTCCTCTTTTGATACCCTGTAATTCATCGCCTGCACCTGGATTCAAAAGAACGAGAAAAATATCTGTCATTTCAAATGCTTCAGTTTCAGCTTGGCCTACACCTACAGTTTCAATCAGAATAGTATCAAAACCTGCAGATTCCAGGATAACTATTGACTCTCTGGTGGACCGATTAACGCCACCTAAATTCATTCCAGAAGGGGAGGGCCTTATAAAAGCATTTTCATTACGACTCAGTTTCTCCATCCTAGTTTTATCACCAAGAATGGATCCACCTGTGAGAGAGGATGTTGGGTCAATAGCTAAAACAGCAATGTTTCTATTTTCTTTTAAGATCTCAAACCCGAGAGCTTCAATAAATGTTGATTTACCTGCACCAGGAGGTCCTGAAATAGCTATCCTAATACTTTTGTTATTACTTTTAGAAAGTTGATTGAGGAGTAATTCTGCAGTTTTTCTATCTTCTCTTTTTTTAGACTCAACTAATGTAATGGCATTGGCAATAGCTTTTCTATCTTGAGATTTTATTTTTTTTATTAAATCTGTTATTGCTTGTTGTATCAACTCAGTCCTCAAATTCAAGTATAGTTTGGTCAACCATTAGATTATCGCCTTCTTCAGCTAATATCGATTTTATTTTTACCTCTTCGGGTGCTCTTAAGCTATTTTCCATTTTCATGGCTTCTACCACAGCCAGTTCTTCCCCAGCTTTAACTGTTTGATTTTCAGTCACACAGACTTTTATGAGAAGTCCAGGCATTGGTGATAAAAGAAATTTAGATAAGTCGGGTGGAGTTTTCTTTGGCATTAATTGGTTTAACTCAGCCGTTCTTTTCCTAGTGACTAAAGCTTTAATTACTCGACCTCTATAAGTTAGGGTATAGCCGGGATAATTTTCCTCTATTTTGAATAAATGTTGTTGATCCTCTGTTATGACCTCAACAATTGGGTTATTGGCACTTTTATTAATTTGATATTTTTTAGTATGTTCTGCTTCATGAATTGTAAAGTTAGCATTATTATTTTCTAATTTAAGAGTAAATAAATCATCATTTATAATTACTGACCATTCAGTTTTATTCGTAATCAGGGTTTGGATGCGTTCTTTTTTTTGATGATGATAGCAAGCTAATACAGAGGCAAATAGTTGATTCATTTCTTTGGAGATATATTCACCTTGGAAGCCATCTGGATAATGCTCTGCAATAAAATTTGTCGTGGTATACCCACTAATAAATTCAGAGTTCTGCATGATAGAGCTGAGAAAATTTAGATTATGTGAAACACCTGCAATATAGTAAGAATCTAATGCAACTAACATATTTTCTCTTGCTGTATTTCTATCAGGACCATATGTGATCAATTTTGCAATCATAGGATCATAAAACATAGAAACTTCACTGCCCTCTCTGAAGCCAGTATCCACTCTAATGAATTGAGATTCAGTTGGAGTCAGGTAAGAAGTCAACCTACCTATCGATGGCATAAAATCTCTATAAGGATCTTCAGCATAGATTCTACATTCCATCGCCCATCCTTTTATTTGGATATCCTCTTGCTTGATGTTTAATTTTTCACCTGAAGCAATCAAAATCATTTGCTCAACAAGATCCAGCCCAGAAACCATTTCAGTTACTGGATGCTCAACTTGAAGACGGGTGTTCATTTCTAGAAAATAAAACTGTTGATTCTTATCAACAATAAATTCAACTGTGCCTGCCGATTGGTAGTTAACTGCCTTGGCTAATGCCACAGCTTGTGCACCCATTTTTTCTCTAGTATCTTCATTAATAAAAGGAGAAGGTGATTCTTCAATAACTTTTTGATGCCTTCTTTGAATAGAGCATTCACGTTCCCCAATATATATCGTATTACCTTCACCATCAGCGAGAATTTGTATTTCTATATGGTGTGGTTCTGTTATGAATTTTTCTGCAAAAACTCGATCGTCACCAAAGCTAGTTCTACTTTCATTTTGAGCCCTTTCAAACCCATCACGGCATTCTGCATCACTATTGACCACCCTCATGCCTTTACCTCCTCCACCAGCACTGGCTTTGAGCATTACTGGGTAGCCAATACTTTTAGCTACTTCAACTGCTTGATCTGCATCTTTGAGTGCTTGAGTAAAACCTGGAATAACATTGACTCCTGCTTTTTCAGCTATTTTTTTAGACTCAATTTTATCTCCCATATTGATAATGGCTTCTATATTAGGACCTATAAAAGCAATATTTTTTGCCATTAGTTGTTTCGCAAAAGATTCATTTTCTGATAGAAATCCATAACCTGGATGAACCGCTTCTGCACCTGTGGCTTCACAAGCATTGAGGATATTTTCAATGACAAGATAGCTTTCCGATGATGCGGATCCGCCAATATTTATTGCTTCATCAGCCATATCGACATGCATGGAGTAAATATCAGCATCAGAATATACTGCCACAGTTTTAATGCCCATGGATTGACATGTTTTAATAACTCTACAAGCAATTTCTCCACGATTGGCTATCAGTATTTTTTTAAACATAATGTTTTATAAGGGTATATTGTCGTGTTTACGCCAAGGATTGATTTGTTCTTTATTTTTTAACATTTCAAAGGAATTAATCAATTTTTCTCTGCTCTTGTGGGGCATGATAATATCATCAATATAGCCACGTCCTGCAGCGATAAATGGATTAGCAAATTTTTCTCTATATTCATCCGTTCTCTTTTCAATTTTATTTTCATCTCCAATGTCTTGTCTGAAAATGATTTCAACAGCACCTTTTGGTCCCATCACAGCTATTTCTGCCGAAGGCCAAGCGAAATTAACATCTCCTCGTATGTGTTTAGAGCTCATGACATCATAAGCTCCTCCATATGCTTTTCTTGTAATCATTGTTACTTTTGGAACTGTGGCCTCTGCATAGGCAAATAAAAGTTTCGCTCCATGTTTGATAATGCCTCCATATTCTTGAGAAGTTCCTGGCATGAATCCCGGGACATCAACAAGAGTTAGAATGGGAATATTAAATGCATCACAAAATCTTACAAATCGAGCACCCTTTATAGAGGAATTAATATCGAGACAGCCCGCCAATACCATAGGCTGATTAGCAACAACACCAACTGTTGATCCGTTTAGGCGAATAAAGCCAATTACGATGTTTTGGGCATAGTTTGATTGAACTTCAAAAAAATCTCCTTCATCAGCGACTTTATGGATGACTTCTTTTATATCATAGGGCTTAGCTGGATCTTCAGGAATTAAAGTATCCAGAGATAGGTCTTCTCTATTTGCAGAGTCTTGACACTCAATAGTGGGTGATTTTTCCTTATTGTTTTGAGGGAGATAACTTATAAATTCACGAGTCATCAATAAAGCTTCAGTATCATTATTAAAAGTTAGATCAGCGACTCCAGATTTTTTACTGTGTGTTGACGCACCGCCTAACTCTTCAGCAGTAACTTCTTCATGAGTGACTGTTTTAACAACATCCGGGCCCGTGACAAACATATAAGAACTGTCTTCAACCATAAAAATAAAATCAGTCATTGCAGGAGAGTAAACAGCACCACCGGCACAGGGACCCATGACCAAAGAAATTTGAGGCACAACCCCGGATGCGAGAACATTTCTTTTAAATACTTCTGCGTATCCACCAAGTGACACAACACCTTCTTGTATTCTTGCTCCACCTGAATCATTCAATCCTATAATTGGTGCACCATTCTGAACGGCATGATCCATTACTTTACAAATTTTCTCAGCATGGGATTCGGATAAAGAGCCACCAAAGACTGTGAAATCTTGGCTATAAACGTAGACTAATTTACCATTAATTTTTCCATAACCAGTTACTACTCCATCGCCTGGTATCTTTTGTTTGTCCATTCCAAAATCAATAGCCCTATGTTCGACAAACATATCCCATTCTTCGAAACTTCCATCATCAAGAAGTATCTCCAATCGTTCTCTAGCTGTTAGCTTTCCTTTTGCATGTTGCTTTTTGATTCGTACTTCACCGCCACCCTCACGAGCAGCTTGTTTTCTTTTCTCTAACTCTTGTATATTTTCTTTCATGTTCTATTTGATTAGATCTAAAACTTTGATTGCAGCACTATTTATATTTGTACCTGGACCAAAAACTGCTCCTACTCCAATTGATTCAAGCTCAGGTATATCTTGTTCAGGAATGATCCCTCCACAAACTACAAGAATGTTATCAGAATTTTCTTTTGATAATGCGTCTATTAGCATTGGAACCAGTGTTTTATGACCCGCTGCTTGTGTGGACACTCCTACAATATGAACATCGTTCTCAATGGCCTGTTTTGCCGCCTCTTCAGGGGTTTGAAATAATGGGCCTATATCTACATCAAAACCCATATCTGCAAATGCTGTCGCTATCACTTTAGCACCTCTATCATGCCCATCTTGTCCTAATTTAACCACTAACATTCTTGGTCTTCTTCCATTATTTTTTTCAAATTCTAAGATTTTTTTCTCGATACTCATAAAATTTTTATCTCCTTCATACTCACTACGATAAACACCACTAATGGATTGAGAATTCGCTTGATGTCGACCAAAGACTGTTTCCATAGCCATGGAAATTTCACCCACTGTGGCTCTGGCTCTTGCAGCCTCAATAGCAACTTCGAGTAAATTAGCGGTTTTGTCTTTTGATGCATGTTCTAAAGTTTTAAGAGTTTTCTGGCAAGTTGATTCATTTCTAGAACTCTTAAGTATTTTTAGCTTCTCCAGTTGTTTATTTCTCACGTCTTCATTATCAATAGAGAGAATATCCACTTGAGCTTTATCATCAGATTGATATTTATTTACTCCAACTATGATTTCTTCTTTTTTGTCTATTTTGGCTTGCCTAATAGCTGCCGATTCTTCAATTCTTAATTTTGGCACACCAGCTTGAACTGCTTTGGTCATACCACCGAGTTCTTCAGCTTCTTCAATTAACTTTCTCGCTTCATTAACAAGAGAATTTGTTAAAGATTCAAGGTAGTAAGAACCAGCCAATGGATCGACAACTTTAGTAATGCCTGTTTCTTCTCTTAGAACCAATTGTGTATTTCTAGCTATCTGAGCAGAGAAGGGTGTTGGCAAAGCAAGAGCTTCATCAAAAGAATTAGTATGCAATGACTGTGTTCCTCCTAAAACAGCTGCCATGGCTTCGATGGTCGTTCTCATAATATTATTATAAGGATCTTGACTTGTTAGGCTTACACCTGAAGTCTGACAATGCGTTCTAAGCATCAATGATTTTTGGTTTTTAGGCTGAAATTCTTTCTCTATCAGTTCTGACCAAAGAAGTCTGGCTGCTCTTAATTTGGCAATTTCCATAAAGAAATTCATACCAATGCCAAAGAAAAAAGATAGTCGAGGTGCAAAGTCATCAATATCAAGCCCTTTATCTATAGCAGCTCTAACGTATTCAAGACCATCTGCTAGAGTATATGCTAACTCTTGGGTGCAGGTAGCGCCAGCTTCCAACATATGATAACCAGAAATAGAAACAGAATTGAAAGTAGGTAGGTACTTTGAAGAATAGGCAATAATATCAGCTACAATTCTCATAGATTGATTGGGCGGGTATATGTATGTATTTCTGACCATAAATTCTTTTAAGATATCATTCTGGAGTGTGCCCTTTAACAGTGTTTGATTCACACCTTGTTCTTCTGCAGCTACAATATACATAGCCATAATTGGAATCACTGCACCATTCATAGTCATAGAAACGCTCATTTTATCCAATGGGATCTTATCAAAGAGTATTTTCATATCTTCAACACTGTCAATTGCTACGCCGGCTTTTCCAACATCACCTGTGACTCTAGAATGATCAGAATCATAGCCTCGATGGGTGGCTAGATCAAAAGCAACTGATAGACCTGTTTGACCGGCTTCAATATTGTCACGATAAAATTTATTTGATTCTTCAGCTGTAGAAAAACCAGAATACTGTCTCACAGTCCATGGTCTCTTGGTATACATAGTTGCTCTTGGTCCCCTAGTATAGGGAGCAAAACCTGGAAAAGAATCCAAATGAGCTATGTTTTCAAGATCTTCTGAGGTGTAGAGAGGTTTAACATCAATTCCTTCTAATGTTTTCCATGTCAACTCTTCTAATGACTCACTGTTGAGCTCATCAGTTGCTTTTTCTTGCCATTTAATTTTAGACATTTATCTTTCTTTGTTTACAAAAAATAGTTTTTAATGGTTATATTGTATAGTTCTGATTGGAGCAATCATAGAAGATAACTAGAAAAAAAATAAAGAAATAGTTTCAGTTCTTCTTTTAAAATGCAATCAATACAAAATATAATAGAATGTTAGATATGAAAAAGAGAAAATTATGAAATTAGGAATAGGATTAGGATATTCACCTGCAAAACTTAATATTCCAATGGACGATATTTTAGAAGCGGAAAATCTTGGATTTGACTCAGTTTGGGCTGCAGAATCCTATGGCTCTGATGCTGTTTCAGTTGCTTCTTATATACTTGCTCAAACAACTAATATAAAAGTTGGAACAGCAATTATGCAAATGCAGGCTCGTACACCAACTATGACGGCTATGACTGCATTATCATTAAACGCCTTATCCAATAATCGTTTTGTGCTTGGTTTGGGTCCTTCAGGACCTCAGGTTGTAGAAGGTTGGTATGGCCAAGCATATGGCAGACCATTAACACGAACCAAAGAATATATATCCATTGTGAGAAAAGTTATTGCAAGAAAAGAAGCACTTACTCATGAAGGGTTTCATTATCAGATTCCTTTCAAAGGTGAAAATTCTTCAGGTCTTGGTAAGCCTTTAAAAAGTATTTTGCATAGTACAGGTGATTTAAAAATATTTACTGCATCCATAACACCCGCTGGCTTAAGGACTTCTGGAGAAGTTGCAGATGGCGTGTTTCCAATCTGGATGAGTCCTAATAAATTTAATCTAGTAGGTGAATATATTGAGGAAGGTTTTGAGAAATCTGACTCTAATAAAGATTATAGTAGTTTTGATGTTGCACCTTTTATTCCTGTTGCTATGGGAGATAACATTCAGTTCTGTACGATGGCTATGAAACCTATGTTTGCATTATATATTGGTGGTATGGGAGCAAAATCAAAGAATTTTTATACTGATTATGCCAAGCGATTAGGCTATGAGGAAGCCGCTGAAACCATACAAGAACTCTATTTAGCAGGTAAAAAAGAAGAGGCTACTATGGCTGTACCAGATGAATTAGTTGATGAGTGCGCTCTTATCGGGCCGCCAGAAAGAATTAAAGAAAAACTTCAATCTTGGAAAGAATTAGATAAAACAGGTAAGCTAGGAACATTAGTATTGGGAAATGTCAGTAAAGAAGCAATGCGTGTCATTGCTCAAGAAGTTCTTTAGTAAAAGCATCATGAATTATAAAACTTATTTTCGCTTTTTAATTTTTACCCCAATAGCAATGATATTTATTGCAGTAGCTTTAGATTTTACATACGATTTTCCTGAGTCCGTAAATGGTTATTATGGGCAATTGGCGTCTGATGGGTTTAGTAATGCTTATAATTTGCAATTAGTCTTCGCACTATTGGCCTTCATTATGGATATTTTGATGTGCTTTTTTGTTCGGTATTCTCGTGAGTTATGGATATTAATTATTGCCGTCTTTTATGTATTCGCCTCAATCATGCCAGAACTTACAATTATGTCTCCCTTATCTATTGTGATGGTACAAATAGCGAGTTTGATGGCGGGTCTCAAGATTTCACTGGCCTATTTGAGCCCACCTATTAGAGATTTATTTTAAAAAAATAGAGAAGGGGGTATTTAAACCCCCTTCTTTTTTTATTCAGCCTAATAATTTCTTTTTTGTTGTTAAATTAATTTTCTTAGGTTTTTTATTTTCAGGAATAAATCTTTCCATTCCAATGTATAACATTCCATTGGAAAGGGCCGCTCCTTTAATCTCCATATCATCTGAAAGAACAAAATTTCTAATAAAGCTTCTCGCTGCTAGCCCTTGGTGTAGTAAACCTTCAGTGGCTTCCTTAGGGCTGTTTCCAGTTATTTTTAAGTTCTCTCCAGTCACTTCAATATCAATATCTGTTTCTTCAAACCCAGCTACTGCCAATTCAATGGTGTATTGTTCTTCAGAAACTTTACGAATATTGTACGGAGGGTAATTCACATTTTGTGATTTTGAGTTTGCCATAATTGACAACGCGTCAAATGTTCTATCGAATCCTACAGCAAATGGAGAAATATCTCTCCAAACTGAATCTAATACCGTATTAACCATAATGTACTCCTTTTTTAAGCAAGTTAATGATGTGGATCCATTATTGGCATCCACAATTATTACTTATGGACAGATTTTGAGTTTTCAAGGATTGAAAATTTTTACTTAAGGAGAAGTGGATTGGAAATAAAATTTTCTCCAAAGTCTTATACCTATCATTAAAGAGACAAACCAAAGAATAAATTCAATCCAATTAGGATTTGAGTTATAACCAAAAAAACCTTTAAGAAAGACACCTATTGCCCCTTTATCATGTAAAAGATGAGTGTATTTATTTTTACCATTTAGGTTATAAGAGTACAGACTGGAATTATCATCAATATTAAGTTCTGATTGTGGTTTTAGAATATCCCAAACTCTTACGATATCTGTTTTATTTTCTAAACCTACCCATTCAAGATGATCTCCCTTTACTAAAAATTCTTCTGCTTCATGGGTTCCATAAGCCACCATTCCTGAAGCAAATATCACCAACATGAGAGTTGTTGCTTGAAAAAAGGTTCTAAGATGGATTCTCCGACCTTGGATAACTATCAAATAACCAATAAGGATTGCCAATATCATTCCTGAGAAAAAGCCAACATATGAAAATGAACCAAGTATTGAGAAGCTACTGATCAGAAAGATAGCAGTTTCAAACCCTTCTCTTAAGATGGCAAAGAAAACGACCAAAAAGACGCCCCAGCCTGAAGTGCTTATAGCCTTTTCTGTTTCAGATTCTAACTCACTTCGATCACTAACATGTTTTGATAGCCAGAAGATTACATACCATAGTAAACCAGCTGTTAAGAACATCAAAAAAGATTCAACCAGAGCATCGATGGAAGCATTGCCAATGGATTGTTTAATATTATTGAGAATGATTCCTATAATGACACTGGCTATTAATGCAGAAATAACTCCCATCCAAAGCTGTTTTATTTCCTTTGTTAGGCTGTTTTTTTCTAAAAGTGTAAAAATGATTCCTACTATCAGGCAGGCTTCTAAACTTTCTCTAAAGACGATAATAAATTCATTCATTATTTTTTCTCAAGTAAAATTGATAGTTAATCTTAAATAATATTATTTTTTTGATCAAATCAATATAAGAATTTAGGCGATAGTGGGAAAGCTAGAGAGTTATGAGAGTTGTGTTTTCCCACTGTCTTTTTTAGGGGTTCTATTAGAGCTAGGGGATTATTTAGAATCTGTAACGAACTCCCAAATTATATGACCTTGGTCTTTGAGTTCTAATACCATTCTTAGGAGCTCTAGCAACAATATTTTTTGAATCCGTTATATTATCTATGACCATATAAAAATCTGTTTCTTTATTGATTGTCTTGGAAAAAGATAGATCAGTAATTGAATATGAATCTATACCAGTATTAGCTTCACAGGCTACAATTGAACAGGTTTCTCCATAGGACATCATTCTCAAGTGAGTATTCCAGCCAGTCACTGTTTCTAGGCTTAAAAACATAGTTAACTGAGATTTTGGAAGATTCGGAAGGCTCATACCTGCTCTTACATTACCCCAGAAATCACTATCAAAAGTGGTATCAAACTTGGCATCTGTATTTGTGTAACTGAGACCAGCTGAAATTTTATTACCTGTTTCATTAATATGTTGAGTAGTTGCAGCTATTTCAAAACCACTAATACTAGATGCTCCAGCATTGAATGTATCACCAATATCACAACCTTCAATTACTCCAGATGATGAAGCTCTACACTCACCGAACATATTCGCATACTTTGTATCAAATCGGATAATTTCAAATGAGTTGTTATCGCTTAAATATTTTAGACCAATTTCAATATTATCTGCTGACTCGGGATCAGCGCCACCTGTTGTTGGAGTAAACCCTTCATGAAACCCTCCAAAGAAGGAAAAACCATTATCAAGATCATAGTCAAAACCAATACCAAATAGTGTTTCATCATTATTTGCTAGAGTCTTTGGGTAACCTTTTGCAGTATTAACTTTAGTTCTTGCTGTATCTATATACCTTTCTTGGGCAATTTTCCAATTTTCAGATCTTATACCAGCAGTGATAGTTAGTTGACCAAAATCTATTTCATTACTGATAAAGAATGCACTTGCTTGAGCTGTAGTAACTCTATTATTGCTTGAATATCCAGGCATACTACTTGCCACTAGAGCCGATAAAATGCCATTAGCCCAATTAGTTCTTTCATACCATTGCATACGATCTTCATCGTCTTTTGTATCTCTATATCCAATGGTAATTGTTTGATTGTTCAGTTTAATATTTGAATTAACAATAAGGCCTTCTGAGCTATAGGAACGATTATTATGTTTTAATTTAATTGACTCTGCAGTTGTATTGGTACCTCGAAGAATTGAAATGGCAACAGCGTCTCCTGCATTAGCATAATCAATAAGATTGTTAATGCCTTTATCAGACCCACCATATCCTATCTTATCTGTTTTGAACCAATCTCTTGCAAAATCATTTACATAATAAGTAGCACTCAAATCTATATTTCCAGTACTCATACTGTAGCTGAAAACTACTTGATTATGTTCATTATCCATTTGGTCATAATCAGTAAAACCATATCGCATATGAGCATTGGATCTATAATCACTTTCCGTTAATCCAACATAAGATTGATCCGATATTTCATCAGAATCTTGGAACTTAATATCTAATTGCTGGTAGAGATCTGCATTAGGATCATTGTTAAATCTCAATTTAACAACTACATCAGTTTTATCAAAGCCAGTATCTCCATTGGTATGCTCCATATCATCGAAACCGTCAGTTTTATGCTTCAATCCTTCCACAAGAAAACCAAAATTTTCTGAAGAAGAGCCATAGAATAAATGGGACTTCATATTCCCATCAGAACCAAATTCTTGATTCAAGAAACCTGAAGTTGATTCAGGAATAGGAGTGCTGATTAAGTTTATAGCACCACCAATAGTGTATGGCCCAGTTTTGATTGCTGCTGGTCCTTTGACTACTTCAATACCATTGATTCTTGAGAATGTTGGGAAATAATAAGCAGAAGATGCAGCATAAGGAGCTGGTGCTATTAGAATTCCATCTTCCATCAATGTAATTTTACCTGATCGATCAGGGTAGGTTCCTCTTATGCTAATATTAGGCCGCAATCCATAACCTTCCTCAGGTCTAACATTGATACCAGGGACGCTTGCTAGTGCCTTATGTATATCCATAGTTTCAAATTTTTCTAAGTCTTGTGCAGAAACTTTTGTTGCAGAACCAGGAAGAGATTTTTTACCTATGATCGTTATGTTATCAATTTTATCTAACCCATGATTTGCTGCTTCAACATTAATAAAGATTATAAGAGAGAATGACAAAAACCAGATTCTTATGAAATTCATTTTATATCTATCCTTAATTAAATATGATTTATATTAACTGATAATGATTATCATTAACATAAAGGAATAATAATCAATTACAAATATAATGCAAGCATATATAGTTCCTTTTTTATATATCTGAAAAAAATAGTTACGAATAAATAAATTTATATAAGTTCGTTAATCCTTGATCTTGGTTTCCAAAATATCATCGATTGTTTTCACAAACCTTGTTAATCTTTTTTGAAATTTTTTTGATTGTTTCTCGTCAAAAGAAGCTATGATTTTTGCAGTGATATTATTTATAACAGTTCTGGTATTTTCATCTTCAGAATTAAGAGAATTGACATGATCTATTAATAAATTATTATCATTTTTTAAAGCTAATATCCTTATTAATTCTTGATCCCATGTTTCTTTGTTATCAATTAATTGGTATCTAGAATCTTCTATATTGGAAATATAAAAAGAAATTATATTTTTTTGTTTAGTATTCAGTTTGACTCCGAATAGCTTGAAGAATCTTATAAAACTTTTACTCAGAATTTCGTGATACTCTTTTGTTTCTTTTTTTAGTGTTCTTCTTTTTTCTTCACTCAATGAATTTAAATGCATTTCAATCTCTTGAATTTGTTCATCTGAAAGTGTTCTAGATAATTCAACAAAATAAGGTAATAAAAAATCTCTAGTATTAGTACTAAGTTCTATACCGCTTAGGTAAATATTATCTATATCCTTTCTTGTTGTTCGATTGTCTAAAGCTTTGAATTTAAGAAGCAGTTCTTTGTATTTTGGTAATTCAGATTTTGTATTCCAATTTTTAAAATCTGCAGCTGAGTTTCTTATGAAAACTTTTTGATTCTCTGTGAAACTAGCATACTCCAGTATTTGATTTGCAATGTATTGATCTATTCTTTCATACCAGAGTTCTCCAACAACAGAGCAAGAAGCTATGTTTATTGTCAGAATAATAATTATTGTCTTAAAATTTTGTTTTTTCATGTTCTGTAGAATTTATGAATTCTGAAAATTAGATACTTGGGTAGGCACTTTCCAATAACATTTGCATGTTCATAGACGAAGAAATGGCTGATTGATGTATCATCCTATTCTTATTAATTTTATTATAAAGAGTGTCTCTTAGTAGAGGAGTTCTATTGGCACTTAAGATGAAGGATTCCATCCGATCAGGAGTAAACTCTTGACCATGTATACTACCAGCTGCTTTTGAAATAGATTCATTCATGAGAGTACCTCCCATGTCATTAACTCCTGCATTGAGACAACTTAATGCTCCAGATTGTCCTAGTTTGACCCAGCTTGTTTGTATATTGTCAATTAATGGGTGAAGACTCAGTCTTCCAATTGCATGCATTAAAAGAACTTCTCTAAAAGTAGGCCCTGGTCTTGCATGTCCTCTTTTATACATTGGTGATTCCATACTGACATATGGCAAGGGTATAAATTCAGTAATTCCTCCTGTTTTTTTCTGCAGGTTTCTCAAGCAAAGCAGATGAGTAGCCCAATCATCAATAGTCTCCTGATGGCCAAACATAATGGTCGATGTGGTCTTGATACCAACTTTATGAGCTGTACTTATAACTTCTAACCATTCTGAAGTATTTATTTTATCGGGACAAATTTTACTCCTAACTGAGTCATCTAATATTTCAGCAGCAGTACCCGGCATGGTTTTTAGTCCTGCTTGTTTAAGTAGTTCTAAGTATTGTTCTAAAGAATAACCTAATGTTGAAGCACCATGATGTATTTCTAGGGCTGAAAATGCGTGGATATGAATATCAGGAACTCTTTCTTTGATAGCTCTACAAATGTTTAAATAAGTTTCTCCATCAAAATTAGGGTGAATACCTCCTTGAAGGCATACCTCAGTAGCACCACGATTCCAAGCCTCTAATGCTCTGTTTGCGATTTCTTCGAATGAAATTAGATAGGGTTTACCGCGAAGATTTTCTTTTGTTTTTCCCTTGGAGAAAGCGCAGAAATGACATCTATATTTACAGATATTCGTATAGTTAATATTACGCGTTACAACATAACTAACAGCATCACCATTTACTCTTTCTCTGAGTGCATTGGCATGATTCAAAACATAATCTAAATCATTTCCTCTTACTTTGAATAGGTCCTTGATTTCAGTTGGGTCCAACTCCATTCCATTGCTTGCTTTATGAACGATTGAGCTAATATTGAGATTGGGTTGATGATTCTGGTTGATCCAATTTTCATATTTTCCAGTTTGAGGGCTATCTAAAGATTCACCGCAACGCCATAAATTTTCACGTCCAAAGCCTTCAGAATCAGATAATTCATTTATATAGGGTGTTAGCTGTGGATTAAACCATTGTTTATCCTGAGAGATGTATTCAGGGTATATCGTTAATCTTTCTTGAAGTTTCTTGCCTTTTTCAGTCGTCACTCTTTCCAGTAATTTTAATTCTGGCCATGGGGATTCTGGATTTACATGATCTTCAGTGACTGGAGAGATTCCTCCCCAATCATTAATGCCAGCATCAATGACTTGTGGCAGTGCAGACATGTTTAAGTTAGGTGGACATTGTATATTCATTTCTTGACCAAACATTAGTCGAGACATTGATAAGGTCCACAAAAGTTCTGATAAATCAGGTGCGGTTGCATTCTTCATTTTTGTATCAGGCTTGGGTACAAAATTTTGAATAATAATTTCTTGTATATGGCTATATTGATTATGCAATTTTTTGATTTCCAATAAGCTTTCAATTCTCTCTTGGCGTGTCTCACCAATACCAATAAGAATACCAGTAGTCAGTGGAATCGATTGTTGACCTATATGCCTCATAGTTTCTAATCTAATATTTGGATTTTTATCTGGAGACCCAAAATGAGGCATTCCCTTCTCACATAATCGATCAGAGGAAGATTCAAGCATTATACCCATTGAAGGAGAGATCTCTCTTAATCGGGCTATTTCTTCAGAATTCATAGTGCCTGGATTTAAATGAGGCAAAAGACCTGTTTCTTCCAAGACAAGTTCTGCCATCGCGAAAAGGTAATCAAGTGTTGATTCATAGCCTAGATATTTTAGGTCATTTTTCGCCACTTCATAGCGCAATTCTGGTTTTTCACCTAAAGTGAATAGGGCTTCTTTGCATTGGTTCAACTGACCATCTTTTGCAATTTTTAAAATCTCTTCAGGTCTAAGGTAAGGGTTTTTTAGTTTTCTTGGGACTTTAGCAAAAGTGCAATAATGGCATACATCTCGACACAACATCGTAAGGGGTATAAAAACTTTCTTGGAGAAGGTAATAACATTTTTCTCTTGATCCCTTAGTACTCTTGCTTGTTTCATCAACTCCTCTAAGGGCATCGATTGACTTAACTCTATATATTGATTTATTGAAGGATTTGGCATTGTGTATTTATAGCTTTTTAAGCTTTGTATAACAATTATTATTTATGATAAAAGAGAATTTATGGCGAAGTAATGGATTTAAATTTCTTGAAGTCATTTTCATCATCTAGATCCAAGCTCAATGCTTTGTTATTAAAAATCCTGATTGTTATATTGGCATTTTCAGCTGAGCGTACATGTTTTTTAAAACTATTCTCGCCAAATTGAAAATCAATCATTCTAGGCATATCTAATATTAAAGCATTGGTACCTCCATCTTTATTAGCTTCAACTATAGTTATTCCTTTTTTATGAGAATCTATAAATAGCTCTACATCTGCTTGTGTAACAAAAGGAAGGTCAATGGATAAGTACATCATTCTTTTTACATTTTGCTTTTCTATCCAGTTTGATGCTTTTTCAATTTTTTTCTTTAAACTATGAACATCAAACTCATCAATGGTTATAATTTTCTTTATAGATAGAGATTGGATCCATTCTGATTCATGGGTCATCACTATAATTTTATCTATTGTTTCTATTTTATTGAGAATCTTTAGTGTTTGAGATGCTAATGTTTTTGTCAGTTCTGTTCTTTCTTCTTGATTTAATAGATGAGAAAGTCTGCTCATTGATGCATTAAAGTTATTGATTGGGATGAGTGCCCACACTACTTATTCTCCTGCTAATTCTATTTCTTGGGCAAAATCTAAAACACCATGTGCAAGTTGAATTTTATCTTGATCATTATGCATTACAGTATTCATCACTTTAGTTTTAATTCCCATATCATCAACTTGCGATACTAAATTTTGATCAAGTACATCAAGAATCAAACCATCAATCAGGCCATCGTAGTGTTTTGCTATTGTGACAACCGATGGTTCCAGTCCCAGCTCTGCCATTATTTTTGTTGTGGGACCTTTTATGGCTTGACCATCTACTACTGGTGAAACAGCAATCACTGGAGTAGAAGCAGTCTTTAAAAAAGTTCTTATTTCAGATAAAGAAAGAATTGGGTCAATACTAAGATACGGGTTTGATGGAGCAAGAATGATTGCCTTTAGATTATTGTCATTCATTTCATCTAAGACTGTTTGCGAGGGCGCAGCTTTTTTTTGCTTGAAAGAAATTGATTTAACCTTTGGTATGCATTGTTTTTTAACAAAATATTCCTGAAAGGAGAGTGTACCAATATCACTCTCAATTATTGTTTTGATCGAATGATTACTCATAGGTAAAATTTTGCTGTTGATATTCCAGATTTCTGAAACTTTTTGAGTAATCTCAGACAAGTTCTTTCCATTTTGTATTTCTTTGGATCGATATACATGCATTTCTAAATCTTTATCACCCAGTTTAAACCAATTATCAGCTCCAAGTTCACTCATGATATTATGAGCTTTCCAAGTTTCTCCAGTTCTACCCCAGCCAGTTTCTATATTGTTTTCACCTGCTAACGTATAGATCAATGTGTCAATATCAGGAGAGATATAAAAACCTAAGTGAAGGAAATCATCTCCGGTATTAGCAATAATTGATAATTCGTCTTTATCAGTGATTTGGTCCAAGCCCCTACATAATTTTGCTCCACCAACACCACCGCTCAATGCTAAGATTTTTTTCTTTTTTATCATTAGCGAAATAAATCCTCATTTTTTGGTCGAATTAGGTCATTGATCGTATCTGTTTCAGAATGTGTATTAATGCCTTTAATGATCACAACTGGAATACCTTCATTGCTCTCTCCCATAACTAGCATTGCTGCTGCTGCGAGTTGGTCAGCCCAAGCAATGCATGTAGTCTGTAGTTCTCGTTGAAAAAGATCAACAGCTTTTTGCCTTAGGTCAATTAAAGTTTTAATGCCTGATGAACCCAATGCATGTCCTGTGGTTCCTAATCTCCATGCTCTACCCATACTATCTGTTATAAGAACTCCAACATTTACATTTATTTTCTTGGACAGATAACTTCTTATGGTTTGTGCCGATTGATCTGGGTTTTCGGGAAGCAGTAGTACCTTTTCATCAGTTTTATCTGATTCTATATTAGAGCGATCAATCCCAGCATTCGCAAGGATATGACCTAATTTATGTTCAACAATAATGACACCATTACTTATTCTAATAATTGACCTAGATTCTTGTAGTATTAATTCAACTATTCTTGGATCTTTATCGGCTTTTTTTGCAATTTTTATAGCTTCTTGACTTGGGTTAATTGTTGATAATGAAATTAAACGGTTTTCTGATTTTGAGATAATTTTTTGAGCGATGACAATTACATCATGATTTTCTATAATTAAATTATTTCTTTTGATCCCATTGACTATTATTTCTCCAATATGATCACCCGATTGAATAGCTTGAATGCCCTCAATTGCCTCGATAGTTAATGAGTTAGGTTTGGATTTAGCTTCCATCAGTAAGGGTTTGAATAATGTTAGTGTGAAGTAATCTTTATACCTGAAGATTTTAATTTATGTCTTTTATTGATAAAGATTAGGATTGATGTCAATGCTTCAGCAGCTGCTGAGTTTTCTATGCAACCAGCATCCCAAGAGGTTAGACCTAGGTCATTGATTAGTTCTATCACTAGTTTTACTGCTTCTCTGTCATTGCCTGTTACTAGTACTTCTGCATCAATTTTTTTATTTGATCCAATCAAATGTGAACCAATGTTTTGCAATGCTGAAACAACTTTAACTTCATCACCTAAGAATATTTGTGCTTCTAAGGCAGCTGACCCTTGATTAGGTAATGTTACTTTTGTGACATTACCTTGCAGAGGAACAGTTGTATCGATAATGATTTTTCCTATTAAATGATTTTTAACCACGTCTAATGTTTTTTGATGACTGGAGTATGGCACCGCCAAAACAGCTAAATTGCAAATTTTGGAAGCTTCTATTAAGTCTAATCCAATAATTAGTTCAGATCCTTTCTCTTTATTTAACTCAATTGCGGTTGCTTCAGCTTTTTCTCTTTTTCTTGAACCTATGATGACTGTATAGCCATTCTGAGCCCATTTTTTCGCTAGCGCTGAGCCTAGTGCACCTGTTCCACCGAGTATGGCTATAGTATTTTTATTATTATTCATTTGTTTCTTCTGGTACGACTCGAACTGCACCATCTGATGCGGAAGATGCCATTAAGGCATAGGCTTTTAATGCGTCACTAACGATTCTATTTCTAGATCTTGGTTTCCATGCTTTTTTTCCTAAATTATTCATAGCTATTCTTCTGTTTTCTAACTCTTGAGCAGTTAGATCTAACTCGATTATTCTGTTTGGTATATCAATTTTAATGATATCTCCATCTCTTATTAACCCAATTTCACCCTGAGATGCTGCTTCAGGCGAGATATGGCCAATTGATAGTCCTGATGTACCTCCTGAGAATCTTCCATCTGTTATTAATGCACATTTTTTACCCAAGCCTTTGCTTTTTAGATAGCTTGTAGGGTAGAGCATTTCTTGCATGCCTGGTCCTCCCTTTGGCCCTTCATAGCGGATCACCACAACTTCACCAGACTTAACATCATTATTCATGATTCCATCAACGGCATCATCTTGGCTTTCAAAGACATGTGCTGGCCCCTTAAAAGTTAAGTTATTTTCATCGACTCCAGCAGTTTTTACAATGCATCCTTCTTTAGCAATATTTCCCTTAAGGACCGCTAACCCTCCATCAAGACTGTAGGCATTATCGAGATTTCTTATGCAGCCATTTTCACGATCAACATCCAATGATTCATAACGTTTATTTTGAGAAAAAGGTTGTGTCGTTGGAATCATTCCTGGTGCTGCAGAATAAAATTCTACAACCTTATTACTTGGCGCTCTGTTAATATCCCAAGTTTCGATAGCTGATTTTATGCTCTCGCTATGAACTGTATTATTATCAATATTGAGTAATTTAGCTTTTTCTAGTTCACCCAGAATAGCCATCACTCCTCCGGCTCTATGTACGTCTTCTAAATGATAATCACTACTTGGAGCCACTTTACATAAATTAGGCACTCTTCTTGATAAGCGATCAATATCCTCAATGGTGAAATCAATATTGGCTTCTTTTGCAGCTGCTAATATATGCAATACAGTATTTGTCGATCCTCCCATTGCAATATCCAGAGTCATAGCATTTTCAAAAGCTTTTTTATTTGCAATTTGATGAGGTAAAACTCTTTCATTATCATTTTCATAGTAATCTTTAGTGATGTTTACAATTTGTTTTCCTGCTTCTAGAAAAAGATTTTTTCTATCGATATGGGTTGCCAGGACACTTCCATTACCAGGCAAGCCAAGCCCTAAAGCTTCTACTAAACAATTCATGGAATTCGCTGTAAACATTCCTGAGCATGAACCACAAGTTGGGCAGGCCGAACGTTCCACTGCTTTAATATCTTCATCTGAGACAGATGAATCTCCGGCAAGAACCATTGCATCTACGAGATCTAATTTTGTTTCTTTACCTTTTACTATGCCTTTTCCTGCTTCCATAGGCCCTCCAGAAACAAAAATAGTTGGAATATTTAATCGCATTGTAGCCATCAACATTCCAGGTGTAATCTTGTCACAGTTCGATAAACAAACTAGGGCATCAGCACAATGGGCATTAACCATGTATTCAACTGCATCAGCAATAAGTTCTCTAGAAGGAAGGCTGTAGAGCATTCCTGAATGACCCATAGCAATACCATCATCAACAGCTATGGTGCTGAATTCTTTGGCAACACCACCACTGTTTTCAATTTCTTTTGCAACCATTTGACCAAGATCTTTTAAATGAACATGACCAGGGACAAATTGTGTGAATGAATTTGCAATAGCAATAATGGGTTTACCAAAATCATTTTCTTTCATACCAGTAGCTCGCCAAAGAGCTCTAGCTCCAGCCATATTACGTCCATGTGTTGAAGTTTTCGATCTATATTCAGGCATCTTTTTTAGTTATTAATGTTGCTCATGATATTAATGCTTTTATTATCTCATTTATTCATAATAATTATAATTGTCATGGTACAGTAGTCACATAAAATTATTGATTTATACTTCTTGTTTTCAATTTTTTAGCGATAATAAATATATGAGTAAAGAAAGTAAAACATCTAAAGTTGACGGTATAGACTCCTTAGAGAATGAAAAATTCGAGAAAGAATGGGCTATCGAACTAAATGAGTGGACAGAATCTCTCCAAGCAATTAAAGAGAGTTATGGTAATAGGCAAGTTAAAGATTTATTAGCTTCATTGCAACAATATGCTCTTAGTCAGGGAGTTTCACTAGGCGGTGCAACACTCAATACTCCTTATCGAAATACCATACCTGTCTCTGATCAACCAGCATATCCAGGTAATATTGAGCTTGAGCAAAAAATAGAAAATATTATTCGTTGGAATGCGATGGCAATGGTTTTGCAAGGCTATGATAGTGGTAAAGGCGTAGGTGGTCATATTGCAACCTATGCATCAACTGCCACAATGACTGAAGTTGCCCTCAATCATTTTATTAAATCAAGAACGGATGCTTATCAAGGTGATATGATGAATATTCAGGCCCATGCGTCTCCTGGTATTTATTCAAGAGCTTTTTTAGAGGGTCGTTTATCAGAAGAAGAATTAAAGAATTTCAGGAGAGAATTACAACCAGAAGGTGGTTTACCATCTTATCCTCATCCTAGAAGAAGACCAGAATTATGGCCAAGCCCAACCGCTTCAATGGGCTTAAATGGCGTGTCTTCTATCTATTATGCAAGATTTGCAAGATATCTAGAAAACAGAGGGTTAACCAATAAAAAAATAGGAAAAATATGGGCATTTTTAGGCGATGGTGAGATGGATGAGCCTGAAACATTAGGCACTATTAATATTGCTTCTCGAGAACAATTAGATAATTTGGTTTTTGTTGTCAATTGTAATTTGCAGCGACTTGATGGGCCTGTGAGAGGGAATGGTAAAATTATCCAAGAATTAGAGGCTATTTTTAGAGGTTCTCAATGGAATGTGATTAAAGTTATATGGGGTTCAGAGTGGGATCCATTATTCTCAATAGATCACAATGATGTCATGCAAAAAAGAATGGATGAAGTGGTTGACGGTGAGTATCAGATGTATTCCGTTTCATCAGGCGAAGATCAGCGTAATCATTGGATTGAGGGAAATCCAGAATTAGAATCGATTATGACTCAGTTGAATGATAAAGAGCTCAAAGATATCAAGCGAGGAGGTTTTGATCGTAAGAAGTTATATGCAGCATTTGATAAAGCTTCAAAGCCAAATGGAAAACCTACTGTAATTTTAGTAAAGACACTTAAAGGGTATGGTTTAGGCGAGGGATCAGAGGGAAGAAATATTGCTCATCAGAAGAAAACAATGAGTGATGAAGAGAGAATTGAAATCGCAGAGAGATTGAATATTCCTCTTTCAGATGAAGACAGAAAAGCTGCTAAATTCTATATCCCTGATCCTGCTTCAGAAGAAATGATATACCTTAAAGAAAGAAGAGATGATTTGGGAGGCTATCAACCGATTCGTTTTGATGATTGTGAAAAAATTACTGCACCAACACCCGAATTTTTTGAAGATTTTTTCAATGAAATAGACCGTTCGATTTCCACTACAATGGTCTTAGTAAGGATTATTTCTAAATTACTCAGAGATAAGAGTATTGGTAAGTATGTGGTGCCTATTATTCCTGATGAAGCTAGAACTTTCGGGATGGATGGTTTATTTTCTCAAGCAGGAATCTATTCACATGATGGTCAAAACTATCAACCTGTGGACGCAGGAACCATCTCTCCTTATAAAGAGGCCACAGATGGACAAATTCTTCAGGAGGGAATATGTGAGGCTGGAGCCATGGCATCATTTATGGCCGCTGGAACAGCATATTCACATCATGAATTACCCATGATTCCATTCTATATTTTTTATTCTATTTTTGGTTTCCAGAGAGTGGGAGATATGATATGGGCATGTGGTGATGCTCTAACTCGAGGTTTTTTGATTGGAGGAACAGCTGGTAGGACAACCTTGAATGGTGAAGGTGTCCAACATCAAGATGGCCATTCTCATGTCTTAGCTTCAGTGGTGCCCAATCTAATGACTTACGATCCTGCATTTTCTTATGAATTGGCAACGATTGTTAGAGAGGGAATAAGAAGAATGTATGAGGAACAAGAAAATATTTTTTATTATTTAACAGTTTATAATGAGAATTATAGTCATCCCAAGATGCCCCATGATTGTGATGAGGGTATTCTCAAAGGTATGTATCTATTCAAAAGTGCTTCCACAGAATTAGAGAAAAAACACACAGGTGAGCCGATCCATCTATTGGGCAGTGGTAGCATAATGCAACAAGTTCTTGAAGCTCAGGAAAAATTAGAGAGACAAGGGATACCAGTAAATGTTTGGAGTGTGACAAGCTATAACCTATTACACAAGGATTTCTTAGAATCAAAGAAATCCAAAGAAAAATCATATCTAGAAAACATTTTAAATGATCAAACAGGACATTTTATCGCTGTTAGCGATTTTATTAGTTTATTACCTGATAGCTTGGCACATCTTTTTCCTGGTTCTTTTACATCTTTAGGCACAGACGGTTATGGATTAAGTGAAGGAAGAGAAGAACTGAGAGATTATTTTGGTATCAGTACTGATTCTATTATGGAGAAAGTTTTAGAGATTTTAAAATAGTTAGTCTTACTCGATAAGTTTTGATATTTCTTTAATATGTTCAGGAGTAGTGCTGCAACAACCGCCTATTACATAGGCACCATGTTCTAACCATTTTCTAGCTTCCATGGCGTATTCTTTAGGGGATATTTTAACTGTATTAGTATGATGAATAACATCAACATCTACTTCTTTACCAAAATCTTTAATCTGTTCTTTATCTTTTAGCACTGCTGAGTTTGGAAACATTCCAAAAGTACCGGCTTTTTTTAGAGTTTCTATTTCCTCTGTAACTAAGTCTGCAGCTAGGCAATTGAGTAATTGGCATTCAATATTAAGTTTGTTTGCTGCTTCTATAGCATTTTCAAATGATTCTCCCGAGACTAAATGGGAGCCTTTAGGGATATTTCTCGTTGTCCAGCTTAACCAAACCCTATCGGAATAATTCACAGCATTGCTGGCAGCTGTAATTCCTTCTTTTATTGAACTCATTGATTCACAAAGGATGATGTCCACTTGCTCTTCCATAATCGAACCAATAGAGGAGTAAAAGTCATCCATTATTGTTTTTGAGGGTGTTAAATCAGGTCTAAAACTAGTTTCCATTGGTGGGAAAGATCCTGCAATTAATACATCTTTATTCCCATTTTTAGCAGTCTTAGCTAAATCGATACTTAATTGTGTTAGTTCGTTTGTTTTATGTTCAATACCGTTTCTGCTTAATATGGTTGGTGTGACATAGTAATTGTTGGTAGTAATGATATTACAACCTGCAGCTATGTTGTCTTTATGAACCTCAATAATGGCATCAGGATGTTCTAATAATACTTGAGCAGACCAAATTGATTTTTTCCAATCAGGGACATTAAAGCCTCTAGAGGAAAGTTCTGTTCCCATTCCACAATCAAGAATATATTTCATTACCAGTGATAAATAATATTAATAAAAATAAAGAAACATGAAATCATATTTATTATCAAAACAATAGTTCTAATTAAGGTTGTTTTTTATCTTCCTTTGGTAAGATCCCACTTAACTATAGAATCAACACGAATATCTTCCCACTCATTGGAATCTATTTTATAGACCAAAATAGATTCATTTAAAGTGTCTTGATTCATTGTTGTATGATTTTCAAGGTATGACTCATGAAGAGTGCAGATCACTTGTTTTGTCTTTCCTGAATTTAAGCTTTTAAATTCTACTTTTACAATTCCTGACTTTAAGGACACAAGAAGATCTGCAACATCCATTTTTTTTCCTATACTGATTTACTTAATGCTTGCTCAATGTCACCAATAATATCATCCACATTTTCGATTCCAATGGATATTCTTATCATGTCATCTGAAATACCAGCGGCTTCATATTCCTCAGGTTCTAATTGACTGTGTGTGGTCGAAGCTGGGTGTGTGGCTAGTGATTTAGTATCACCAATATTGACCAAGCGAACAATTAGCTCAAGAGAATCAATAAACTTAATGCCTGCTTCTTTTCCACCCTCAATACCAAAAGTTAAAATACCAGAAGGTGAGCCATCAGTATATTTTTTTGCTAAATCAAAGTAAGGACTATTTTCCAGTCCAGCGTAATTGACCCATTTGACTTGGCTATGTGTTGATAAATAGTTAGCAACATTGATTGTGTTTTCACAATGCCTGTCCATTCTAACGTGCAATGACTGAATCCCCTGTAGAATCAAGAATGCATTAAAGGGTGATAATGCTGCTCCTGTATTTCTCAAAGGACCAACTCTGCATCTTCCTATAAATGCTGCAGCACCTAGTGCTTCTGAATAAATTAGTCCATGGTATGAATTATCTGGTTCATTTAAGGTTGGAAAACGTTTTGGCTCTTTAGACCAATCAAAATTACCCCCGTCAATTATGGCACCGCCAATCGTAGTTCCATGTCCACTAATGTATTTTGTTAGTGAATGGACAACAATATCAGCTCCATAATCAATAGGCCTTAAAAGATATGGCGTAGCGACAGTGTTATCCACTACCAAGGGCACACCTTTGGAGTGAGCTGCTTTTGCTAATGACTCAATGTCACAAATATTACCTAAAGGGTTTCCAATTGATTCACAAAATATTAATGTAGTATTTTCATCAACCAAATTAGATAAGCCGTCGATATCATCATGATTGGCATACCGAACCTCTATACCTTGATTTTTTAGCGTATTTGAGAAGTAATCACTTGTTCCACCATATAATTCACTGACAGATACTATGTTTTGGCCTGTCGAAGTTAAACATTGAACGGCATAAGTTATGGCAGACATTCCAGAAGAAACTGCTAACGAAGCAATTCCTCCTTCCATTTGAGCTAATCTTTCTTCAAGAACAGCATTAGTTGGGTTCATAATTCTGCTATAAATATTGCCTTCCTCAGCTAAGGAGAATAAATCAGCTCCATGTTGAGCACTATCAAAGGCATAAGACGTGGTTTGGTAAATTGGTGTTGCTACCGATTTGGTTGTTGGATCCGGTGTATAGCCGGAATGAATGGCTTTTGTTTCAATTTTCATTTTTTAAGTCCTCTATCATAAAAAAAACCTGTTAGTAAATTACTAAACAGGTTTAGATCTAAGACCATAATCCTCTTTAGCAGTATTTATAAAGCACCTGCAAGTTGGAATAAATCGGTGCAGTGCGTATATTGAATCAATTGAGTATTAAGTCAAGAGTTTTTTATTTTTGATTTTGATTTTTTTGATAAAAATAAATATATAAGATAGGAAGCATACCTGCACTATTGATGATAGCTAGAGCAATAAACCAGGCTAATTGTCTATTTCTAGCAGCTTTCCATAAAGCCGCTATTTTCCATAAAGCAGACCAAGTAATCAGTGGGATGATCCAGTAATAAATTAAAGGTGTTTCAAACATTTCTCTTTTTAATTAATTATTTCTAAAAATTTTATACCAAAGTATTCTCGCAGATCTATAAATATCTTCAACTACAGTGGGTGAATAATATTTCAGGTCTTTACTATTAATGCTTTGATAGTCTCTTCGGTATTTATGTTTTATCCATGCATTTAAGTCTGTTTTTTTTATAAATGCGAAGAGTATTTTATTTCCCCAACTGATATTTTTATTGGAGATAGCTGTTCCAAAATCTATAAGGTAAGGCCTTTTATCTTCATCAACAAAAATATTATCTTTTCTTTTCAAATCACCATGACTCACCCCTAAGCTATGCATGGCTTGAATTAAAGCCAATAGTTGATTAAAAAATTCATCATTGCCTTCTAGTTCATATTGAGATTCACGATAAGTCTGCCCATTGATGAGTTCTAAGATCAGGTCCCCCTTCTCAGTCAATCCATAGCATTTTGGTATACCTTTCAAACCTCTTAATTGTTTATATATTTTGTATTCATGATGTAGACTATTTTGGTTAAGGCGGCCTGTAAAAAATGATGACTTATTTGCCTTTTTGACAATTAAGTTGAGCCCATCAATATTGACTTTATATAAGATTCCTTGATAACCCATTTGCATGAAAGTAGCGTTATGATCAGAACGCAGTGCTTTATTAACTGAGTCAACGATATTTTTCTCAGATTTCATTTTGAAAAACTTATAAGAAGAATACTCAGAGTATTATTAGCCAAATCAATACATAAATAAAAATTACAGGCTCATAATTATGGATTAAACTTTTTTTCCAAGACCAATTCTCAAGTTCTAACGAATGAATTTTTTTGAATGTTATAGTTAGTGCTGGGGTTTTATTAGCCCACTTTTCCCATGTTTCAGGAAATAATGCTTTTAATTTTCTATCTTCATATTCAATGGCAGCAGGGTAGTAAAAACAGAAAAATGATAAGGCAATCAGGCCAGCCCAAATTTGACCATTGATGATAGCCATACCACATAAAACTAGAATATTACCTGTGTATAAAGGATGTCTAACATAGGCATAAGGTCCTGTAGTTGAGAGTTCTTTATTTTTTAGGACAAATCCTGATGCATACATTCTAATAATAAGCCCTAGAATAATTATCATTTGTGCCAGTTGAGACTGGAATGCTATATGTGTATTTGAATCAGTGGTGAAGCCAAATAGACTTACCAAAATAATACCGATACTTTGCCTCGAAAATTCATGATATCTCAATTCTCTAATTAGGTGAGGTATACCTGATAGTTTTTTTAATTCTTCAGTTCTGTGTGTCATTTTTTTATTTAACCTCTTTTTTCATTAATGGTTTTAACAAATGCTTCATCTATTTTGCTAACACCTTGTTTTTTTGCCTCACCAATAATTCCTTTGAGTGCTTTTTTAACAAAAACTTTTGGAATTCCAGATAACTGTTTACAAGCATTTGCTGTGAAGACAATGTTTTCATCCATTCTGTTTGCTATATACATTACCGCTTCATGCTCAGCTCCTTTGCCTTCAGGAGTAGGGAGCCAAAAAGGTTTCTTATGTTTAGCAAACCAAAACTGATTAGCATTTCTAAACCCAAAGCTAATTGGCATATTTGGAATTTGCATATCATCGCCAAGATCAAGGTTATTTCTCCACTTTTCTTTAAGGTGAATTTTATTTATTTTAAGCAACATATATTCAGTTGAATCAGTTCCTTTGTAGTAAAAATCTTCAGGGTTATCATTTAATTCACATTCAAAGACTTGGAAAGCAGATTTAATAATTTTAGGTCTCTCTGGATCATTGACATAATTTTCAGTGGGTGAATTTTCAAGTTCAAAAACACAATCCTTCATTTTTTCTTCTGGATCTTGTCCTGGATAACCCAAGTCAACAATATTTTTAGTTTGCTTTTTATCGTATTCCACGAAATTCATTGCACATTTTTTAATTCTTTTGATATTTTTTGAAGTATTACTGCCTCTTCTCGAAATAACAATCCATTCTCTTCTTTGTATGACTCCAAATGGAAATGATAATTGATAAGGTCCAATGCTAGTGACTCCATTTTCATCAACCGTTGTGATTAAAGCAAAAGAACTTAGAAAATAAGAGCTGGATTGATACCAATTATCATGCATCGGGCTTTCAACCCATTTTTCTTCTTTTTTTTGCTTCCAAAAATTCATATAGAGATTCTAACTGTTTTATCTTTGAAGTAATAATGCTAATTTATATTTACATGGTATTTATAAAAATAGTATGTATTTACTCGACCTTAAATTACTGATAAAAATATTATGATAGATTTTAAAGAGCTTAATGAAACATTGACTGGAAAAGTTAGAGGTAATCCAGTTGCAATTAGTTTATTTGAAAAAGAGATACCAGAAGCTTATCAACAAAAAAAAGTAGTTCCATGCTCAATTGTTCGTCATGCAATGGATAAAGGGGAAGTTGTCTCTTTTGATAAACATCACCATGATTGTACTACAGGTGTATATACTGCTGGCGTTCATGAGGGTACTGATGAGATTAGAAATGGGCAGTATTTGGCCAAAAACATACCAGCCTTTACAGATGTAGGTGCTGAAAAAATTAAATCAGGTGAATATGTTTTACCACAAAATACCGTTGTGGGTATTGGAGCAGCCCCTCTCTCTGAAGTGCCTGATGGTATTCATGTTGATTGGATTGTAGTAGTTTGCACTCCTCACTGGGCTAACTTTATTGGAGGTGCTCGGACAGTGATTGATGGAACTCCTCCTAGAGGCTCTTGTGGATCTTCTTTTTGTAGTGATCTTTTTGCATCGCCTTGGCATGATGGAAATGTAGTGATTACTCCTGGTGACCTAGGTGGTAGAATGAATAATCGTCTCAAACCAGAAGAGATGTTCGTTGTCGTGCCTAGCAAATACCTTGATAGTTTATTCAATATTATGACTACCACACCAGATGCGAGAGCTGTACTTGAGGCTACAAAACCTGAGGAATCAGAATATTGGGATAAAAGAAAGCGAGCTAAAAAAGCAAAAGAGGCTCAAACTTTTGATAATATTTCTAAAGATAGCTTTGATATGAAGCTTAGCATGGACTGGGACACAGAATCCAAAGAGATGATTGCACAAACTCCTCCAGGAATTATTGAAATGGCTATTAACAATGTCGAAGATTATGCAAGAGATAATGGAATTAATGCAATTACAAAAACAGTAGTTCTAGATCAAATGAAAAGTATGGGCATGGACCCGAGTATGTTGAATTAGTTGGAGCAACTGATAAACATCTACATTTGCCACTGAAATCTAAAGGATGAAAAAAAATTATTACTAAAATCTTTCAAAATTAAGGGATAAGACTTTTATAAGGATTTAATATGACAGAGATCACAGATCAAGAGATTGATGATTTAATCTTAACTACTGCCCCTAGTGTTGCCAATCATGAAATAGAAGCTGAGCTAGAAATTATTACAGCTGAATGTGTTTTCGGCATGAATATATTCAGAGACTTGTTTGCTGGAATTAGAGATATCTTTGGAGGTAGAAGTAGTGCTAGCCAAAAAGTATTGAAAGATGCCAGGACAACATGCTTAAGAGAATTAAAAATAGCAGCTATTGAATTAGGAGCAGATGCTGTAATTGCTGTGGATCTGGATTATCAAGAGTTTTCCGGTAAAGGAAAGGGTATGCTTTTTCTTGTGGCATCAGGAACAGCTGTAAAGCTAAAGTAGTATCTACATTAATTATTGAATAATATTTAGAATATCCTGACTTAACTCTTGAGATTGTGATGCAGGACTAAAAGAAGCTATTACAGTTCCTTCTGGCCCAATTAAGAATATAGAAGCTGTGTGATTAAAATCATACTGATCTCCTTTGCCAACTTGTTCAAAATAAACGCTTAGATTTGAAGTTATTTTGCTTATTTCTGAATCATTACCTGTGAGGCCAATCAAAGAAGGTCCAAAAAAAGCCAAGTATTCTCTTAATCTAGTGACACTATCTCTTTTTGGATCAAGTGTGATTAATATTACTTGTAATTGATCATTTAGTTCTTTTTTTTGTGCTATTTTTTTTTGGATCTCTGAGAGTTTATAGATAGTTGTCGGACAAACATCTGGACAATTAGTATAGCCAAAGAAAAGTATTGACCACTTATTTTGTAGATCTTCTTTATTGAAATCTTCTTGATACTGATTAATTAGACTAAAGGGTTTTATAGGTAGTGGTTGACTTAAAAACTTTCCAGTAATTAGTTCAGGTTTTTTATCTATCAGAACAGGGGATAGTTTTAAAAATACTGCCATTAGAGATAGTATTAATAGCAGGCATCCTATGAAAATTATATTTTTTTTATCTATGGCGCTTCTCTTTTTATAGGCGCATTAACCCGAATTACTTTTTCTTCATAACTGGATTCAAAGAATAGTAGCAGCTCTACGGAGTCACCAATTTTAAAAATTTTCATCGGAAATTGAAGCATTATATGCTTACCTCCTGGTGTAAGTTCAATTTCACTATTGGCTTCTATTGTAAAATTTTTTAACTCTTTCATAGACATTATTTCTTTATTGATCTGACTTTGATGTATTTGTGTATTCTTGAATCCTGAGGCTTCAATTCTAATTAGATTAAAGGAGCTCATTGTATTATTTTTCAATAAGCCATAAGCCGACATTTTTGTTGAGTTCATTGGTGCAGCTCTAACCCAAGAGTTTTCTAAGGACAAATTCGCAAGTGAGATATCGGATATAAAAACTAATGTTATAACGGTATACTTGAGTAATTTCATTATTACACTCTAGGTCCGCAGATAACTGCTACAGGATTAAATTCAGGAAAAAATAGTGCTGAAAAGAAAGCCCAAGCATTAAATAAGATCAATATAAAAAATGGAATAAAAGCAAGACCAACAAAGATTTTTAAATATTTTAGATCCTCATTCATTTTCAACTCAGAATCATAAAGCAATCATCCTATATATCAAGTAAATCTTGAAGGTCTAAAATCTTCCAATAATTTATTAGTTCTTGCTTCTAGAATCTCTTCTTTTACTAGTTGACCCATAATACCAGCCAGAGAGATTCCACTATGCATTACTGTTAGATACACCCCAGGTAATTTTTGTATAGGACCTACTATAGGTTTTCCGTCTTTAGGCAAAGGTCTCCAACCTATTGTTGTTTTTTCTACTTCTAAATTATTTAATTCTGGAATAATTTCTTTAGCAATTGTTAATATGCGATTTTGATGCATTTTTTCAAAATCACGATTAGGGAATTTTTTCGGTTTTTTTATAAGTCTTTCATCATGTTGTATGCCCGGACCTCTTTGCTCACCAATGATTAATCGGCCATTATTTTGTTGATGAATATGAATACCTGGAGCAACAATAACTCTATTGATTATTGGTTTTATGGGCTTAGTTCTAAGAATAATTCCAGGAGTGGAAGGTCTCATCATTTTTGAATTTAGAATATTATCAGTATTAGTACCACATGCAAAAATAACTTGATTTGTTTTTATTTCCCCAACTGATGTTTTTATTGAATTGAGAGTATTGCCCTTATATACAAGTTCTTTAAATTCAGCGGGAAATATGATCTTACCTCCATTATTCTTTATTCCTTCCGAGAATTTTTTGATTGTTGATACTGTATTCATAGCACCTTCATGAATTGAATACGCTATCGTTTGAGAGTGTTGAAAGTTAGCAAAATGTTCTAATTCTGAAGCTTGATCATGGTTTATGATCTGAATTGCCAACGGATCTTGATAGCTTTGAAGCAGTCTTACATTATTTATTAATCGCTTAGAATTTTTTTCTGATTTAAACCATTCTAATGAGCCACCCCATTTAATATCCAGATTCAGTTCTTTTTGTAATTGGTGGTACGCTCTTATACCTAACTGTGCAAGAGTGTTATAGCTGAGTGGTGTTTTGTCATAGGAAGCATTTATCCATGAAAATGAACTACCGCTTGCATGAGAACCTAGAAAATCCTTTTCAATTAAAGTGACCTCAGCACCAGCCTTTGAAAGTTGATAACCAATAGATAAACCTAAAATACCGCCACCGATGATCGTGATTTTTTCTTTCAGGATTGTAGAATCAATATTTGATGTTCCGGAAAGGGCTAGACTAGCAAGAATTTTTGAAAAATGTCGGCGATTCATATTATGAGATAAGAGCTGCTTTTTTGATTGCAATGACTAAAAATACTATTCCTGAAGATGCACACAAAGTGGTTAATCCATGAAAGTATTGATTATTAGTTGCAATCAATTTATTGAAGAAGACAATTGTTAATCCAACCATAACCAATTGCATAAATATCACTGGTTCAGAAAATAGCAGAAATGCAACTATTGTGTTTAGAAAGCCAATAATACTCGTTGGTAAGAAAATAAGTTTTCTTTTGTAGTAAAGAATTGGGCCGAGAGATAAAGACAATAAGGATATTACAATGATCCATTTGTATTGCCCTATAAAGCTTATCAAGATCATTACCTGACCAAAGAGGATAAAGAACGTAAATAAACCATCATAAAGACTAAAACCATTGCCACTAGCTTTATCAGCAGTTATGAACCAATGGTCTTTATGATTTTGAATGATTTCAAATAAACTACCCAAGGCAAGAATGAACATGGCATAAACTAGTATTTTATGACTGAAAATTATCTCTTGAAGAAATAATTCATGATGATTAAGTGTTGGTATTAGAGCTACCGGGATCAAGAAAGCGTACAAGTGAATAGGTAGAACCCACAATGCAGTTTTTGTCTTTAAATCAATCATCCTAATTCAATATTACAATTTTAATTGCTGATTCACTATTGCTTAATGATTATGTAGGATGAATTATCTAAGTTCATCTTTTTTAGGAGAAACAAATGAGAAATATTTTTATAATCGCTCTAATCATCTACTCGAGTAATATTTTTTCAGCACATCATGAGGAAACAAATCCTCCTGGCAATAATCATATGCTGCTTTCAACCTATGAAATAGCACCCGGACAAAACCCAGCAGATTTAGAAAAGGAATTAGCAGCGCTTCAGCTACAACAGGAAGAGGACGGTTATAATGATTGTGGTTTATACAGGCATTGGTATGGTGGCCAACGTGCTTTTTACGCTTACTGTTTTTTTAAAGATTTCGAACAATTAGATGCCATTCATGAAACAGCAGAAGCCAATGAAGACCGAATGGAAATAACACAAAATTATTCATCGCATACGGATCATATACTAGATGTTCAAAAGTTGAATATGGGCAAAGCACCGAAGAATAATGTTTGGACATCTTGGAAATTTGGACCCTACCTAACTCTTACAGAAAAACAAGAAAGAGCTGAAATTCTATTTAATGCTTTTGATAGGGCTTTTGGCGGCTGTGATTTGTATTTTCATAGTTGGGGTCCTGAGTTAGCGCATTATATTTCTTGTGGATTTGATAATTTTTCAGATTTTGGCAAAAAACATACAGCAATTAATAAAATACTCGAAAAGGAACTATCCACAGCAGATTTAGATTTGTTAGAGCATTCTGATGATTTACTGACTCTAGTTCAGGATTGATAAAGCTTGACTAAAAAACTGTCTTTAAGCCAGGGGATTAAAATCCCCTGGCTTTTTTATTTAATTGTTGAATCATCAAGATAAAACTATGTAATTGTATTTATTTTCTGATCTTAATAAGATAATTGGAGTTAAAAAAATATCGATCATAGAGGTAACATATGAAACCAATTAATAGAAGCTTAGGCATTACTTTGGGGGTAATTGGATTATTTATTGGAATTTTCTTTTACAGTTATGACTATATACCTGCCAATGGTTATAAGCCTGCTGTTTTATTAAAGAGAAATGGTGACCCTTTAAGTTTAAGAATTAAAAAAGAGCCTGTAGTGGTTCTTTCTGGATGGGGAACACCTGAGGGTTTTAATAAGGATTATGATGATTATCTTTTTTGGCGTACATCTGGAGGAGAAAGAGTTACTAAGCCTAATCAAGCCTGTACTCAATGGCATGTAGGATCCTTTCCATTTCAAGTAGAAATTTCAAGGTTACCATTTGCTATTGGTAGAAAAGTAGAAGGTATGGAAAGACTTTGGGATAGTGTTGGTGCTTATAAAATTAGTGAAGATGGACAAAGTTTTTTTCCTATTGTGAATAATAAAGTGGGTGATTTTCCTTATGCTGGAGGAGATGCTCCGATCCTGTATAAGGAAGATTTAGATGGAATAGATATTATTGCAATGAAGGACTATGTTTCTTCTCGATCAGCAGATTCTGGTGGCGCTCCACTAATTAGATACACACCTGATCCAAGAAATGGAATCGATTACTTGGATGGTATTTTTCTTATAAAAAAGCCCAACGGCATTAATGATTATTATGAAATAGATAAAGCCTACAAGGCAAGAGTTGCCGGCATGATGGGTTGGAGTCTCGATAAAGAAGTTCATTTTCCTCCATACGATAAAGTTGAAGCACCACAAGATCCTTTTATTGAAAACTACATCAATGAATATTTTGATAATCAAATAAGAGTTACCGAAGGCTATTATTCCAATGTACCAGGAAAAACAAAGCATCTTAAAGATACTATGCCTCGTTTAGGCAGAAATGGTTATCGTGATATTGTGCTGGCCAAGCCGATTACAGATCATAATATTTATGCTAATAATTTTTGGGATCTTCATCTTTCATCTCAATCCTTATGTCGGGCAGGTTTTGATGTGGATGACTTCAATATTAGTCAAGTGAGAATGTATGGTAGAACGCCTGAATATAACTTAATGATGCATAAAAATTTAAAGCGTCATCTTAATCATATTGAGCCAGGTAAAGAAGTGGCAGTCATTTATACAACCTTTGGCTTACCTTGGCCAGGTGCTAATCCAGTGGGACCAATGTCAAATGCAGCACCTTTTATTCAAGAAGTTTTTCATGAAAATGCCTATTTAAACTTTTTAAGTTTTAAAAGATATATTGAGCAAAATGAGAATGATTACAATATTACATTTAATAAAACTGGCGGTATTGGAAGTTCTGATTCACGGACTAATAATTTATTTGCATATGCTTTATTTGGAGGATCACAATTGGGCCACAAAGATGACCCACTTCGATTTAGCGATCTACGAGAAAATATAGAAGATGCTATTCTCAATCAAAATAAAAAAGAAGTGATTATTCAATTGTCGCATTGGGGTTATAGCTATTGGATTCTAATAATTAATATGAGAGAAGCATTAAATATACCATTGAATACATTAGAAGAAATTCGCCAAGAAGAATACAGGATGACATGGTGTGAAAAACATCATGGACCAGGAGATTATGAGCAAACACAAGCAATTAACCATCAATGTCCTGAAGGCTTTACACGGTTGCAACTAACAGAAGCTTTCGAGGATTTTAATGAAGACTTAGCAGTCAATTATATGAATAGAATTCGTGGTGGTATCGAACGTTTTGGTATTTTCCCAAATCTAGATATTGAGATCGCAGCGAGTGGTGAAATATCTTTATTAGAAGGTGGAGAAGTAAAAGTAAGTAGTGGGGATTTATCAGGAGCAGAGCTAATAATAAATGCTGATCCAAATCCAGAGAAACCCAACTCATATAACTGGAATAATCGTTGGAGACCTGAGTCACACCCAAGTCCTAATTCAGGAATAACAGCGGTTAGACCAATCAATGAATATATGGAGTTATCAGATTATTTGGATTCTGCTAAAGATAATTTTACTGCTGTTATTGGTACTCAAAACAAGCTTTCTCCATCTGAGTTGATGCCAATACATCCCAATGCTGTTTCTAAATCTGTATTTTTTGGACCTCATAGAACCACGCTAAATGCACCGGCAACACTGACAATAAGTTATGATAAGAATAAGGTTAAAAACCCAGAAATGATAAGACCTTATGTTTTTAATGTTATAACTGAGCAATATGAACGATTGCCAAGAGTTAGAAAGGAAGTAGGGAGCTGGATCAATAGAGAAAATAATACAGTATCTTTTGAGTCACAAATTTTAGGTCAATTTGTTCTTGTTGAGACAATTTAGAAATTAGCCTTAATATTTCTTTCCTATATGCGGCTCATTTCTTTTTTTAGCCAATGATATTTGCTTTTGTCGTTCTGCAAATCTCTTCTTTCTTTCCTCTGAATGGGTTTCAAAACAATTGGGACAGCTAATTCCTTCAATGTAGTGATTGCTTTTCTTATCATTATTATCTATTGGCATCCTGCACGCATGACACATGGAATAGTTGCCTTCTATTAACCCATGTTGGACTGAAACTCGTTCATCAAAAAGAAAGCATTCACCTTTCCATAAACTTTTATCAGTATTAATTTCTTCAAGGTATTTCAAGATACCACCATTGAGTTGTAGCACTTCATCAAAACCTGAATCCAATAGGTAAGATGAGGCTTTTTCACAACGGATACCTCCTGTGCAAAACATGGCAACTTTTTTCTCATTCTTTTTATCAATTAATGGTTTTAATTCAGTTTCTATCCATTTTGGAAATTCACGAAATGATTTTGTTTTTGGATCAATAGCACCCTCGAATGTTCCTATCGAGATTTCATAATCATTTCTAGTATCTATTACAATAATATCAGGATCTAAAAGAACCTGATTCCAATCTCTAGCTTGTATTTTAGTTCCTGTTTTCTTGGCAGGTTTTGTTAAATCTTTTCCCATTGATACGATTTCTTTTTTTAATTTGACTCTCATACGGTAAAAAGTTTTTCCATATGCAATGGAATATTTAGGTTCTAGATTTTTCATTCTTGAATCTTTTTTTAAAACATTAATTACTGACTCAATGGATTCTTTCTCTCCTGAAATAGTCCCATTAATGCCTTCAGGTGCAAGCAATATAGTGCCCAAGATATTTTTTTTCTCGCAAAGATTCTCTAGCTCTAACTTTAAAGTTTTATAATCTTGCCAATCAATGAATTGATAAAAGCTTGCTACCAGCTGGCCATCTTGGTTTGTATTTTTTGTTGTCATGAAATATGAGATATCTTAGTAAATTCTTTCCACAGTATATTTTGCAAGCTGTATCAAGGCATCTTTAAATTGATTATTCGGTAAATCACTTAATGCATCAATTGCTTTTTGCGAAGCAATCTGGGCTTTATCTGCAGTCAATGCTAAAGATCCTGTATCAATAACGCATTGAAAAATTTCTTTACTGTGGCTGGAATCTTTTTTGGCTATGGCTTCCCTAATCATAATTTGCATGCTGGGATTACTTCTTTCTAATGCATAAATTAATGGCAAAGTTGGCTTACCTTCCGAAAGATCATCTCCAATATCTTTTCCAATGATTTCTGATGATGAGCTGTAATCTAGAACATCATCAATTAACTGATAAGCTGTACCTAATTCTTTTCCATAAATTTTTAAGCAATTTTCAATGAGCTTTGATTGACCCGATAGAACTGCACCAATTGTTGTTGCTGATTCAAATAATTTTGCAGTTTTTCTATAGATTACATCCATATATTGCTTTTCAGTCGTGTCGGGATTACCACAATGTATCAATTGCAATACTTCGCCTTCAGCAATAGTATTTGTTGCATCAGACATAATTTCCATGATTCTCATGTGTCCTATTTCAACCATGATTTGAAATGCTCTAGAGTAGAGAAAATCCCCAACAAGAATAGTTGATTCATTGCCAAAATTACGATGTGCAGTGATGTTTCCTCTTCGCGTATCAGAATCGTCTACCACGTCATCATGTAAAAGTGTGGCAGTATGAATAAACTCAATCATAGCAGCTGCTTTTATATGCCTCTCTCTATCCCCTATAAAACCACAAGCATTGCAGGCAATGAGGACTATAAGAGGTCTTAGTCTTTTACCCCCACTATTTATAATATAATGAGAGATACTATTGATTAAGCCAATATCAGTTTCCAGTTGATTCTGGATTTCTTGATCCATAGCTTTCCAGTCATTATCAACAAGGAATCTTAGATCTTTGATGATGACTTTTTCTTTTTCTAGCTCAGTTGTACTTTTAAGCATTTTCTATCTTGTCGTGTTTTAGAGAAGACAATATACCAAAGCCTTTAAAGTTATTGAATTAAAAAGCTTATATCTATAGAATTGCGGGTTTCTTAGAATGATTGCATAAAAGGGAACATTAAGATGTATGCCATATTTAAATCGGGTGGAAAACAATACAGAGCAAGTAAGGGCGATAAGCTTAAGCTTGAGAAAATAAATAACCTTTCTGGTGAAAAGGTTGTTTTTGATGAAGTGCTTTCAGTAGGAGAGGGAGCTGATATAAACTGTGGCTCTCCTTATCTTAAGAATGCTACTGTAGAGGCAAAAATATTAGAACAAGGTAAAGATAAAAAAGTTGAAGTTATAAAATTTAAAAGAAGAAAAAATTACAAACGAACTTTTGGTCACAGACAGCATTACGTCTTGGTAGAAATAACTGCTATAAAGTTAAAAAAAGAAACCGTAAAAAAGACAACTAAAGAAGAGTAAAATAGAGAAAATATTATGGCACATAAGAAAGCAGGTGGTAGTTCGAGAAATGGAAGAGACTCTGAGTCTAAAAGACTAGGGCTCAAGAAATATGGAGGCCAACAGGTTAGAGCAGGCAATATCATTGTTCGACAAAGAGGTACGAAATTTCATCCTGGTGATAATGTAGGCATTGGTAGAGATCATACCCTTTTTGCTAAAGTTGATGGCGAACTAAAGTTTATTAAGAAAGGATCAGCAATGAAACAGTTTGCAACTGTAATTCCTATAGCAGAGTAGCGTTTGAAAATAATTAGATGATACCCCGCTTATGCGGGGTTTTTTTTTAATGATAGGATATTAATAAGATGAAATTTACAGACGAAGCAAAGATAACCGTAAAAGCAGGCAATGGTGGAGATGGCTCTGTCAGCTTTCGTCGTGAGAAATACATCCCTAGAGGTGGGCCTGATGGAGGGGATGGAGGCGATGGTGGTGATGTATTTTTGAGAGCAACATCTGGCCTTAATACATTGATTGATTTTAGAGTAAGTAATCGCTTTTCAGCAACTCATGGAGAGGTGGGAAGATCAAAAAATCGGAATGGCCCAGCTGGAGAAAACCTCGTGGTTGAAGTTCCTTGTGGGACCAAAATATACAATGAAGAAACCAATGAACTGATAGGTGATTTAGTTGAAGAAGATGATATTTGTTTGGTTGCAAAAGGTGGAAAAGCGGGGAAAGGTAATACAAGGTTTAAATCAAGCAGAAATAGAGCTCCTAGACAATCATCACCAGGTACACTGGGAGAGTATCGTACTTTATATCTTGAATTGAGTTTACTTGCAGACGTTGGTTTATTGGGCTATCCAAATGCAGGCAAGTCAACATTTATTCGATCCATTTCAGCTGCTAAACCCAAGGTAGCCGACTATCCATTTACAACACTCCATCCCAATTTAGGAATGGTGAGAATTGATTATGAAAAAAGTTTTGTTGTTGCAGATATTCCAGGGATTATAGAGGGTGCATCTGATGGTATTGGTTTAGGCATCGCTTTTTTAAAACATCTAAGAAGAACTAGAATACTTTTGCATATTGTTGATCTGGCAGAATTTACTGAAGAGGAAAAAATAATAGAGAACATAAGATCTATTGAAGCAGAATTACTAGCATTTGATAAAAAACTATTTAATAAAGAAAGATGGCTTATTTTTAATAAATTAGATTTATTACAAAATGAAGAGTCTAAAATTAAAAAAATAATTTCAGGTTTAGATTGGGTTGAGCCCTTCTATGGAATCAGCGCAGTAACGAAAGAAGGAACAGAGATGCTATCTCAGAACATTATGAGAAGATTGGATCAATTAAGTGAAGAAGATGAAACAGATAAGAATGATTAGGCTAAAGCTTTGATTCTTTTACTGAGTTTCTTTTTTTGATTGGCAGCTTTATTTTTATGAATAATTCCTTTTCTTGCAAGGGAGTCTATTAGAGGTTGAGCTACTTTATAGTTTTCAGCAGCTTCAGTCTGATTTCCATCATCCGCAGCTTTTAAAACTTTTTTCACTGATGTTCTCATTCTATTTTTTAGAGCAATATTTCTTTCCCTATTATGCTCACTTTGCCTGACTCTTTTTTTTGCTGAACTGGTATTCGCCATTTTTTATTTCCTATTATTAATTCTTTACTTGAAAGGCGTGTATTCTTTATATTTTATAGCCTTTTGTCAATAACAATTCTATATTAAGAATGATTGATTTTTTATCAATGAAGTTCAGTTAAAATAAAAGATTATGAATAAATCCAGTAGTCAATCCGATTTAATAGAAACAGACAGTATGTTGCGTTCTACGGGAGTTGTTGGTCTGATGACCTTTCTTTCTAGAATAATGGGATTAATAAGAGATATATTTTTTGCTAGGCTTTTCGGCGCTTTTCCGATAATGGATGCATTTTTTGTTGCTTTTAAAATCCCAAACTCATTCAGGCGTTTCTTTGCTGAAGGCGCATTTTCTAGAGCATTTATTCCTGTTCTTTCAGATTATGAAAATAATAGGGAAGTAGGAGAAATACGAAACTTTATTGATCGAACATCAGGAACTCTTTGTTTGATATTATTCTGTGTTTGTATTCTAGGAAGTCTATTTGCGCCTATATTAATCTTGATATTCGCTCCTGGATTTTTTGATGATCAAAGTGGTCAAATAGATCGTTATAATCTTTCAGTCAGTATGCTTAGGTTTACATTTCCATACTTATTATTTATTTCATTAACAGCTTTTGCTGGTGCTATTTTAAATACAAAAAAACATTTTTGGGCGACAGCATTCAATCCAGTCATATTAAATATCATTTTGATTCTTGCTGCAGGTTTTATTGCACCAAAAACTAATAACCCAGGATTAGTTTTAGCTGTTGCTGTCTTTTGTGCAGGTTTTCTGCAATTGCTGTTTCTTTTTCCTTTTCTGATGAAAGTAAAACGACTACCTAAACCTAAATGGGGATGGCAAGATTCAGGTGTCAGACGGGTTATTAAGTTAATGATACCCTCAATCATTGGAAGTTCAGCATCACAAATCAATCTACTTTTTAATACACTAATAGCATCTTTTTTAGCGGCTGGTAGTATCAGTTGGATATATTATTCTGATCGGTTATTAGAGTTTCCAATCGGAGTATTCAGTGTGGCCTTATCCACAGTAGTTTTACCAAGCTTATCCAGGAAGAATGCATTAAAAAATATTAAACAATTTAAATCAACAGTCCGATGGGGTATCAAATTAGTTTTCCTATTTTCAATTCCTGCATCCATAGGATTATTGGTTTTGTCAGGGCCTTTGGTAACTACAATTTTTCTTGGTGGTAATTTTAATACATTTGATTTAATTATGACTCAATACAGTCTAATGGCATATTCATTAGGGTTAATAGGATTATCTTTGGTTTTGATATTATCACCAGTTTTTTATTCTAGGGAGGATACCAAAACACCTCTTAAATTTGGTTTGATTACTATGGCGACCAACGCATTTCTTTCTTTGATTTTTGTTTTAGCCTTAATGGAAATGAATGTCTCTTTTCCACATATAGGGCTTGCTTTTGCATTTTCTTTAGCATCAATTTTAAATGCTTTTCTTTTATTTCGAAGTTTGAGTCTTGAAAAATTAGTTGTTTTAGATCGTAATTTCATCATATTTATCTCAAGAATAATCATGGCATCTTTTATAATGACACTGTTTTTGATAAATTTTAATCCAGATATACAGATTTGGATCGATGCTAATATTATAGACAAAGTGTTCAGTCTATTATTCTTAATATCTGCTGCGATTATTATTTATATACTAATTTTATTTCTTCTTGGCTTAAGAATGAAAGACATACGTATTCAAACTGATCAGTAATGATTATAATCACCACAATTAGAAAACTGTAATAAAAATGTCTGATTATAAAGAAACTCTCAATCTGCCTGGAACTGGATTTCCAATGAAAGCAAATTTGCCTCAACGTGAGCCAGATTTACTAGATCTATGGGATCAATCAAATTTATATACAAAAATAAGAAAACAACAAAAAGGCAAACAAAAATTTCTACTTTTGGATGGTCCACCCTATGCCAATGGGAATATACATATTGGCCATGCTGTCAATAAAGTGCTTAAGGATATGGTTATAAAATCAAAAACACTCTCAGATTATGATGCCCCTTATGTTCCAGGATGGGATTGTCATGGATTACCCATTGAACATCAGGTAGAAAAGAAAAAAGGAAAAGTAGGCCCAAAAATAAATGCTAATGATTTTAGAGAAGCTTGCAGAAATTATGCTGAAAAACAAGTGTTGCAACAAAAGGAAGATTTTATTCGATTAGGTATTTTAGGCCAATGGGATAATCCATATTTAACTTCAGATAAGACGTATGAAGCAGAACAAATAAGGGCTTTTTCAAAGATTATTGATAACGGACATCTTGAATATGGGTTCAAACCAGTGCATTGGTGCATGGATTGTAAGTCAGCATTGGCTGAAGCTGAAGTAGAATATCAAGACAAAGAGTCTATTTCGATTGATGCTCTATTTGTAGTTTCAGATTCTATGAGCTTTATGGAGAAAGCTTCGATTAACTTAAACAATCAAGAAGTGGACATCGCTATTCCAATATGGACTACAACACCTTGGACATTACCTGCTAATGAAGCAGTAGTCTTAGGATCAGCAATAAAATATTCATTAATTGAAGCAACATTGAATAATAATTCTATCTATTTATTAATAGCTGATGATCTAATTGATTCAGTATGCGATAGGTATGACTTACAGCAATGGAAAATATTGGGTGAAATCGATCCAAATCAAATCAAAGGTGCTCTTTTAAAACATCCTTTTTATGACAAACAAGTACCTTTATTAATTGGTGATTATGTAACAACAGATTCAGGAACGGGGGCAGTTCATACCGCTCCAGCTCATGGGCATGATGATTTTATGATGGGTAAGAAATTCGGTTTACCACTGGAGAGTCCTGTGAATGAATATGGTGTTTATGAAGAGGGAACAGAATTGTTTTCAGGGCACCATATCTCAAAGGTGGACGATCAAATTATTGAAACATTAAAAGAAAATAAAACACTAGCCAATAATCAAAAATTTATGCACAGCTATCCACATTGTTGGAGGCATAAAACACCTCTTATTTTCCGTGCCACCAGACAATGGTTTATCGCAATGGAAGGAGAGAATTTTAGAGATAATTGCTTGAATGCTATTAAAGAAGTCGAATGGTTTCCTAGTTGGGGAGAAGAGAGAATTGAAGGCATGGTTTCTGGTCGGCCAGATTGGTGTATTTCTAGGCAAAGATATTGGGGTGTTCCTATTCCATTATTTATCCATAAAGAAACAAAAGAATTGCATCCTGAAACAACTGGTTTATTGAAATTAATAGCCAATCGTATTGAAGAAGATGGAATTAATACTTGGTTTGAAGCCGACATTAATGAATTCATTAATGATGATGCTAATGAGTATATTAAATCTAGCGATACTATGGATGTTTGGATGGATTCAGGGTTAGCCCATCATGCTGTTAATGTAAATTTCGATTGTATTGAGCCTGTCGCTGATCTTTATTTAGAGGGGTCTGATCAACATCGTGGATGGTTTCAGAGTTCTCTCTTAACCTCAGTTGCAATGCATTCTAGAGCCCCTTATAAACAGGTTCTAACTCATGGGTTCACAGTGGATGAATCAGGAAAGAAAATGTCAAAATCGGAAGGCAATGTCATAGCGCCTCAGACAGTTATAAATAATTTAGGTGCAGACATATTAAGATTATGGGCAGCCTCAACAGATTATTCAAAAGAAATGAATATTTCTGACCAGATCTTGAAAAGAAATTCTGATGCTTATAGAAGAATTAGAAATACCGCTAGATTCCTTTTGAGTAATTTAAGCGATTTTGATCCTGATAAAGAAGTAGTAAAACATGAAGATTTATTGCTTTTGGATCAATGGGTTTTAAACCGACTCCTTGATATTGATCAAGGCATTAAGAAGGATTACGATAATTATTCATTTCATAGGGTTTCCCAAACTTTGCATAATTTTTGTGTTGTTGATATGGGTGGTTTTTATTTGGATGTTATAAAGGACAGGCTCTACACCATGCAGAAAGATTCATTGGGAAGGAAATCTGCTCAAACACTTTTGTATTATATTTCTGAATTATTAGTTCGTTGGATATCACCAATACTGTCATATACGTCAGAAGAGATATGGAAATACTTACCAGGGGAAAGAGAAGAGTCAATTTTTTTAACTCAATGGTATGAGCTGTCTAAAATTGATATTAAAAGTGAATGGAAGACAATACATGATCTCAATGAGGTCGTGAGTAAATCTCTAGAGATTGCAAGGGATCAGAACATTATTGGTTCTTCTCTTGATGCAGAACTTATACTTTATCTTAGTCCAGAAATGGAGAATTTTTTAACGCCATTACGAGACGAATTGCATTTTCTATTTATAACTTCCACGGTAAAGCTTAAAAAACTCTCTGAAATGCCAAAGGGTGCAACCCAAGGAGAGAATTTTGCTGCTGTAGTGAAATCGGTTGATGAAAATAAATGCAATCGGTGTTGGCATAAGAATTCAACAGTAGGCCAATCCAAACAACATCCTGAACTTTGTTCTCGTTGTGAAGATAACATATCCAAAGATGGTGAAAGTCGTAGCTATTTTTAAGAATGACTAACAAAAAAAGATATTCTCATCCTTTGGTTTGGTTATTTTTGATCTCGGTGATTGTTTTTTTTGACCAGTGGACAAAAGAGCTAGTCACTCAATCTTTAAATTTGTATCAAAGAGTTCCTATCACTTCATTCTTGGATATCATTCTGCTTCATAATTCAGGAGCAGCATTTAGCATATTTGATCTGGATTCAGGTATCCAAAAGTGGCCTTTAATTATTGTCTCATCTTTAGTAAGTTGTGTATTGGTTGGATGGATTATTCGATATTCACTAGCCATTAGTTCTTTACTTACCATCGCATACTCATTCATAGCAGCAGGTGCTATAGGAAATCTTATTGATAGGCTCAGTCAAGGCTATGTTGTTGACTTTATTTACTTTTACTATGGGCAATGGAGTTTTGCTGCTTTCAATATCGCAGATTCTTCTATAACCATAGGAGTGCTTCTATTATTTTTGGAAACTTACTTAAGTAAGAAATGAAAATAGACAAAGTATTGAATGCTATGGATTTTTCTTTTTTACTACAAGAATATACAATAAGATAAGATTAGGATCTGTTATGGAAAAAGTATTACAACTTAAGGAAAAAGTCCAAAAAAAGCTCAAACTCTATGGATTGAGACCTACACGAGCTCGAATCAGAATAGGGATGATGCTACTAGATAATCCAACACATCTGTCTGCCGAACAAATTTATGAATCTTTAGTTGAGAAAGGACATAGCATTTCCAAAGCAACTGTGTATAACACTTTGAATCATTTTGCACGCAGCGGTTTAGTGAGCGAAGTAGCTGTCAACCCAACACGTATGTATTATGATTCAACAACTTTATCACATCATCATTTTTATAATGTAGACACGGGTCAATTGACTGATATAAAAAGGGAGGAATTAACCATTGAAAATATACCTAAACTTCCAGACAATACACAGATTGAAGATCTTGAAATTGTAATAAAAATAAAAAATAAATAACAAATAAAAAAAAGGAGAGAGATATGGCACGCCATAGAGCATTACAAATGTTTGGCCGATCAGGAAATCCAGCTTTTAAGAGTAAGGCCTTTGCAGAAAGATCTTCAGATTTTTCAACCGCAGAAGTAATGACCTTATCGGGAACAGTGAATAAAACAGGTCTTTATTTATTGCTATGTTTTATGACTGCTGCATGGACTTGGAATCAATTTTATTCCACTGGTGATCCATCTTCAGTCATGGGGTATCTAATCTTTGGAACTGTAGGTGGTCTTATAGCTGCCTTAGTCACAATCTTTAAACCAACATCAGCACCGATTTCTGCTCCTATTTATGCTTTATTGGAAGGGTTTGCTATCGGAGGTATATCAGCAATGTTTGAATCCACGTACCCAGGTATAGTAATTCAAGCTGTCGGACTGACTTTTTTTACACTGGCTTCGTTACTGATGGCTTATAAAACTGGGATTATTAAACCGACTGAGAATTTTAGATTAATGATATTCGCTGCCACTAGTGGAATTTTTCTTCTCTATTTGGTTAGTTTTATAATGAGTTTTTTCGGCAGTGGTATTGGTTTTATTCACTCCAATGGACCTATGGGTATTATCTTCAGTCTTGTCGTGGTGGCTATAGCAGCGCTAAATTTAGTACTGGATTTTGACTTTATAGAGCAGGCTTCAGAAAGTGGTGCTCCCAAATACTTAGAAGCTTATGGCGCTTTTTCACTATTGGTTACACTTATTTGGTTGTATCTTGAAATTCTAAGATTGCTTTCAAAAATCTATTCTAGAAATTAATGGATTTAAATACTATTTTCTTTGGGCTCATGATTGTTGGCTCACTCAGTGTTTTTTTTTACTTTGGAAAGTTTAGGGCATCATCAAAGCAAAGAGATCGCCATGACAAGATTGATTGGACACAATCTTTATGGACCAAATTTAAATCAAGAAATAAAGAAGAATAGAGTTTTTCATGGCCAGTGTAAAAAATGTGATTGCAGTAGCTTCAGGCAAAGGTGGAGTGGGAAAATCCACAGTCAGTGTTAATCTTGCTCTTTCATTAAAGCAACAAGGCTATAAAGTCGGACTATTGGATGCTGATATATATGGCCCTAGTATTCCATTAATGATGAATGCAGTGGGACAAAAACCCACCACACCTGATAATAAAACATTCACACCTATTATTTCCTATGGCCTTGAGTTGATGTCTATTGGTTTTATTGTTCTGAAAGATGAAGCAACAATTTGGAGAGGGCCTATGATGTCTCAAGCAATCAGTCAGCTTTTATTTCAAACCAATTGGTCTAATCTGGATTACTTGATTATTGATTTCCCTCCAGGAACTGGAGATGCACAATTAACACTTTCACAAAAAGCGGATCTAACTGGTGCTATCTTGGTTACAACTCCGCAAGATGTTTCACTGATTGATGTAAAAAAATCGATGGAAGCCTTTAAAAAATTAAAAGTTCCCATTATTGGTTTGATTGAGAATATGAGTTATTTTATTTGCAATAAGTGTGAATCAGAACATCATTTATTTGGTGAACATAAAATTGAACCTTTTGTGAAGGATAATGAGATTAATTTTTTAGGTAAGATACCTTTGGATCCATCTTTTGTTGAAGCCGGTGACAACGGAAAACCTATATTGTTAGAGTCTCAAGGACTCATTAAAAAAGCATACGAACAGTTAACTCTACAAGTAGAAAAAACTATAGCAATGTTGGACAGACCCAAGAAAAAAATTGAAGACATTCAAGTTCAGTTAGAGAATTAAAGCGTTATCTTCATTAAATCAATTTAGCCTTATTCAATAGCAAAATATTCTCTTTTAGAGTCTCAATTTCATTGAATTTATATTGACTTTTTCTAGGCAAACAAGGCTTTTCTCTCTGGCAATCAAGACTTTTTGGGCAAATAATTCTTGCTGTGTTTTCAAGAGAGTCTTTAAGCCAATGTATTTTTAAAATATGTGCAATTTTTTCTATTGAAAGCTTAAGCTCTCCCTTAACCAATGATTCACCATTATTTTTTTGACAATCATTTTCCAGTTCTTCAATGTAATCAGTAGGATCAATGCCTTGATTTTTTAGAGCTGGAATAATATCAATACCAAGCGAGTAAAGTTTTAAATTACCTGCCATATCTCTACTACGTACTGAATGACAGCAGTATAGTGAGTTTTTATCACCATCTTTAAGTAGCGATATTTGCGATTGAGGGTTTTCAATATAGCCTTCATTAAGAAGTCTAAAGATAGCCCAGTTTGGACATGGATTATTTGCCATAGACATATTGCCAAACGGCAAAGTTATGCCATTGGCTCTATACACAGCACTCAAATAACCTGGTTGAAATGCTTCGAAATAATGCCAATGCAGATAGTTAGACACAGCAGTAATTCTTCTCATCATTAGAGCTGGCGAAATCTCTAGTTGAGTTGCTGATGCTATCTCATGTTGATTCTTTATGAGAAAGCTTCTGAAAGGTTTTCTTGGGCACAGTAGGGCAGTACCAAAGAAACTAGATTCAAAATCATGCCATGCCATTAAGACGTCATGAGAATGATTATCGATGACATGGTTCTCTTGACTGCTAAAAGGACTATTGCCAGATGAGATAATGGAACGAAGACCATCTCCCTGATGCATAATTTTATGCCCCAAATGAGTTGCCAGATCATACTTAAGTCTCTCAGGGCTATTTTTTAAATTTTCATTAATGTATACCGTAGAGGGCGAATCATAAAAAGATCTCAGTAACATTTTATTTTCTATCTCAGGAGTAGAAGTAGTAATTCTATTTTGATTAAACCATTTGAGTTTGAGTCCATGAGTTTTGTATAACTTTTTTAAATCATTCACGTTTAAGGGAAAAACTTTTTTACCTATTTCATCAGCAATTTTTTCTATATCTGGAAATCGATTGTAATTAGCTTCTTGGTAAGATCGTATTAAGAGTTGAGCAAATTGTCTGCCAGAAATTCCACTCTGATCTAGAAGTTCAGGGATAGCACCTTGCAGTAGATCTTTGCTGTAGAGAAATCCTGGCTCTAAGGGTAATTGAGATGTTTTTTTAGTATCATCACTATCTTTAATTCCCATATCTAGATTTTCATCGAGAAACCATGAAGGCTCTTTTTGAAATACAATGGCAATAATCTCCAGAACATCCTCTGATGGCAGCCGTTTACCATTTTCAATCATGCTCAAATAAGAAACCGAAGGAGCAATCCTTGTATCTTCCTGACTGCATCTTTCAGATAATTCTTCTAAGGTCAGTTTATTAACTTTTCTTATATTTTTTAGTTTTGCTCCTAGCAAGTGAGTTTTTCTGTACAAATTTGTCATTGTGAAATTTACATTGTGAAATTTTTATTGTGAAATTTTTATAAATTATAGCTTAAAATACACGAAATATAAAAATAATATCGAATTAGGAAAATTAAAATTAACAATGAGTGAACATAAACAAAATCACATAGAAAAAGTAAGAGACTATAAAAGATCAACTATAACAAGGCCTTTGAGTGAAATGGAAGTTATTGATTTAATGATTTATGGCGATGACGTGCTGATTTCTAATAAAGATAATAAAAATATATTTTCAGATAAGTAATTTCAACTAAATACTCAAATAAAAAGGATAAGTCATGTCTAAACTTGATGATCAAGCTAGTAAGGTAAATGAAATACCAAATATGAATACACCTAAATGGGCCAGCGTAAACCCAGATTATGTAGCCAGAATGCGATTGCAAAATAAATTTAAAACTGGGATTGATATTGCTAAATACACAGCGAGTATCATGAGAAAAGATATGGATGATTATGACAAAGATCCATCTCTATACACTCAATCATTGGGTTGCTGGCACGGTTTTATCGGCCAACAAACTTTTATATCAATAAAGAAACATTTTGAAACAAATAATAAAAAATATCTCTATCTTTCTGGCTGGATGATTGCTGCTCTTCGATCAGAATTTGGTCCTCTTCCAGATCAATCTATGCATGAAAAAACTTCAGTTGTAAGTTTAATTGCAGAACTGTATCAATTTTTAAGACAAGCTGATGCAAGAGAATTAGGTGGTCTGTTTAGAGAACTGGATGCTGCAGAAGAATCTGATAAAGAATCCATACAAGATAGAATTGACAACTTTGAAACACATGTAGTACCAATAATTGCTGATATTGATGCAGGATTCGGTAATGAAGAAGCAACTTACTTATTAGCAAAACAAATGATTGAAGCAGGGGCTTGTTGCATACAGATAGAGAATCAAGTTTCTGATGAAAAACAATGTGGCCATCAAGATGGAAAAGTAACCGTCCCGCACGCTGACTTCTTAGCTAAAATTAATGCCGTTCGATACGCATTCTTAGAATTAGGAGTTGATGATGGGGTGATCGTAGCTAGAACTGACTCTTTAGGCGCTGGTTTGACTAAACAAATCGCTGTGACTAATGAAAAAGGAGACCTTGGTGATCAATACAATTCATTCTTGGACGTGGAGGAGGTGAATCAAGACTCTGTCAATCATGGAGATGTTCTGATGAAACAAGGTGACAAGCTTGTAAGACCAAAGCGTTTGCCTAGTAACTTATTCCAATTCAGACCCGGTACTGGCGAAGCAAGATGTATTCTAGATTGCATAACCAGTCTACAAAATGGTGCAGATTTAATTTGGATTGAAACAGAGAAACCTCACATTGCACAAATTGGAGGAATGATGAAGGAAATACGAAAAGTCATTCCAAATGCTAAGCTGGCATATAACAACAGTCCATCGTTCAATTGGACTCTAAATTTTAGACAGCAAATATTTGATGGCATGAAAGAATCTGGAAAAGATGTTTCATCTTATGACAGAACTAATTTAATGAATGCTGAATACGATGAAACTGAACTTGGAATCGAAGCCGATGAAAAGATCCGAACATTCCAAGCTGATTCATCAAGAGAAGCAGGTATTTTTCATCACTTAATAACATTACCCACATACCATACAGCAGCTTTGTCGACTGATAATCTAGCTAAAGAGTATTTCGGAGATAAAGGAATGCTTGGCTATGTTGCTGGAGTGCAACGTAAGGAAATAAGGGAAGGAATAGCCTGTGTTAAACATCAGAATATGTCTGGTTCAGATATTGGAGATGATCATAAAGAGTATTTTGCTGGAGATGCAGCACTCAAGGCAGCAGGCGAAGACAATACAATGAATCAATTCTAAAATATTTAATACCGATTGATTAAGATCGATTTAAATCATGAATTAAGGATTCAGTTAGTGGCTTTAGAGTAAACGTAAACAATTACTGCCAGAGTTAGTGCTGCGCTAGCACTGTCTCCAATGGCATATACTGATTCAGTGAAGTTATTAAGAATTCCACTAACAAAAGGCACATCACCAAAAATAACCCCAGCAGCCACCCCAAGGGCAATTATACCCACTGCTAATTCGGTGAAATCAGTTATTAAATTTTTTATACTATTCATAAAACAATCCCAATTTACTACAACAAAGTTAGTCATAGCATAAAAAAATTATGAAATAATATCAAAATATACTGTTCTAACTATTTGATATAATTTAACTTTGATCTATTATCAAATCTTCATATTTTTTTATATAGACAAAAATGAAAACAGATAAAGAAAAACTGGAGCTTCTTCGTTCAAAAATCGCAAGGCCACCATGCCTTGACTCACTGAGAGGAGAGGTTATTTCTTTTCAATCAGAACCGCCTAAACTAAAAATGGAATTTGAGGCCATTCCCGAATTTTGTCATTCACCAAATCAAATTGTACAAGGTGGATTTGTAACTGGAATGCTAGATTCAGCTATGGCTCATTTAGTTATTGCTCAATTAAATTTTGAGTACAATCCAATCTCTTTAGATATAAATGTCAGTTTTTTAGCAAGTTCACACCCAGGAATTTTAATAGCTGAGTCTGAAATAAAAAAAATGGGTAAAAACATAGGTTTTTTATCAAGTGAGCTTTTTCAAAATAATAAATTAGTTGCCGCTTCTACATCAACAGTAAAGCTTGTACCTATGTCAAGAAAACCACTAGTATAGTTTATAAGCCGGGATAGCTCAGTTGGTAGAGCAACTGATTCGTAATCAGAAGGTCAGAAGTTCAATTCTTCTTCCCGGCACAGCTGAAAGCCATATAGATATTGACATATATGGATTAGACAAAATAATAGTAAATCATAAATACTAATTTGCTACACCTATGCTACACCAAATGAAGATACGCATTGTTTATTCCTTAGTCAATTTTTCCATCTCCGCAAGGCTCTTCTTTTGTTTTTAATAAGTTTTATTCAGTTGGGCAGGGCAGGTGCACATTTCAAACAGGGTATATATATCTAGTGGTCGAACATTTTTAGGAGGTTTTGGTTGTTAACTAGAGGATGAGTTATTTAAATTAGAATTTCTTCTCACTATATTCCTTAAGACCACTGTAGCAATTACCGGTGATCCATGAATAAGGGGAGTACAACCCTTCAAAATTGCCTGTACCAGTTAATCTATTAATAGAAAAATTAGTAAAGCCTGGAGGGGTGTTTCTAGGTTTAAAAATTTCACTTTCTAAAACGATTAGATCATCAAGAACATACTGACTTACAAACCCGATTTTTTTATCCTTCCATTCCTCGAAAAAATAATCTCTTGTGGACTCGGGACTAGGCCTTCCATTACGCATCTTTTTTATGTTACCGACAGAAAGAATAGTATAATAACTGTCTTCAGCTTCTTCAGCTATACTAAGAAAAATAACTTTACTTCCAATTTCACAAGTTATCTCAATTGGAAACTCATCATCTGCCCAACCATTAAAGCTGAATAATAGTAGTGCTGATATTAATAGTAAATTCCTCATAACAATTAGTATATCATCCTTGACAAACTACAAATATTACGCTATGCTCGTTATTATATCGCAAAGCGAATAAGACCACGAGATACCTTTATACTACCTCACCATTACCACCTATCAACGAGTCCATTAGAACGCAAATGCTGAAGCCTTAGAGCTATTTCTGATGTGCTATTCTAGACCTATCCAAATAAGTGATTGCTGAGTTTAAGATCTTGGGATCATCATTGGCATTACCAAGCAAGGTATTACATCGAAAACATAATAGACCTCTAGCTGAACCACTAATATGATCATGGTCAATGATCCACTTTCTTCTACTTTCTCCAGTCCTTGCTTTACCTTTTTCTTTTGAGCCACAAATCTTACATCTGTTTTGTTGTATTTCTTCTTGTCTGTAATAATCTTTATATGTTATTCCATATTTTTTCTTAATAATGGTTCTCCATTTTGTTTCTGCATAACATTTATTACATAAACTATTAAAGTATTTGTAATCTCTATCTTTATGCTCCTTAAAATTATCTAGAGATAACATACCGCCATCACAGCCTGTTGCCCAACCAACAGAATCAGACCTTTCACAAGGCTTCATACCAATCTTTATCCATTGTTTTATATCTTCTTTTGTTTTTTTCATGCTGATTTTTCGATGCTTATCGCAATTCTTGACGCCTCTGTTAATGGTAATAAACTCTTCATTACATATTTGACAATCTAAAGTCTTTGGAGGTCTCCAGTTTTCTAAATAGAAGCCGTCATTATTTATTCTAGGTGGACAAAAACTTGCAAACATTTTTCCATCTTGTATATATTCCCTCCCATCTGCTGCAGCTAGCTTTGGTCTTTGATCCATAAACTCAAAAATTTTACCTGTATCTGGATTAATACGCATATATCTCTTATCCAATTTATATTTTAAAATAGTCATTCCTTGCCTCCTCTTATAAGTTCTTCTAAATTACATTCAGTTCTAGGTTGTTGTGATAGTTCAGCTATACTCTTTAACAAGTTGCTGACATTAGATGGATACCACTTCTTTTTGTAGCGAGTTTCATGTCCATCTTCATTCAGAATCTTTGCTAGACTAGCCAATGAAATAAAACCCATCGAATTATATCGTTCAATCATCGGTTTCATTTTCATCGCAAACTCTATCCTTCTCATGGTGTGGTCTTTAACAGCACTCTCAGTTAGCTTTTTAATGTCTCTACTACCCAACTGAACACCTTGAGTTTTTAACTGATAGAGTGCCTTTTTCGTATTAATAGATGTTTGTTGCTTGTATGAGTCATCTGCCAGATACATTTGCCCATTAGTCTTATCGAAAAGAACCATTTTTTGGTAAGTGGGATCACGTTTCATATTGATTAGAGTTTTATCAATTGATCCAAGACTTAATGACATGGCATTTGCTAGTCCTTGTCTTGTTGGACAATAGCCATGTTCTTTTGCGAACTTCCTGATAGCTAGGAAGGCGTTATCCATTCGAGCTTTCTGTTTGTATTTAATTTTAGTTAATGTTTTCATTTTATTTTTCCTTATATATGTTCTTATATCCTACATACTATATACGAACATATCATTATTTCAAGTACTTTCGTTTATATATTGTTATTTTAATTACTAATGATATAATTACGATCATGAAACTAAAATTTATTAATTCAGCCCCTAAAGAATTTTGGAATACCATACATCCATCAGGCTATAGATATGATGAAAGTGGCGATATTGTTCCAATAAATAAAGAGGAAAACTTAGTAGGCAAGTCGATTAGCCTAAAAAAAATGTGGTTAGATATAAATACTCTCGCTATTGATGATGTTCAATGGAAATATCATGAACTCATTGATAAAGAAGATTTTTCAATAGATCCAAACAAAAGACTTTCTTTAGTGAACGAATTTGGTTATCTATGGTTAAGCCATGAGTATGATGAAGATGAACATCCAATTAGTGATTTATCTTTATATAAAGAAGAAACTAAGCTTTATGATTTTCTACTCACATTCTTTCATCAATACATCTATCAAGGAAAGAAAAATAATAAACAGCTTTTTGATCTTGTAGGCTCTAAGGATAAACCAAGTAAGAATGATATTTATGGAATGAAATTTGATCTTACTGAACTTTATATGAGCAAACACCTTAGTACCAAAACTTTCATCTCAGATGGGAAACTTTTTACCAGACCTGAAGATCTAATAAGTGCATATATGCTCTACTCTCTTCAAACTAAGTTGGGAGAGATAATAAGGTGTAGAAACTGTGGTAAAAACTTTGTTGATGATTCACAAGGAAAAAGTGCGATTTATTGCTCCTCGAGATGTAGAACAGCCTACTACCGAAGAAATAAGAAATAATACCTATCTAAAGATTCTTTATCTGACTCATTAAGGAGTATTTCTTACAGGTTTCACAGCCTGCCATTGTGTACATAAACTCTTTAACCATTGGATAATGTTCTTCAGGTACGATCAGCTCATCGAAGACTGTTAAGACTATAAAATCATATTGTTCGATGAAAGACATAGCAATGTGATGAATAAAGTTTGCTTCTTCCCATTGGATAACCTGACCTGCTAGTTTTCCTTTGTAGAAGTAATGCTTGATTCTGCTGTGCCTTTTTTCTACAGCTTTCATTATCTCTAAAGCAGTTAGACCACAAAACTCAAAGGCTCTGACTAACTCAGGCTTGGCTTTATCCCTTAACCAATTACTCCAAGCAAGACTCGTACCTTTTCTTCCTTTGCAATTAAACATCAGTAGTACCATCTGTTTCACAATGTCTCTTGGAACATTATGGATGTAGTAGCCATCTTCTTCTTCTCTGCCTTCTTCCATTAGTTCCTTGTTAGTTTCCTGTTGATACCAACCCAAACCATCTGAGAGATAACACAGATTGATATGGAAAGCAGGATAATCACAATGCTTCATTTTCATTCCATCTACTATGATCCATTCTCTATCTTTTTGTTTTCTATGTTGCCAATAGCCACCTGAACGACCTCCGAACTGGAAGTTAGGATTATCCATTTCAATCCAAAACTCATCTATTACGTTCCTGAACTTTTCTTCAGAGGTGTAGTTCCTGAAGTTTCTATGCAGATGTATCTCTTGACCCATGTGTCCAAAGTCTGAAAAGCCTTCAGATTTATAATTTACAGTTGAGAGAATGATGCAATGTTTATTGATGTAGTGGTTGTAGCGAGCCATTAGAAACTCAATATGCTTAGTCCAATCATCCCACTCAAACTCTACAAGTGCAGGATTCTTTCCAAGTTCCCTGAGTCTTACATGGTCTTTATTCAATGGTTCGATTGTTTTGTGGTCAATACCTAATGAGATTGCAAAGTCGATAGCCTGTTTAGTGGCTATAAAGTTAGACATCTTACTTGGATTATCTTTATCAAAGACATCACCTTTCTTTCTTGGAGGATGTTTCTTTCCACCTAGTATCTTTGCATCTTGAAGTTTATCTATGACTGCTAGAACAGATGAATATTTAACCTCATTGGGATTGAATCTTTTAGGTATCTGTCTTTTATCTCTTGAATAGAGGAACTTACCGCCATCTATATTGCCTTTACTTAGATTAATAATAATATTGCAAAGGATTAGCTTCAAAGCTTTTAGCTGTTCTTTATTCCAAGTCCTATTGTCTTTACCTAAATCAAGTGTTGGAGTCAGTTCTCTTGGCAATCCATCACTAATCATCTCTTTGGTTAGTTCAATTTCTGAGGCAATCAT
>JAQWSZ010000051.1:0-55977 GCA_029242945.1 Gammaproteobacteria bacterium | reverse complement strand
TTCCCCACTTCTTAGTTGCTCTTCTATATTTTTCATTTGGTTTTGCAATAGAGTGACTCTTTCGACTTCTTTCTCTAAAAACTTTTGCCAATTTTGAACTGTTTTTACCGTTGCAGGTGTTGGGCATGTGATAATCTTTCCTTCAATTTCTTTACCCATATCTTTGAATGCTTTTTGGGTTTCCAAAGTTATTGTTAGAGTTTCTCTATTCATGCCTTCTCGATTAGCGCATTCATTTAGAGCGACCTCATTTCTGGCGTTAGCATCAACCTGTGCTAAAGCAAATGATGCTTTTGAATCTTCATACATTGCTACCTCAAATTGACACATACCTAATGTGATGTATGAGTCATCCAATCGTTTAAGATCTCCTTTTTCAATCGCTACTTTGGCAGAATTTACGCAACCTTTGAAATCAGCTATATTTGATAACGATCTAGCCAGTCTTATATCTAGCTCTCCATCATCTGAGAGTTTTGCCGCTTCTCTTAAGGCAATAATCGCATTATCGTCATACTGAGCCAAGAACCAAGACTGTGATAATAGCTTCCAGTTTTTAACTTCTTTATCTAACTTATCTTCATCCATTGCTTTTTGAAGCAGTTTTGCTGCTTCATATGGCGCTTCAACTGATAGATAGAGTTGAGCCATTTGTACATACTCATTACTTTTTTCAAGAAATCCTTCATGATATGCCGTTTGATAAGCTGCCATTTGTTCTTCTTCTTGTTTACCTTGTCCATAAAATGCAGAGAGTTGAGTCCAATATTCCTTTTTAGACCATTCAACCACTAATCTTTCTAATACCTCTTTTACCTTATCCATTTCCTCTAATTCAAAGTAAGCTGCCCTAAGAAGTAACCACCAATTTTCTTTTGTAGGGCCGATAGCGAGGTTTTTCGCGTCAGTTTCAAGGCCTCTAATTGCATCTTCAATTAGTGGATACTTGTCTGAACTTTTTCTTGTTGATGCTAGGTCTGTTTTGAGTTTATTTTTAACTTGATTGGCTAGGGAAATGTAATCAAAATTATTTTTATCGTATTTAACCCTATTTTCAGCAGCAGCAGTTTTTACATTTTTTTGCAGCTGCTCCAATCTGAATGCATTTCTTTCTTCTGATATTGTAATTGCTTTTTGAACAATGGGTATCATTTCTTTGTATTTCTTTTGTTGATACAAAGCTGAGCCTTTTAGAATGTATAAATCAGGTCTGGGAGCAGTGTCATTAGCTAATATAGAATCCACAGCTCTTATTGCCATTGGCCAATCCTCTAATTGAAAGTAGAGTTGAGCAATTGTGAATCTAGAAGAAGAAACCAGCCCATCAGGAACATTCTCATCATCAACAACTTTTTGGTAAAACTTTATTGCTCCCCTGTAATCTCCTTTTAGATATTGGACGTATGCAAAGAAATAGTTAACCTGACCTCTTTCATATGGTGATAGTTTTCTGAATTCTAATATACTGTTTAGTTCGTCTAATCCTTCATCAAGTTTTTCAGCTTCAATTAACTCTTGAGCTAACCCTAGTTTTTTTGCTACCTTTTCACTCATTGAGCCTGTTTTTTTTGTCTTTCTTTTAGCATTAGCACTTTCTTCTTGGGCATAAACCGAAGAGAAGGTGATTACTCTAAGTTCTTTATTGAACTCTATGAAGTTGATTAACAGAGAAATAAGGACCAATAATACTATTTTAATTTTCATACTATTTTTCTAACTCAAATGTAATTTTATGTTGTACACCTGGAACATCGATGGGCGTTCCATTAATGACTCGAGGCTTGTATTTAAATTTAGCTGTTGCTTTTACTGAGGCATTAGCGAACAAGCTACTGGTACATTCAACTACTTTTCCACCTTTTGTGGTTCCATTCCTTGTTACTGTGTATTCAATAATACACCAACCTTCTATGCCTCTTGAGAGGGCTCTGTTTGGGTAAATGGGTGCTACTTTCACAATTGGTAGGTATTCCCCCTCTCCTGCATTGAACCCACCTATTCCTGCACCAACACCAACACCTGTGTCTACTGAGCCAATATTAACTGTTTCTGCAGATGTATCTATGTCATCCAGTTGTTGTGGTGTGTCTGGTGGAGGCTCTTCTGGTTCGGGTGGTTTTTTTGGTTTTGCAGTTTTTGTATCCAATGATTCATCTTTTTTTACTCTGACAAAATCAACAAAGCGTAGATCATTTTTCTTGGTAATAGAGTCTTCACCAGTTGCAATTAATATTTGCATTACCCAAAGGATAGCAAAAGTTGTGAAAACAGAAATAAAGCCTGCGAGAACAATCCTTTTTAGTGGATTATCTAGATCCAGATTATTTTTGATTTGCTCTATTCCTTCAGACATATTTCTTTTTCTTTAGCCTTCTTCTGCAGCAATTGAGACATTAAAAACACCTGCTTGTCTTGCTGCATCCATAACCGTTACTAGTGTTTCTGTGAATGCTTTTTTATCCGCTTGGATAATTACAGAGCCTTCAGGATTTTCTGCATGCATTCTTTCTATATTTGCTCTTACAGCACGTGGATCTATTCTTCTTCGGTTAATCCAGATTTCATTATTAGAACCAATGGCTACAAGAATATTGGCATTCTCTTTTTTAACAGCAGTTGGAGCATCAGGTCTGTTCACGTCCAAACCTGACTCTTTAACAAACGAGGCTGTCACAATGAAAAATATGAGCATGATAAATACCACATCTAGCATTGGTGTTAAGTTAATTTCAGCTTCTTCTTCTGGAGCTGCTTGAAATAAATTTTTTCTCATAATAAGTTATCCTCTATCTATCTTAATCGTCTTGACTCAATTGTTCTTCTAAATTGTCAACTTCAGTAGTTACCTTTTGTGTAAGCAGTGTGGCAAGAAAAACTCCAGACAGTGCACCAACCATGCCTGCCATGGTAGGTATGGTCGCTTTTGATACACCAGAAGCCATTGAACGTGCATTACCAGAGCCAGATACTGCCATTACATCAAACACTTCAATCATTCCTGTGACCGTTCCCATTAATCCAAGCAATGGACAAAGAGCAACCAAGGTTTTAATAATTGGTAAGTATTGATTTGCTGACATATTAAATTCAGAAATGAGCTTTTCCCTTAGTGCTTCTGAGGCCCAAGATTTTTTATCAGATCTAGCATTCCACTTAGCCTGTATAGCAGTTTTAAGCGTTTTAAGTTCCGACTGAAAATATGCAATTCTCTCCAGTATAAGCATCCACATAAGGAAAATTACAACAGCAATCACATTGAGAACCTGACCACCCATTTCTAGAAAGTCTCTAACAGCTATAAATGTTTCATTCATAAATATACTTTGCTATTTACTTTTTTAGCTTGAGTGTTTTTCAGAATGACTAGCAATTATACCTGCACCTTGTTCTTGGATAATTTGGGTAACTCTTCTGCTTCTTCCACTAACAATTGTATGAAGAAGAGTTGTTGGAATTGCGACAACTAAACCAAGAACTGTAGTCACTAATGCCTGGGATATACCACCAGCCATTAATTTTGGATCGCCAGTACCATATAAGGTTATGGCTTGGAAGGTTTTTATCATTCCAGTCACTGTTCCTAATAGACCCATTAAAGGAGCAACTACTGATATAACTTTGATAATCAATAAGCCTTTATTGAGTTCAGGAGTTTCTTTAAATACTGCCTCAGCCATTTTAAGCTCAAGTGTATCTGTATCTACATTTTTGTTTTCTTCATAGACACCTAAAACTCTACCAAGAGGATTATCATCACTAATGACATCACTCTCTAATTGAGCAGTAACTTTTTTATCAGCAGCAGTAAGAACTACTAATCTTTGTATAGCAATACTGACTCCAAAAAAACCTAAAAGTAGAACTAAGTAGCCTACAATTCCGCCTTGCGCCACTCTTTCTTGTAGGTTAGGTCTTTGTACCAATGACCCTAAAACGCCACCTAGTGTTGGGTCTAGTCCAAATGCTACTTTTTCATCAGATGGATCAAAAAGATCAGAAGTACTTGAAGTAAATCTTCTTCCTTCGGGTTGCCTAGGAATTTCTGTTAAGTTTCCTGTCTCTGGTGAGTAATTTAGATATTTACCATCTGCAACAATATTGAAAGAACCTACACGAACGACTTCGATAGGATTTTTACTTCCATTAGTGTCTATGACATCAGCAGTGAATTTAACTACTTTCCCTGACTCTGTCATTTCTTTCTGTAATTCAAACCAAAGTCTTTCTATCTCATCAATGGATGGAAGCTTTGAATTGCTACCAATTTTTTTAGCTAAAGCTTCAAGAAATGAAGTTCTATCGGGATATTGAATATTCGTTAATGAATTTTCAAAACGTGTTCTTGCATCACCAGCAACTTGTTGCATAACACCAAAGAGCTCTTTTAATGCTCCAAGTCTTTCGTTCAAGGTATTTTGCAATATATTAAGCTCTGCTTCGTTTTCTTCAAAGATTGCTTCGAGCCTAGTACTTCTATTTTCTTCGTTTATTTTAGTAGTCTCAGAGTCAGCTAATAACTGTTCTTGTTGATTTCTTTTTTGTCTAAACTCATTTTCTCTTTGTTTGTTTTCTTTATTATCATTAATTTTGCCTTGTTGAACCCTATCGAGTAATTGATCAACAGTAGTGGCAGCTTGTTGTGAAAAGACTGGAACAGAGATTAAGGATATTAAGGCTATAATTATTTTAAAATTTTTCATTATATTGTCTCCGCTGAATCTACAGGAAGGATAACTAAGTCTGGAGCGATCTGCTTCTTAGCTATACTTAGGCCCATTTTAATTTGATTACGATGTGAATCTGCATCTTCCCATTGTTTTGTTCTTTGGTTCCAAACACCCGATGTTTTTCCATCAATGGATTGATACATGAATGAAATTCTGCCAACTCTAAGAAAATCCAATTCTAAAGTTTGACCATCAACTTCTAAAGTATCCTTATAGGTTTCAATTGTTTTTCCATAGTCATTCTCTATTTGATAGGCTTCAGAAACTTTTCTGAACTTTTCAGCAACCGTTACATCTTGTCTTTCCATGATCTCTTTTAGACTTGAAACTCTATTAGTTCTCTCTTCCAGAAGAAAAGGAACATCTAGTGATACAAATTGATCCAATGACTCAATCATTTTTGTCATTGTAGGTACAATTTGGCGATTGATCTGTGAAGCTACAACAATCGACTTTTCGAGATCAACCTTAACTCTTGCTTGATTTTCTATTTGAAGTTCTAGAAGTCTATTATAGATTTGCAAGCCATCAATTTCTTTAAGAGTGGCTCTGTATTTATCTTCCATTTTTCTTGTTTGTTCTACAACTGTATCAACTCTTTGTTGTGATTCTTGAGCCAACAACGTTCTTTCTGTTTGACCGTTTAGAACTTGACTCAATGTTTGAGCTGGAAGAATCATAGGTATAGCAATTAGCATAAAACTAATGATTACTATATTTGTCGTTAATCTATGAAAATGTTTCATATGTACCCTCGAATGATTTTTATATAATACGGCAAGATATCTGTCTTACCAAAGTAGTTGATCATATCATAATGAATAAATACTCCAACTGTAAATGCGTATAATTCTACAAATATTTTTCCAACTATTTTGAGTAATTTAACAAATTATTTTACTTTTTTGCATATATATATAACCATTATTCAAGAATAATTGTTGACAAGATAAAGTCTTAAGATGAATAATTGCTGCATGAAACTTAATTATAAAAAAATATTAATTGATTTAAACTCAGAAAGTATTACTTTGCTTGGGTTATTACTGCTAATTTTACCAAGCTATGGGGCGATTTATTAAAATTGTAATTTAATAAAAAATTTAAGCCCCGTTAACCAGCGGGGTTTTTTTTTATAGGATTACTAATAAGGAGATAGAGATGCAAATATATTACGATAACGATGCGGATATAGAATTGATCAAAAACAAGAAAGTTGTGATTGTGGGTTATGGTTCTCAAGGTCACGCTCATGCCAACAATCTAAAAGATTCTGGTGGAGATGTGACAGTTGCATTGAGAAAAGATTCATCGTCCTGGACAAAAGCTGAAACAGCAGGCTTGAAAGTTTCTGAAGTATCGGATGCCGTGAAAGATGCTGATATGGTTATGATTCTTATACCAGATGAATTGCAATCTAACACTTATAAGAAAGAGATTGAGAATAATCTGAAAGCAGGCGCAGTTTTAGCGTTCGCACATGGCTTTAATATTCATTTTGAAATGATTGTACCGAGAGAAGATTTGGATGTAATTATGATTGCACCAAAGGGTCCAGGACACACAGTAAGGTCTCAATATGAAATAGGCGCAGGGGTGCCCTGCTTACTTGCTGTTGATAAAGATGTATCAGGCAATGCAAAAAAAATAGGCCTTTCTTATGCTTCTGCTATTGGTTCAGGTCGCGCAGGAATTATAGAAACAAATTTTAAAGATGAAACAGAAACAGACTTATTTGGCGAGCAAGCTGTCTTATGTGGAGGTTTGACTTCCTTGATACAAAATGGCTATGAGGTTTTAGTTGAAGATGGATACCCACCTGAAATGGCATATTTTGAATGCTTGCACGAAGTGAAGTTAATTGTTGACTTAATTTATGAGGGTGGATTAAAGAATATGAGATATAGCATTTCCAATACTGCTGAGTTTGGTGATTATGTTAGTGGCCCAAAGGTTATTGATCAATCAGTAAAAAATGAAATGCGTTCAATTTTAAAAAGAATTCAGACAGGCGAATTTGCTGAAGAATTTATGTCGGATTGCCAAAAAAGTGATGACGGGAAAGGCGGTCCTATGATGAAAGATTTTAGAGAGAAAACATCCAAACATTCAATAGAAAAAGTTGGAGAAGAATTAAGAGGCATGATGCCTTGGATTGCCAAGAATAAGATAGTCGATAAATCTAAAAATTAAATACACAGATATAAAGGTTAAGTTTTTGAGAGATAAAAACAATGAATCAAGACAATAAAGTAATAATATTTGATACCACGCTCAGAGACGGAGAACAAGCTCCGGGATGCAGTATGACTTTGGGCGAAAAATTAAAGATTGCTCATGCACTCAAAGAACTCAATGTTGATGTTATTGAAGCAGGATTTGCAGCAGCCTCTCCTGGTGATTTTGACTCTGTAAAGGCTATAGCTTCGGAAATTAATGGACCAACCATCTGTACATTGGCCCGATGTAATGAAAGAGATATTGAGCAAGCATCATTGGCTTTAGAGCCTACTACTAAAAAACGTATCCATGTTTTTGTTGCGACCAGTGAAATACATTTAGAGCATAAACTCAATATGGCAAAAGAAGAAGTTCTTAAGGCTGCTTTTGAAGGCGTAAAAATGGCAAAGTCTTTTTGTGATGATGTTGAATTTTCACCTGAAGATGCATCAAGAACTGATCATGACTTTTTGACAGAAGTGGTTAATGCAGCAATAGATGCTGGAGCAACAACTATAAATGTACCTGATACAGTGGGTTATACAATTCCTTATGAATTTGGAGAACTGTTTCAACATCTTATAGCTAACTGCCAAAATAGTGACAAAGTAATATTTAGTGTCCATTGCCATGATGATCTTGGGTTGTCTGTTGCAAATAGTCTAGCTGCATTAGAATCAGGAGCCAGACAGGTTGAATGTACTATAAATGGAATTGGTGAGAGAGCGGGCAATACCTCTTTGGAAGAAATTACAATGGCAATCAAAACCAGAAAAGAATATTTTGATTTTCAAACATCGATTGATACCACGAAGTTGTATCCAACTAGCAGACTTGTTTCATCCATAACAGGAATGCATGTTCCAAGAAACAAAGCCATTGTAGGAGATAATGCTTTTGCACATGAGGCAGGAATACATCAGCATGGAATGCTTCGACACTCTTCAACGTATGAAATTATGAAACCGCAAGATGTGGGAATAGCGAGATCAAATTTAGTTTTAGGCAAGCACAGTGGTAGACATGCTTTTTTAGATCGTGTAAAAGAACTCGGCTTTGAACTAGAGGAGAAAAAAATCAATCCAGCATTCAAAGAATTTAAAAAACTCGCTGATAGAAAAAAGGATATTTTTGACAGTGACATTGAAGCCATTGTACTTAATACAAAAACAGTTGATAAAAGCACATGGGAGTTAGTCGATCTAGAAACATCTTCTGGATCATCATGGGGTGCCCAGGCTACAGTTAAATTAAAAAATAGAAATGGGGCAATTGAGGATACTAAAGAAAGTATCTCATCAAAAAACGGACCAATTGAATCAGTTTTTAAAGCTATTGAAAATATTACAGGATATAATCCAAAACTTATAAATTTTGAAATTCACAGCGTTAGTATGGGGGAAGATGCACAAGGTGAGGTTACAGTCACAGTGAATTATGAAGGACAAGATTATCGTGGGCATGGAATTAGCACTGATATAATAGAATCTGGAGCGTTAGCCTATCTAGAGGTTATTAATAGAATTGATCGAAATAAGAATAATTAGGTAAAATTTATGGCATTAAAACCAACAAAAAATATATGGTTCAATGGAGAACTTGTTCCTTGGGAATCTGCACAGATTCATGTCTTAAGCTATGCATTGCATTATGGATCAGCAGTTTTTGAAGGTATAAGAGCCTATTCTACAAATAATGGCACAAAAATATTCAGACTTGATGAGCATATTAAAAGACTATTCAATTCTGCAAAAATCTACCGAATGAATATTGCCTATAGCCAACAAGAGATAATGGAAGCTTGTAAAACCATAATTACAACGAATGAATTGAATACTGGTGCATATATAAGACCTATTGCTTTCAGAGGATATAATGATCTTGGTCTCCATGCATCAAAAGATGATGATGTAGAACTTGTAGTTGCTGCTTGGGAATGGGGGACATTGCTCGGAGCAGACGCTCTTGAAAATGGAGTTGATGTTGGTGTTTCTTCATGGAATAGAAATGCTCCCAATACTATACCAGTCATGGCAAAAGCTTCAGGAAATTACTTATCTGGAACACTGGTTGCAATCGAGGCTAAAGAAAATGGTTACGATGAAGGGATTTGTCTTGATTCAGATGGTTTCGTCAGTGAAGGGTCAGGAGAAAACATATTTATGGTAAAGAGCAGTACTCTTATCACCCCTCCTCTCAGTTCATCAATTCTTGATGGTATCACGAGGGATTCTGTTATACAGATAGCAAAATATTTAAATATAGAGTGTATTGAACGCAGAATTACTAGAGAAGAGCTTTATCTTGCGGATGAACTATTCTTTACAGGTACAGCTGCAGAAATTACTCCCATTAAGAGTGTTGATAGATTGACAGTTGGAAATGGAGCTAAAGGACCACTCACTGATCAAATACAAAAAATATTTTTTGGGTTGTTTGATGGCACTGTTTCGGATGAATGGGGTTGGTTGGATTCAGTTAAGTAAATAATGATGCCCAAAGGTAAAACATTATTTGAAAAAATATGGCAACAACATGTTGTTGTTCCAGAGACGGAAGATACACCTGCAATAATATATATCGACTTACATCTAATCCATGAAGTGACTACACCACAAGCATTTACTCTTCTAAGAGAAAATAATTTAAAAATTCGAGCCCCTAAGAAAATACTCGCTACGATGGATCATTCGACACCAACCGTTCCGATAGGGTCACTTAAGGATCTAGATGTGGTTGCTGAGGAAGGTCCAGCACAACAAATTAGAGATATGATTCAGAATTGTAAAGATTTTGGCATTGAACTCTATGATTTTGATAGTGATCGGAGAGGTATTGTTCATGTTATAGGGCCAGAGTTGGGAGCAACTCAGCCAGGTAGGACGATGGTCTGTGGTGACAGTCATACCAGCACACATGGAGCTTTTGGCGCACTAGCATTTGGCATTGGTACGACAGAAGTGGCTCATGTACTAGCTACGCAATGTTTGCTTCAAAGGAAACCAAAAACGCTGGCAGTCAATTTGCATGGTCATTTAAATAATGGTGTTTCTGCTAAAGATATTATTTTAAAAGTAATTGGGGAAATAGGAGTAGATGGCGGCACAGGTCATGTCATTGAATACAGAGGCGATACAGTTTCTTCATTATCTTTAGAACAGAGAATGACTATTTGCAATATGAGTATTGAGGCTGGAGCCAAAGCAGGTATGTTTGCTCCCGATGACGCTACTTTTGAATACTTGAAAGACAGGCCATTTTCTCCAAAAGGTACAGATTGGGATAAATATTTTGCTAGATGGTCTGAATTAAAATCTGATGATGATGCAGTCTTTGATAAAGAAGTAAATATAGATGTTGGTTCATTGGAGCCTATGATTACATTTGGAACTAATCCAGGAATGGTTATGCCAATCAATGGAGAAATACCTGATCATAAGGGGAGTGATAGTTTCAGGCAGGCATTAAATTACATGCAAGTAGAGTCTGGGCAGACTTTGCTGAATCATCCCATTGATGTCGTTTTTATAGGGAGTTGCACCAATTCAAGACTTTCTGATCTGCAAGATGCGGCTACTATTTTGGACGGTAGAAAAGTTTCAGAGAGTACACGAACATTAATCGTCCCAGGATCACAAAGTGTGAAAAAAGAAGCAGAACTTTTAGGGCTGGATGAAATATTTATAAGATCAGGAGCAGAATGGAGAGAGTCAGGATGTTCAATGTGTCTGGGTATGAATGGCGACACTGTTGGCAAAGGTCAATTGGCAGTTAGTACCAGTAATAGAAATTTCGAAGGAAGACAAGGGGCAGGTTCGAGAACAATATTATCAAGTCCAAAGACTGCAGCAGCATCAGCTATTAGTGGAACTGTTCAAGATCCTAGAAAGTATGAGGTGAGATAAATTGGAAAAGATAAAGAAATTTACAGCCAGAACGGTTAATTTACCTAATGAGGATATTGATACAGATCAAATTATTCCTGCGAGATTTCTAACACTTCCATCTAAAGAAGGTATAGGCGAGTGTTTATTTGCTGATTGGCGCTTTGATAGTTCTGGAAATATCAATCATGATTTTATTCTCAATAAAGAAGAGTCAAATGATTGTGAGGTGCTAGTTGCAGGGAATAACTTTGGCTGTGGATCTTCAAGAGAGCATGCTCCATGGGCTTTGGTCGATTATGGTTTTAAAGCTGTCATCAGCACTTCTTTTGCTGATATCTTTAAAAATAATTCATTGAAAAATGGATTATTACCAATCGTTTTACCTAAAAATACTCATGATTGGCTATTGGTTAATCCTGGAATAAATATCACGATAGATCTTGAGAATACTAGAGTAGAATTTGACAATGGTGATAATCATGTATTTGAAATCGAATCTTTCTCAAAATACTGTTTAATTAATGGCTTGGATCAATTGAGTTTTATATTGAATCATGAGGATGATATAACCAAATATGAGGGAAGTTTATGAAAGCAAATATAACACTCTTATCGGGAGATGGAATCGGTCCAGAGATTTGTCAAGAAGCACTTAAAGTCTTAAGTGCTATAGAGGAAAAATACAACCATAAGATAAAAGTAAATGAAGCTCTATTCGGCGGAATTGCAATAGATGAAACAGGAACACCCTACCCCGATGAAACCAGAGTGTTATGCAAAGAATCAGATGCTGTTTTACTGGGCGCTGTTGGCGGACCTAAATGGAGTGATCCAAAATCAGACACAAGACCAGAAAAAGGGTTACTCGATATGCGATCAGATCTTGGCGTATTTGCCAATATTAGGCATATAAAAACCTATCCCCAATTAATAGATAATTCACCGATAAAAAATGAGTATTTAGAGAATGTGGATATTGTTTTTGTTCGAGAATTAATTGGCGGTATCTATTTTGGAGAGAAAGAAAGAAATGCAAATGATGCAAAGGATGTTTGTCAATATTCTAAAGAAGAAATAATTAGAATAACTGAGGTTGCTGTTGAACTTGCATCCTCAAGAAATAATAAAATAACATCGGTGGATAAGGCAAATGTTATGGCAACGTCACAACTATGGAGAAGTGTTGTCAGTGAATTAATGGAAACACAATATGCAGATATTGAATTGGAGCATATCTTAGTAGATGCTGCGACAATGCATCTTCTTTCCAGACCTTCTGATTTTGATGTAATTCTTGCTGATAATTTATTTGGTGATATTTTGACAGATGAAGCATCGATGCTTACTGGATCCATTGGAATGATACCTTCTGCTTCACTGGGTAATGATAGATTTGGAGTTTATGAACCTATTCATGGTTCAGCACCAGATATACAAAACCAGGGAATTGCAAACCCCTGTGGAATGATCTTGTCTTTGGCATTAATGTTAAGGCATTCATTAAAACTCAGTAAAGAAGCTTCAGCTATAGAAGCAGCTGTTAATGAAACATTGAATCAGGGAGTATTTACTGCTGATTTAAGCAATACGAATGTAGTTGATACAGTGACAATGGGCTCAGCTATTGTTGCTAATATTTCTTGAGTAATACCCTACTATTTACTTGAAAAACTGTATTTAATAGATATAATGTACTATTACATTAATACAATGGTACATATATAATGAAAATAGAAAGAGTATTAACAAACAAAGAAGAGAAAAAAACTGAAGAAAGGTTTTTCAAAGCAGTCCAATCATTAGAGAATAGTGATGAATGTCGTTCATTTTTCTATGATATTTTTACTCCTGCAGAATTACAATCAATCAAAGACCGCTGGTCAGTAGCTGAGCTACTTAATAAGGGTTATACCTATCGTGAAGTTAATTCCTATACTGGTGTCAGCGTGACTACAATTGGAAGAGTTGCGCGATGTTTATTGGATGGTTCGGGTGGTTATGAAATAGCTCTAAATCGAGTACAAAACAATGGATAACAATAGAATAAAAATTGCAATACAGAAATCTGGAAGACTGACAGAACATACGATTAACTTGTTAAACAAATGTGGGCTAGTTATCAGTCATACTAAAAATCAACTTATTGGTTATGGGGAGAATATGCCATTTGATCTCATGTTTGTTAGAGACGATGATATACCAGGTTTAGTTCAAGATAACTTATGTACACTAGGTATCGTAGGATTGAATGAGGCACTTGAGAAAAAAATAGAAATTGAAAACTCAAAAAAAGGATCTTCAAATTTTAAAATAGTTTCTAATTTAGATTATGGACAATGCAAGCTGTCTTTTGCTTATCCAGATAATTCAAATTATCAAGATTTAGAAAAGCTAGAGGGTAAAACTGTAGCCACAAGCTACCCTAATATAGTCAAAGACTATATTTTAAAAAATGGGCTAAACATAGATGTCACTCAATTCTCAGGTGCAGTAGAATTAGCACCAAGCCTAGGTAAAGCAGATCTTATATGTGATCTGGTATCCTCAGGACAGACGCTTAAATCACATAATCTAACTGAAGGTCAGATGATATTGGAAAGTACCGCTGTAGTTATAAGATCGATGCAATCAACTGATAGTATTCAAAGCAACTGGGTTAATAAACTCATAGAGCGCATACAAGGAGTACTCCAAGTTAAAGAGAGTAAATACATCATGATGCATGCACCTAGAGCATCCATTGATTCAATAACTGACTTATTACCTGGCACAGAATCACCAACCATTATTCCACTTGAAGGTACAACTGAAACAGTTGCTTTGCATGTAGTTTGCAAAGAAAATATTTTTTGGGAGACGCTCGAGGATCTTAAAACCAAGGGTGCTTCATCCATCTTAGTTGTGCCCGTTGAAAAAATGCTAATGTAGATTATGAGTATTCAAGAAATAATTAATTGGGATCAACTGGACAAATCAGAAAGAAAGAAACTGATTGCTAGACCTAATGTGTTAATAGATGATGAAATTAGAACTACAGTAGAAGTTATTTTAGAAAAAGTAAAAGAATCTGGCGATTTAGCTATAAAGCAACTGACTCTGGAATATGATGATGTCAGTATCAATGATTTAAAAATGACTGATAGTGAAATCAAAAATGCAATTCAAAGAACTTCAAATCAAGTAAAGGATGAGCTCCATAGAGCTATTGAGAATATAACTATATTTCATGAAAATACAATGCCCTCTTCTTCTTCAAAAGTAGAAGTTAAGCCAGGAGTTTTTTGTGAAAAAATAATTAAACCTATTAATAATGTTGGTTTATATATTCCTGCTGGAAGAAATCCTTTGCCTTCGACCGCTATCATGCTGGGAGTTCCTTCAAGATTAGCTGGGACTAAGAATCGGATTTTGTGTTCGCCTCCAAATAAGGATGGTTTAATTGATGATAGTATTGTCACCGCTGCTTCATTTTGTGGAATAACTGAAATGTTTAAAATTGGCGGCGCACAAGCAATTGCTGCATTAGCATATGGAACAGATTCAGTTAATAAAGTTGATAAAGTATTTGGACCAGGAAATAGTTTTGTGACAATGGCAAAGACAATTCTTGCTTCAACATCTGAAATAGCAATTGATATGCCTGCAGGCCCAACTGAAGTTTTGGTAATATCAGATGGTAATACAGAACCTGATTATGTTGCCTATGATTTATTATCTCAAGCTGAGCATGGACCTGATTCGCAAGTAATCCATATATCACCAGACAGGGATTTTTTAGAAAATGTCCAACAAAGCATTAATCGGATTATGAAAACCTTAGAAACAAGAGATGTTGCTCAAGATGCGTTATTAAATAGCAAATCTATTTGGGTCCAAGACATAGAAACTGCCATAGATATATCGAATAATTATGCACCAGAACATCTTATCGTCTCATTAGAAAATCCAAGGTTGTACCTAGATTCTATTGAGTCTGCTGGATCAATATTTTTGGGTTATTGGAGCCCTGAATCTGCGGGTGATTATTGCAGTGGTACAAATCATGTTCTTCCAACAGCGGGTTATGCAAAATCTTTAAGTGGAGTCTCGGTTGAAAGCTTTACAAAATCAGTATCCATCCAAGAACTAACCAAATCCGGATTAAAACAACTCTCCGAGACTATCAGCCTATTGGCTAGAGTAGAAGGTCTTGAGGCACATGCAAAAGCAGTAGAAGTAAGACTAAGTGATTATGAGTAAAGAAATAAAAAAACTGATCAGGCCTGAGGTGCTTAATTTAAAACCTTATGTGCCAGCCAAGAAAGTACTTAATGCGACTAGAATGAATGCTAATGAAAGTCCTTATTGTGTAACTGAACAAGCTAAAAAAGATGGACTTAATCTTTATCCGGACGCTGTCCCTGTGAAGATAAGACAAAGAGTTTCACAGTATCTTGATATAGGAGAAGAAAATTGCGTTATTACTAGAGGCAGTACTGAGGCAATTGATGTCTTGCTTAGGGTTTTCTGTCAACCAAATGTGGATGAAATTATCATTTTTCCACCAACATTTGAAATGTATCAATTCTATGCAGCGATACAAGGCGTTTCTATAAAATCAATACCATTATTAGAAACCAGTAATTATGAGATTGATTTTACACTATTGGATAAGGAGGTTTGCACTCAAAGTAAGTTAATATTTTTACCATCTCCATCCAATCCAACTGGCCATATATTCACTAAGGATATGATATTCAAAGTCTGCGATATGACCAAAAATTTTGGATTATTGGTATTGGATCTAGCTTATATTGAATTTGCTAATGAGGATTTCACTAAAGAAATATTAGCAACCTATCCTAATGTAGTAGTGTTAAGAACTCTTTCAAAAGCCTTTGGGTTGGCAGGCTCTAGATGTGGAGCATTACTTGCTTCGTCAGAAATATGTGATTATGTAATGAGAGTTCTTCCCCCTTATTCATTCTCTAAGCCAGCAGAGAGAAGCATTCTAGAGGCATTAACAGAAGATGGAATTGAAACCTCTAAACTAAATATAAAAGAAGTAATAAAAGAGAGGATGTATTTAGAGACTGCCTTCACTGAAATTGATTGCATCAAGAAAATTTATAAATCCAGTGCTAATTTTATTCTAGTGCAAGTTGAAAATTCTGATTTATTCTGTGAAAAAGCTAAAGAGTATGGCCTTCTTTTAAGAAACGTTAGCTATCAGCCTAGTCTCCATAATTGTGTCAGAATTACTGTTGGTATGAGAAAACAAAATGACTTGTTAATAGAAGGTATTAAAACATTATGAATACTAATTATAAAAAAATAATCTTTGTAGATAGAGATGGAACAATTATTTTTGAACCGAGCGATTACCAGGTAGATGCATTGGAAAAAATTAAGTTTGTACCTGATGTTATTTCAGCACTTAGTCAGTTGAGTAAAAATGGCTACTCCTTAGTTATGGTTTCAAATCAAGACGGACTTGGAACCAATTCTTTTCCTCAAGAAAGCTTTATAGAGAGTCAAAAATTTATTGAAAATATTCTTAATTCTCAAGGAGTATTTTTTGATGATATATTGATCTGTCCTCATTTTGAAACAGATGGTTGTGATTGCAGAAAACCCCTCACAGGAATGGTGACTAAACTTCTCGTAAACACAAATATTGATAAAGAAAGATCTTATGTGATTGGTGATCGGGACACCGACATGCAATTTGCTAAAAATTTAGATATAGAAGGCATTCAAATAGATCCCTATAGAGATAATCAATGGACTGATATAACAACAAAAATACTTAACATTGATCGTAGATCTTCTGTCCTTCGTGAAACCAAGGAAACAAAAATTAAAACGACTGTGAATTTGGAGCAATCTAAACCTATTTTGATTAATACTGGGATCGATTTTTTTGATCATATGTTGGAACAACTGGCAAAACATTCAAATATATCCATGATTATAGATTGCGATGGTGATATAGAGGTTGATGAACATCATACTGTTGAAGATGTTGCTATAACATTAGGTCAAACGATTAAAGAGTCATTAGGTAATAAGTATGGCGTCAATCGATATGGTTTTACATTACCAATGGATGAGTCATTAGCATCGGTTGCCATTGATCTTTCGGATAGACCCTATTTTGTTTTCGAAGGGGGTTTTGAAAGAGAGAAAGTGGGCGGACTACCAACTGAACTAGTTGCTCACTTTTTTCGTTCATTGAGTCAGTCCCTTGGGGCCACTATACATTTAGCTGTTAAAGGTGAAGATAATCATCATATGATTGAAGCATGCTTTAAAGTATTTGGAAGAGCATTAGGCCAAGCTGTGAAAGTCTCGGGAACAGATTTACCTTCAACTAAAGGTATCTTATAGTGCCAAAGAATACTATTGCTATAGTTGATGCAGGAGGATCAAACCTGTCTTCATTAACCTTTGCCCTGGATCGAATTAAAGCAAATTATATTACGACGAATCAAATTACTAATATTGAAGATTCAAGCCATGTAATCTTGCCAGGAGTGGGAGCAGCAAATGATGCAATGGATAAACTAGAAGAATCTAATTTAATTGAAGTTATTAAGAATCTAAAACAACCGACTCTTGGTATTTGCTTAGGGATGCAACTTTTATTAGATTATTCAATGGAAGATAATGTGAAATGTTTATCAATCATTGAAGGTCAATGTGAAGCATTCTCAAATAAGGATGATTATCCAGTACCACATATGGGCTGGAATAATGTAAATTTTAATAAATCTTCACCTTTAACAGAAGATTTAAAAAACGAAGACTATTTTTACTTTGTACACAGTTATTATGTGCCTTTGTCAGATAGTTCTATTGGCATCACAGAATATAAAAAATCATTTACTAGTATTATTCAGAAAGAGAATTTTTATGGAACGCAGTTTCACCCTGAAAAATCTAGTGATCAGGGTTCTAAGCTCTTAAGAAACTTTATTAATTTATAGCACATATATGAAACTTATACCGGCAATTGATTTATTGGATGGGCGTTGTGTCAGACTGCTTAAGGGGAATTTTGGGAAGGTCACATTTTATGATGTTAAACCACTTGAGTTGGTTAAGAATTATGAATCAATGGGCTTTAAGAATCTGCATATTATTGATCTGGATGGAACAAGAGATGGTGTTTCAAAAAATAGTGAAATTATTCAACAGATTATTGAACAATCAAATTTGAAAATACAAATAGGTGGTGGAATTCGAAGCAGTGAGAATATGAGAAGTTGGCTGGATACTGGTATTAATTATCTGATTATAGGAAGCTTTGCTATCAATGATTATAAAGGTTTCTGTCAATCAATTGAGAACGATGAAAAATCAAAGATCATTATTGCATTGGATGTAATCATTGAAAATAAAACACCTATAGTGATGACTCATGGTTGGAAAGAATCGAGTAACAAATCGCTATGGAGCTTAATAGAGAGGTTTAATCAAATTGGTTTTAATCAATATCTTGTGACGGATATTAGTAAAGATGGAACATTAGATGGGCCGAATATTTGCCTGTACAAGCAATGTCTTCAAAAATCACCAGGATCAATATTTATAAGTTCAGGGGGTGTATCTAATATTCACGATTTATATCAACTTAGAGAAATTGGTATACAGGCTTCTGTATCTGGTAAAGCATTATTAGAGGATAAAATCTCTAATCAGGAGGTGTTTAGATTCTTACAAGAAGAATAATTCCATGTCTTGATGTGAAAAATGGTCAAGTGGTCAAAGGCATACAATTTAAAAATCATGAAATTGTAGGAGATATTGTTGATCTTGCATCAAGATATAATAACGAAGGGGCTGATGAACTTGTATTTTATGATATAACGGCCAGTCCAGATAGAAGGTCCGTTGATCGCAAGTGGATTAACCTTGTCGCAAAAGAGATTAATATACCTTTCTGCGTAGCAGGTGGAATTAAAACCATAAATGATGCCGAAGAAGTGTTGAATTATGGAGCGGATAAAATATCTATTAATACACCCGCTCTTAAGAATCCAATCTTAATTGAGCAATTGGCTAAACGTTTTGGTAGTCAGTGTGTAGTTGTTGGTATTGACAGCTTTGCAGTTAATAAGAATTATAAAGTTCACATATACACCGGTGATCCTGACCAATCAAAGGAGTTAAATAAAACCACCAATAATTGGATTAGTGAAGTGCAGGATCGAGGTGCTGGTGAGATTGTTCTTAATTGTATGAATCAAGATGGCGTAAGAGATGGTTATGACATTGATCAGCTGATGGAAATGAGAAACATATGCAAGGTACCATTAATTGCTTCTGGCGGGGCTGGAAAAATGTCAGACTTTGTTGATGTTTTTAATAAAGCAGATGTCAGTGGATCTCTTGCTGCAAGTGTGTTTCATAAGAAAATTATCAACATATTAGATTTGAAAAAATATTTACAACAAACAAATATAGAGGTCAGAATATGAGTAAAAATAATAATCAATTTTTATATAAATTAGAAGATATTATCAATGAGAGACTCGCAGAAGGATCTGATAAAAGTTATACCTATCAACTAATGCAGGATGGGATTAATCAAGTTGCTAAGAAAGTAATAGAAGAAAGTTCAGAGTTTGCCATAGCTTCCATACAAAAAAGCAACGATAAAAAAGATATTGTTTGGGAAGCTGCTGATTTAATGTATCACTTTTTAATTCTATTAAATGCTTCAGGAGTCACACTCAATGAAGTGTCAGAAGAACTTGAGAATAGAAATGAAAAATGAGACTCAAACAGACAATGAAGCTTGCCCTGCTCAGACTTAAAATAATTTATTAGGATTCATTATATTTTTAGGGTCAATGGCCTTTTTTATTGTCTTCATCAGTTTTAATTTTGTATCATCCGAGAAGAAAGCAAGTTCATCTTTGAGTTTAGATCCAATTCCATGTTCTGCACTGAATGAACCTCCATATGATTCTGCTAAACCATGTACTAATCTATTGACAGTATGACTTTTTTCTAAAAAAGTACCTTCATCCATTGATTCTGGTTTGCTTTTAGTTAAATGAAGATTTCCATCGCCTAGGTGTCCAAATGCAAACACATTGGATGGACCTATTAACTTTTTTAATTCATCAATTGTTTTTTCTATAAACAATGGAATATATTTAATAGGAACTGAAATGTCATGCGCTATACCTCTGCCGTGATGTTTTTCAGCTTCTGAAATACTGTGTCTAATTTTCCAAAAATCATTTCTTTCTTTTTCGTTAGTAGCAATAACTCCATCGATCAGATTATTAGATTCGAGTTCTTGTTCGAGATAACTTGTGATTATATCTTCATTAGGTTGTTCTTCATGTATAGAGACTTCAATAATAATATGCCAAGGGTAAGATGAATCTAAAGGTATTCTATGTTCCGGTAAATATTTCTCAACAGCTTTTATGCAAGATGAACTCATGATTTCAAACGCTGTTAGTCGATCGGTAAATGTATTTTTAGAATTTTTTAGAACCTTTATAGCATCATCAACTGATTTAACAGCTACCATTATTGAGCAATAAGTCTTTGGCAGGGTTGATAATTTGATACTGGCTTTTGTAATCAGCCCTAGAGTTCCTTCTGCACCAATAAATAATTGTTTTAAATCATACCCAGTATTGTCTTTTCTGAGACCTTTTAGGTCATTAAGTACAGTTCCATCAGGTAAAACAACTTCAATGCCCATTATGTGCTCTCTTGTCATCCCATAAGACAAAACATTAACACCTCCGGCATTGGTTGATATGTTTCCTCCTATTTGGCAACTGCCTTCAGCACTTAGACTTAATGGAAAAAACAGATTATTTTCAATAGCACAATCTTGAATATTACTAAGTATGCAGCCTGACTCAACAATCATGGATTGATTATGAATATCAGTTTCAATAATTTTATCCATTTTTGAAGTATTTATTACAATCTCTAATTGTTTATTATCAGAATGTGGAATATTTGCTCCACACAGGCTTGTATTCCCCCCCTGAGGGACTATTGCAATATTGTTGATACTGCACACCTTAATGATACAAGACACTTCATCAGTTGTGATGGGAAGCATGACAATGGGTGTTTCTCCTTTGATATGCCCTCTCCAATCTTCAAGAAATATTTGAATCATATCAGGTTCAGTAATGCATCGATCTGGTCCTGTAATAGCTATCATTTCAGAAATTAATTGTTCTAGATTCATATCAATCTTTATCTTAAAGAGATTTATATGAATTGAATGTTGACCATAGTGCAATGAAAAGGGCAGTCACTACTGGACCAATTATAAATCCTGATAATCCAAATATTGTGATGCCACCCAATGTCGATAAGAGAATTAAATAATCGGGTAAGTTTGTTTCCTTTCTTACAAGATATGGACGAAGAAGATTATCAATCAAGCCAATGATAAATATTCCTGATATTATTAAAATTAATCCTTTAAGCAGTGCTCCATTAAAGATAAGTGCGAGAGCAATTGGAAGCCATATTATAGAGGCTCCTATCCCAGGCAATATACTGAATAAAGCCATCATTGCTCCCCATAGAATTGCTCCTTCTATATCAAGAAATAATAAGATTAAACCACCAATAGAACCTTGTGCTATGGCAATCAAAATAGTGCCTTTAACGGTAGCCTTAATGACAGTTGAGAATTTTTCAATTAGAAACCTTTCTTGATTATCATCCATAGGAAAAGATTCAATACATGACTTTATTATGTTCTCACCATCTCTGAGGAAGAAAAATAATAAGTAGATCATTATAAAAAAAGAAAGAAAGAACTGAAGAAGATTCTGACCCGTACTCATTAGTAGAGAAACTATGAATTTTGTTGCCCCTACTCCAATATTGTTTAATTGTTCTATGAGTTGATTTGTATTCAGTCCTATTGAATCAAGACGATCGATAAGATTAGGCACTAATGCATTAAACCAATTAACTAACTGTCCAAGATTATATTCTCCTGATTCAATTTTATTCAATACAAGTAAAGATTCCGAGCCAATGACGGTAAAGATAATAAATCCGGGTATTAAAACTAGTATTACAATAACAATGATCGTTAAAAAAGATACCAATGATGGGTTGTATTTTTTTTCTATTAGGTAGTTTCTTAAGGGGTAGAATAATATGGATAAAACAATTGCCCAAAGAATAGGTAAAAAGAAGTTCCACAAAATGATAGCGAATAAAATTGTGATCAAGCTTAATACAAATATGAATGCATTTTTACTTTTCATTTGTGTTTTCTTCTCAAAAATCTTTAAATAAATATAATAATTATAATTTAAGTTAAATAATACTGATTTTGAATAATATTGTAGACAATGTGATAAGGGAGCTTGAGTTTCAAGCTGGAATTGTATTGGGTTCATTTGGTTTAAATGCAGATCTCAAATCAATTCAGAATTTACTCAGTAAGGATTCTATTGATAAAGAGTTAAGAGATGCTTGCCATATAATTTTCAGAACCCATTTTATAAGGCAAGCTTTGATCAGGGATGATGCTGAAGATGCTTGTTATAACTTAATTATCCTCTGGGATCATTGCACCACTGCAGCTGATACAACTTATAACTCAATTCTTGTCAATTCAATTGATAAGCTTTTGAAAATAACTAATAAAAAAACACAGACGGTAAAGAATAGGCATTTAAGAGTGTTGGAGCTTAATAAAATGAATTGGTCTATCGATGCAATATCAGCTGATACCGGTTATTCAAGAAGACAGATCTCAAGAGTAATTAACGGACACACTAAGAATTAAGCTTATGGTCGGGACGAGAGGATTTGAACCTCTGACCCCCTGACCCCCAGTCAGGTGCGCTACCAGGCTGCGCCACGCCCCGTATAAAGTTAATCTAATATGTCTATTAAATTTTCTACTTCTGATTTGATAGCATCTAGTGTTGAAGATTGAGCTTCATTATGAGTCTCATCATCACTAAGTTTTTGTTTAGCGCCTTTGATTGTATATCCGTTGTTATAAAGAAGGTCTTTAATTTGTCTGATTAGAATAACATCGTGTCTTTGATAGTATCGCCTATTGCCTCTTCTTTTGAGAGGTTTTAATTGCGTAAATTCTTGTTCCCAGTAACGCAATACATGAGCTTCAACATCACATAGGTCACTAGCTTCACTTATAGTGAAGTATCTTTTAGTTGGAATTGATGGAAGTTGAGTACTAATCTGAGGCATTGGATAATGTTTTTACTGCTTCTTTTAGTTTTTGTCCAGATTTGAATGTGACCACTCTTCTGGCTGTTATTTCAACATCTTCTCCAGTTCTTGGGTTTCTTCCAGGTCTTGATGTTTTATCTTTTAATTGGAAGTTACCAAAGCCAGAAAGTTTAACTTCATGACCGTCTTCAAGTAAATTTTTAATATTATCAAAAAGTGATTCCACAAGCTCTTTAGCTTCTCTCTTATTTAAACCTATTTGATTGTTAAGGTCTTCTACTATGTCTGCTTTAGTTAATGTCATTTTCTTATTGTTATTTCAAAAGTAGATTGTATATGTTGATTTATATTAGTCATGAATTCGTCAATTTGTTCATCGGTTAGGGTGCGTGATTTTGATTGAAAAATCAAGCCTAATGAAATACTTTTCTTTTTAGATTGGATAGATTTACCTTCATAAATATCAAAAACTAATACGTCAGATAGTTCATTAATATTTAATGAATTTATAGAACGAATAATTGTATTTATTTCTATATCTAGTGGCAAAAGAATTGATATGTCTCTTCGAGACGATGGGAAGTAATTTAGCTCCTTGAAATTGTGAGCAATTCTATTATTCAAGATAGAGTAATCTATTTCAAAAACTATAGGTTCATTTTTCAGATTTAAGTCAAGGACAATTTCAGGATTTAAACAGCCTATATGTCCTATAATTTTATTATTAAAAACTATCTGTGCTGATTTTCCAGGATGCAGCATTTTATGCTTTGTTTTTTTATACGTTATAGATTTATATATATTTAATGATTCGAATAAAATATCAAGATGGCCTTTCATGTCATAGTAATCAACCGAGTTAGAAGAATAGCCCCATTGTTCTTGATTTCTTAAGCCATATATTAAAGCGGATATTTTTTCAGATTCTATAGTCTTATTTTTTGTTCCTGTGAACACTTTACCTATTTCTAACAATCTTATGTTTTTGTGTTGTCTTTTAAGATTATGCATAAGATTATTAATTAATCCTGGAAGAAGAGAATTTCTCATTACAGACATTTCTATTGAAAGTGGATTTTGTAAATCCATAGAATGACCTATTTTACTTTGGTTTAAGTCATTCATTACAGGGCTTACAAAACTATAATTAATAACTTCAGAATAGCCTAAAGCGTTCATAATATTGTATAGATCTTTTTTATTTTTCAGTCGATTTGATTCATTTATAAATGTACTTGGCTCATTTTCAATGGATTCAGTAATATTATCATAGCCATAGATTCTTGCTATTTCTTCAATCAAATCGCATTCATCATTAATATCAAACCTATATGAAGGTGCAATAACACTCCAACCTTGGTAGCCAAAATCATTTTCCTTAACATTCATTTTTAAGTTTTTTAGTATCGATACTATTTTTGCATTAGGTATTGTGATGCCCAATATATTTTTAATCTTATTTTTTCTCAAATTGATTGTTTTATTTTTTGGAGTGTGTTTTTGAGCTATTTGAGTGTTAATGGGTCCATTTTCTCCACCAGCTATTTTATTCAGTAATAGTGTAAACATTTCAATTGCTTCTACTTGTATGGTTGGATCTACTCCTCTTTCAAATCGTAAGCTGGCTTCACTATGAAGATTCAACTCTCTAGGGCAGCCCATGATTGTTTCGGGATTAAAGTAGGCAGATTCTATAGCTATATCTTTTGTTTTATCAGTTATTGAAGAGTTTAGTCCTCCCATAATACCTGCAATACCGAGTAGATTATTTTGATCAGCAATCATGAGGTAATTCTCATTAAGTATTTTTATACTTCCATCTAATAGTGCAATAGATTCTTTCTTTTTTGCTTTTCTTACAACCATGGGCGAGTTAATATATTTTAAATCATAGGCATGCAGTGGTTGACCGAGTGTAAGCATTACATAATTGGTAAGATCAACAATAATGTTGATTGATTTATAGCCAGATTCTTTTAATTTATCTTTTATGTCTTTGGGGGTTCTGGCGCTCGAATTAATATTTTTGATTATTCTTGTAGCAAATACTGGACAATCTTTTGGTGTGATTATTTTGGTTTTTAAGATAGAGTCGTGTTCTACTTTTGCACTCTGACTAACTCTTTTACGTTGCTTGATTAGTCCCATCGCTATTAATTCATTTACTATTCCTCTAACACTGAAACAATCTGCTCTATTCGGTGTAATATCAAATTTAATTATTTTATTATTTTTTTGCTTAATTATTTCACATTCAACCCCTGACATAGTTAACTGGTTCACCAGTTCACTGCTGGTAAATTTAGATCCGCAATGTTCATTTATCCAATTGGTTGATAATTTCATATTTTTATTTAAATTGATTGAGAAAATTTAGATCGTTCTCATAAAAAAGCCGGATGTCTTTAATCTCATGTCTTAGCATTGCTAATCGTTCAACGCCCATACCAAATGCATAACCTGTATATACTTCTGGATCTATTTTTAGATTTTCTAAAACCTTGGGATGTACCATTCCACAACCTAGTATTTCAAGCCAACTACCATCTTTGGATAAAATATCAACTTCTGCTGACGGTTCTGTGAAGGGAAAATAGGAAGGTCTAAATCTCAATTTCATATCTTTGTTATAAAATGTATTGATGAAGCGATGTAGCATGCTTTTTAAATGTGTGAAGTTAATATTTTTATCAATAACTAAACCTTCAATTTGATGAAACATTGGTGTATGTGTTATATCCGAATCTCTTCTGTAGACTTTACCGGGGGCAATTACTTTTATTGGTACACCGTGACTTTCCATGCTTCTAATTTGTATTGGAGATGTATGAGTTCTAAGTAAGTAATTACTATTAAAGTAAAAAGTATCATGCATAGCTCTTGCAGGATGATTTTCTGTGATGTTTAAAGCAGTAAAGTTATGGTATTCGTCTTCAATTTCAGGTCCATCTTCAACTCTAAAGCCAGAATTTAGAAAAATACTTTCAATTTCATAGAGTATAGAAGATATTGGATGTATATTGCCTCTGCTATTTTTACGTCCGTTTAAGCTTATATCTATTGAAGAAGTAGAAATTTCTTCTTGGATGTTAATGTCAGTGAGTTCTATTTTTCTTGCATCAATAAGTTTTTGAACCTCTTCTTTTATAAGATTAATCCTTTTGCCTACTAAAGGCCTTTCTGATGGTGTTAATTTACCTAATAATTTTAATTCTTTGGTTATTAATCCATTCTTTCCAAGGTATTTAACACGAACTAGTTCAAGTTCTTTTAAGTTAGAAGAATCCGATACTTCTTGAATTGATTTCAAAGAAAGGTCTGACAAACTGTCTGACATTTTATGAATTCTCTAATGCTGATTTAGCTTTTTCTGAAAGTGCTTTAAATGCTTCAAGATCATTGACTGCAAGGTCTGCTAGAATTTTTCTATCAATTTCTATATTGGCAGTTTTTAAACCATTCATGAATCTACTATATGAAAGGTCATGCATTCTTGCCGCAGCATTTATTCTCACGATCCAAAGCGAACGAAATGTTCCTTTTTTCTTTTTTCTGTCTCTATAAGCATACTGCCCTGCTTTTATTGCAGCTTGTTTAGCAACTTTGAATAGTCTACTTCTTGCACCATATTGACCTTTGGTCTTTTTCAAGACCTTCTTATGTTTTGCTTTAGATGTAACGCCTCTTTTTACTCTCGCCATTTTATTTCCTAATTGTTTTAACTATAAGGTAGAAGTTTCTTAATGCTTTTTATATCTCCATCAGAAATGATGGAAGACGCCCTTAAATGTCTTTTTCTCTTACTGCTTTTTTTTGTTAAAATATGATTCATATGCGATGAACTTCTTTTAAATTTTCCAGTGCCAGTTTTTTTAAATCTTTTAGCGGCACCTCGATTTGTTTTTAATTTTGGCATTTTATTAACCTTTAATTATGTTTTGGAGCTACAACCATTATTAGTTGCCTTCCTTCAAATTCAGCCTCTTGCTCAACAGTGGCCATTTCTTCTATATCATTTAGGACTCTTTTCAAAAGATCTTGTCCCAATTCTACATGCCTCATTTCTCTTCCTCTGTATCTCAATGAAACTTTAACCTTATTACCTTGTTCTAAGAAATTAGTTATTTTATCAACTTTTACTTTGTAGTCACCCTGTTCAATGAGTGGTCTAAATTTAATTTCTTTAACTTGGATTGTTTTTTGTTTCTTTTTTGATCCCTGCGTTTTCTTTTTTTGTTCAAATAAGAATTTTCCGTAATCTAAGAATCTACAAACAGGTGGTTCTGTATTTGGTGAAACTTCTACAACATCCATTCCTTTTGTTTTTGCTAGTTCTATTGCGTCTTGAATTGCAAATATCCCCAACTGAGTTCCGTCTTCATCTATCAGTCTTATTTCTGAAGACTTGATTTGTTCATTTTTTCTTATCTTTTTTCTAGCAGCGATATCTATCCCCTTATATTATTAATTCTTTTCTTAAAATCTCTAAAAATACATCTAAACTCATTTGGCCAAGGTCTTTACCATTTTGGCTTCTCACACTTAAATTATTATTCTCTACCTCTTTATCACCAACTATTATAAGGTAGGGAACCTTTTTTAAAGTGTGATCGCGAATTTTAGAGCCTATTTTTTCGTTTCTCAAGTCTAATTCAACTCTAAAGCCTTCTTTTTTTAGCTTATCATACAAAAATTCACCATAATCTCCTTGAGAATCACCAATTGAAAGGATACTGACTTGATTTGGCGCCAACCATAATGGAAATTTTCCTTCAAAATGTTCAATTAAAATACCAAAAAATCTTTCTATTGATCCTAATAGCGCTCGATGAATCATAATTGGATGATGTTTTTGGCCATCATTACCGATGTAATTCATATCAAATCGTTCAGGTAGATTAAAATCTAGCTGTATTGTTGAGCATTGCCATAATCGACCAATAGCATCTTTAATTTTTATGTCTATTTTTGGGCCATAGAAAGCTCCCCCACCTTCATCAATTTTATATTTGAGTTTTTTACCTTCCAAAGCATTTTCCAAAGCAGAGGTTGCTTGATTCCAAATTGAGTCACTACCAACCGATTTATCAGGTCTTGTTGCCAAGTGTATTTCATATTCTTGGAAGGTAAAAGCATTGAGCATATCTATGGTTAAATTAAGAATATTTGTGATTTCATTTTCAATTTGGTTTTCCGTGCAAAAGACATGAGCATCATCTTGCGTAAATCCCCTAACTCTCATAAGACCATGCAAAGCTCCTGTCATTTCATGTCGATACACGGTCCCTAATTCAGCGTACCTAATTGGGAGTTCCCTATATGATTTGAGTGAATTTTTATAGATTAGGATATGAAATGGACAATTCATTGGTTTTAATTGATAGAACTGGTTTTCATCTTCAATGGCTTTAAACATGGATTCTTGATAAAAATCAGCATGACCTGAAGTTTCCCATAAACTATCTAGTGCTATGTGTGGCGAATACAATAATTCATAATCTGCATCTTTATGTTTAGTCTTCCAAAATTCTTCAATAATATTTCTGATTCTCGCTCCATTGGGATGCCAAAATACAAGGCCTCCTCCTGCTTCTTCTTGGATGCTAAATAGATCTAATTCTTTGCCAATTTTTCTATGGTCTCTTTTTTCTGCTTCTACTAAGTGGTCTAGATATTTATCTAGTTCTTTCTTGTTCCTCCATGCAGTACCATAGACTCTAGTTAGCATTTCATTTTGTGAATCACCTTTCCAATAAGCTCCAGATACTTTGGTTAATTTATAAGATCCTATAAAACTTAAATCTGGTAAGTGAGGTCCCACGCATAGATCTATAAAAGAAGTATCTTGATTGGTGTATATCTGAAAGTCTTTTTCTTGATCACTGTCTTCAATTATTTTAACTTTATAGTCTTCTTTGAGATTTTTAAAAGAATTAATTGCATCTGCTTTATTATGGAGTGTCTTTTTGATAGTTGATTTTTCTTTTATGATCAGACGCATCTCTTTTTCAATTGATTCTAAATCTTCTGAAGAAATAGATTCATCTGAGAGAACATCATAGTAAAAGCCATCGTCAATTGTTGGTCCTATAGCAAGTTTACAATTTGGGTATAAATTTTTTATTGCAGATGCAAGAACTTGAGCTGTAAGCGTATGCCTCATGATCTTCAAGCCTTCATTAGAATCTATAGTAATAATTGATACAGTAGTATTGTCTGCAAGGAGGTCACTTAAATCTTTTTGTACACCATCAATCGTAACAGCTATTGCACTTTTAGCTAACCCAGGCCCAATTGATTTAGCTAAATCATAACCGTTGGAACCATCGGGTAATTGTTTTTCTGATCCGTCAGGTAATTTAATAGATAGCATCTTTAAGTATTAATAATTTCTCTAATTTGATTTTTTTCATTTACTCTATTCTTTTGCCATTTTGATCGATGTTCCGCAGGTTCAATTTCTACCGCTGTCACTTTGTACTCAGGACAATTAGTAGCCCAATCACTGTTTTCTGTTGTTACAACATTCGCTCCTGTCTCTGGGTTATGAAATGTAGTATACACAACACCAGCAGGTATTTTTTCAGTAACAATTGCTTTCAATGTAGTTTCGCCTTTTCTGCTTCTAAGAAGTACTAAAGAGGCATCATTGATACCTCTTGTTGAAGCATCTACTGGATGTATCTCTAAAACATCTTCATTTGACCATAGATTATTATGTGTCCTTCTGGTTTGCGTGCCAACATTGTATTGAACGAGGTTTCTTCCAGTGGTTAATAATAAAGGAAATTTACGATTAGCAGTTTCAGTTGTGGGAACATAATCTGTGATCATAAACTGCCCTTTCCCTCGAACGAATTCATCAACATGCATAATCGGTGTACCATCTGGGGCAGCTTCATTACAAGGCCACTGAAGGCTACCAACTTCATCGAGTTTTTTAAAAGATACCCCTGTAAACGTAGGCGTTAGTTCAGCAATTTCATCTAAAATCTCTTCAGATGAATTAAAAGTCATTTCATAGCCCATTGCAGCTGCTATTTCTTGTGTTATTTCCCATTCATGTTTTCCCGTGAGTGGCTTCATCACAGGTCTAACTCTATTGATCCTTCTTTCAGCATTGGTGAAGGTACCATTTTTTTCTAGAAATGAAGTTGCAGGTAAGAAGACATGAGCAAATCTAGCAGTCTCAGTTAAAAATAAATCTTGTATAACAACACATTCCATGGATTGAAAGGCTTCTTCTATATGTTGTGTGTTAGGTTCGGACTGAACAAAATCTTCGCCTTGTATGTATATGCCTTTAAATTTGCCACCAACAGCTGCATCGAACATGTTGACAGATCTTAATCCTGGTTCTTTTTGTATTGATACATTCCATTTCTTTTCAAAAATAGCTCTTGCTTTGTCATCAGTAATTGGGCGGTAACCAGGTAGTTCATGAGGAAAAGACCCCATATCACATGAACCTTGAACATTGTTTTGACCTCTTAGAGGGTTTACCCCAGCTCCTATATATCCTACATTTCCAGTAGCCATAGCTAAATTAGCCATACCCATTACCATTGTAGATCCTTGTGAATGTTCGGTAACACCAAGGCCATAATAGATAGCACTTCTTTTCCCTGAAGCATATTGGCGAGCAGCTTTTCTAATAATATCAGCACTAACACCAGTAGGTTTCTCTGCAGCTTCAGGTGAATTTGAATCATCTTTAATGAATTCAATCCAATCATTAAATGCAGCTTCTTCACATCTGTTTTTAATGTAATCATGGTCAATTAAGTCTTCATGAACTGCCACATGAGAGAAGGCATTTATAAGTGGAACATTAGAACCTGGAAGTATGGGTAGATGAAAGTCAGCCTTTATATGTGGTGATTCCACTATGTCTGTTTTTCTTGGGTCAACAACAATTAACTTAGCACCTTGCCTTATTCGTTTTTTCATTTGCGATGCAAAAACAGGATGGCCTACAGTTGGATTGGCACCAATAATCATAATCACATCACAACTTTGGACACTATCAAAATGCTGTGTTCCTGCAGAGGTACCGAATGTTTGTTTTAAACCATAGCCTGTTGGTGAATGACAGACCCTAGCACATGTATCAACATTATTGTTTTCAAATGCAGTCCTGATGAGTTTTTGAACAATATAGGCCTCTTCATTAGTGGTTCGAGCTGAAGTGATCCCACCAATTGAATTTTTACCATATTCATCTTGAATATTTTTGAATTGTTTTGCAGTAAATTGAATGGCGTCTTCCCATTCAACTTCTTTCCATTGATCTTTTATATTCTTTCTTATCATCGGCTTAATAATTCGATCTTGATGTTTTGCATAACCCCAGGCAAACCTTCCTTTGATACAACTGTGCCCTTTATTAGCTTTACCATCTTTATGAGGAACCATTCTTACTACATCATTATTTTTTACTTCTGCTTTGAATGAGCAGCCAACACCACAGTAAGCACATGTTGTTAATACGGTTTCATCCGGTACACCTTTCTCCACAATAGACTTTTCTATTAAGCTTCCCGTAGGACAAGCTTGAACACATGCTCCACATGAAACGCATTCTGATTCAAAAAAGTTATCAGAAATGCCTGGTTTAATTTTAGATTCAAAACCTCTGTCATCTAAAGACAATGCAAAAGTGCCTTGGACCTCATTGCATGCTCTAACACATCGAGAACAAACAATACATTTTTCAGGATCAAAATTAAAATATGGGTTTGAAGAATCGATATCAATTCCTAAATGATTAGAACTAATAGCATCAGAGTATTTAGATGGCACAAGTTGATTATTCTCTAATAGTTGATGATTATTTGCTTCTACCTGAAGATCACAGTCACCATCTGATGAGCAAGTATTGCAATCCAATGGATGGTCAGAAGTATACATCTCAAGTAAATCTTTTCTTAAAGCATCTAAATGATTATTTCTCGTTATTACTTTCATTCCGTTATCCAGTGGAGAAGTGCAGGCAGAGGGATAACCAAAACCTTTTCTACCTTCAAAATCTACAATGCACAGCCTGCATGAGCCAAAGGCATCAAGATTATCTGATGCACATAAACTGGGTACATCAATGCCAATAGTAGACGCGGCTCTCATGATGGATGTTCCTTCAGGCACTGATACCTCAATGCCATCTATGAAGCCAGTCACATTATTTTTAGATTCTATTTTTGGTGTGCCGTAGTTTTTTTCTTTTAGTAAAGTCATTTTTGTATAAGTTCATTTGGAAAGAATTCAATTATAGAACGAATTGGATTTGGCGTCATTCCACCCATGGCACATAATGAAGTTGATTCCATTGTTTCACATAAATCATTTAGTAATTTAGCATCATTGACACTTGTTTTATTTTTTTGTAATCGATCAATGATTTCAACACCTCTTACAGAACCAATTCTACAAGGTGTACATTTTCCACAGGATTCTTTAACACAAAATTCCATAGCAAATTTTGCTTGATCAGCCATGTCTACAGTATTATCAAATACAATAATACCTCCATGGCCTATTGATCCTTTAAGTTCTTGTAGAGCCTCTATTGTCAGAGAGGTGTTAAGCATACTAGATGATAAGTAGATTCCTAATGGACCACCAATTTGTATGGCATGTATTGGGTTGCCTGATTTTGTCCCAGAACCAAAATCTCTTACCAACTCTTCAAGAGAAATATCAAATCTAGTTTCAATAAGACCACTGTGTTTTATATTACCGCTTAATTGAAATGGCATGGTACCAACTGATTTATTACTTCCTATTTTTGAAAACTCATCTTCATCACTATCTAAAAGCATAGGAATTGTAGCCAAAGTGACGACATTATTTATTAATGTAGGTTTTTTAAATAAACCACTGATAGCTGGCAATGGAGGTTTTGATCTAACTAAACCTCTCCTACCTTCAATACTTTCCATCATCGCTGTTTCTTCTCCACAAACATAAGAGCCCGCGCCAATTCTTAGATCAATATTGAAGTCAAAACCTGAATTCTGAATATTCTTTCCAAGAAAATTATTCTCTACAGCAATCTCTATAGCTTTTAAAAGAAAGGTTTTTGCTAATGGGTATTCAGACCTTAAGTATATATAGCCTTTAGAGGCACCCACTGCATAAGCCGCGATGGTCATACCTTCGATTAAAGAAAATGGATCTGATTCCATAACTAATCTATCTGAAAAAGTACCACCATCTCCTTCATCTGCATTGCATGCTAAATATTTAATAGAACTATCTTGATCAAACACTGTTTGCATCTTAATTCCTGTTGGAAAGGCGGCGCCTCCTCTTCCAGTAAGTCCAGATTTTTTGATAGCATTGATGGTCTCTTGAGGTCCAATTTTAAGGGAATTTAATAGAGGCTTATATCCTTTAGTATTTTTATAACACTGGATATCTAAGGGATCATGGTGCCCTATTCTGGAGAAAACCAGTCTTTTTTGTTTCTTAATAAAATCAATAGATTGAATGTCAAAGGGTTCTCTCTCATTAAAATCTATTAAAAAGTCCTCAATAGTAGTTAAATCTGATAAATCTACATTTCTATAGCTTACACCCCTTCTTATTCCTTCTTTTTCTATTTCAATGTATGGTTCTAACCAAAATGCACCCCATGTACTATTTCTGATAATTTCTACGTTATTTTTATTTATCAGTTTACTAATAACTTCATAAATATATTGTGCTCCAACAGAATTTGCGGAAGTTTCATTGGGTATGAAAATTTTAATTGCTTTATTCATTATTTTGGATCTTGTGGTTTTTCAAGTGACCGATAATCTTTTTTGTAGTTGCTTCACCAATAACCTCATCGTTTATCATTACTGATGGACCTAGTGCACAGTTACCCAAACAAAAGACTTCTTTTAATGTAATATTTAAGTCGGATGAGGTTTCGTTTAAATTCAAATTAAAATGTGAACTAACATCACTAAGCAGCTGTTTACAATTTTGACTTTGGCATGCTTCAGCTTGGCATAGTTTTATTATATTCTTCCCAATCGGCTCTAATCTAAAGTCATCATAGAAAGTTATTACATCAATTATTTCAGCTTGTGAGTAATTAAATGCAATCGCTAATTCGGATATATTGTCTTTACTGATAAAGCCTAGATGGTCTTGTACAGCATGCAATGCAGGCATAAGCCCACCCTTAATGTCAACGAATGGTGAAAGTATTTTTTTTAAATTAGTAGACATAATCATTAATTACTAGATAACTGATTTTTTCCAATCTTCAAAACCTCCATCGACACTATAGACTTCTGTAAAGCCCATGGAAGATAAATATTGTGCAGCATTCTGACTCGAGTGCCCATGATAACAATAGACAATTGTTGGTATTTTTTTATCTGCTTCCTTAATGAAGCTTTCAATGTTTTCATCATTTAAATTGATCGCATTATCTATATGTCTAGTATTGAAACTATTCTGGTCTCTAATATCTATAAGATTTGTCTGACGAAGAATTAACTCATTTGCATCAGTTGTTGATATTCGCTTAAAGTTGTTCATATAAAGTAATGAAAATTATAAAATAAATGACATTATAATTACTAGAATGATTAATAACATTACTTATTTAAACGAAAATTATGGATTTCGATGTCATCATCATAGGTTCTGGGCCAGTTGGTTTAAGCTTTGCTAGAGCACTTTCTGACAGTGATCTGACTATTTGTATTCTTGAGCAAAACAATGAATTGTCATTGTCTAAGCCTAAATACGATGGTAGAGAAGTAGCTCTCACTCATCTTTCTAAAAAAATTATGTCGGAATTAGAGATATGGGACCGAATAGATCCAGATTCTATTTCATACATTAAAGAAGCAAAAGTATTAAATGGCATGTCCCCTTATTCATTACATTTCAATCATGAAGAGACTAGTGAGAATGCTTTAGGCCATCTTATCCCTAATCATGAGATAAAAACTGCAGTTTATGAATCTATCACAGACGTAAATAATATTACTTTACTTACTGAGATCAAAGTTGAGAGTTTTAGTATCAATGATAGCGGTGTAAGCATTGAGCTAAATAATGGTGAAATACTAACTTCTAATTTATTAATTGCTGCTGATGGAAGATTATCTAATGCTCGAAGAGCGATGGGTATTCCGTCAGAGGTAAAAGATTTTGGTAAAACTGTTATTGTTTGCAAAATGGATCATGAAGAAGCTCATAATAATACCGCTTATGAATGTTTTCATTATGGTAGAACATTGGCTGTATTACCTATGGCTGGTCAATGTTCATCAATTGTTATTACGATTTCCTCCGATAAGGCAAAAGAAATAATCGATATGCCTGATGAGCAGTTTAATTTAGATATCCAAACTCGATTTAGAGATAAGTTAGGTGAGATGAAATTAATAGGTGATAAATACTCTTACCCATTGTTTGCTTCGCATGCTGATTATTTTCATAGTGAGCGATTTGCTCTCATTGGTGATGCAGCAGTTGGAATGCATCCGGTGACGGCACATGGCTTTAACTTAGGACTCAGAGGTGCTTACAATCTTTCTAAAATTATTAAATTGTCACTGACGAGTAATCAAAATTATTACTCTATTGAGACCCTGAGTGAGTACAATCGGAAACATCAACTGGTGACAAGACCTCTTTATTATGGAACCAATCTGATTGTTGATCTCTATAATAGCGATAAGGTCACATCGAAAATGCTACGACGACTAGCTTTGAGATTTGGTAATAATTTCTGGCCAGTAAAAAAACTGATTATGAATCAGTTAACTGAAACAAATTAGTTGGATCAATGAAAACAGAAGTTCCTGTTCAGATTAATTCAATTGTAAGGAGAATAACCGCTTCTAATTCTAGTATATTTACAGGCCCTGGAACCAATACTTATTTGATAGGAAATAATGATGTTTCAATTATAGATCCTGGTCCAGACATAATTGAACACATAAAGGTCATTGAATCGTCATCTAAAAACATCAATAGAATACTTCTTACTCATACTCATCCAGATCATTCTCCAGGTGCAACTCTACTCCAAAAAAGATTGAATATTCCAATATATGGATTGGCTACAGACTCTTCTATAGAGAAAGATGAAATTATTGACTTTGAATCTTTCTTTTCAGACGGTGATTTAATCATTACTGACGAGTATAGAATTGAGATTATCCATACACCGGGCCATGCTTCTAATCATTTATGCTATCTATTGCAGCAAGAGCAAATCTTATTCACTGGCGATCATATAATGGAAGGATCCACAGTCGTGATTGCTCCGCCTGATGGCAACATGTCAGATTATATAAATTCTCTAATGAAAATTAAAAACTATGATGTCAGCCAGATAGCACCGGGTCATGGTGAGATCATTAGTAACCCAGTTGAAATTATTGATTGGACTATCGACCACCGGTTAAAGAGAGAATCAAAAGTCATTAAATCTATAGAAAGATTTGGTATATGTAAGCTCCAAGAGCTCCTAAAAGAAGTTTATTCAGACGTTGATCAAAGACTTCATCCTATAGCTGAATGGTCACTGAATGCACACTTAGAGAGACTTATAGATCTTGGAAAAGTTGTTGTTGATAATCATGAGTATTCGGTAAACAAGTAATTATTATTTTCATAAATTGATTTATTATTATTGAATAAGTAGGCTAATCATATGGATAGCTCGATATACATAACTTATGCGGTACCAGTCTTCTTTTTAATGATTGGTATGGAATTAGTTTTCGGTCTTATAGCAGGAAAAAATAATTATCGACTCAACGATTCAATTGCAGCTATATCTTTAGGATTGATTAGTCGATTACCCCCGCTACTTAACTTAGGGCTTCAAGGTATAGTTTGGACATATGTCGCTAAAAATCTTAATTTACAGTTGCTCTCAAAGGAAAGTTGGATCACTTGGATCGTTGCTTTTTTACTTTATGATTTTTGTTATTACTGGATGCACAGAATGAGCCATGAGATTAAGTTCTTGTGGGCCTCGCATGTTGTTCATCATCAGGGTGAAGAATTCAATTTAAGTACTGCATTGAGACAAACAAGTACTGGCTGGCTATGGAAATTTATTTTCTATATCCCACTTTTTGCTATTGGTGTACCAGGAGAAGTATTTTTCACAGTGGCAGCAATGAACTTGTTGTATCAGTTTTGGGTTCATACTGAGCATATAAAAACATTAGGCTTTCTCGAGAAGATATTCATTACACCCTCAAATCATCGGGTCCATCATGCACAAAATGCGGAATATATAGATGCTAATTACGGTGGTGTATTTATACTATGGGATCGAATATTTGGCACCTATATTCCGGAAAAAGATAATCTTAAACCAATTTATGGAACCGTTAAACCACTTAAAAGCTGGAACCCTATTTGGTCAAACTTTGAAATTTATTACCAAATGATAAGAGATAGTTTCTACACCAGCAGTTATAAAGATAAAATAAAAGTATGGTTCTCTGATACCCGTTGGAGACCCGAAGATGTATCGTTAAAGTTCCCTACAAGTACGAATGACTTAAGTGCTTTTGAGAAATATAACCCCCAGGTTAATAGTACATCTAAAATATTTTCTACAATTCAGTTTGTCATTAATAGCATCATCTCAACCGTAATTATTTTTACTATAGATGATCAAAGTTATGTTCAAACAGCACTCTTAGCTATTACATTAGTAGTCTCTACAACATTAGTAAATTTAGTTCTAGAAAATGCAAAAAAATGCTATCAAATAGAATTAGGTTGGACGATAGTTGTTTTAACTTTGATATTTTATGAAGTATTAAATCCGAATCTTTTAGTGACTCAAATATTTTTTTATCAATCTATGTTCAATATATTTTATATAGCTATTTTCATGCCATTGAATAAGCGTTTCTTAATTACAAATTAATTTATTTAATGTCTCTAGAAATTGTTTTCCAAATAATTAGTATTCTCATACCGGTTATATTCGCAATAACAGTCCATGAAGTTGCTCATGGTGCTGTTGCTAGAATATTAGGTGATGACACAGCAGAACGACAAGGACGATTAACGCTTAACCCTATAGCTCATATTGATCCAATAGGTACGCTAGTGCTTCCAAGTGTATTATTGTATATCGGAGGCTTGGTTTTTGGATGGGCAAAGCCAGTACCTGTAAATGCTTATAAACTAAGAAACCCTAAAAAAGACATGCTCTTTGTGGCAATTGCTGGACCGATAGCTAACCTATTGATGGCATTATTGTGGGCATTCATGTTATTTATTCTTCGTTCTATGGATGTCCAGGCATCTTCCGAAGCGGTTTATATATTTCTAATAACTATGATTCAAACAGGTGTTTTTATAAATTTGGTACTCATGTTCTTTAATATGCTCCCTATTCCTCCTTTAGATGGTGGAAGGGTCCTAAGAAGTCTTGTAAATGATGATATGAGTAGAAAAATAGACTCTATAGAACCCTTTGGTATTTTCATCGTGTTGGGATTATTGTTGATAGGATTGCTAGACCCGATGTTTAGGGCCATTAAATTTATTACATCCATTTTGATATGAACAGACCAATACTGATAGCAATAATTTTATACTTATGCTTATTTAATGGTGCTTTTGCGTCTTTCAAAATTGATAAGCTTACTCACTCTTTAGAGAACATAGAATACATTGAAAAGACAGATTTTAGATCAGAGAGTGTCAACACTAGAGTTAGGTTTATTGTTATACATTATACCTCTTCAAATTGGGAGCAATCACTTAAGATTTTAACAAAAGCTGACTATGAGGTGAGTTCACACTATTTGATACCAGAATCATTTGATGAAAGCTATAAAGAAGACGACTTGTTTGTTTATAAGATTGTTGATGAGAATGATCGTGCATGGCATGCAGGTGAAAGCAGTTGGCAAGGAAGGAGTCATATTAATGATCAATCTATTGGTATAGAGTTAGTTAATAATTCTGAGTGCTACTATCAACCGAATAATAAAAAACTAAACTATAAAGAAAATTATATTTGTAGTTTTTATGACTACGATCCAAAACAAATACAGCTATTAATCAAAGCAATAAAACCAATGCTTGAAAGACATGATGAGATAAAGCCAACACATATTATTGGTCACTCAGATATAGCACCCAATAGAAAATATGATCCAGGCCCTCGTTTTCCATGGTATACGCTCTATCAAAATGGTATTGGTGCATGGTATGACAAAGAGACTGTTGATAAATACTGGCGTCAGTTTACAACAACAAAGATGCCATCAACTATTGATATTCAATGTGCCTTGAGAAAGTATGGCTATAAAGTGGATTTAACTGGGATAGAAGACGAACAGACATATTCTGTCGTCAGAGCCTTCCATTATCATTTTCAGTCTTGGAATAATAAAGGAGATATTGATGTCGGAACAGTATCAACATTGTGGGCTCTATTGGAAAAGTATAGGCCCGATGTTCTTGATAATAATTCAAAAATTGCCTGTCTGGAGGATTAAAATAATCAATGAAAATTGACATCATACTTGACCCCACTCATACAACCGATGAATTTTTAAAATTAGGACTCCATGCAGAAAGACTTGGTTTTAATGCAGTATTGACAGCAAACTACCCTTCAGCGATTGATCCATTTATTAACTTTTCAATACTTGCTAAAGAAACAGAAAAAATTAAATTAGGACCTATTGCAATAAGTCCATTCGAAACACATCCATTGAAACTATCCAATCTTCTATATGGCATGAATCAGCTTTCTAAAGGAAGAGCAAAAATAATCATTGGCGGTGGTGGTGGAACACTTATCTCAATGGGTTTAAAAAAGAATCGCAGAGCAATGCATCCCAACATGGTGCAAGGGGTTAAAGAATGTGTTGATTTTCTTAAACAGTTAAACCCTGAAAAAGAAATTAACTTCAATCAAGAGGTATTTAAAATCAAAGGCCCTAAACCTAATTGGATAGATCAGAAAAGACCTGAAATATTCATAGGTGCTAGTAAAGCCAAGATGTTATCGATGGCTGCTTCAATCGCTGATGGTATCATGATGAGCGATGTTCCGTTAATGCGTATTGATGAATGCATGCAGATCATTAATCAGTCCTTAAGACATTCCAAGCGAAGTAGAACATCAATTTCAGTCAGTAATCTTTTTTCTTGGCATGTTAAGTCAAATAGAAAAGAAGCTATGTCCGAAGCAAGAAAAAAACTATTTGTTCGTGGCATGTTGGATAATTGGTACATATCAAAATTTTTAGATGAAGAGGAATGTAAAATTGTTGAAAAAAAACTTCATTCATTTGCAATGGCTTATGCTAATAATAGTGATGTCATAGAAGGCGTGCCAGATTACCTTATAGAAAAACTCATAGAAAATCTTACGTTCACGGGCATTACTAATAACGTTAATCAATTTATAGATGAATTAATTCAGTTTAAGAATGCTGGGATAGATGAGTTCGCTATTCGTTTATATGAGAAGCCAGAAGAATCAATGCAACTCATAGCAGATAAAGTTCTACCTAATTTATAGTTTATCTTATGTCAAAATTAATAAGGCAATGAAAGCAACTTTAATTCTATAATAGTTGAAAATTTCTTAGGCGTGATTATTAATTATTAGGAAGTGAGGTGACTATTAGTCCTTAGCAACAGGAACCTTAAAATATACATAAAGAAATCCAACTAGACCAAGAATGCTAACAATTATTCTCAAAACAATGTCCTTTAAGCCAAATAATATAGCATAACCAACAAATATAATTATCATCGTTATGGCTAATATCTTAGCTTTTTTTGGTATACCTTTTCCTTCTCTATAATTCTTTAGATATGGTCCAAAAGTTTTATTTTCAATCAGCCAATCATAAAGTCTTTGTGAAGATCTTATATAACAAGCTCCAGCAAGAACAAGGAAAAGTGTTGTAGGGAGTCCTGGAATAATGACCCCAATAACTGCTAGAACAACAAAAAATGAACCCAATACAATCCATAATACATTTATGATTGGATTCTTTGATTTTTTGGCTATATGAATGGAAGTTTTTTCTTGTTTATTACTCATATTATATGGTTCATTTTTACTGGTAGGCGCGGACGGATTCGAACCGTCGACCTCTTGCGTGTCGAGCAAGCACTCTAACCAACTGAGCTACGCGCCTATATAAATTTCATTTTATAGCATTATTAATGCTTCTTTTAAGCTTTATTTATAAAATAGTAATTAAATAATTACTTTTACGATGTAGGGGTTATTCGTGAAATAAACTGCAGATGTTATTAATTGGCTTCAATGGCTAAATATTTGGATAAGTCTCTAACATCCTCTTCAGTAAATCCGGCTATGTGCCATGAATTAATGATTCTATTCATGAGCTCTTTTGTAGATGAGTCTTTGAACTTATCAATAGAGTGACAACCTAGGCACCCTCTTCCATATGCAGTTTGTGCTATTGTTTTTCCAAACTCATAATTACCAGTTATTTCTTGTTCATCTGCATAAGGTTGAGTGCTGAATGAAGACAATACTATTGATAGTATTAAGGTTGAAGCTTTTAAGTGCATATTCATTGGTCCATGATATAAAAGATTGATCTAAAAAACCATGCATACATTAATTAGTGGAAGTTCTGTCTGATTCTACATACTTAATTCCAAAATTAAATTCTTTTACCAGCTTGATTTCATCTCTTAATTTAGCAGCTTCTTCAAAATCAAGATCTTTAGCTGCATTAAACATCTTGACTTCTAGTTCATCAATAACTTTTGATACTTGACCAGGTTTTGAAGGATCAAATGTTTTTCTAATTGATTTAGGAATTTTAATAAATTGTTTTGTCGATCGAGCTCTAGCACCTTGCATAACATCTTGTATATTTTTAATGATTGTTTTTGGTTTTATCCCATGTTTTTCATTGTATTTAATCTGAGTATCTCTTCTCCTCGAAGTTTCTTTGATGGCTCTTTCCATAGATCCTGTAATATTATCTGCGTACATAATTGCTTTTCCATTAATGTTTCTAGCAGCTCTTCCCATTGTTTGTATTAACGCCCCTTCTGAGCGTAAAAAACCTTCTTTGTCTGCGTCTAAGATAGCTACCAGAGACACTTCAGGTAAGTCGAGGCCCTCTCTAAGCAGATTAATACCTACCAGTACATCAAATACACCTAGCCTTAAATCTCTGAGTATCTCAGATCGTTCAACAGTATCAATATCAGAGTGCAAATATCTGACTTTAATTCCATTATCATTAAAGTAATCAGCAAGATCTTCAGACATTCTTTTAGTCAGTGTTGTGACTAAAATTCTTTCTTTTTTTGGGGTTCTTTTTTTTATCTCAGATAAAAGATCATCAACCTGATTAGTCACTGGTCTAATATCAACTTTTGGATCAATCAGTCCTGTTGGTCGAACAATCTGTTCAACGACAGATCCTGATTCTTCAAGTTCGTATTCTCTAGGTGTAGCAGATACATAAATTGTTTGGGAAGTAATTTTTTCAAATTCCTCGAACATAAGAGGCCTATTATCCATTGCTGATGGTAATCTAAATCCATATTCTACCAGTGTAGATTTTCTAGAATGATCTCCTTTATACATACCTCTAAGTTGTGGAATAGTTACATGGCTTTCATCAATTACTATTAGTGAATTATTAGGAAGATAATCAATCAAACATGGAGGCGGCTGTCCTGGATTTCTACCAGATAAATAACGACTGTAATTTTCAATTCCTGAACAAAAACCTAATTCTTTTATCATCTCAATATCATATAAAGTTCTTTGTTCTAATCTTTGATATTCAACGAGTTTATTTAGTTTTTTTAATTCTTTTAAACGAGTATACAACTCTTTTTTAATTTCTTTTGTTGCTTTAATCATGATCTCTCTTGGAGTCACATAATGTGTTTTTGGAAATATTGTTAACTGTCTTACTTTACGTATAATTTCACCCGTAAGAGGATCAAAGAAGGACAATCCCTCTACTTCATTATCATAAAGTTCTATTCTAATCCCTTGATTGTCTGAATCTGCTGGGTAGACATCTATAACATCACCCATAACTCTGAATGTACCTTGTTTAAAATCAATAGCATTTCTCTGATATTGCAGCTCAGCTAATCGTCTTAGAATATCTCTTTGATCTATTCTATCTTTGATGGATAAATGAAGGACCATATTAAGGTAGAGTTCTGGATCTCCTAAACCATAGATTGCTGATACTGAAGCAACAATTATTGTGTCTTTTCTTTCAATGAGTGCTTTAGTAGCCGATAGTCTCATTTGTTCTATATGGGTATTAACCGATGCATCTTTTTCAATGAATATATCAGTTGATGGAACATAAGCCTCAGGTTGATAGTAATCGTAGTAGGAAACAAAGTACTCAACTTTATTGTCTGGAAAGTATTCTCTCATTTCACCATAGAGTTGAGCAGCAAGCGTTTTATTAGGTGCTAGTATTAAAGTTGGTCTTTGTTGATTATTAATAATATTAGCTATCGTAAAGGTTTTACCCGACCCCGTTACTCCAAGGAGTGTTTGTTTGAATAAACCAGAATTAAGACCTTTCTCCAGCCCTTTTATTGCTTCTGGTTGATCTCCTTTAGGTTCATAATCTGAAACTAATTTAAACTTACTATCATTCATATTTTGCTATTATAGCTGTGAGTAAAATCAATATGAATTAAAAAGGTAATAAAAAATTAATGACACGATTAACAAAAAGAATTGAAAGCGTAAAACCATCAGCAACAATCACAATCTCTGCAAAAGCAATGGAGTTGAGGGCAAAAGGAGTTGATGTCATTAGTCTTAGCCAAGGAGAACCTGATTTTGATACTCCCAATCACATTAAGGAGGCAGCTTTTCAAGCCATTAAAGATGGTAAGACGAAATATACCCCAGTTGATGGAACACCAGAAATTAAAGAAGCCATAATTAAAAAGTTTAAAAGAGATAATAATTTGGAATATAAGGCTGAAAATATTCTTGTATCAACAGGCGCTAAACATACATTATTTAATTTATTTCAGTCTGTCTTGGAAGAAGGAAATGAAGCTATTGTTATTAGCCCTTATTGGGTCTCTTATCCAGATATGGTTATATTAGCAGGAGCTAAACCAATTATTGTTAATACATTGCAGAAAAATAATTTTGATCTCGATCTTGATCATCTAAGACAAGCTTTAACAGATAATACTCGATTGATCATTTTAAACTCTCCCTCTAATCCAACCGGTGTTACGTTCACAAAGGAACAATACCATGGTATAGGTAGTATCTTAAAAGATTATCCAAAGGTCTTAATTGCTACTGATGATATGTATGAACACATATTTTGGGGTAATCATAAATTTTGTAGTTTTGCAGAAGCATGCCCAGATTTATTTGAAAGAACTATCACCATTAATGGTGTTTCAAAAGCGTACGCAATGACTGGTTGGAGGATAGGATATTGTGGCGGACCAGCTGACATCGTAAAAGCTATGAAGAAAATACAAGGACAAAATACATCCAATGCATCTTCAATATCACAAGCAGCTGCTACAGCAGCATTAAATGGTTCCCATAATGAAGTTATAGAAATGGTTAAAGCGTATAAAGATAGGCATCAATATTTGTATGAGGCGTTAAATAATTTAGATGGGTTTAAGGTAGTTCCTGGAACTGGAGCCTTCTATTTATTTCCAGATGTAAGTCAAGCTATAAAAGTATTAGGCATGAAAAATGACTTAGAATTTTCTGAATATTTGCTAGAAAAAGCAGGCGTAGCTGTTGTACCAGGAACTGCATTTGGTGCAGAGGGTTATATAAGAATATCTTATGCAACCAGTATGAATGCATTAGAACAATCAATTAGTAGAATAAAAAAGGTCTTAAGATAATAAGATCCCTTGACTATTAACACTGTATCAATCAAAATCCATTTTAGTTCTACTCCCCGGTAGCTCAGTTGGTAGAGCGATTGACTGTTAATCAATTGGTCGCTGGTTCGAGTCCGGCCCGGGGAGCCAGACATAATCAATCTTTAATAGTATCTGAGATTAGTTGTTTGTATTTTGTTGTACTCTATCCATGTGAACGATTCATAAAGTGAATAGGTATGTTTAAATTTTTGCCAGTAAATTCTTTGTTGTAATAGTCATCTCCTAGAAAACGAATATCGATATTCATATTCTGAATTAGATTCAATAAATCAGATTCTAGTTTGTAGGGTACTATCTCATCAATTTGTTTTAATGATGAGAGAATGAGGATTCTTTCATCAAGTGATAAGATTGGTTTTAGTTTTTCTGGTCTCTCTATAGAAGGATCTTCATGGAGTAAAAGAATTAGATGATCACAGTTTTCCTTACATTCATTGAATAATAATATATATCCTGGATGTATAATGTCAAAATTACCTGCAATTAAGCCATTACCGTGTTTTTTATTTTTCATGATTGTGTTTAGGAGATGAAATTAATTGGAGTTGCAGATTCCCATGATCTACATGTGGGGCACTGCCAGGATAAGGCTATAGTCTTATAACCACAATTTGAGCATGAGAATTTGAAGTTGTTTTTAGTTGATTTATTTAAACTTTGTCTTAAGTTTGAAATAAAATTCTTATTATTTATCGTTACTGTAAAAGAATTTTTATCGAATTTAAGTACTTCACTATAGTAAATCTGTTTTGAGATATATTGAATTAATGAACTAGTGATTATGTTTTGATTTAATTCTAAATTCGTTATCGATAAATGAGCAAGAGTTTCTCTGACTAAAGGATATTCCTTAATTATTTCATCAATTTCATGGATAATTTCATCTTCTTTTTTTAATTTTTTAGACAATTCAAATAATTGGGGTAATAGATGAAGGTGACCAAGGTTTGATACTTTAGAAAGATTTTTATAATGTTCAATAGCAGAAGTTAGATTATTATCATTAATTGCAATTATTACTTCCAAGAAATATGCCCTTATTGAATCTTTATTTTGATCTTTTGCTTTGTTGATATATTCTTTAGAAAGTACTATGTTTTCTGACTTCAGGTAATCTTCAGCTATTTGGCACATATAATGAGGGATCATTGTTTTATATTCATTATTTTGATCGTAAGTAATTAATTCTTGGAGAGAATTGAGAGCTTCATTCCATTCGGATGTGTATTCATATATCTTGATAAGTTTTTCCAATGAGTTAGCTTCATGGGACACTACCTTTTTTAGCTTTTGTAAAATAGCTTCTGATTTATCATAAATTCCAGCTGCAAAGTAATCTTCAGCTAGTTCTCCTAATGTTTGGTAGTAATGATATTCATTTAATTTGTCTTTTTTTAATATCATTTCATGAAGTTTTATGGCTTTATCAATATTGCCTTGTCGTCTGAATAAAACGCCTAAGGCTAAATGGGTTTCAATTGTATCGTCATCAATATTGATGATATTAGAGAAAAGATTTATAGCTTTATCTGATTTTTCATCCAGAAGATATTTAAGCCCAATTAAATAATCCTGGTTAATTATCTTTTCATCGTCTTTATCAATGAATTTAAAATAAATGTAGCTGAGAAGGCCAAAGAGTATAAAGATAGCTGATAAATAGATTGTATTTTCTGATGGCATTTTATTTGCTATTACCAAAGAAAACTATTTAGCATTATTAACTATTTTCTTTAATTCTTTTCCTGGTTTAAAGTGTGGAACATATCGTTCTGCTATTTCAACGGATTCTCCTGATTTAGGATTTCTACCAATTCTTGATTTTCTATATCTAAGTGAGAAACTACCAAAGCCCCTTATTTCAATTCTCTTACCAGATGAGAGAGATTCAAGCATCGAATTAATAATTGTTTTTATTGCTAAATCAATATCGCGTTGTGGCAATTGATCTTGATCTTTTGATATTAATTCTATTAAGTCTTTTTTATTAATGTTCATCTAATTAATTACATCAAAAAAAAATTAAAAATGGAAATATATTCAATAATTAATCTTTTTTAAATTTTGATTTTAAGAGTTCCCCTAGACTTGTTTTAGAAATAGATTCTTTTTCATCAGCTTTATAAGAATCAATAGCTTCCCTTTCTTCTTTTTCTTCTTTTGCTTTAATAGACAGTTTTAGAGTTCTATTTTTCTTATCGGATCCTATGATCTTAGCTTCAATTTCATCATTTTGTTTAAATACAGTTCTCATATCCTCTACTTTATCTCTTGATACTTCGGAGATATTAAGTATTCCTTTGATTTCATTTTCTATTAATACTAAAGCATTTTTTTCATCCACTTCACTTATAATTCCTTTGACAATTGAACCTTTTGAGTTGGACTGATTGAATTCCATAAATACATCTTTATTTAATTGTTTTATACCTAAAGAGATTCTTTGTCTTTTGGCTTCAATTGCAAGTATTGATGATTCTATTTCATCAGATTTTTTATATTGTGAAAGATCTATATTGTCTTCATTGTTCCATGAAATATCTGAAATATGTATTAAACCATCTATTTCTCCATCAAGTTCAACAAAAATTCCAAAATCTGTAATTGATTTAATTTTACCTGTTATTTTATCGCCAATATTATTATTATTAGCAAAACTGTCCCAGGGATTATCTTTGCATTGTTTGATTCCAAGCGAAACTCTTCGTTTTTCATTATCAATATCAAGAATCATCACAGTTACCTGATCACCAATGTTGGCAATTTTATATGGGTTAGGATTACTGTTTGTCCAATTTATTTCAGAAACATGGACCAAGCCTTCAATGCCTTCTTCAATTTCAACAAATAGGCCATAATCAGTAATGTTTGAGATCATGCAATCTATTTTGTTTCCAATTTCATAGTTACTTATAATTTTTTTCCATGGGTCTTCATCAAGTTGTTTTAGTCCTAAAGAGACTCTAAATTTTTCCCTGTCTATAGATATGATCTTAACCTTGACTTTATCCGCCATGGAAAGTATTTCAGATGGATGTTTGATTTTTTTCCAAGCTATATCTGTAATGTGAAGTAGCCCATCTAAGCCACCCAAATCTATAAATGCTCCATAATCAGTTAAATTCTTTACTATGCCTTCTATAATTTGGCCTTCGGTTAATTTTGAAATAATTTCTGATTTATTTTCTAAGCTATCTCCTTGTAAAGCTCCTTTTCTTGAAACAACAATATTATTTGTTTTTCTTTCAGCTTTAATGATTTTGAATTCTGAAACTGTTCCTTCTAGGTATTGCGTGTCTCTTACTGGTCTTACATCAACAAGTGAGCCTGGTAAGAATGCATTGATTTGATCAATTAATACTGTGAATCCTCCCTTAACTCTGGTTTGAATATGACCTTCAATAATTTCATCTTCATTCATAGCTCTGATAATATTTGACCAAGTTGTTTCGTTCTTTGCTTTTTGCCTTGATAACCGAGTAGTTCCATCGCCGTTTTCAATTTCTTCAATAACGACTTTTACGCTATCTCCTACTTCAATTTCAATTTCACCACCTGGGTTTTTAAATTGATTAAGACCAACAAATGATTCTGACTTTAGTCCTGCATTTAGTACTGCATGATCATCAGTTATCTCAATTACAGACGCTTCTATTAATTGCCCTTTTTTTATGGTTTTACTATATTCACTGTTCTCAAACAAGTTTTCAAAATTATCGTTCATTTTTATTTATTTATATATTTTAATGTTTTATCAAATACTTCATTAATTGTTAATTTATCTGTATCAATTACATATGCATCATTAGGTATAACTAATGGAGATATTTTTCTAGATACATCCCTTCTGTCTCTACTGTCTAACTCTTCAATTAGATGCGGAAGGCTAACATTAATTCCCTTCTGCTTCAACTGCTTATGCCTTCTTTGTGCTTTAATTATATTAGAAGCAGTTAAAAATATTTTAATTTTTGAGTTTTTAAATATAACACTTCCCATATCTCTACCTTCTGCTACTAAGCCAGGCTCCTGAAAAAAAGATCTTTGCAGGCTTACCAAAGACTTTCTAACATATGTATTGGATGAAATGATTGATGCTCTTGTTGCACAATTTTCATTATTTATATCATTAGTAATATCTTTTTTATTGCAAATAATTCTATAGTTATTCTTTTCTATAGGGAATTGTATTTGCAATGTTGTAATTAGAGATATGATATCTTCAGTGTCAGATACTTCTATGTTATTTATTTCAGAGAGATAGGCAATAGCTCTATAAATAGATCCACTGTTCAGATAATTAAGTTTAAAATAATTAGCTAATAACAATGCAAGTGTTCCTTTTCCAACTCCACTAGGGCCATCTATTGTAATTAACTGTAGTTTCATATTTCTTTGTTATATATATCCAAACCTATTGAGTTCATAAGACTTATAAATGTAGGAAATGAAGTATTAATATTTTCACAATTACTTACTATTATTTTTTCTTTTGAAGCACATGAAGCAATTAATGCCGACATAGCTATTCGGTGATCTCCAAATGAATTTATTTCACCTCCTTCGATACTCCCACCTCTAATATCTAAACCATCGTGATACTCCGTGACATCTATATTTAGAATCTTTAGTAGTGAAACCATGGATTTAATTCTATCTGATTCTTTAAAGCGTAATTCTTCTGCATTTCTTATTATCGTTTGACCTTTTGCATTTGCTGCAGCGATAAATATTAATGGCAATTCATCAATAGCTAATGATATAAGTTCTTTGGGTACTCTAATTCCATGTAGATTTGATGATTGGATAGTTATATCACCTACTATTTCATAATAATCATGTTTTGTGATATTGATAGTGATATCTGCTCCCATCAATTTTAGAATTCGCAGTAATCCTGTTCTAGTATCATTGAGGCCAACATTGCAGATAGTTACTTTTGACTTTTTAGCAATTAGAGTTGCAACAATAAAAAAAGATGCAGATGAAAAATCACCAGGAATATCAATCTGTCGTGGGGTTTCTAACTTACCAGCTTGAATCTTAATAGTATTTTTTTTGCTAATGATCGGGTAATTGAAGAGTTGTAACATTCTTTCAGTATGATCTCTTGTTATTGAGTTAAAACTTATAGATGAATCATTTTTGCAAAATAATGAGGCAAGTATAATGGCTGATTTAATTTGTGCACTTGGTATATCAAGTTGATAATTGATGCCCTGGAGTCTTTTTTTTGGAGGTTTGATTGTAATTGGAGCTTTTCCATCAATCATTGATATTCTTGCTCCCATCTGCTTTAGCGGAATAGCAACTCTCTCCATAGGCCTATTTAATAATGATTCATCACCAGTTAATATGGAAGTAAAGTTTTGAGAAGATAAAATTCCCATGAATAATCTCAAAGATGTTCCTGAATTACCAAAATCTAGATTACCACTTGGTTTTGATAGTCCATTTAGCCCTAAACCATTAATCTCTATAAATTCTTGATGTTTGATTATGGTTAATCCAAGTAATTTACTAATTTTAATGGTATTTTTAATATCCTCCGCTTCCAGTAAATTATGAATATATGTTTTACCAGTGCATAACATAGATAATATTATTGCTCTATGAGAAATTGATTTATCCCCTGGTATATTGATTTTTCCAGAAACAGTTTTGCAGGGATTAGCAATTAAGGATAAATTACTCATACAGTCGAGAGCTTAATGCATTCATAATGAAGGTTTGTATGAACCTAGGAATTTCAGTTCATTATTATTATTTTTAATAGTATCAATAGCATTTATAACGTTTTTATCTTTATAGCTACCTTCAAAATCAATAAAAAATGAATACTTCCAATTGTGTGTTTTGAGTGGTCTAGACTCTATTCTAGTTAAATTTACATTGTTATCAGAAAATGGCTTGAGTAAATTATAAAGAGACCCTGATCTACTTTCCGTTTGAGGGATTATAATTATCGATGTTTTAGATTCATTTAAAGAATAATGAATTGATTTTCCAAGGATTAAAAATCTTGTTTGATTATTTTCAAAATCCTGAATATTTGATTCAACTAAAGTTAAATCATAATAGTCTGATAGTGTATTAGGTCCAATACAAGCATCATTATTAGTTTTTACTTGAATCGCACCTTCAGAATTACTTAGCATTGGTATTAGTTTTGAATTAGGGATATTGTTATTAATCCATTTTCTACATTGTGCAAGCGATTGAGGGTGTGAAAATAAATTCTTAATATTATTTTTATTAGTGCTTTTGGAGAGCAAGCATTGATTTATGGGTATTGTGATTTCTCCAATTATATATACATCGTTTTCCATAAGTTGATCAAGTGTATTATTTACAGCTCCTTCAATAGAATTCTCCACAGGCACTACGCCAAAATTAGCTTCTTTATCATCCACTGATTTAAAAACATCATTGATGGATTGTTTTACAACTTTCTGATGTTTTTTCTGAAAATAGGTATTCAAAGCTATTTCTGTAAATGTACCTTTAGGACCGAGATAAGATATATTCATTGTATTAGCCAATACTAGTGATTTTAATTACACCTTCAATATTTGATATTTCATCAATTATATTTTGTTCAGGAGGTTTATCAATAATTAATATTGTGTAGCCTATTTGATCTAAATTTTTATGGGAAAGATCATTTATATTGATACCGGATTTACCAAGGCATGTTGTGAATTGACCAACAATATTTGGTATATTTTTATTTGTAATGCACAGTCTTTTTTCATTGTTGTAAGGAATATAAACATTTGGGAAGTTAACTGCATTTATGATGTTTCCATATTCTAGAAATGATTTGATGCTTTCCGCTGCCATTACAGCACATTTAACTTCTGCTTCATTAGTAGAAGCTCCTAAATGAGGCATATTAATAACATTTGGGTTGTCAATTAGTTCTTTGGAGGGAAAATCCGTGACATAATTTTTTAAATCATTGCTATTCAAAGCATTAAGAATGGCTTCTGTGTTTACAATACCTTCTCTAGATAAATTAATTATGACAGAATCTTTTTTCATAAATGAAATTTCATCTGAGTCTATAAATTTTTCTGTAGAGGTTGTCATTGGTATATGAAGGGTAATAATGTCAACAACCTTTAGAATGTCTTTAATTGAATTAGCTTTTTCTATGCCTGGTTTCAGTTCCCAAGCATTTTCTACTGTCATCATTGGGTCAAAGCCAATTACATTCATTCCTAGATCCAAGCATGTGTTAGCTACTTTTACGCCAATAGCCCCTAAGCCTATTACTCCTATAGTTTTATTAGGTAATTCATATCCAACGTATTGTTTTTTTCCTTTCTCAATATCTGATTTTAAGCTTGCCGAATTTTTAATATCATCAACGTAATTAATCGCTTTATTAATATTCCTCGCAGCAATTAATATTGAAGCTATGACTAATTCTTTGACAGCATTTGCATTTGCTCCTGGAGCATTGAAAACAGGTATGGCTTTATTAGCCATTTCTTCGATGGGTATATTATTTACTCCTGATCCTGCTCTACCAATGCACTTTAATGAATTTGAAATATTCATTTCATGCATGTTGTGTGATCTTAGTATAATTCCATCAGGATTATCAACGGATAATCCAATATGGTAATTACTACCCGAAAATGCATTAATGCCCTCTTCTGCGATATTATTCAATTGTAATATTTTATACATATTTTAGTTTTTACTTTGAAAGTAATCCATAAAGTCTATTAATTTTTTAACCCCTTCAATCGGCATAGCATTGTACACACTCGCTCTCATTCCACCAACTGTTCTGTGTCCTTTAAGATTCAAAAGCCCCTCTTTATTTGCTTCATTAAGAAATCTTTCATCCAATGCAGTATCAGAAAGGATAAACGGTATATTCATCCATGACCTATATTTTTTTGCAACTGGGTTCGAATATAGATTAGATTTATCAATATATTCATAAAGTAGTTTTGCTTTCTTTTGATTCGCCTTACCCATAGCACTCACCCCACCTTTATCTAAAATCCATTTAAAAACTAATCCAGCTACATACCATGCAAAAACAGGAGAAGTATTAAGCATTGATTTTGCATCTGAGTGACATTGGTATCTTAAAAGTGGAGGTAGATCTTTTCCTTTATCTTTTATCAAATCGTTTCTGACGATAACAACAGTCAAGCCAGCAATACCAAGATTCTTTTGAGCTCCTGCAAATATGAGGCCATATTTATTAATATCTATAGGTCTAGAACAAATTGTAGAGGACATATCATTTACTATAGGAGTATTAATATTAGGAACTTCATGAATTTCAAGTCCATGAATTGTTTCATTTGATGAGTAGTAAAAATAATCAGCATCATCTGTTAATTTCCAGTGATTGATATCACTGACAGTCGTATAATTATTGTCTACTGAATTAGAAACAATATTGGTCTTTGTATGATATTTGGCATAATTTGCAGCTTTAGCAGTCCAAGCACCTGTCACTAAATAATCAGCTTTATTATTGATTGAAAGATTTTGTGGGATCATTGAAAACTGATAAGTTGCTCCACCTTGTAAAAATAGTACTGAGTAATCAGAGTTTATGTTCAACAAGCTTCTTAAATTATCTTCAGAGTTCTCTGCATATGTTTTGAAAGCAGAACTTCTATGACTCACCTCCATAACAGACATACCTTGGTCAAAATCACTAATTTCTGATTTTATGGTATCGACAACTTCATCGGGAAGTACTGCTGGTCCAGCACTAAAATTGTATACAGTTTTTGACATTGATTTATTCTTCTTCGTTTTCACTTTCATCATTGATAATTCTTTCCATTCCTAGGAGTTTATTATCATCTGATAAGCGAATGAGAGTGACCCCTTGGGTATTTCTACCGATTAAGGATATGCTACTAATTTTTGTCCTTATGAGATTTCCAGAGGAGCTGATAAACATAACTTCATCGTTTTCTTCTACTTGGTTCGCACCAATTAATTTGCCATTTCTCTTAGAGGTTTTAATTGCTATAACACCCTTACCTCCTCTTTTTTGTATAGAGAATTCTGAGGTTTTTGTTTGTTTTCCGTATCCATTTTCAGTAGCTGTAATTATATTACCTTCATCAAGAACTAGTAATGAGATTACTTTTTGACCTTTATCGAGTTTCATTCCTCTTACCCCTTGTGATACTCTTCCCATAGGTCTAGCATCTTTTTCTGAGAAACGAATTGATTTACCTGAGTCTGCAAAAAGCATTATGTCTTTATTGCCATCTGTTATCTCAACATTAACAACTTTATCATTATCTTTAAGTTTTATTGCTTTGATACCATTTTTCATCGGTCTAGAGTAAGCAGATAAGCTTGTTTTCTTTATGGTACCTGATTGAGTAGCCATAAACACAAAACTATTATCATTGAATTCTTTTACAGGAAGAACTGCTTGAATTCTTTCGTCTTGTTCCAATGGTAAAAGATTAACTATTGGCCGCCCTTTAGCATTTCTCCCTCCTTTTGGAAGTCGATATACTTTTATCCAATATACTTTTCCATAGCTAGAAAAACAAAGAAGTGTGTCATGAGTATTTGCAACAAAAAGTTTAGAGATAAAATCTTCTTCTTTGAATGATGTAGCTCTTTTTCCAGTTCCGCCTCTATTTTGTGATTGATAGACATCTAATTGTTGAGTTTTTGCATATCCTTCTCTAGATAAGGTAACAATTAGATCTTCTTCAGGAATTAAATCTTCGTCAGTCAGGTCTGAATAAAATTCAACAATTTGTGTTTTTCTTTCATCACCATATTTATCTTTTGATTCTATAAGTTCATTCTTGATAACATCTCTAAGGGTATTGGGATCTGAAAGTATTTTTGTAAACCTTTTAATGTCTTCTAGAAGTTCTGTGTATTCATTGTATATATTGTCTTGTTCCAAACCTGTTAGACGATTTAATTTAAGGTCTAAAATTGCTCGAGCCTGATCTGTGGATAACCTATATCCTTTTTTTTCAATACCAAAACTTTCATTACTATCAAGTGTTTTAGGTATTGTTGATACATTTCCTGCTTTTTTAAGCATCTCTTTAACTTTTCCAATTTTCCATAGTTTTGAGATTAGTGCTTTTTGAGCATCTGCTGGTGTTTTAGATTTTTTTATAACTGCAATCATTTGATCAATATTGGTGAGAGCAATAGTCTGTCCTTCTAAAATATGTGCTCTATTAATTGATTTATTAAGATTGTAAATTGTTCTTCGGGTAACAACATCTCTTCTGTGTGCTAAAAATGAGTCTAGAATATCTTTAAGATTCATTAGTTTTGGTTGGCCGTTAGTTAAAGCCACCATATTTATAGAGAATGTGGTTTCAAGCAGAGTTTGTTTATATAGGTTATTTAGTAAGACATCAGTAACTTGTCCTCTTTTAAGCTCTATTGCAATTCTCATTCCATCTTTATCAGATTCATCTCTTAATTCAGAGATGCCTTCTATTTTTTTATCCCTAACTAACTCTGCGATTTTTTCAATTAATTTAGCTTTATTAACTTGATATGGTAATTCAGTGACAATAATTGCTTCTCTATCTGTGCCTTTTATTTCTTCAATTTCGGTTTTAGCCCTGATATGAACCTTTCCTCTTCCTGTTTCATAGGCTGTTTTTATACCATCTATGCCATGTATGGTTGCTGCAGTTGGAAAGTCAGGAGCCGGCATTTCTTTAATTAGATTAATAATATCCGTTTCTGGATTCTCGAGTAATAATAGTGTTGCATTTATGACTTCAGTTAAATTATGAGGAGGTATATTTGTAGCCATACCTACCGCTATTCCTGCTGAACCATTGATTAGAAGATTAGGTATTCTTGCTGGTAGAACAGCCGGCTCACTCTCAGATTCGTCATAGTTAGGTATAAAATCAACAGTTTCTTTATCTAAATCAGAAAGCATTTCTTGAGTGATCTTTTGCATTCTAATTTCTGTATATCTCATTGCTGCTGCTCTATCACCATCGATAGAACCAAAATTACCTTGTCCA
>JAQWSZ010000035.1:0-113424 GCA_029242945.1 Gammaproteobacteria bacterium | reverse complement strand
CTTGATTCCAATAATGAGGTAGCAACTGTAATATCTTTTGAGCCTTCCGAAATACATTCTTTAATGGTTCTAGTGCTATGACTAGCCTCAATACCTATATCCCATAAATAAGCTAAAAATTGAGCAATATTTTTTTTATATTTATCTTTTTTTTTATTATTAATCAGTATTAGTAGGTCTGTATCAGATTTTGGATAAAATTCTTCTCTTCCATAACCACCAACAGCTATAAGACTGATTTCATCGCTTAAGAGATTAAATATTTCTGCTGCAAAAAGAACCAATGCATCATTGATATTTGATCTGGCAGTAAGAACATCGAATATATTTGTTTTGCTTATACTGCCTTCTAAAGTTAAGGATTTTGTCTCAAGAAATTCTTTTGGTGAAATTTTATTTTCTTTCAATGAAGAAAAATCACACAAAAATTTGTCTACACTGTGGCTATTATTTTCAAGTGACATTGAGTTAAAGTATTTTTTCTTCAGGCGCTAGTGTTAATACTTCATAGCCTGTGCTAGTGACAAGTATTGTATGCTCCCATTGAGCTGATAATGAGTGATCTTTAGTCACTACAGTCCAGTCATCTGACAGCAGTCTGACTCCAGCTTTGCCACTGTTGATCATTGGCTCTATTGTAAATGTCATTCCTTCTTTCATTTCAATTCCTGTTCCTGGAGTTCCATAGTGAAGGATTTGGGGAGCATCATGATAAATTTTTCCTATTCCATGACCACAGTATTCTTTTACAACGGAGAAATAATTTTCTTCAGCACAACTTTGTATTGCATAACCTATATCACCTAAACGATTACCAGGTTTAACTGTTTTTATACCTTCACAAAGACATTCATAGGCAACATTGATTATTTTTTCACTAATCTTAGCTGCTTTTCCAACCTTGTACATTCTACTTGTATCCCCATGAAAGCCATCCTTAATAACGGTGACATCAATATTTAAAATATCTCCATTTTTTAAAATCTTTTCATTAGGTATGCCATGGCAGACAACATGATTAACAGAGGTACATATTGTCGCAGGAAACCCATTGTAACCGACATTAGCTGGTATTGTTTTTTGTTCGTTAACAATATAGTCATTACAAAGTTCATCTAATTCATTTGTTGAAATTCCAGGTGTAATATATTTCTCAATCATAGTAAGAACCTCTGAAGCTAATTGTCCTGCAATCCTCATCTTTTCTTGCTCTTCTTTTGTTTTTATATTTATTTCCATGATATTTAAAAGTTCAAAAGTTTCATTTTTTATTGTCGCTATAAACTTATTATGTTATAAAACACCCGCAATTTTGCATAAAAATCGAACATAAATCGACACATACATTGGGTGCTAAGAATATTATTCATAGTTTTGTATGGGGTTTATGGGAGTTTAACCCAATTAAGGAAGAATTATGAAAAATATCGACATGCGTCAAATGTTAGAAGCTGGCGCTCACTTTGGTCATAAGACCAAATATTGGAATCCTAAAATGTCACCTTATATATACGGTGAAAGAAATGGAATTCATATTATTAATCTAGAGACAACTATTCCAATGCTTTCAGAAGCATGTGATTTTGTTCAAACTATTGCTTCTCAATCAGGAACTATCTTGTTTGTAGGAACAAAAATTTCAGTAAAGAATGAAATTAAAGATGCAGGTGTAGAGTGTAAAATGCCATATGTGTCAAATCGATGGTTAGGAGGAACACTTACAAATAACCAAACAATTTCTAAATCTATTAAGAAATTAGAAGTTATTGAAGAGTCTCTAAAAGAGGAAAATACCAATAATCTATCTAAGAAAGAAATACTCACATTATCTAGATCATATCAAAAACTAGATAAGGGGCTTGGAGGCATAAGGGATATGAAGAAGATTCCTGATGCAATATTTATTATTGATGTGAATTATGAAAAAAATGCGGTCAAGGAAGCTATTGTCCTGGGCATACCTATAATTGCTATTGTTGATACTAATTCTTCTCCAGACGGAATAAATTATGTTATTCCTTCGAATGACGATTCTAGAGCAACAGCAAAACTGATTACTTCAGTAATTAAGGATTCTTTCTTAGCTGGCAAGAAAACTATACCTATATTAGATAATATTGATGATGAGTTTGTAGAGGTTGATGATGAAGGGAAAATAGATGCTTCTAAAGTTAAGCGTAAAAGAAAAATTATAATTAATAAAAAAGAACTAGTTAAAGAAACTCCAGTAGAGGAAACTCCAGTAGAGGAAACTCCAGTAGAGGAAACTCCAGTAGAGGAAACTCCAGTAGAGGAAACTCCAGTAGAGGAAACTCCAGTAGAGGAAACTCCAGTAGAGGAAGTAAATAAAAAATAATAATTTAATTATATGGTAGATAACAATGGGAATCTCAGCCACTGAAGTAAAAAAACTAAGAGAATTAACAAGTGCAGGAATGATGGATTGCAAGAAAGCTCTTATAGAATCTAATGGAGATTTTGAGAAAGCTAAATTATTCTTAAAAGAAAAAGGTCAGAGTAAAGCAGATAGTAAGTCAGGAAGAACAACTGCACAGGGGTTGGTTTCAATTAAAGTATCTATAGATAATCAGTTAGCTGTTATCTTAGAAGTAAATTGTGAAACTGATTTTGCTGCAAAAGACCAACAATTTATTGATTTTTCTAACAATATATTAGAACTAATAATTGAAGGAGAAATTGATGATCTGGATAGTTTATTATCGTCATCAATAAAAGACTTTGATACAGTGCAAAATTATAAAACTCACGTTATATCAAAACTTGGAGAAAATATTTCACTAAGACGATTTGATAAAGTATCAATAAAAGGTGCCGTAGGATCTTATATACATGCAGATAAGATTGCTGCTATTGCCTTGTTAGATTCTGATAATGAAATTTTGGCAAAAGATATTGCTATGCATATAGCTGCATCAAATCCAAACTATATTGATCAATCTGAAATTCCTACTGAACTTTTAAAAGAAGAAAGTAGAATTTTAGAACTCCAAGCAAAAGAAGAAGGGAAGCCTCAAGAAATAATTGAAAAAATAGTTCAAGGTAAATTGAATAAAAAGATGAGCCAATTGACGTTATTAGGGCAAGAATTTATAAAAGATCCAGATATTACCATTGAACAATTACTTAAAGACTCAGATTCAAAAGTGGATTCTTTTATAAGATATGAAGTTGGAGATGGCATTGAACAAGAAGAAGTTAATTTTGCTGATGAAGTTAAGGCTCAAGTTGAGGCTTCACAATGATGTTATGGTTTTTACCAGAGAGATATCAGATTCTGGAGCGTTTCATTGCATAGTAATATAAAAAGAATATTACTGAAGCTTAGTGGAGAAGCACTTCTAGGAAACCAGGCTTTTGGAGTTGACCCCAAAGTTCTTGTTTATTTAGCAAAAGAAATTAGATCCATCACTGAAAAAGGCATTGAACTAGGAATAGTTATTGGTGGTGGTAATATTTTTAGAGGTGAGGGATTAGCGCAATCAGGAATTGATAGAGTCACAGGCGATCAAATGGGTATGCTTGCAACTATAATTAATGCATTAGCCATTCAAGATGCTTTAGAAAGAGAAGGTCAAGTTGCAAGAGTAATGTCAGCATTAAAAGTTAATGAAGTTTGTGAAGATTATATTAGGCGAAAAGCAATTAGACACTTGGAAAAAGGTAGGATTACTATTTTTGCTGCAGGCACAGGAAATCCTTATTTTACAACTGATTCAGCTGCTTCATTGAGAGCAGTTGAGATAGAAGCGGATTTATTAATAAAAGCCACAAGAGTGAATGGTGTTTATTCTGAAGACCCTTTGAAAAATGAACAAGCTAAGCATTATAAAAAAATCTCTTATAATGATTTTATAACAATGAATCTTGGTGTTATGGATACAACTTCAATCGTTATGTGTAAAGAGAACAACCTTCCTGTTAGGGTATACGATATGAATATTGAGAATGCATTATCAGATATTATTGATGGCAAAGATATTGGAACTTTAATAGGTCATTAAGTTTTGTTGGAAGAAGTAAATCAGGAAGCTAATGAAAGAATGGAGAAATCTATTAATGCTTTCAAAGCTAATCTCACTAAAGTAAGAACAGGCCGAGCATCACCAGATATACTTGATAGTATTCATCTTGATTATTATGGTAATGAAACACCACTGAAGCAGTTATCCAATATTTCAGTCGAAGATTCTCAGACACTTACAATTTCACCATGGGAAGAAAAATTTATACCAGAGATCGAACAAGCAATTATGAAAGCTAATATAGGATTAAATCCTGTAACAACTGGAAATATTATTAGAATACCACTGCCAGCCCTTACTGAGGAAAGAAGAGTTGAACTCACTAAACAAGTAAAGAGTGAAGGAGAGCAAGCTAAGATATCAATCAGAAATATTAGAAGGGATTCAATACAAGACCTTAAGGACTTTTTAAATGAAAAAATGATTTCTGAAGATGATTATCATAAAGGACAAACAGTAATTCAAAATATTACAGACAATATGATAGAAAATATTGATTCATTAAGCGAAAACAAACAAAAAGAATTAATGACTATTTGATTACTAAAATGTCAAATCAAGATAAAGACCTACCTGCTATAGCAAATTTACCGAAACATATAGGTATTATTATGGATGGTAATGGTCGATGGGCAAAATTAAGAGGTAAAAGAAGAATATTTGGACATGAAGCAGGGGTAATTAAGGCCAAAGAGGTTGTAGAATATTCTGTCAAAATGCAATTAAAAGCTCTCACTCTTTATGCTTTTAGTTCTGAGAATTGGAATAGACCTAAAAAAGAAATTAATGGGTTAATGAGGCTTTTTGAAAGAACAATTGGTAAATATACTAATCTATTAATTGAAAATAATGTTTGTTTTAAGCCTGTTGGTAATCTGCAACTCTTGCCAGAAAAATTAAGAAGAAAGTTAGAGCAAATGGAAGGTATTACATCCGAAAATACAGGACTAAAGCTCAATCTAGCCATTGCTTACGGAGCAAGATACGATATTGTAGAATCTATAAAAAGAATCATTGATAAGCTAGAAAAAAATGAGTTATCAAAAGAGGAAATAAATGAGGATTTAGTCTCAGAATACTTATCTTTTAAAGATGTTCCAGATCTGGATCTAATAATACGTACTTCCGGAGAGACTAGGTTGAGTAATTTTATGTTGTGGGAATCAGCATACAGTGAAATTTTCTTCACAGAAACACTTTGGCCTAGCTTTGAGGAACAAGAATTTATAGAAATTATACAGAGTTTCTCACAATCTGAACGAAGATTCGGTAGTGTTAAAGAACACATTATTCAAAAAAAAGCTTAATTAATAATTTATGTCAAAACTAAATAAGAGATTTATTTCTGCCATAGTAATGATCTCAATATTTTTATACTTGATATATGATGCATCAATATTAGGTGTAATTTTTGCTGAATTAATTTTTTCTATTGTTTTTTGGGAATATTTAGGTTTTTTTAAAAAAAAGAAAAATAAAATTATCTTCACAATAGTATTTATTTTTCTTAATGTAATATTTCCTCTTTTAATAATTAATTTTATTACAAGACCATCTACTGATTCTATTTTTCCAATTTTTATCTTTTCTATCGCATCATTTATATGGATTTTAATCGGCATCACTATTTTTAGATTTGAAAAGGAGCATTGGAGCGACTTGAAAGTAGCTTGCTTGGGTATTTTGGTTTTAACTCCAGCTATGGATTCTTTGTTTATTATTCTTAGTCAACCAATGTATCCATTGCTAATTATTGGAACAGTATCTATCGCAGATACTGCAGCGTATTTTTTTGGTAAAAAATTTGGTAAAACACTAATAATACCTAAAGTAAGTCCAGGAAAAACAGTTGAAGGTTTTGTAGGGTCATTGATTGTAACTCCATTTGTAACAATGATTTCAGCGATAATATTTAATCTTAATATTTTTCATTTTATATTTTTTGGAATTGCTATTGCCTTAATATCATTCTTTGGTGATGTTTTTTTTAGTCTTTTGAAGAGAAATAAAGGAATGAAAGATTCTAGTGATTTGATACCTGGCCATGGAGGTTTCATAGATCTCTTAGACGGAACTATAGCTGTTCTTCCATTTTTTGCTTTATCTGCTTTAATGGTTTTTCTCTTAGGGTTTAATTTTTCTTGGATTACATTTTAGTTTTTTTTCTTTCTTTAATTACTTCAATCTTTATAATTCCTCCATAATCATTAACGATAATTAAGACATGGACATATTATTTTCTATAATTGCATTTATTCTATTAGTTGGAATTCTAGTTGTTATTCATGAAAGTGGACATTATTTTGCTGCTAGACTTTGTAATGTTAAAGTTTTGAAATACTCAGTGGGCTTCGGAAAGATATTCTGGAGTAAAAAACATGGTATTGATCAAACTGAATATTGTATCTCAGCTATTCCACTAGGCGGCTATGTTCAACTTTTAGATGAAAGAAGTGAAGACGTTGATCCTCATGATAAACATAGAGCATTTAATAATCAGTCTGCTACAAAGAGAATCTTTATATTATTTGCTGGACCTTTAGCTAATTTTCTATTCTCAATAATTGCATATATGACTATGTTTTCTATTGGTGTTCCAGGTCAGGCACCAGTTATTGGAGAAGTTGAATTAGACTCTATTGCTTATGAAAACAATATTAGAACAGGCGATAAGATAATTAGCGTTGCTGAAAAAAGTGTGACAACTTGGCAGACTTCACTTATCTCTATGATTGGAGAAATATTACAAGATGAGAAGATTGAGTTACTGTTAGTTGATAAGGCTAATAACCAAAAAAAGATTAATCTAGACTTAGCTGGAAGAACTAAGGAGCTCACTGCACCTAATGCTTTGTTTTCTGGTTTGGGTTTTAAGCCTCTTCAGCCTATAGCAAGTCCAATTGTAGTTAATACAAGTCCCAATAGTCCAGCTGAAAAATCAGGTTTGATAAAAGATGATATTATTCTTAAATTAAATAATATTACAGTAAAAAACCCTACAGAATTTAGTGAGATGATTGGCTCTAGACCCAATGAAACTATTGAGCTAGAAATTCAAAGAGGAAATGAGATTTATCGAACTCTTGTAATACTTGAATCTTCAGAAATGAATCCCCCTAAAGGCTTTATAGGTATATCTATGACGATCGATGAGACACAAATAGAGCAATACCTTGCTGTACAGAAGTATAGTTTTCCCAAGAATTTTACTATGGCATTAGCTGAGACTAATCAAATGATTGTTTTGACATTAAATATGTTTGGGAAAATGATCAGTGGACAAATATCGGGAAAAAACTTAAGCGGTCCTGTAGGCATAGCAAAAGATGCTGGTACTGTAGCGAAAAGAGGATTAATAGCAACACTATCTTTTATGGCTATTATTAGTGTGAGTCTTGGGATACTTAATTTACTACCTTTACCTGTGTTGGATGGAGGACAAATTGTTTTTGTTCTAATAGAAAAAGTTATTAGAAGGCCATTACCAGATAAGATTCAAATGGTTTTTCAACAAATTGGTATAGGGGCTTTATTATTCTTAATGGTATTTGCATTGTACAATGACATCATAAGATTATTCGGTTAGTTAAATTCAAAAACTATATTATGAAAACTAAATACTTATTAGCAGAATTAATAATTTTTACTATCTCACTCTTTTGCATCTCTTTTGTAGAAGCTGAAGATGATTTTCTAGTCAAAGACATAAAGATAGAAGGATTACAGAAGATATCTGAAGGCGCTTTACTTAATTATTTGCCAATAAATATAGGAGATAATATTGATGATGTTAGAGTTAAAGAATCCATACGGTCTGTTTATTCCAGTGGCTTTTTTAAAAATATAGAGTTCAGAAAAGATTCTTCAGGGGTGTTGATTATTTCCGTACTTGAAAGGCCTTCTATTGGTTCGATAACATTTGAAGGGAATAAAGACATTAAAACTGAAGATTTGGAAGAATCATTGACCAATATTGGTTTTAAAGTAGGAAGAACGTATGACCCATCCGTTCTTGATGAAATAGAAAGATCTCTGATTGACCAATATTTTAGTTTTGGCAAGTACAGCGCAAAAATTGACACTATTATAGAGGACCTGCCAGGCAATACAGTTACTGTAAAAGTTGAAGTCAAAGAAGGAGAGAGAGCTCAGATTAGGCAAATTAATATTGTTGGTAATAATATTTTTAATGATGAAGATTTACTGGATTTATTAAAATTAAAAATGCCCAACTGGCTTTCTTTTATTAATCAAGATGACAGGTATTCAAGAGAGGATCTTCAAGGTGATCTTGAAGGAATTGAAAGTTTTTATTTAGATCAAGGATATGCAAATTTTCAGATTGAATCAGCTCAAGTAGCTATTTCTCAAGATAAAACAGGTATTTTTGTGACAATTAATATATCTGAAGGAGATGTCTATAAACTATCAGATGTCAAATTAACAGGCGAATTTGTTATACCTAGAGAAGAAATAGAACAACTTGTTTTTGCTAAACCAGGGCAAATATTTTCACAAGGACTTCTAACACAGGCCTCTGAATTAATAAAATATAGATTAGGAGAAGATGGATATTCATTTGCTGAGGTTGAAGCAATCCCTGAGCTTGATCGAGAAGGGAAAGAAGTTAAAGTTGTTTTTTATATTCAGCCAAAAAGTAGAGTTTATGTAAGACGAGTAAGTTTTTCAGGAACACCATCAATCAATGATAATACTCTCAGGCGAGAGATGAGACAATTAGAGGGGGGCTATTATTCTAAAAGCAGTCTGGAGAGATCTAAGGTTAGACTCCAGAGATTACCATTTATAGAAGAAGTAGATTATGAAGCAATACCTGTTCCAGGCACAACTGATTTAGTTGATGCAGAATTTACAATTAAAGAGGGCTTACCAGGACAGTTTGGAGGTGGTGTTGGCTATTCTGGATATCAGAAATTAATTATCAACGGAAACTTTGTTCATACCAATTTTTTTGGTACGGGTGATAGGGTTGCTCTTGACTTAAATGCAAGTAAGTATAGAGATTTATATAGTTTTTCTCATACTAAGGCATATACAGGCATAGATGAAATCTCAAGAACTATCTCATTATCCCAATCTTCTTTTAATCAATTCACAGCATCATCGTCAGATTTTTCAACCAAAACTTATTCTTTGAGCCTACAGTATTCCTATCCACTAAGTGAATTCCAAAGAGTTATATTTGGTGGCTCATTACAAAGTTCAGAATTATTGGCCGGTGATTATAGCGCTGATCAAGCAGTACAATGGGTAACAAGTAATGGAAAAAGTGAATGTTTTGATGAAGAAATTTTTGATTTTTGTAAAACAAAATTTAATTCTGCTGAGATCACATTAGGCTGGGTTTATGATTCTAGAAATAGGTATCTTTTTGCGGATAGAGGAATGTCGCAAAGGCTCATCGCTAATGTTGCAGTCCCTGGAAGCGATGTTGAATATTATGGAATTAATTATAGCTATAAACAATATTTTGCAATTCCATTTCCATTTGTTAATTACTTAACCTTAATGACTAAAGCCGATATCGCTTTCAATGATGCGTATGGTGATTCTATTGGAGTACCTCCATATAAAAACTTCTTTGCAGGTGGACCAGATACCATAAGAGGCTTTAAGGAGCATAGGTTAGGACCAAGGGATAATTTTGGAAATCCTTATGGTGGAAATCTTCTTGTCTCATCTCAGTTGGAACTTATTTTGCCAATGCCTCAAGATTGGGCAGCTAGAGCTAGGTTTAGTTTATTCTTTGATATAGGCAATGTTTTTTCAACGAGCGAAATCAAATTTTATGATTACCAAGGCGAGGAAATTAATTATGACTTTGATGCTGGTAAATTGAAAAGATCTTTTGGTATTGCTGCTCAATGGCTAGCTCCAATGGGATTATTTCGATTTAGTTATGCTGTTCCTATGAATTATGATGAATCAACAGGAAATAGATTTGGTGATGAATTAGAGAGATTCCAATTTACAATTGGCGGTGCTTTTTAGACAATGGTTTTATTTAATTAATACAAGGACAAATAAGATGAGATTAAATTATTTATTTACAATAGCTGCAGCTTTATTTTTAGTTCAACCTATACAGGCTCAAGATACTGGGCAAGCTAAAATAGGTGTTGTTGATATGAACAAGCTTATTAATGAATCACCTCAGGCACAAGATATGCAATCTGCAATTGAAGAAGAATTTGCACCGAGGGTTAGAGATATCTCTGCTAAAGAAGCTGCCTTCAATGAAGGACGTGAGAACTTAACTAAAGATAACTTAGCTTTAAGTAATGACGAAAGACAGAATGTTCAACTTCAATTACAAAGAGATCAAAGAGAATTGGAATATTTGGTCAAAAGCATACAAGAAGATCAACAGAATCGTGCTGCAATTGAGTCAAATAAAATACTCGTTGAGATTATTAACGAAGTTAATAAATTTGGAAGAGATAATGGTTATGACCTTATCATTAATGAAGGAAGAATAAGTCAAAATACTATTTTGAATGGGGGTACTCTTTATAAAGGAGCCTCTGTTGATATTACTAATGAAATTGCAAAGGTTTTAGAAAAAAACTTCCAAGATAAAAAATCAGGCGGTTAAAATAATTTGCTTTTTTAGAAATGAGGGTAATGCTCTTTGACAGCTGTTTCGTTTAATTTAGAAACACTAGCCTCAAAGTTTGAGTGTCAATATGATGGTGATCCAGGAACATTATTAACTAATGTTTCAACATTAAGTGACGCAAACAAAACATCATTGTCATTTTTTTCTAATCAGAAATATAAGTCTGAATTAAAAAATACTAAAGCTGGAGTTGTTGTTCTCTCTAAAGATGACTATGAACTTTGTCCTTGTTCATGCATCTTTTCTGATAATCCTTATTTAGTTTTTGCAAGAATATCTCAACTTTTTGATATCAGTAAGCAGTTTGAATCAGGTATTCATGAAAATGCTTATATTGATAAAAGTGCTTCAATTGGTAAAAATTGCGGTGTTGAGTCAGGTGCTTATATTGGGAAAAATGTAAAATTAGGTAAATCTGTCTATATTGGTGCTAACTCAGTTATTCATGATAATACAACTATTGGGGATTATTCTTGGATTGGACCAGGTGTTAAGATCAATAATAATACTTTGATTGGTTCTAGAGCTATCATTCATTCAGGGGTAGTTATTGGTGCTGATGGATTTGGGTTTTCAGAGAATAATGAATCAAAATGGATTAAGATCCCTCAAATATCAGGAGTAAGCATAGGTAATGATGTTGAGATTGGAGCTAACACAACAATAGATAGAGGGACATTAACAAATACAATAATAAAAGATGGCGTCAAATTAGATAATCAAATCCAAATTGCACACAACGTTATTATTGGTGAAGATACAGCGATTGTTGCTTGTACAGCAATAGCGGGGAGTACAGTAATCGGTAAGAATTGTAAAATTAGTGGTCAGGTTGGTATATCAGGTCATCTTACTATTGCAGATAATACTACGATAACTGCAAGAACAGCTGTTATGAAAAGCATAAAAAAATCAGGTGTATATTCAGGTAATATGTTTCCCCATCAAGAATTTTCTATATGGCAAAAAAATGTAGCACAATTTAGAAAATTATCTCAATTAAAAAAAACTATATCTGATTTAATAAAAAAAGCTGATAACAATGACAATACATAAAACTGCAATTATTTCTGAAAATGCAGAAATTAGTGAAAATGTTTCTATTGGAGCTTATTCAATTATTGGTCCTAATGTCTCAATATCTCAGGGAACAACAATTGATTCTCATGTCGTGATCAAAGGTTCTACCAATATTGGAAAAGATAATCATATTTATTCATTTGTTTCCATAGGTGATGATCCTCAAGATAAAAAATATGATAATGAAGATACGAAAGTTGAAATAGGTGATAGAAATACAATAAGGGAATATACAACTATAAATAAAGGCACCTCACAAGATCTTGGCATCACTCGATTGGGTAATGATAATTGGATTATGGCATATGTGCATATAGCTCATGATTGTCAAATTAGTGATAATACAATATTTGCCAATAATACTACTCTAGGCGGACATGTATCCGTGGGTGATTTTGTAATATTTGGTGGTTTTTCAGGTGCACATCAATTTTGTAAAATAGGAAGCCATAGTTTTTTAGGAATGTATTCAGGGGTTGCAAGAGATTTGCCACCATATGTAATAGTAATGGGACAACCAGCAAAACCAAGGAGTATTAATATAGAGGGATTGAAAAGAAGAGATTTTTCAGAACAACAAATAAGAAATATAAAAAATGCATACAAATACTTATATAAATCAGATTTAAGATTAGAAGAAGCAGTGGAGAAAATGTCTTTATTGAGTGAAATCTCAGATGAAGTAACGATTATGATTGATTTTCTTAATCAGTCCTCTAGAGGTATTGTTAGGTAGATACTTAATTACTGTGTCTTATTTTGTAATAGTTGCTGGTGAACCATCTGGAGATATCTTAGGATCTGAGCTCATAAAGGCATTAAAAAAAGATTATCCTGAACATAGATTTGAAGGGATTGCTGGTCCTGAAATGATTAAATCTGGCTGTGTTCCTTGGTATCATGTTTCAGATCTTTCTGTGATGGGGATCTTTGGTGTTTTAAGACACTTACCTAGAATATTGGGTATTAGAAAAAAACTCTTAAAAAAAATATCAGAAGATCCACCTGATGCTTTTATTGGCATTGACTATCCAGATTTCAACTTAGGTATTGAAAAAAAACTTAAACAAAAAAATATAAAAACCATACATATGGTTGCTCCTAGTTTTTGGGCATGGCGAGAAGGTCGAATAAGAACTATAAAAAAATCCGTTGACTTATTACTATGTTTATTTCCTTTTGAGGAAGAATTATTGAAAAAGCACAGTGTTAACACTAAATTTATTGGTCATCCTCTCGCTCATTCAATTGCAGAAGAAAATGATATGTTGAAAGTTAGGAGGGATTTAGGAATTGATGCAAAAACACTTATTACTATAATGCCTGGAAGTAGAAAAGCAGAAATCAATCAACATCTGGATACTCTATATGAAGCAGCAGAATTAATAGATCAACAATCTAATAAAAATAATTTTGGAAAAATACAATTTATAGTACCCACTCTTTTTAGCGAAATTGAAGAGAAATTAAAATTCACTAAGCCTAAATTATTTGAGAAGTTTAATTTTATTCAAGATTCAACAAAAGCTATTTCAGCGTCGGATTTAGTCATTACTAAATCTGGCACTTCTACGCTTCAGGCTGCATTGCATAAAAAACCAATGGTGGTTGTCTATAAAATGTCAAATGCAACATACTACTTTCTCAAGATATTCAATTTAGTTAAAATAAAATACGCTGCATTGCCTAACATCTTATTTGATGAAGAAATTGTACCAGAGTTAATTCAGGGTAATTTTACAGCAAAGAATGTACACCAAGAGTCCATCAATTGGCTCTCGAATCATGAAAGAAAAAGTAAATTGACCAAAAAATTTGAAAATATGCATAAAGAATTAGCATCAAAATCAATCAGCGAGAGTGTTTCAGTTATTATAGAATTGATTGGACCGATTAAAAATACACAATAAAATGATATGCAATATCTTGCTGGCGTTGATGAGGTAGGAAGAGGCTGTTTAGCTGGACCAGTCATCTCTTCTGCTGTTATCTTGGACCAAGATAATCCTATTATTGGCCTCAGAGACTCTAAATTGTTAAGTAAAAAGAGAAGAGATGAGTTATTTACTATCATTAGATCTAAATCTATAGATTGCACCATTGGTTCAGCTTCACATACGGATATAGATAGAATTAATATTCTTAATGCAACAATGCTTTCAATGAAAAGAGCAATTGAAAAGCTAAAAAATAAGAATATAAAAGTCTATATAGATGGGAATCAATGTCCAGAAATTAATAATAAACTACAAATAAAAATGGAATCTAAAATAGGTGGAGATAAACTATTTCCTTGTATATCTGCAGCATCAATTATTGCCAAAGTGACACGAGATCGTTATATGATAAAAATGCATCTCATATACCCCGATTATGGATTTGATAGGAACAAAGGATATCCAACAAAAGAACATTTAGATGCTATTCTTATACATGGGCCTACACCTATTCATCGATTGACTTTTAAACCTGAATTATATGACTGAAAAAAACATAAAAAATCCTACTTTTATCCATTTGGATGTTAATTCTGAATACTCAATAGGAAAAAGTGTAGTAAGGATAGATGAATTACTTGATGAATGTATCAATGAAGGAATTCCTGCAGTTGGTATTGCAGATCATGGCAATTTATTTTCTGCTTATAAGATTTATAAAAGAGCAATTAAAAAAGGAATTAAGCCCATCATAGGCGTTACTTTATCTGTTCAGTCTGAAACTAGTAAATCTGATTATAAGTTAATTTTGTTATGCAAGGATAAATTGGGATATGAAAACTTATCCCACTTGATAACCAGATCTTATGTTGAGGGCTATCATTTAGGTGAAGCCAAAATCAAGATGAAATGGATTAATAATAAAAATGCAGAAGGCTTGGTGGCTATTTCTGCTTATCATGAAGGTATAATTCAAAGTTTAATGCTTTCAGATAAGGAGAGTGAAGTTGAAAAACAGATCAACTTCTTAAAAAATAATTTTGGTGAAAACTTTTTTATTGGAGTTACTAAGATTAATAGAGAAAGGGAGGCAGAGCTTCTTAATAAGAGTGTCACATTATCCTCAAAATATGATATTCCTTTGATTGCTATGAACAATCCAAAATTTCTAAAAGAAGAAGAATTTATCACTTTGGATGCAAGAGTTTGTATTGACCAAGCTACAGTGATGGATGATAGAAATCGAGAGGTTAAATATACAAATCAACAATTTTTTAAGAATTATGATCAAATGCACTCTCTATTTTCTGAAATTCCTGAAGCAATATCCAATGCCAATGAAGTTGCTAAAATGTGTAATTTTGGTTTTGAAAATATAGATCATATTCTTCCTCATTTTGATACACCGGAAAAATATACAATAGAAGAGTTTTTGAGTGAAGAGGCTACAAAAGGACTTTCGAAACTAAAAAATATTCCTGATGACAAGAAAGAATTATACAAAACCAGACTTGACAGTGAACTGAAAATTATTCATAGCACTGGGTTTTCTGGTTATTTTTTGATTGTTTCTGACTTTGTGAGGTGGTCTAGAGCAAATAACATACCTGTCGGTCCCGGAAGAGGGTCTGGACCCGGTTCATTAGTAGCCTACTGTTTAGATATTAGTGACATTGACCCGATGAAGTACGATCTTATCTTTGAAAGATTTCTCAATCCTGAACGAGTATCTATGCCTGATTTTGATATTGACTTTTGTGTAAATGGAAGAGACTCAGTAATTCAATACGTCTCCGAAAAGTATGGTAATGAAATGGTTTCACAAATCATAACATATGGAACATTGTCTGCAAAAGCAGTCTTAAGGGATGTAGGTAGAATATTAGGATACCCATATGGAATGGTCGATCAAGTTGCAAAACTTATACCTTTTGACATAGGTATTACCTTAAGTGATGCTTTAAAAAAATCATCAGAGCTTGCTGAAAAATATGAAAATGATGAAGAAGTAGAAGCTATGATGAATCTTTCATTGAAGCTTGAGGGGCTTGTTAGAAATGCTGGAACGCATGCTGGTGGTGTGGTTATAGCGCCCAGTAACTTATCTGATTTTATGCCACTTTATAAAGTAGATGATGAAGTTGGAACAGTAACACAATTTGATAAAGATGATGCAGAATCCATAGGCTTAATAAAATTCGATTTTTTAGGGCTAAAAACACTGACTGTTATTCAAAAAGCCGTAGATCTAATTAATAAAAAGAATGACGACAATATGGATATTAGGCAATTACCGTTAGATGATAAAGGAACTTATAAGCTTTTATCTTCATCTAAAACTGTAGGTATTTTTCAGCTTGAATCTAGCGGAATGAGAGATCTAATTAAAAGAATGAAACCATCTAAGTTTGATGATATTGTTGCTCTGGTTGCACTATTTCGACCAGGGCCTTTACAGTCCGGTATGGTAGATGATTTTATTGAAAGAAGAAAAAGCGGACAACAACAAGTTATTGATTATCTACACCCAACACTAGAATCAATATTGAAACCAACATATGGCGTTATTGTCTATCAAGAACAAGTCATGCAAATAGCTCAAAAGTTAGCTAATTATTCACAAGGAAGTGCTGATATTTTAAGAAAAGCTATGGGCAAAAAAATTCCTGAAGAAATGGCGAAACAAAAAGATATATTTATTCAGGGTGCTATCAAAAATAATGTGACAGAGTCAGCAGCTAAAAGAATATTTGATTTAATTGAGAAGTTTGCAGGTTATGGCTTCAATAAGTCTCATTCTGTTTCTTATGCAATGATTGCTTATCAAACTGCTTGGTTAAAAAAACATCATACCGATGAATTCTATGCAGCTTCAATGTCAGCTGATATGGATAACACTGACAAATTAATAAGATTGAAAGAAGATTGTTTAGATTCAGATTTCAACATAAAAATATTAGGTCCTTGTGTTAATCATTCAGACTTTAACTTTATCTCCGAGAAGCAAGGACAAATTAGATATGCCTTAGGCGCCATCAAAGGTATTGGTAAGTTAGTTGCTGAGTCTATTGAACACGAAAGAAAATCTAACGGAAAGTATAAGAATTTTTTTGATTTCACAAAAAGACTGAATGAAGCAAAAATATCCAAAAGAACATTGGAGAGCTTAATCAAGAGTGGCTCCTTAGATTGTTTTGATGAGAATAGAGCTACATTGATGAATTCTATTAAGTTAGGACTCAACTATTCTAATCGCATGGCAATGGAAAAGCAGACTGGACAATCAAATTTATTTTATTCTGAATCTAATGTTGAAGAGTCAGAGCCAAATCTGGAATTAAGAAGAGAGTGGAATTTAGAAGAATTATTGCATAAAGAGTATCAAAGTCTTGGTTTTTATTTTAGTGGACATCCTTTTGACCCTTATAGAAATGATTCTAGGCATATCACTAAATCTAGTCTTTCTACTCTTAAGAAAATGATGGAGTCAGAAAAAAATAGCAATGCTTATAGTAATGAATCATATATTGAAGTAGCTGGCTTAATTATGGAGCCAAAAAGAAGAGGAAATAATATTGTTTTTAAGATCGAAGATGGAACTGCTGTCCTCGAGGCTATTATTTTTGGAGAGAGAAGAGAGGCTTTTGGAGAATTGATACAAGATAAAAAGATACTGCATTTAAAAGGTAAACTTAGATTTGATAGGTTTGCAGATTTATGGCAATTTGTTGCAGAAGAAGCAACCGATTTTGAAGAATTGATACAAAAGAAAGCACAAGTATTAATGATTAAGTGTGATACTAGATTTAATCCTGAGAATCTAAAAAAATTATTAGAGTCTCATATACCAGGTAAATGTCAGATAAAAATTAATTATAAGAATGATGTGGATGACATTAAACTGAGGTTAGGAAATCACTGGAACGTTAATCCATCAAAACAACTAAGAGAACTATTGACAGCTGAATTAGGTATTGATAATTTTCAATTCCTAACTAGGAATTAATTTTTTTAGTTCTATTGTAGAATAGAACTAGTTTTATAAGAGTTATAGAGTATGGATTTTTTAGATTTTGAAAAACCAATCATAGAATTAGAAAGAAGAATTGAGGAGTTAAAACTTTTAGCTTCCAAAGGCGATTCTCCTGTTGAACTAGATGATGAAATAGAAAAACTAAATTCCAAATGTAAAAAACTGACAAATGATATTTTTTCTGATCTTTCAGAATGGCAAATAGCTCAGCTCTCAAGACATCCGAAAAGACCAAAATCTCTTAATGTTATTGCAGCAATTTCTGAAAATTTTCAAGAATTGCATGGCGATAGAATGTTTGCTGATGATTCATCCATTGTGTCTGGACCTGCTAAGATAAAAGGTACATCTGTAATGTTTATAGGACAACAAAAAGGCAATAATACAAAGGATAAGATTTTTAGGAATTATGGTATGCCTAATCCTGAGGGTTATAGAAAAGCAATGAGAATGATGAAGTTAGCTGAAAAATTCAAAATTCCAATTATTACAATTATTGATACGCCAGGAGCTTTCCCAGGAATAGGTGCTGAAGAAAGAGGCCAGAGTGAAGCTATTGCTAGAAATCTTTTTACATTAGCATCCCTGAAAACACCGGTTATCAATTTAGTCATAGGAGAAGGTGGTTCGGGTGGTGCTCTAGCAATTGGAATGGGCGATTCACTAATGATGATGCAGTATAGTATTTATTCTGTAATTTCTCCAGAAGCGTGCTCGAGTATTTTATGGAGAAACCAAGAGCAAACTAATGCTGCAGCTGAAGCAATGGGGATTTCTTCAAAAAGCTTATCAAAATTAGGTCTAGTTGATAAAATTATAAAGGAACCTTTAGGAGGTTTTCATAAAGACCCTGGATCAACTTATCAGGAAATAGCTAAAGAAATTCTACAAACAATTAATTATTTAAAGACTATTGATATAGATGAATTATTAACCAAAAGAAGAATGAAATATAAAGAAATTGGAGAATTTAAGGAAATATGAGTTATGAGTAAAAACTCTTCTTCAGTTCAAAACATCATAGAAAGCAAAATTAAACCACTTCTCCCCAATAATATTTGTGTGGCTTTCAGTGGGGGTATGGATTCAATTGTACTTCTTCACGCAGTGAATAATTTATTAGATGGACAGTCTAAAATAAGGGCTATACATATTGATCATAATATAGTTAATAATTCAAATGAGTTGGCTCAATCGTGCAAAAAAATATGTAAGAAATATGGAATTGATTTGGAAATAATTGCACTAAAAATTAAACATAAAGGTTTTGGTATTGAAGCAGCAGCAAGAGATGATCGATATAAAATGCTTAAAGAAAAACTTCAAGAAAATGAGTATTTACTAACAGCCCATCATGAAGATGATCAAATGGAGACAATTTTTCTTAGAATGGCTAGAGGTACTGGCTTGAATGGTCTTCAAGGGATTAATGAAAAATACCCTTTTGGTAAAGGCATCATTTTTAGACCAATGTTAACAGCTAATAAAAAGTCTGTTATGGAATATGCAAAAGAACATCAATTAAAATGGATTGAGGACCCTAGTAATCAAGATACTTATTATGATCGTAATTATTTAAGAAAAAAAATTATTCCAGAATTTAGAGAAAGATGGCCATCTATTGCTACTTCAGTTTCTAGATTATCCCAATTATCAGCTCAAAATATAGAAATCTTAAATCAGGTAGCTGAAGAAGATATTGGTGTAATCGAAAACATTAATGAATTACCGTTGTCAAAACTTCACGAAAAATCATTTGAAAGAGCTAACAATATTATTCGCTATATGATTTTAGCAAATGGAATGAATATTCCATCTATGATGACTTTGCAGAATGGTTTGAGGCGAATACTAGAAAATAACAATGACAAGTCTGTGATTGAATGGAAAGGGTGCAGCATTAGAAAATATAATAATAATTTATACTTCTTGGATAATAAAGATATAGAACCAAATAAAGTGGATGTGAAGATTCCTTGGGAGCTTGAAAAGAAAATTAATCTAGGAAGCAATATTGGATCAATTGAGGCTACATTTATTCATGGTCATGGTCTTTCTATTCAGAAATGCAAAAATAAATTAACTATTTCTTATCGGCAAGGCGGAGAATTGATAAAACCCGTTGGTCACAATATGAAAAAATCACTCAAAAATCTTTATCAAGAAAATAAAATACTACCTTGGACAAGAGATAAAATACCACTTATTTATTGTCAAGATGATCTAGTATCAGTAGCCGATCTTTGGTTAAATCAGAATTACATGGCATCTCAGAAGGAAGAGGGTTTTTTTGTTAATTGGCATAAAACAATGGTGATTAAAAAAAATTGATTATTGTTGAAGATGCAATAATCTGTTAACTTGAAGGACCGGGATAAGCTGTTTTACATTAGCTAATGTTTCTGATCTATCCCAATAAATTAATATATAAATAGGAATGTTTTAAACCCGGGTATGTCAGATTTAATTTTTGTAACAGGCGGTGTAGTTTCAGCTCTTGGAAAAGGTGTCACTTCAGCATCTCTAGGCGCTATTCTTGAAGCCAGAGGCTTAAAAGTAGGCATTATGAAGTTGGACCCATATCTTAATGTTGATCCTGGAACTATGAGTCCTTATCAGCATGGTGAGGTTTTTGTTACAGAAGATGGAACAGAGACGGATCTTGATCTAGGACACTACGAAAGATATGTTTCAACTATCACTGGAAAGAATAGTAATTTTACAGCAGGTAAAATTTATGAAAGTGTAATTGCTAAAGAAAGAAGAGGCGATTACCTTGGAGCAACAGTTCAAGTAATACCTCATGTAACAGATGCAATCAAAGAGAACATAAAATTAGGCTCTAAAGGTTTCGATATTACAATTGTTGAAGTTGGGGGAACAGTTGGTGATATTGAATCACTTCCGTTTATTGAAGCCATTCGACAAATGGGAATAGAGAAAAATGGATATAGTGTTGCATATGTACATTTAACTCTAGTTCCTTATATCAAAGCATCAGCTGAAATTAAAACGAAACCAACACAACATTCTGTTAGAGAACTTCGTGCAATAGGAATACAACCAGACGCACTGGTCTGTAGGTCTGAAATGCCACTTCCTAAGGAACATTTCAAAAAAATTGCATTATTCACTAATGTTGCTGAAGAAGCTGTCATTTCTGCCCATGATGCTGAAGATATATATCAAATTCCTCTTATTCTTAATGAACAGGGTCTGGATGAAATTATTGTACGTAAATTGAATATTGAAGCACCAGCACCTGATCTAACTGAATGGAGTAAAATTATTGATGCTAAAGCAAATACTATTTCAAGTGTGAAAGTAGCTATGGTTGGAAAGTATGTTGATTTTAAAGACTCTTACATATCACTTAGTGAATCTTTGAGACATGCAGGTTTTAAGACAAAAACTAACGTTGAAATCATTTATGTTGAATCAGAAGAAATACAAAAAAATGGTACAGAATCATTAGTAGGTATGGATGCCATACTAATACCTGGTGGTTTTGGAGACCGAGGTATAGAAGGTATGATAGATGCCATTAACTATGCTAGGACTAATGATGTTCCTTATTTAGGAATTTGTCTTGGTATGCAGGCAGCAGTCATCGAGTATGCAAGAAATGAATTAGGCTTAACGGATGCCAACAGTACAGAGTTTAACTCTAATACTGATTCACCAGTCATTGCCTTAATTACTGAGTGGATGAATAAAGATGGTTCACTTGAAAATAGATCTGAAGATTCTAATTTAGGAGGCACTATGAGATTGGGTGCGCAAGAGTGTATTTTTGCAGAAAACACCAAGGCTAAAGAAATCTACAATCAGAATTCTGTTTTTGAAAGACATCGCCATCGATATGAATTCAATATCAATTTCAAAGAAGAATTAGAAAAACATAAAATGATTTTCTCTGGATTTTCAAAAGATGGATTGGCAGAAATGATTGAATTAATCGATCATCCTTGGTTTTTGGCATGTCAATTTCATCCTGAATTTACTTCATCTCCTATTCATGGACATCCATTATTCCAATCTTTTGTAGAAGCTGCTGTATTATATTCTCAGAGGAATCAAAGCTAATATAATGAATGTAGATATTGGAAAAATACAAGTAAGCAATAAATTACCATTGTTATTGATTGCTGGGCCTTGTGTTATCGAATCCCAAGCACTTGCAGAAGAAGTTGCTGGCCATCTTCAAGAAATTACACAGAAACTTGATATACCATTTATTTATAAATCATCTTTTGATAAGGCAAACAGAACTTCTTTGAAAAGTTATAGAGGTCCTGGAATTGAGGAAGGCCTAAAAATACTAGACAGAATAAAAAATAATATGGATATATCAATATTAACCGATATTCATGAAGATTCTCCTTTGGATGAGGTTGCATCAGTTGTTGATATTCTTCAGACGCCAGCTTTCTTATGCAGGCAAACAAATTTCATATTGAATGTTGTAGCTCAAAATAAACCAGTAAATATTAAAAAAGGACAATTTTTATCCCCATGGGAAATGAAAAATGTAGTTGAAAAAGCAAAATCTACTGGCAATGAAAATATTTTAGTTTGTGAGAGAGGTTTTAGTTTTGGCTATAATAACCTCGTCAGTGACATGCGTTCTTTAGTTGTCTTAAGGGAAACAGGCTGTCCAGTAATTTTTGATGGTACACATTCTCTCCAATTACCAGGAGGCAAAGGCAAGTCTTCAGATGGGCAAAGAGAATTTATCGCACCACTAGCTAGAGCAGCAACTGCGGTTGGTATTGGTGGTATTTTTATTGAAACACATCCGGAACCAGAGAAAGCATTAAGTGATGGACCTAATTCTTTCCCACTTAATCGAATTGAAGAACTGTTGACTGATTTAAAGTCAATTGATGAACTTATCAAAAAATAGTATTAAAATTCACTCTTAAAAATACAAATATATAAATTATGTCAGTAATACATTCTATTCAAGCCATACAAATACTTGACTCCAGAGGTAATCCAACTGTTGAAGCAAAGATGCAACTGGATAATGGTATAACTGGAAAAGCCTCAGTACCATCAGGCGCTTCTACTGGATCTAGAGAGGCTATGGAACTTAGAGATGGAGGCGATCATTACCTAGGAAGAGGGGTTCAAAAAGCCGTTAAATATATCAATACAGAAATTCAAAGCGCACTGAAGGGTAAATCTGTATTGGAACAGGAATCCATTGATCGTTTATTGATTCAACTTGACGGCACAGAGAATAAATCAAGGTTGGGTGCCAATGCATTATTGGCTGTTTCACTAGCTACTGCTCATGCAGCAGCAAATTTTAATAACATTCCTCTCTTTCAATACTTTAACCCAAGTGCTTTTAAATTTCCTGTACCAATGATGAATATTATTAATGGTGGAGAGCATGCTGATAATAATATTGATATTCAAGAATTCATGATCTTGCCGGCAGCAGCTTCAACATTCAAAGAATCTCTTCAGTGGGGTGTGGAGGTATTTCATGCTTTGAAATCTGTTTTAAAGAAGCAAGGCCTTAATACAGCTGTTGGAGATGAAGGTGGTTTTGCACCAGATTTACCCAACAATACAGTAGCTCTTGAAACGATCATCAAGGCAATTGAAATTGTAGGGTTAAAAGTTGGACACGATATTTATTTGGGTTTAGACGTGGCCAGTTCAGAATTCTATAGTGAGGATAGGTATCATCTTTCATCAGAAAATAAGTCTTTCGATGCTGGAGAATTTATTCACTATTTAACTAAAATAGTTGATGATTATCCTATCATTAGTATTGAAGATGGCATGGCTGAGGATGACTGGGATGGATGGAAGGGTTTAACTGAGATTCTTGGAAAAAGAGTGCAACTAGTAGGAGATGATTTATTTGTCACTAATCGAGAAATTTTACAACAAGGTATTGATCAAGGTATTGCTAATTCAATTTTAATTAAGCCAAATCAAATAGGAACATTAACGGAAACATTTGAGGCTATCAATCTAGCGATCGACTCTAATTATACAGCCATTGTTTCCCATAGATCTGGTGAAACTGCTGATACAACCATAGCTGATATTGCAATTGGTACTAGTGCTACTCAAATTAAAACAGGGTCTTTATGCCGTTCCGATCGAATTGAGAAGTATAATCAACTTCTAAGGATAGAAGCCTATTTAGGCAATGACGCACATTATTTGGGTAAACAAGCATTTAAACCGATACTTACGTTATAGGATCAGATAATAGTGAAGTTGGTATTTGTAATTCTTTTGACATTATTAATCGCTCTTCAAATTAATATATGGATAAAAAAAGATGGCTACAAACAAATGAAAGAAATAGAAAATCTTATTGATTTACAAACCATTGAAAATGAAAGCTTGACCAAGCGAAATAATAGATTAAAAGAAGAGATCAAAGACATGAAAAATGGTCAAGATGCTATTGAAGAAAAAGCAAGAACAGATATTGGTATGATTAAAGAGGGTGAAGAATTTTTTTTAATTAACGAAGGAAATGAAAACAAGGTATCGCAATGAAGGACCTAGTTAACATCAATTACAGCAAGTCTATTGTTGAAATACAGATGGATAGAAGGCCTGTAAATGCATTAAATCAAGACCTTGTTGTTAGTATTCATAATGCAATTGATGCCTCAATAGAAGAAGGTGCGAAAGGGCTTATACTCAGTGGACATGAGGGTATCTTCTCTGCAGGCTTGGACGTAAAGACCTTAATCACATTATCCAAACCAGAGATCTCAGAATTTTTTCATTTATTTTGGGGTTTGATGGGAAAAATATCAAAATCTCCTATTCCAATTGTGGCTGCAATAACTGGGCATAGTCCAGCTGGAGGAGCAGTATTGACTACATTTTGTGATTACCGAGTTGCAGCTAAGGGAGACTATAAGATTGGCATGAATGAAGTTTTTGTAGGCCTAACTGTTCCTAAAATGATTTTCAAAGCATTTGCAAGGCTAGTTGGAGAAAATCATGCTAATATTTTAATGATGCAAGGCAAGTTGATGAAGTTTGAATTTGCCTATGAAATTGGTTTTATCAATGAACTTGTAGATATGGATCAAGTAGTGCCAAGATCGATTGAATGGTTGGAGCATTTGGTATCCCTTCCTGCAATTGCAATGAATTCTACACGAATGAATGCTAAATCAGATCTCAATGATTTAATAGATAAAGAATTAATTATGATGGGCAATAAATTTTCAGATAACTGGTTTTCTGATGAAGTTCAAATCAGAATGAAAGAAATCGTAAAATCACTGTAGTTTTGAATATTTTATTGAGTAATGATGATGGATATTATGCTAAAGGTATCGAGATGCTTTTTGATGCTCTATCACAGTTTGCCAATGTAACAATGGTGGCACCTGAGAATAATTGCAGCGGTGCTAGCAGTTCATTGACATTAAAAAACCCCTTAAGAATTAGAAAATTTAAAGACGAAGGTTATTATATTAACGGAACACCTAGTGATTGTGTTTTTATGGCTCTGACACGGATTTTACAAGATCCTCCTGACTTATTGGTTAGTGGAATTAATCATGGAGCTAATTTGGGAGACGATGTATTGTATTCTGGAACAGTAGGGGCTGCTTTAGGAGGCCGGTTTTTAAATATACCATGCCTTGCTATTTCCATTACCAGTTTGAAACCAAACCATCTTGAAACAGCAGTTCGTGTTTCAAGTGAGCTGATAAAAAACAACATTGAGTATCTTGCATCCAATCCAGTTTTGAATATTAATATTCCAGATGTTTCATACACCGAATTGAAAGGGTTTAAAGTCACTCGATTAGGCCGTAGAGCTATGCCTGAAAGCAACAGTCAAAATCAAGATGCTTATGGTGATGATATTCATTGGGTTGGCCCGCCTCCACCACCAAAGGACCTAGATGAGGGCACAGATTTTCATGCAATTCACAATAAGATAGTGTCTATAACGCCATTGATTTCTGATTTAACCAACTATGAGCAATTAAAATCCATAGAAGAATGGAGTGAATTGATTAGTCAATGAAGAGATTTTTTTCATCATTCTTTGAATACTGTCTCAGATTAGCTTCAAAACCAGGAGCCATTTATATTTTATTTTTATATAGTTTTATAGAATCGTGGTTCATTATTCCTATCCCACCAGATGTGATACTTGCACCCATGACATTATCAAAACCTGATAAAGCTTTTTTATATGCAAATATAACCACATTGGGTTCATTATTAGGAGGTGTTCTAGGGTTTTTAATTGGTTTTTATGCAATCGATTTTGCCATGGAATTTATAAATACATTAGGTTTGATTGAATATTACCAACAAGCGGTTGATTGGTTTGAGGCTTGGGGTCCTGCTGTTATTTTAATAGCAGGGTTTACAATTATTCCATTTAAAGTTTTCACCATTATGGCTGGTGCTATGAAAATGAATTTTATATTTTTTATATTCGCAACTATTATTTCAAGAGGTTTGCGATTTTACCTAGTTGCTTATGCAGCTAAAATTGGTGGAGAAAAAGGATTGCCTACTATCAGAAAGAACATCGATAAGTTAGGATATTTTATTATATTCATGTTCTTAATATTTATTGCTATAAAAAGTTGGGGTTAATGTGTTTTTAAAAGTGATTTCATTTATAGGTTTACTACTTCTAGTTTATTTCTTAATTTCTAGATTACCGAAATAACTCAAAACTAGGTCATCATTAACATTGCAATTACAGATCGATACTCAGATTTAATAACATTGTAAGTTCGACAAGCACTCACAGTATCCATGACTTCAATGCCTTTACCTTGTTTGTAAATTTCAGTCGTTAAATAGCGATTCGGAAATACTTGATTTAATCCTGTACCTAATAGTATGAGCTCGCATTCAGTATCAAGTGCAAATTTAAAATCCTCAATTTGCAGTTTTTCTACATGTGGATGTAACCAGGGTGTCAAAATCTCTTCATTAAACAAAATTAGGCTTTCGTTATACCATTGTCCTTTGAATTTTATTTTTCCTTGTCCCAATTCTTCAATGTCTAATTTATTTTCTTTTTTCATTTGAAAAATCATTTATCATTACCAAACAACAATTATAATTCATCATTAATAGAATCAACAAACTATGACTTTCAAACATGAATTAGTCCAATTAAAAGAGCTCAATGCAAAAAGTTCTAATGGCGGTCGTTTTTATGAAACACCTGATGGTGAATCTTACCCTTCAGTCACAACAATCACAGGACTATTATCCAAGGACTCTATTTTAGCTTGGAGAAAAAGAGTGGGGGATAGTAAAGCAGATGCAATCACAAAAGCAGCTACTACAAGGGGAAATAAAGTTCATAAAATGGCAGAAATGTATTTAAGAAATGAAATGGCTTCACAGATTAACTTATTTGAAGATCCAGCTCCTCATATCGAAGATATGTTTATGCAACTGACTGAATTATTGGATAATAGTATTGGCACTATCAAGGCTATTGAAGCACCCCTATACAGCCATACTTTGAAAGTGGGTGGTCGAGTAGATGTCGTAGCTGAATGGGACGGAGAATTAGCTGTAATTGATTTCAAGACTAGTTCCAAAACAAAAAAAGAAAGCTGGATAGATGGATATTTCATGCAATCTTCAGCCTATGCTTTGATGTTTGAAGAGCTAACAGGTATTAAAATTAGTAAAATAGTAATAGCAATTGCTGTGGAGAATAATCGTTCACAAGTTTTTATCAAGAACAGTACTGAATATCTTCAGCAGTTCATAGATTTAAGAAAAACATATGACATAATGAATTAATTCTTTAGGAGTTAAAATGATGGATGAAGCTCAATTAAAAATAGTTCTTAATGATTTAATAAAGCGATTTGATTCACTCAGGGGGTACCTTTGACTTCGATAAGAAATCAAAAAGACTTAATGAAGTATTAAGCTCTCTCAATGATCCAGGTATATGGGATGACCGTGAGTTAAGCCAAAGTCTCAATCAAGAAAGGTCACGTTTAGAGAAAATACTAAACAGAATTGAGTCGATTGGCAGTAGCCTTGAGGATGCAGAGATATTGCTTGAATTGGCAACGAGTGAAAATGATGCCTCAAGTCTCAATGAGTTATCAGTAGATTTAGTCTCATTTGAGAAGATCATTAATCAGCTAGAAATCCAAAGAATGTTTAGTGGAGAAATGGATGCTTCCAATTGTTTTTTAGACATACAAGCAGGTTCTGGAGGAACTGAAGCTCAAGATTGGGCCAATATGCTATTGAGAATGTATTTACGTTGGTGTGAAGCCAATGATTTTACAGCCAAGCTTATTGAGGTCTCACCAGGTGAAGTTGCGGGTATTAAGAGTGCAACCATTCATATTGCAGGTGATTTTGCATACGGCTGGATGAGAACAGAAACAGGTGTTCATCGATTGGTAAGAAAGTCACCTTTTGATTCAGGAAATAGAAGACATACATCTTTTGCCGCGGTCTTTACTTCACCAGAAATTGAAGATAATTTTGAAATTGAAATGGATCCCAGTGATCTAAGAATTGATGTATATAGAGCTAGTGGTGCTGGCGGTCAACATGTAAATACTACTGAATCAGCAGTTCGAATTACTCATGAGCCATCAGGTACAGTAGTTCAGTGCCAGGATGATCGATCACAGCATAAGAATAAAGCCACCGCAATGAAGCAAATGAGGGCAAAATTATTCGAATTAGAGCATCAAAAGCGAGTTGATAAGGCACAAGCTGTGGAGGAAACAAAAGCAGATATTGGGTGGGGCAGTCAGATTAGATCTTACGTTTTAGATCAATCTAGAGTTAAAGATCTGAGAACTCAAATTGAATCCAGTAATCCAGAAGCTATACTGAATGGTGATATCAATAAATTCCTTGAAGCAAGCCTTAAAAAAGGTGTTTAAAAATAAATGGATAATCAATGACTGAAATAAAAGATGATCATAATAAGCTCGTAGATGAACGAAGGAAAAAACTTCTCTCATTGAGAGAAGAAGGCTTTAATTATCCAATCTCAATCGAAATCGATACAACTATTAAAAATCTATTTGAGGCCTATGGAGAGTCATCTAGAGAAGAAGTTAGTGATGCCAATAAGACGGTGAAGATAGCTGGAAGGATGATGGCGAAAAGAATCATGGGTAAATCTAGCTTTTCAAAAGTGGTCGACAGTTCAGGCTCAATTCAACTTTTTTTGAATTCTAAGAATCTTGATGAAAAAATGTATAACAACTTTAAGACATATGATGTTGGCGATATTATTTGGGTTGAAGGCGTCTTATTTAGAACTAAAACAGATGAGTTGACAGTTAACGTTGAAAAAATAGAAGTCTTATCGAAATCCTTAAGGCCTTTACCTGAGAAATATCACGGACTTACAGACACTGAAACGCGTTATCGAAAGCGTTATCTTGATTTAATTATGTCTGATGATAGTAAAGCTGTTTTTCAAAAGCGTTCTAAAATCGTCACAACGATACGTGCTTTTTTAGACCAAAAGGAAATATTGGAAGTAGAAACCCCTATGATGCATCCAATTGCTGGGGGTGCAATTGCTAAACCTTTTATTACACATCACAATACTTTGGATAGAGACTTTTTTTTAAGAATTGCTCCTGAACTTTATTTAAAACGATTAGTGGTTGGTGGTCTACATCGTGTTTATGAAATCAATCGATCTTTCAGGAATGAAGGCATATCAACAAAGCATAATCCAGAATTTACGATGCTTGAACTCTATCTAGCTTATGCATCCTATGAAGAGATCATGACACTTGTTGAGGATATGATTATTGATATAGCAATGGCGCTGAACGGCTCGACAACCATTCAATATCAAGATAGTGAATATGATCTATCCGGTCCATATAAGCGTATGACCTTGGAAGAATCTGTGATTCAATATAATCCTAAAATGGATCCAAAAAAACTAAGGGATAGAGAAACTCTATTAAATACTTGCAAGGAACTTGGTATTAAAACCAATGATGATGTAACTACTGGAAAGCTCCTCTTTGAGATTTTTGAGAAAACAGTGGAAGATAATTTAATTGAACCTACTTTTATTACCAGTTATCCCAGAGATGTTTCCCCTTTATCTAGAGCTAATGATAATGATCCATGGTTGGTAGACCGTTTTGAATTTTTTATAGCAGGTAGTGAATTGGCCAATGGGTTTCAAGAACTCAATGATCCTGATGATCAATCGGATCGTTTTAAAGCCCAAGTCAAAGAAAGAAATGATGGCGATGATGAAGCTATGGTTTTTGATCAAGATTATATTGAGGCCCTTGAATATGGAATGCCACCAACCTCTGGATTAGGAGTTGGGATTGATAGACTTGTTATGTTGTTCACAGAAAGCCCTTCTATTAGGGACGTGTTATTATTTCCTCATATGAGAAATAAATAAATTAGTCATTGGTAAAAAAGTATAATATTTATTATTCACTGTTGTGAACAAAACCGTTACTACTAGATTAGCGAATTAACATTTAAAGTCTTTCCTTTTAAAATCAATTTCTTTTCTGAATCATCTATATTAATTACTGCTAGCGAATGTAAAATATTCTTGTTCATTATTGAATTAACCAGAGAGCCAACTTTAGAGTTTTCATGCATTATTTCTGATTGATGTTCTATTTCAGATTTATTCGATTCAGTAGTTATGTGAAACATTCTTTGCTTAATTTTTCCTCGATGTTGAACTCTAGCCACCACTTCTTGGCCGGTATAACATCCTTTGGAGAAGCTAATACCTTCGAGTAAATCTAAATTTATCATTTGAGGTATATATTTTTCACTGCTTTCTTTGCTTAAAATTGGTAATCCTCTTTTAATATCAGATAGTATCCACTCACTTTCATTGATTGATTCAATAGATTTATCTTTTAAAGATACTTCATCATCAGCAAGAAGAATGCATCTACTATGATCCATCGAGATTGGAGAAATATTCAACTGCTGTTGATTCCCATCATACTTAAAGAGTTGTTTCTGATTTTCATTGTTCAAGCCAAAAATATAGTTCTTTTCTATAGAAATTTTTACATCAGATCTTAGAATATAGCGTGACAGCCATTGGACACAATCTTTACTAAGATCCTTACTAATAATAAAGAATATATTTCCTTTAAACTCTTTGATTAATCCAGTAACAATTATTCTTCCCTTGGGATTGAGTATGGAGGTCATTTTATAACTTTGATCTGAAATGGAATTTATATCTTGAGTCATCTGACCCTGGAGGAAATCTTTCGCATCGCTTCCTGAAAAAGACAATGTTGATAGATGAGATAAATGATTCATAATCTAATTATAAAAAATAATGTAAATCCAGTAAAAATAAATGTTCGAAACTATTAAAGTCAGTATAATTGACCCATTAAAGCTTACCAAGATATGAGTAAAGAAAAACAACCTTTGTCCCCACATTTGTCAGTGTATAAGTGGCAGGTAACCAATACACTGTCTATACTGCACAGGCTTTCTGGGTTGGCACTATTTATTGTGGGTTTCAGTCTATCAATATGGATCTTATCTATTTCAATTGGCCAGGAAATGTTTGATGCGATATCCAGCATATTTACCAGCCCGATTGCGATAGCTCTATGGGTATTAGTAACGCAAGCATTTTTTTATCATTTCTTAAATGGAATAAGGCATTTATTCTGGGACATAGGTAAGGGTTTTGAAACAAGAGAATTAAAAATATCAGGTGCCATTGTTGTTATTCTTTCTCTCATTTTGACAGCTCTTTTTTGGCTGTATATATTTTCTGAGTCCAACTGATATATGATTTACTTAAAAAGAATATTAAACCTTTTATGTCTATCTGGCTTTGAGCACGCAAAGGATCATTGGAAAAGCCAAAGAGAAACAGCCGTTATTCTGGTTCTATTGTCAGGATGGTTCATCTACCAAATTTTATTCAATTTACAATATTTAGATTACGATGGAGTTCTATTTTGGGCAAGTGAGCCATTGAATGCTTTAATTCTATGTTTGCTATCTTTGTATTTAATTTATCATGCTGAATTAGGACTGCAGGTCATTTTAGAAGATTACGTCTCAACACTAAGTCTTAGGACAATGAGCTTTTATGTTATAAGGGCTTTTAGAATTGCAGTTGTACTAATTACAATCTATTCAATATTTTCGATTACTGTTGGCATTAATTAACCGGAATTGATTTAAAAGGAAAAATCTATGAGTGAGGGTTATGAATTAATTGAACATGATTTTGATGTAGTTGTTATTGGAGCAGGCGGTGCAGGACTCAGAGCAACATTAGGTCTTGTGGAAAAAGGATTTAATACTGCTTGCATTACTAAGGTTTTTCCAACTAGAAGCCACACAGTTGCAGCTCAGGGTGGAATCAGTGCAGCTCTAGGGAATATGGGAGAGGATGACTGGCGTTGGCATATGTATGATACAGTCAAAGGATCAGATTGGTTAGGAGATCAAAACGCTATTGCATACATGTGTAAGCAAGCACCTGAAGCTGTCTTAGAGCTTGAAAAATATGGCATTCCATTTTCAAGAACTAATGATGGTAAAATCTATCAAAGACCGTTTGGTGGAATGACTACACATTATGGTGAAGGCATAGCTCAGAGAACCTGTGCTGCTGCTGATAGGACAGGCCATGCTATGCTTCATACTCTATATCAGCAATCGATTAAAAATAAAGCTCAGTTTTTTATTGAACATTTCGCATTAGAATTGCTCATGGATGAGGGCGAGTGTAAAGGAGTTATCTCTTTAGAGATGGCTACAGGAAAATTACATGTCTTTAAAGCAAATAAGGTCATACTGGCAACAGGTGGTCATGGCAGAACTTATTTTTCTTGTACCGCTGCTCATACTTGTACAGGCGATGGTTCTGGAATGGCGCTTAGATCAGGTCTTCCTCTCCAAGATATGGAATTTATACAATTTCATCCAACTGGTATTTATGGCGTTGGCTGTTTAATTACGGAAGGCGCAAGAGGAGAAGGCGGTTATTTAACCAATTCTGAGGGAGAGCGTTTTATGGAAAGGTATGCACCCAATGCAAAAGATTTGGCCTCAAGAGATGTAGTCAGTCGTTCAATGACCATGGAAATAATAGAAGGGAGGGGTGTTGGTGATAAGAAAGATCATATTCATCTCAATCTACAGCATCTCGGAGCAGAGGTCATTGAAGAGCGATTACCAGGTATTTCAGAATCCGCAAGGATATTTGCTGATGTTGATGTTAACAAGGAACCTATTCCTGTCATTCCTACCGTACATTATAATATGGGTGGAGTTCCTACCAATGTTCAAACTGAAGTAATCACCAAGGACAATAATGGTGATATTCATGTTGTACCCGGATTGATGGCTGTGGGGGAAGCAGCATCTGTTTCAGTTCATGGAGCCAATAGGCTTGGATCTAATTCTCTTTTAGATCTAGTTGTCTTTGGTAGAGCTTCTGCTGAACAATGTGCAAAAACACTCAAGCCAGGATCTCTACAGGACAATATCCCTCAATCAATCATAGACAAATCGATTGATAAATTTGATCGAATTCGCTTCTCTAATGGAGGATTAGGAACCTATGAAATACGAGATGAAATGCAACAAATAATGCAAAAACATGCTTCTGTTTTTAGAACAGAAGCTATCCTTCAAGAAGGAGTTAATAAAATGTCGTCTTGCATTAATTCTTTTAGTGATGTCTCAGTTTCTGATAAAGGTTTGATATGGAACACCGATTTAGTTGAAACTTTAGAGCTCGAGAATCTTCTTGGCCAAGCTATGGTCACTATGGATTGTGCGCTTCAACGACAAGAGAGTCGTGGTGCTCATGCTCGAGATGATTACCCAGATAGAGATGACACTAATTGGCTTAAGCACAGTTTAGGTTGGCTGGAAGATGATAATAAAACAAGAATAGACTCGAGTCCTGTTACACTTGAAACTCATAGTGATGATGTAGAAACTGTTCCATTAAAAGCAAGAGTTTACTAGGAGACATAATCAATGGCTGAATTTACTTTACCAAAAAATTCGAAAATAAATAAAGGTAAAAACTTTAATCTAGAAAAAAAAGTTAATAATGCTAGAACGTTCATTGTTTATCGATATGATCCAGCCTCTGGAGACAATCCAAGTTTGGATACATTTGAGTTAGATCTCGATGAATGCGGTCCTATGGTCCTGGATGCATTAATTAAAATCAAGTCTGATCTTGATCCAAGTCTATCCTTTAGAAGATCATGCAGAGAAGGGATTTGTGGATCATGTTCACATAATATCAATGGAGTGAATACACTAGCTTGTACCCAGCCTATTAAAGATCTGGATGGTGATATTCGAGTTTATCCTTTGCCTCACATGAATGTTGTCAAAGATCTAGTCACTGATTTAACTAAATTCTATGAAGGCTATGCATCAGTAGAACCATGGCTTAAAACCTCTACAGATGCTCCAGAAGGAGAGGAGAGGTATCAAGCAAAAGAAGATCAAGAGAAGATTGATAAACCTTCAGCCTGCATTCTGTGTGCTTGTTGTTCAACGAGTTGCCCTAGTTACTGGTGGAATAGTGATGAGTATCTTGGGCCAGCAGCATTACTAGCATCTTATCGATGGCTGCAAGATAGTCGTGATGAAGCTAAAGAAGAACGTCTGAATGCTCTCAATGATTCATCAAAGCTTTACCGTTGTCATACCATTATGAATTGTTCTTTGGCTTGCCCAAAAGATCTAAATCCTGGCCAAGCCATCGCTGAAATAAAAAAAATGATAGCGACACACAATTTTGATGAATCCTGAATCAGCTGAACTGTCAAGAATCAGGTGGAGATGCAGACGAGGTACTAAAGAATTAGATCTACTTCTTTTATCATACTTTGAGAATTATTATGAATTAATGGATGATGAAAGAAAAAAACGATTCGATCAATTGCTCATGCTTCAAGATCCAGTAATAATTGATATGTTTGCTGCACCAAAAGCAGTTGAAGATCCCAATATAAGGATTATGGTCATTGAGATTTTAGGATCAGATCAAGGATTAACAATAGAATGAAACAGATCAGAAACTTTTCAATTATAGCCCATATAGATCATGGTAAATCTACCCTGGCTGATCGATTAATACAGCAAACTGGCGGTTTGGAAGAAAGAGAAATGGAAGAGCAAGTTCTCGATAGTATGGATTTGGAAAAAGAAAGAGGAATAACAATCAAAGCACAAAGTGCCTCATTAAGATTTACTTCAGATGATCAACAAGAATATATCTTCAATTTAATCGATACACCTGGCCACGTTGATTTCTCATACGAAGTGTCAAGATCATTATCAGCTTGCGAAGGAGCTCTATTAGTTGTTGATGCATCCCAAGGTGTCGAAGCACAAAGTGTGGCTAATTGTTATAGCGCAATTGAGCAAGGCCTTGAGATATTACCTGTCATTAATAAAATTGATTTGCCGGCTGCTGATCCAGAAAAAGTATTGCATGACATCAATGAAGTCATTGGCATTGAAACAAATAATGCAATATTAATTAGTGCAAAAACTGGTGAAGGTATCGAAGAGCTAATGAATAAAATTGTTGATGTCATCCCTAGTCCTTCAGGCAATTCAGATAAACCTCTGCAAGCACTTATCATTGATTCCTGGTTTGATAAGTATGTAGGCGTTGTTTCTCTTTTAAGAATAGTTAATGGAACACTTAAGAAGGGCGATAAAATTAAGGTGATGTCAACAGGTTATGATTACATAGCTAATGCATTGGGCATATATACTCCAAAGATGGAATACAGAGATACAATATCTGCCGGAGAAGTTGGATTTCTAGTTGCTGGTATTAAAGATATTTTTGGTGCGCCTGTAGGCGATACAGTAACCCATTTTAAAAATTCCAGCGAGACAGCATTACCTGATTTTAAGACCATACAGCCCCGTGTTTTTGCAGGTTTATTTCCAGCATCATCTGAGGATCTTGAAGCATTTAGGGAGGCATTAGATAAACTTAAATTAAATGACGCTTCACTTCATTATGAACCTGAATCATCTTCCGCTCTAGGCATTGGTTTTCGTTGTGGATTCTTAGGAATGCTACATATGGAAATTGTTCAAGAACGCCTTGAAAGAGAATACGATTTGAATTTAGTCACTACTTCACCAACAGTGGTTTATGAAGTGTTAAAAACCAATGGTGAAGTTATAAAAATTGATAATCCTGATGCACTACCAATGATGAATAATGTCAAAGAAATACGAGAGCCTATCGTTGAAGCCAGTGTGCTGATGCCACCTGAATTTGTGGGGAATGTGATTCAACTATGTGAATCCAGAAGAGGTATACAGAAAAGACTACAATACCTAGGTCGACAAGTCGTTCTTGATTATGAATTGCCTTTGGCCGAAGTGGTGATGGATTTTTTTGATCAACTTAAATCAGTTTCAAAAGGGTATGCTTCGTTTGATTATCGTTTTCTAAGATTTAAGCCTGATAATTTGGTTCGTTTGGACATTCTAGTCAATGGGGATAAAGTCGATGCATTCTCAAGTATTATTCATAGAGATATGTCTGTCACTCATGGGAGAAAAATTATTAATAGACTTTCAAAGTTGATTCCTAGACAAATGTTTGAGGTTGCTCTTCAGGCAGTAATTGGAGCTAAAGTAATTGCGAGAGGAAATGTAAAGGCTTTTAGAAAAAATGTCACTGCTAAATTATACGGTGGTGATGTCACAAGAAAAATGAAACTTCTTAAAAAACAAAAAGCGGGAAAAAAAAGAATGAAACAATTTGGGTCTGTGGAGATACCACAAGAAGCTTTTCTTTCTATCATGCAAAAAGACTCCACAAAGAAATCATAATTATTTATTAATCCATCATCTATAATGTGACTTATGAATTTTGATTTTCAGGCAATTTTATTTTTTATCGTTCTTTCATTAGGATTGATATGGTTAATAGGTTATTTCTATAATAAGAAGAGCCATAGCATTGTTGAACTTTCCGGTGCTTTATTTCCCATTTTATTGATTGTCTTTATACTCAGGTCTTTTATATTTGAGCCGTTTCGTATTCCTTCTGGTTCAATGATGCCAACCTTAGTTAAAGGTGATTTTATCTTGGTTCAAAAATACGCATACGACTTGAGAATGCCAGTCACTAATCGTTCATTTTGGAGCACTAATGAACTCAAAAGAGGTGATGTTGTTGTTTTTGATTATCCTTGTGACACTTCAATCAAATACATTAAACGTTTAATTGGTTTACCAGGTGATGAAATTAGGTATAAAAATAAACAAATTTCAATCAATGGAGATTCATTAATTAATAAATTCCAATATGTTTATAAGAATACTAAACAATATGGTGCACATGTCTATGAAGAGAATATTGAAAATAAAAAACACTTGGCTTTATTAACTCCCTCAAGAAGAGGTAGAGAAGGTGTCTTTGAAGTTCCTGAAGGCCATTACTTCTTTATGGGTGATAACAGGGATAATAGTAAAGACAGTCGCTATGATTGCCCAGGTTTCGTACCTAGGGATCACATTGTAGGTAAAGCCACTACAATTTGGTTCAATTGGGATTTTAGTTCACTTCCTGAATGGAATAGAATCGGTACATCAATCGATTAAGTATTGCTGACATTTTGAAAACTAAAAAAACACAAGAATGGATTAAAAAGACATTTGATTACTCATTCAGCGATCAGTCTTTAGTTGAGAATGCATTAACGCATCGAAGTTTTTCTTACAATAATAATGAAAGATTGGAGTTTTTAGGAGATTCTGCATTGGATCTTGTTATCAGTGAAGTGTTATTTGAGAAATACTTAGAAGAATCAGAGGGCAATCTAAGTCGGATGCGAGCCAATCTTGTAAACCAAGAAAGTCTGTCAGAAATAGCTAGAGAAATACATCTAGATCAATACTTAATTTTAGGCAAAGGAGAGATAGTATCAGGCGGAACCAATAGAGCATCGATCCTCTCTAATGCTTTGGAGGCAATTATTGGTGCTATTTTCATTGAAGGCGGTTATTCCTCTTTAAAGACATCTGTTCTGAGTATATTTTCATCAAAACTGGAATCATTGAATCCTGAGTCTGAAAATAAAGATCATAAGAGTCTATTACAAGAGAAGCTGCAAAAACTAAAAAAAGAACTCCCTAAATATCATTTGTTAAGCACTGAAGGAGAGCAACACGATCAAACATTTCATGTTGAATGCATTGTGGAGAAAGGAAAAATATCATCCAAAGCCAGTGCTAAAAGCTTGAGAGTAGCTGAACAGAAAGCTGCAATGAAAGCATTAAGATTGCTATAGAATGAGTAAAACAAAAGTCAAAAGTGGTTATGTTGCTGTTGTAGGTAGACCAAATGTTGGTAAGTCTACTTTAGTCAATTACCTTGTTGGTGAGAAAGTTTCCATAGTGACCTCTAAACCTCAAACTACCCAGATAAATGTTTTAGGTATAGTTAATTATGATAATACTCAAATAGTTTTGATTGATACGCCGGGTCTATTATCGGATAACACCAAAAAACTTAATTTAAAAAAACTTAATAAAGAAGCCAGTCTTGCTTTGTCCATGGCTGATCTTGTTGTCATGCTTGTTGAGGTCAATCAATGGAAGAAGGCAGATCAATACCTATTAGAAAATATAGAACAAACTGGATTGAAAAAGATATTGGCAGTGAATAAAGTCGATCGATTCAAAGACAAAACCAAGATCTTAGATTATCTTGCAAGTACTAATGAAAGATCTACATTTGAAGAAATTATACCTTTATCAGCACTTCGTGGAAAAAATATAAATAACTTATTAGTCTCTATTGAAAAGTATTTGCCTTTTCAAGAACCAGAATTTGATACGAATGCTAAAACAGATAAAGACATAAGTTTTAGGATTGCTGAAAGCATGAGAGAAAAACTCATGAGTTGCTTAAGAGAAGAACTGCCTTATAGCTTGACTTGTGAAGTTGATAGTCTTAATGAGAAGAAAGGAACTGTATTTATTGAAATCTCTATTTGTGTGAAAAAAAGTGCTCATAGAAAGATTATTATTGGTAAAAAAGGACATATCTTGAAAAAAGTTGGCACTGAAACAAGATTGGAGATTGAGAACATGTTAAAAAAGAAGGTTTTTTTATCGTCTCAAGTTAGAGTCAATGAAAAAATGATAATTTCTAATTAAAATGACCAATCGAATCATTGAACATGAACCAGCATATTTGCTTCATCATAGACCTTATTCAGAAACCAGTCAGATCATCAACCTCTTTACTCAAAGTTATGGGAGGGTTGACTTAATTGCTAAAGGATCTAAAAGACCAAAATCAAAATTTAAATCTTTTCTTCAACCATTTCTACCAATCCGAGTTTCATGGTCAGGAAAATCCCAGTTGAAGACTCTTAGAGAGGTAGAGGTAACTGGTATTTATATTGAAAAGATACAAGGCAAACATTTAATGTCTGCTTTTTACCTGAATGAATTGATTTTATCTTTTTTAACAATAACGGATCCTTATCCTGATCTTTTCATTGAATATTCTAGAGCCATTACAAACCTTTCTGAAGCAGAAAATATTGAGATAACTTTAAGAAACTTTGAATTATTTATGCTATCTGAAATAGGATACGCCATCAATTTTGATACGGAAGCTATGAGTTCAAAAAATATTGAAGAAGAACTTGAGTATATTTTTCATGCTGAGCAGGGTTTTAGGTTAGCAAGTAATATTAATAATAAGAGAGATATTGTTAAAGGTTCAGAAATTAAAGCTATTAAAAATCTAGATTTTTCTAATGCGGATACATTAAGAGCTGCTAAGAGTATTCTTCGCTTATCTATAGAACATCATCTTGCAGGCAAAGAGCTCAATAGTAAAAAAGTTTTTAAATCGATTACATCTAAAGGCTAAATAAAAATATTTATTTCTCTAATACTTAATTCATTAGACTTTTCTTATTACTAAAACTCCATATTGAACCATCTCATAGCTTTCACAACTAATTCTCTTTAAAACAGAATTTACAAGATCGATCATCTTTTTACTATTTCCGCAGACAATTTCTAATGGAGTTTTACTTTGATTCATTAAAACAAAGTTTTCCACTAACCGATCAACATCACCATGTCTAATTCCATGAAGATCTAATTTTTTATATTTCATAATTGCAAAATATCTTTTAAAAATTGATCTTAATTTAAATCTTTATAGAATGTAAATATATGAAACATAAAAAATATATATCCCCAGTTACTGGTAAAGAGTATTTTGCTAATCAAGAGCCACGTTACTCAGGTATACCTACATTTATGAGGACACCACTAGCTGATTCTTTAGATGATTTAGATATAGCTATGGTTGGTGTTCCATATGATGGTGGTGTAACCAATAGAGCAGGAGCCAGGCATGGCCCTAGAGAAATAAGAAATCAATCAACTCTAATGCGAAACATACATCATGTTACAAGGATCAATCCTTATGACATTGCTAGCATTGCTGATGTTGGCGATGTTTCGTTTACTAAGCCATTTGATCATCAATCTGTCCATGATGATATTGTTGAATTCTATAGTAGTTTGCAGAATGCTGGAGTTATTCCTTTATCTGCTGGAGGAGATCATTCTATAACTTATCCTATATTTAAGGGTTTAGTTAAAGGTGATCCAATAGGCATGATCCATATAGATGCTCATACTGATACTTGGGGAGAAATCTGGGGTTCAAAGTTTCATCATGGTTCACCATTTAGATCGGCAGTTGAATCTGGCTTACTTGACCCTAAAAGAACGATACAGATCGGCATTAGAGGTGCACAAAACTTCACAGATGGAATTGATTTCTCTCTCTCAACAGGAATGCGAGTCATTTTTATTGAGGAATTTTCTGATCTTGGTGTAAAAGAAGTCATTAAAGAAGCAATTAAGGTTGTTGGTAATGGCCCTGTATATTTATCTTTTGATGTTGATGGATTGGATCCTGTTTATGCACCTGGCACTGGTACTCCCGAAGTTGGAGGTATTACTACTTTGGAGGCGCAACAATTTTTAAGAGGATTAAACGGATTGAATTTTATTGGGGGAGATGTAGTTGAGGTTGCACCACCCTATGATCAGACTGGTAACACAGCTCTTGTAGGCGCGACTATGATGTATGAAATTCTTTGTTTGCTAGCCAATCAGTTTAAAAAATAGAGTATTTATTTTGAATCACCAAATCGATTGTATTTCTAATCCCTTTAAGAATAAAAACTTCAATTTAAATTGGAGTAGTGAATTAGCATTTAAATTTCATCAAAGTTTGCCTAACTATAAACCTACACCTTTGGTGGAACTTAAAAACTTTTCCAAAAGTATTGGTATCAATCAATGCTTAGTTAAGGATGAAAGTTTTCGATTAAATCTAAATGCTTTCAAAGTTCTAGGTGCAAGTTATGCCATGGCACTTGAAATTGTTAAATATTTAAAACTTGATGTAAATGATGTAACTTTTGAGGGTATTAAGAAGTATTCAGGCCAAATTAATAATCTTACATTTACAACAGCTACGGATGGGAACCATGGAAGAGCTGTTGCATGGACGGCAAAGCAATTTGGGTGTAAGGCAATTGTATATATGCCTAAAGGCACTTCTAAGAATAGGCTAGATGCTATTTTAGACAATGATGCCTCAGCTGAAATAACGGAATTTAATTATGATGAGACAGTCAAATATACAAAAAATAAGGCATCTGAAAAGAATTGGATATTACTGCAAGATTCATCATGGAATGGCTATTTGGATATACCACAGAATATTATGCTGGGTTACTCAACTATGGTTACAGAATTTATTAAACAATATAATAATTGGCCAACGCATATTATTGTCCAAGCTGGTGTTGGCTCCTTTGCAGCATCAATATTAATAAATTTCATAAATCAATCTAAACCCAAACCCAAACCTAAATTAATTATTCTTGAACCCCATGGTGCTGCTTGTTTCTATAATTCTATTAAAGTGGGAGATGGCAGTGCTCATTTGATAAAGGAACTTAATACAATAATGGCAGGATTGTCATGCGGTATGCCGAGTCTACTAGCTTGGAATATTATAAAAGAATTAGCTGATTATTTTGCCATATGTAGTGATGATGTGGCATTCAAAGGAATGAAGATTTGTGGTAATCCAATCAAAGGAGATCAAAAGATAGTGTCTGGAGAAAGTGGAGCAGTGCCTATTGGTTTTTTACATGCCATTTGCACCAATAATGATTATGATCATATTAAGAAAGAGCTTAATCTTAATGAAAGATCAAACGTTCTGTTCTATTCAACAGAAGGTGATACTGACCCTGATTTATATGAAAGGGTTTTAAGTCTAGAATAATTCCATGATCATACATCGAGCTGAGCCTCCACCATATTTCTCAATAGATTCAAGATCAGAATGGATAATACTTTTATAATACTTTAGAAGAACTGTTTTCTGTTCTTTGTTATAAGCGTTGTAAGCTGTTGTGGACATAATTAAATGTGATTCATTATTTTCATCATAAACTTCAATGCAATTCCCACAAAAACTAACTAATTGTTCATTGGATATTTCTAAAATATCGTGTGTGGATCTAAGTCTTTCCAATACTAGGGCTTGAGAATCATCTGCTATGCATTCTGAGCAAATTACTGCAAGTTTTGTGCCTATATACATCATTACATCAGTATGATAGATAGACTTTCCAGTATGACTTATAGTATCAAAATATATGAGTTTATAACCTCTAGCTTGACACCATTGGTTTGCAAGCTCAGGATTTGATCTTGATGAAATTCCCATATAAGCATGTTTATTAACACGATCTAGTACTAAACTGCTAGTTCCTTCTAGATAAATTGATTTATCTTCAAGACTGCTATAATTAATATTTGTGTTGTAGGTTTGGTTTAGAAAAGATATATGTTTTTCAGATTTTTCTAGTCTTCGATTCATGCCAAGCATACTGAATATATCAATAGTATGATCATCGTAGCTCACTGCCCAATTTGGAAAAATATTATCAGGACAACCTATTTGTCCTATTAGAGTAGTTACTTTTATTTTATTTCTTTTTAATATGTTTTCGAATTCTGTAAATTCTATTAATGCTTCTTGTAATATCTCATCTTTAGTTTTTTCGCTATTAATTTCTTGATAGTGATTAGTTTCAATTGTTTGTTCATTACAATAGAATTCAGCAGGTTTAATCAAAAGTACATGATTGGTTGATTGCAAAGACATGATTTAAGCTCTGTATAAATTAGGATGAAGTATCTTGAAGAATCTCTTTTATAGTATCAAGCGCCCAATCAATTTCTTGTTTTGAGATCACTAGTGGGGGAGCAAAACGAATAACTGTTTCATGTGTTTCTTTAGCTAAAATACCTTTTTTAAGGAGTAAATTAGATAACTCCTTACCAGAGATAAAATTGGGATTCATTTGGACTCCAATCCAAAGGCCCTTACCTCTAACATCTAATATTGTTTTGCTTTTCATATTAATGAGTTCATTTTTAAAATACTCACCAAGTATTCTGCTATTTTCAATTAAATTTTCTTCTTCAAGGAGCTCAAGAGCTCTTTTACCAATAGCAGCTGCAAGTGGATTACCTCCGAAAGTTGAACCATGGGAACCTGGTGTGAGCCATTGCATAACTTCATTGGTAGATAAAAAGCATGAAACAGGCATAAAACCACCACCTAGAGCTTTCCCAAGTATTAGTCCATCAGGTTGAATATTTGCATGTTCAAATGCAAACATTTTACCTGTTCTGCCAAGTCCTGATTGTACTTCGTCAAGTATCATAAGAATGTTATTATTTGTGCAAATGTCTCTGATTTCGGAGAGGTAGTTTTCAGGGGGTACAATAATTCCACCTTCGCCTTGTATAGGTTCAATTAAGACAGCTGCTGTATTTTCATTTATAGCTTCTTTGATGGCTTTAGACGAACCAAATTGAACAGAAACAAATCCTGATGTGAGTGGACCAAAATCGTCTTTTGAATTTGGTGAACTAGAGAAACTTATAATGGTGGTTGTTCTTCCATGAAAATTACCATCAGCAACTATAATCTCAGCTTTATCAGATGCAATATTTTTTGAACGATAGCCCCATCTTCTAGCTGCCTTGATAGCGGTTTCAACTGCTTCCGCACCTGAATTCATTGGAAGTGCCATATCAAAATTACTCAGTGAGGTAATTTTTTCCAAGTAAGAGCCTAGAGTATCAGTATAGAAAGCTCTTGATGTTAGTGCTAAGCGACTGGATTGTTCATGCAAAACTTTGAGTAGTTCAGGGTGAGAATGTCCATGACTGACAGCAGAATAAGCAGACATCATATCTAAATATTTATTTCCATCTACATCCCAAACCCAAACTCCTTTAGCTTTGGTTAAAACTACTGGTATGGGTTTATAGTTATCAGGTCCAAAGTTCAATTCTTTGTCTATCAAGTATTGTTGTTTAGAGGCGCTCATTAGTTTATCTCCGGTATATTCCAATCAGAATCAATGGGACCAATATCTTTAATAATCTCTCTATGTCCGCTCCAGGTATTGACAATTGCTTCAATCGTTCCGATACCTGCAGCCCTTGGATCACCAGCTGGACCAAACCAATGATTTTGTGGGGCACCTGTTGTTCTAGCTCTCATTCCTACATAAGTTGTTCCATTGATGGTGCTTCCTAATATTTCTTGCTGAAAGAGTAAATCATTGCTAACAATAGCTGCTGATAAATTATGAGAAATATTTTCTAATCCTTTAAGTACAATAGGTAATGAATCGTTATTGTATGAAATAATAACTTGAATTGGTCCAAAAACTTCAGTGGTGATTAAATCAAAATATTCTGTCATTAAATGCTCTATAGGTATTTGTATTGCTGTTGGTTTTATCGCTCCATAATTTGTTGGTATATTATGGTTTTCCAATGGTTCATTGCCAAATAGACAGACAGCATCAGGTATAGTTAATAATTGATTGATGTGATTAAAGAGTTGATTATTATTCCAAGTAAGCACTGGTCCTATACTGAGATTATCAAGTTTTCTTCTTTCAGCTAGTGTTTTAATTTTTGGAAGTAGGTCTTCTTGCCAATTTTCATGAACGAATAGAATACTTTGAGCTGAACACTTTTGTCCTGAAGCATTATAAGCATCTTCATCACATTGCCAAGCTACATAATCACTCCATTGTGGATCATAATCTGGACCGATAATCTTCCAGTCAAAGCCAGCATCTTCAATCTTAACTTTTCCATCCATTTCTTGAATAATTTGATGTGCTACTTTTGATGATCCTGTGAATTGAATCATACGAATATTTTTTTTGGCTTGCTTTATTAAAGTACCCATTGTTGATCCATCGCAGTAAATTAAGTTTGAGTCTTGACTTGGAAGTCCACAAAAAATTAATAATCTTAAAAACTGTTCAAAAACAATACCAACTTTTTCATCGGGTTTGACAAGTGGTCTATTTCCCATAAACAAGGCACCTAGGAACTGCAGTACTGGAATTTCTAAAGGAAAATTAAAAGGAGTAATAATTACTACCGATCCAAATGGCCATCGATAACCCGACGATTCTTGCCCTGTGTAATCTCCAGGATTAGAAAAACCACGGCCTAGAAATCTAACACCGTCACCTGCAAAATTTTCTAAAAATGTTCTCGTAACTCTTACTTCACCAAGACATTGATTTAATGTTTTTGGCATTACTCTTTGTATTAAAAGTGCAAAAAAAGTTTCCACCTCTTTATCGTGTAATATGTGTGCTGCTTTGCTGCAAACATTGCCAAGCATAATATACCGGTCATTATTTTTTAATGGGTTATGTAGTCCACTTTTCGGGCAGATGCCTAGACTGTTTATGTATCCAGAAATATCTTCTGTTTTTGGTATGTCTAAGAAATTTTTTCCAGTTATTGGATCTAGGATATTATCAAAGTAGTTAGTCTCATTGATCCATTTTCCATCCAGAAGATTTTGACATTTACCTAGTTTGTCTTCATTAATTCCATCTAGTGGATAGACCGTTGCAAAGCTTTTCAAATAGTTCATAATTCTCTTTTAGATACAATCTTTAATTATATTGATCTAAAGTCAGCTTTAACTTCATTTATGCTCATGAAGGAGAAGTTATGGATCCTATAGCAATATTAAATTGTTTCTTTATTCAAAGCAATTAAACTCTTCGATGAAACTATATCCCAAGATAGTCATAGGAATCAGCTACTTTTTGTATAGCAATCATCATTGCTGCTGTTCTTAAATTATCAATTCTTTTATCCGAATGGAATTTCTCATGTATTTGGTAATAACCAGAAGACATTGTTTCTTCCAGTCCTGATCTGACTAGATCTATTTCTGTGGAGCCTTTAATAATTTCTTCTTTTAGTTCAATTGGAAAGTTTTTTTCAATCATTGTTTCTAAAGCATTTACCATAATTGATTGCCGATTTTCTTGATCCCTTTGATTCATCAGGCCATATCTCATTTTTGATAAATTTTTGACCCATTCAAAATAAGAGACTATGACTCCTCCAGAATTCGCATAAAAATCAGGAATGACGGTAATTCCTTTTTTTATAAGAATTTCATCAGCTATTGACGTAACTGGTCCATTGCCTGCCTCAACAATTAATTTCGCTTTTATATTCTCAGCATTATTTTTATTGATAACATTTTCAACTGCAGCTGGTATTAATATGTCGCATTTTTTACTTAAAAATCTATTCCTCGTTGTCGTATAATTTTTATAACCTTTAAATTTTCTTTTTTTATCAAAGTATTCTTTTAAGTTATCAATATTAATACCATTATCATTCGATATTGAACCGTCATGCTCAATGATAGTGATAATTTTTGCCCCATTTTCTTCGAGTAGTTTTGCTGCATGATAGCCAACATTACCAAAACCTTGAATAATAATTTTTTGGTCATCTAGGATCGGAGAAAGACCTATCTTTTTGCAATCTTTTTCATATTTTAAAAATTGTTTTATAGCATAAAACACACCTCTGCCTGTGGCTTCTTTTCTTCCATGAACACCTCCTTTGGATATAGGTTTCCCTGTAACGCATGCTAGAGAGTCCATTTCAGTTGGATTCAATCTTCTGTATTCATCAGCAATCCATGCCATAACATTTTCATCAGTACCCATATCAGGTGCTGGTACATTCTGTGAAGGATGAATTAGATTTCTTTTTGCTAGTTCAGATGTGAATCTTCTTGTTATTTTTTCTAATTCTTTTTTATTCCAAGCGTTTGGGTCAATAATTAATGCACCTTTAGAGCCACCAAAAGGCAGTTCCATTAGTGAACATTTATATGTCATCAGTGCTGCTAATGCTTCAACTTCATCTTGTGTTGAATCAAGAGAGTATCGCATACCTCCTTTTACAGGTTCATTATGCTCTGAATGAATGGATCTAAATCCTGTGAATGTATGCAGCTTATTTCTCAATCGAACACCAAAATTCACTGTATAGGTTGAGTTTGCTAGTTTTATTTTATTAGCTAAGTCTTCAGGCAGACCTAGAAGTTTGGCAGATTTATCAAAAATCTGGTTTATTGAATTCAAAAATATTCTTGAATTATTCATTTTCATCTCCTAACTCTACATTTAGAGTGGTTAAGAGCGTTCCTTCAACTTTATTGTCTACTTCCGTTCACTGCTACATTTAGAGTGAATGAACGATTAACTTCTATATATTCAAAATTATTGTATAAATACAATTGCTTATTAATATTATCAGTTATTGCTAATATATATTATTAGTTAATTATTTCTATCGAATTATGAACAAAAAAGAAAATATTTTATTAGGTGTTAATGTTGATCATGTAGCTACGATAAGACAGGCTAGAGGCACTAACTATCCAGATCCAGTTGAGATTGCATTAATAGCAGAAAAAAATGGTGCAGACAGCATCACTATTCATCTAAGAGAAGATAGAAGACATATTCAAGATCATGATGTGGAAAGATTGATAAATATTTCACAATCAAGGGTTAACCTTGAAATGGCCTTAACAGAAGAGATGATTTCTATGGCTTGTGCGCTCAAACCTTATGATTGTTGTTTAGTACCAGAAAGCAGGGACGAACTAACTACAGAGGGTGGTTTAGATGTCTTTAATCAAATGGATGTCTTATCTATAGCAACAGAGCGTATGAAAAAATCAGGAATACGAGTTTCATTCTTTGTTGATCCTGACCCTAAACAAATTGAGTCGAGTCAATTGGCAGGAGCTGATGCAGTAGAGATACATACGGGCACATATGCGGACAGTCTGAATCCTGCTGATCAACAGTATGAATTGAATAGAATTAAAGAGTGTGCATCACACGCTAAAAAAATAGGCCTAAGAGTGAATGCTGGCCATGGATTGCACTATGAGAATACAGCTCCAATTGCAAAGATTGAAGAAATACAAGAACTGAATATCGGACATTCAATTATTGCAAAATCTCTAGATATTGGGATCGCTGAAGCTGTAAAAACTATGCAAACTATATTGATTAAGGCTAGAAAATGAATGTATATGGCATTGGTGTTGACATAGTCAATATAGATCGTATTCATAAAATGCATGAAAAATATGGAGATGGATTGGCAAAAAAAATTTTGCACCCGGAAGAAATGGAGTTATTTAATCATGAAAAGAATCAGGTACATTTCATAGCCAACCGTTTTGCAGGAAAAGAGGCTGCAGCCAAAGCTTTTGGTACTGGTTTTTCTGAAGGAATTACCTGGAAAGACTTTGGATTTATTAGATTGGATTCTGGACAACCTAAATTGATTTTATCAAAAAAAATGCAAACACTTTTCAAGAACGAAGGCATTGATAAATCACACGTTAGTTTTAGTGATGAACCACCATTATCAATAGCTTTTGTTATTTTAGAAGGACACTAAGTGAAACAGATAGTATTCGATATAGAAACCATACCTGATCTAGATTTTGGAAAAAAATTTCTTAATTTAGAAGGATTGAATGATGAAGACATAGGGAAATCTATGTTTTTTCAGCAACAGCAAAAAACTGGTATTGAATTTTTACCCTATGATTTACATCAAATTATTGCAATATCAATATTAACTAATGATTCGGGCAATCTAGATATTAAATCTCTCAAGCTAGATAAATCGTATAATGAAAAATCTATCTTATTGGATACGTTTAAAATTCATAAAGAGTCTGATATTTTGATTTCTTGGAATGGTTTGATGTTTGATTTACCAGTTTTAAATTGCAGAAGTCTAAAAAACTTAACTAAAAATACTTTTCTAAGCGGTAAACATATTGATTTAAAAAATCTTCTTTCTAATAACAATATTAATAATATATCGAGTCTAGATAGAATCTCTAAAGGTTTAAAATATCCAGGAAAAAAATTATCTTCAGGTGCAAAAGTTTGGGACTTATACTTGAATGGAAATATCCAGGAAATATCAGATTATTGTACGATTGATGTACTAAATACATATCTTTTATTTGTCCATTATGAATTTATAACTGGAGTGATTTCTGAAGGTGAATTACATGAAAAGAATACTATTCTTAAGCAATTCCTTGAATCACATGAAAATAAAGCTCTCAATACATTCGCATTGGAAACGTATTCAACTGACTAATTATGTCCAATATCTTTGTATCCATAGCCGATCAGTTACTGACTTTTAATTCAACTAAACAAGTAATTACTTACCCAGTTTCTACTGCTAAATTGGGTCCTGGAGAGAAAAAAAATAGTTATTGTACTCCTCGAGGCAAACATATTATAAGAGCAAAAATAGGCACCAATGCACTTCGAGGAGAGATATTTAAATCACGAAGATCTACAGGAGAAGTGTATTTGGATAGTAAGAAAAAAGAAAAAACTAATGATTGGATCTTGACTCGAATATTATGGTTAAGCGGAATGGAACTTGGTAGAAATAGATTGGGAAATGTGGATACAATGCAAAGGTATATTTATATTCACGGAGTACCTGATGATGTTCCTCTAAATGTACCTCGATCTAAAGGCTGTATTAATATGAATAATGATGATGTCATTGAGTTATTTGATCTTGTTGATATCGGAACATCAGTACTAATTAAATAAGGTATAAAATGAAACTAGGACCCTTATTTATTTCAATTGAAGGACTAATTCTTACAAAAAATGATAGGAAGAATCTAAGCAGTGATAATGTGGGAGGGGTTATTCTTTTTTCTAGAAACTATGAGAATATAAAACAACTGAAAGAACTAATCAACGATATAAAAAATATTAAATCGCCTGAATTAATTATATCTGTGGATCAAGAAGGAGGGCGTATTCAAAGATTTGAAAATGAATTTTCTTCTCTTCCATCATTAGGATCTATAGGTGAAATGTATGAAGATAGTTTTCCAAAGGCGCTCGAATGTGCTTTTTTGGCAGGAGGAGTAATGGCTATAGAATTATCTGAGTGCGGAGTTGATTTTAGTTTTGCACCTGTCCTAGATATAGATCATGGCTGCTCAGAAATTATAGGCGATCGTTCTTTCCATTCAGATTATAAGGTTGTCTCAATTTTAGCTGAAGCATATGTTCTCGGAACTAAAACACAGGGGATGATATCTGTTGGAAAGCATTTCCCAGGCCATGGAGGAGTTGTCTTGGATTCACATGAAGAAATGCCAATTGATGATAGGTCTATTGAAGATTTGAATAATGATCTTGGACCCTATAGATTTTTATCTGAAACTCATTTGAATGCAATTATGACAGCACACATCCAATATCCAAATATCGATGAGAATATAGTTACTTTTTCTGAATATTGGTTAAAAACTATTCTAAGGGAAGAGCTTGGTTTCCGAGGGTTAGTTTTTTCTGATGATCTCATGATGAAAGCGATTGATGAAAAACTCAGTATTGAGCAAAAGATTCATAAAGCAATTTTTGCAGGATGCGACTTTATTTTGATCTGTAATGTCGAATCTACCGATATGTCAATACTTCTTGAGAATCTAGAACTTGATTATGACAATGTTGCAATGGATAAAAAATACGATGCTCTAAGATGCAAAAGAAATACAGTCCCATCAGGTGAGGCACCATTAACATATTGTTATAAAAGATTTCTTGCACATTCTTTGACTATGATTAATAAAGAAGAAAGAAAAAAAGTAATCAAGCAAATTGAGAAGAATCAACCAAATGTGAAAATTAATGATTGGCTAAATAGTTAAGTAGATATTTAACTTTATTTATACGGTCTTCTGTATTTATAAATTCACCAGAAAAGCCTAATGATTGATCTGGGTAGAGCTTATAGTTAGTGTCATTATGTATTAAATTAATTAATAGTTGAGTATCAATATTTGATGCTGAATTAAAATATATTCTTCCATGAGTTTTATTGAGTCTAATTTTTTCTATGCCTAAATTTTTAGCATTATTTCTCAGTTTAGTTAATAAAATTAAATTCTCTGTGTATTCAGGAAGATTGCCAAACCGGTCCATTAACTCACTTTTTATCTTATTTAGATCTTTATTATTAAAAGTTGATGAAATTCTTTTATACATAGTCAATCTTAAATGCACATCAGGCATGTATTCTTCATTGATTAAGGCTGGGATATTCAGATTAATATCAGTTGAGAAATTTTCAATCACTTGATTACTGCCATCACTTCTCATTGTTTTTATGGTTTGTTCTAGTATATCTTTGTATAAAGTAAAACCTATCTTTTGAATTTGTCCACTTTGTTCGTCACCTAGTATTTCTCCTGCACCCCTTATTTCTAAATCATGAGTAGCCAAAATAAAACCTACACCCAAATCTTCAATCGCCTCAATAGCCTGTAACCTTTTCTCACCTTGAGGTGTTAATTTGTGTTTTGGTGGAATGAGAAGGTATGCATAAGATTGTCTCTCAGATCTTCCAACACGGCCCCTGAGTTGATGTAATTGTGCTAATCCAAACCTATCAGCTTGATTGATAATGATTGTATTAGCATTCGGTATATCAAGACCACTCTCTATTATTGATGTTGCCAATAAGAGATCAAATTGATTGCTATAGAATTGCATCATGATAATTTCCAAAGCTTTTTCTTTCATTTGACCGTGTGCGATACCAATAGAAATGGTAGGTATGATCTTTCTAATGTTTTCAGCAACATTATTTATGTCTTCTATTCTATTATGCACAAAAAGAATTTGACCACCCCTATTGATTTCTCTTTGGCATGCTTCTCTTACCAAGCTATTTTCCCATTGGCTCAAGTAGGTTTTTACTGGCATTCTGCTTTCGGGTGGAGTGGTGATCATCGAGATGTCTTTTAAATCGCCTATTGCCATATTTAATGTTCTTGGAATCGGTGTTGCAGTGAGTGCTAGATAGTCAATATTCTCTTTAATTTTTTTAAGTTTCTCTTTTTGTCTGACGCCAAATCGATGTTCTTCATCAACGATTACCAGTCTAAGATCCTTATACTTTATGTTTTCTGAGAGTACTCCATGGGTTCCAATAATAATATCGGCTCTACCATTTTTTATATTCTCAGTAAGTAGATCTTTAGATTTTTTAGTTTGGGTTCTTGTCATTAAGTTTATGTTGATTGGCCAATTAGAGAATCGTTCTGTAAAAGTTTCATAATGTTGTTGAGCCAATATTGTTGTTGGAACTAAGATCACAACTTGGTAGCCGTTGATAGCAGTGGTAAAAGCAGCCCTCATAGCAACTTCTGTTTTTCCAAAGCCAACATCCCCACAGATCAATCGATCCATTGATTTACTTGAGGCAAGATCATCTAATACTTGCTCAATCACTTTTGATTGATCTCTTGTTAAAACGTATTCAAAACCTTCACAGAATTTTGCATAATCATTGGAGTCAACCACCTGACTTTTTCCAAGAACTAAAGATCTTTTTGCATAGATATCTAATAGTTCTGCTGCAACATCATGAGCTTGATCTTTTGTTTTTTTGCATATTTTAATCCATTGATCGCTACCTAAATTACTTAAAATACTTTCATCAGAGCTTTCTCCAATATACCTTGAAACTTGATCCATGAGAGTTACAGGAACTTGAAGTAAATCATTTTTTGCATACGATAGTGAAAGAAATTCAGATTCCACATCATCAATTATTAGTTTTGTTAGTCCATTGTACTTTCCAATTCCATGATCTTTATGAACCACTAGAGATCCTACATCTAGATCTTTTAGGCTTTCTATAATTGCCTCAGGATCTTTTGTATTTCTATTTCGAGTTATTCTACTTTTGGTTGTTCGACCAAATAAATCTACTTCCCCAATAACAGCTATTTTCTTATTCTCAATATAAAAACTTTCACTGATTGATCTCTTAGTAATATTGAAGATTTCATTTTGATTTAAAAAATCTTTCCATGATTCAACTTCGCCAATGCTACTGGTATGATTTTTTATATCGTTAACAATCATTGATTTTCTATTCTCAGTGGGTGCTGAAATTAGTATTTTCTTTAAGTCCTTTTTAGCTACTACATCTTCAATTATTTTTTTATAGGAATTATGTTCACTTTTATTTTGAGATAAAATGGGTAGTGTTTTTAAGTTGATAATTGTTTTATTCTTATTCAGTCTAAATTTTACTGATTGTAATATTACGGGTTCTTTATTTCTAATGATTTCAATTTGTGCTATAGAGTTTAAGAACAAATTTTCTGGTTTCATCATGGGTTGATCATTTTCTTTTACGCTTGCATACCTTTCTTCTATTAGTTTTTGATGAATTGAAATTGATTCAATTGATTCTTTAATACAAAAAACATGAGCACTATCATCAACATAATCCCAAAGAGAATCCATTGATTTAAAAAAGAATGGAATGTAGTTATGTACACCATATGAAGCGGCATCAGTTTCTATGAGATTATACAATGGCCAATCCATTTGATTGCCCTCAAAACTATTTCTCATATTCTCTTTAAAAATATCAAATGCTTCAGAACTATTGGGGTAATGGTTAGCAGGGATAATCATTGCCTGATTAATTATTTGTAGTGTAAGTTGATTTTCATAATCAAAAATTCTTAATGACTCAATAATGTCATCACTAAAGTCAACTCTAAGAGGATTATCTAAAGAAGGAGAAAATAGATCTACCAGAGATCCTCTTATACTAAAATCTCCAGGATTTCTGACCATCGATACTCTTTTGTAACCACTTGATGTTAGTTGATTCCTAAGGGCATCGATATTAAGTATTTGATTAATATTGAGTTCTAAGCTGCCGTTTTTAATATACTCTTTAGGAGGAAGTCTCCAAAGTAAATTCGTGGCACTAACTATTAAAAGATCAATTTTTTTGTGAGCTAACTTGTAAAGAATATTCGATTGTTTAGAAACAGTATCAATATTGGGAGGGGAGATATCATAGGGAAGAATTTCTAGATCCGGAAGTACTTCTATAACTTTATTGGTTTGATTAAAGAAATTAATTTCATTTAAGAGTGTTTCAGACGCCTCTATATTCGGTGTAATGACAACCATCATATTGTTCGATTTTATCAAGCATTCTGCTATGGCTAAGCTCATTGCAGATCCATAAAGTTGGCCAATAGAGTTCGCCTTGCTTTTTAATTGAGAAGCAATACCTTCAAAAAGAATGGTTTGATAATTTTCTTTCATACGTATAGATAGACATTAAGCAGGGTATTATTTCATAAATTAACTCTTTTTTTCTTCGTCTTTAACAAGAAACTAATTATGATATTAATTAACAACTAATAGTGAGGTAAACCTTTGAGGAATAAATTATTTATTGCCTATAGGTTATTGAGATCAAAAAAAGAAAGTCGCTTTATATCCATAGTGACTCTTAGCTCTATAATAGCGATCTCAATAGGTATAGCAGCTGTCATTATTATTCTCTCAGTCATGAACGGTTTTGAATCTGAAATACATCAAAGAATTTTACAACTCAATTCTCATATCACTATTTCATTGAAAGAATCTAGATCAGATATTGATACCTTAATAGAACGCTTAGAACGTATTGAAGAAATTAAAAGAGTCTCAATAGGCTATCAGTTGAAAGGAATTATAGAATCGAATAAAAAAACTTCAGCTGTTATTGTCAAAAGTTTTAACGGCGATCTTTTTTTGCAAAAGATTAATCTAACTTCTATTAAAAGATCTGAAGTGATTATAGGACAAGAGTTGGCTCAAAAAATGAACCTTAGGATTGGCGATAGTCTTTCGTTGAATATTCCTAATATAACTGCAAAAGGTAAGGTTTCATTTTTAAACAATCAGACATTCGTAATAAAAAAAATAGTAGTTTATGGTTTACAAGACTATGACGCGTCTCTTCTTTTTATTAATGAACAGGACGCTGATGAGATAGCTCAAGCGAATCAGTTTACAAAGAAAATATCAATTGATCTGTTTGATATTTATCAAGCCAAGAGAATCACAATGATGGTTAAAGATATATTTGATAGGAAAGATTATAGAATATCAGATTGGACTGAAGATAATTCAGTACTATTTAGTGCAATTAATATAGAAAAAATGACGATGACTTTTTTGCTTTTTCTTATTGTAGTTATTGCTATGTTTAATGTAATCGTAATGTTATCAATGTCAATTGATGCAAAGAAAAAAGAAATTGCTGTACTTAAAACCATAGGCTTTAATTCATTGGATATTTGTCATATTTTCTTTATACAAGGTATGGGTAATGTATTAATTGGTATTTTCTTTGGTTGTTTATTAGGGGTCACGACACTTCTGAACTTAGATCAATTAGAACGAATATTAACTTCTGTATTTAATCTAAGATTATTACCATCTGGACTTTACTATATTGAAACGATGCCGTATCTAATTAAAATAAATGAAATTAGTATCATATGTTTATCCGCCATCATTATAAGTATTCTTTCTTGTTTAATCCCTTCTTTCAGAGCAGGAAAGCAAGATCCATCAACAATTACACGTTTTCATAACGGTTAATCAAAATGATTACTAAAAACTATGAATACGCAGTTTTAAAATCTTTTTTAAAAGCAAAATCTGGAATATTTATTCTATCAAATACATCAATATTCAGTATCCTGGGAATAAGTTTAGGTGTTGCAGTTATTATTACAGTGATGTCAGTGATGAATGGTTTCCAGGTTGAAGTTAAAGAGAAAATTTTGGGTTTACTGCCCCATGCCTCTATTACCTATACTCAAGAATCACAAGATAAGGATATATTACCCTTAGTTCTTAATAATAATTCCAATGTGAAATCTTATTCTGTATTTGTTAATCGTGAAATGATAGTTATTGGTGAAGACCAATTTTCTGCTGTTCAGTTAAAGGGTATTTCATCAGTTGATAGTGCTTTAGGAAAAAAGGTTTCCAATCTAGTTGTTAAAGGCAACATTAGCACTTTGATCAATGGAGACTATAATATTTTGATTGGTAGTGGTCTTGCAGAGCAATTAAATGTCAAAATAGGAGAGACTATTACTTTAATGACTCAAGATAATTCATTGACACCTTTTGGAAACTTACCAAGACTCAAAAAATTCACTATTACTGGAATATTTAAATCAGGCATCTATAGTTATGATCAAAATTTAGTCTTAATTAATTTTGTTGACGCACAAATATTTCTTCAGTTAGCGAAACAAATACATGGATATGACATTGAACTATTTAATCCCGATATAGCTAGCTATGAAATAAGAAATATTGCATTAGAAGCGAATGGTGGATTTATAGTCAGCGATTGGTCTAAGCAAAGTCCTAATTTTTTTAGATCTCTGGAGTTGACAAAAAGAATAATATTTGTGGTATTACTGATTATTTTATGTGTTGCCTCATTTAATATTGTTTCTACACTAATTATGATGATCAAGCAAAGAAGATCCACCATTGGTATTATTAGAACCATAGGAGTGAATCAATCTGGTATTTTTAGAATATTTTTGTCGATTGGTTTAGTTCTAGGTACTATAGGCTCTGCAATAGGAATATTATTGGGTACAGTGATCACACTTAACTTAACTCTACTGATTCAGTTTGTAGAAAAACTCTTTGGTGCATCCTTATATCAAGCAGAAATATATTTTCTTAGTGAAATACCTACGAGAATTGATTGGTTAGAGGTTCTTATGATATTTGCAGTAGTTCTATTTCTATCAGTAATTTCATCTTTGGTACCATCCTATAGGGCATCTAAATTAAATCCTGCAATACTTCTAAAAATGGATACCTAGATATGCATAAAGTGATACTAGAAATAAAAGATATTAAAAAAGCTTTTACTAAGGGTAATGAGCTAATAAAAGTTCTGGATGGCATTAATTTAAATATTCATGAAAAAGAAACTATAGGTATTATCGGGCCATCTGGGAGTGGTAAAACCACTTTACTTCAAATTATTGGCATGCTGGATAAATTGAATTCTGGAGCCATTAGCATAGATGGCATTGATGCATCCACTTTATCTGATAAAGCTGCAAGCAAGTTAAGAAATAATTATTTTGGTTTTATCTACCAATTTCACCATCTTATTGGTGAATTTACTGCGCTTGAAAATACAATGATGCCGCTACTTGTAAGGGAAACAAAGATGTCAGAGGCAAAGAATAAAGCAGCAAGTATATTATCAGCAATTGGCCTAAGTAATAGACTGAATCATAGACCCTCTGAACTTTCTGGTGGAGAATGCCAAAGGGTTGCTGTTGCTAGAGCGATGATTGGAAAGCCCAATGTTATTTTGGCTGATGAACCAACAGGTAACCTTGATCCTGAAACTGCAAAATCTGTTTTTGACTGTTTGCTTGAGCTTAATGAAAACTCAGGTTCTGGACTAATTGTTGTGACGCATAATCAAGAATTGGTCAAAAAACTAGATAGAATTATTGAATTACGTTTAGGAAAATTAGTGAATATATAGTTTTTTCTAAAATAAGTATTATTTAATCTTCATAATTACATCATATTTAGAGAACCTTCTAGGATATTAAAGTAGCGTATAATATTTTTACATGAACGACGGCTTAAAAACTTATTTAAGATTATTGAGATACGCATCTCATTATTGGCTAATGTTTACGTTTGGAGCAATTGCCATGCTGATATTTGCTATCACAGATACTGGCTTTGCTTTTTTAATCAAAACATTAACCGATAGTTTTGCTGGTACAGAAAATTCAAACAATATAGATCAAATTAAAGATTATTTACCCTTAGTTGTTATTTTTATTTTTTTGATCAGAGGCCTCTCAGGATTTTTCTCAACATATAATATTGCCTGGATTGGTAGGCAAGTAATCAAATCTTTAAGAGCTGAAATTTATAATAAGTTTTTATATCTGCCAACAATATTTCTAGATAGAAAATCAAATGCAGAACTTCTATCAAGAGTCACATTTAATATAGAGCAAGTCGCAGAATCAGCATCTAATATTATTACAATTCTAATTAGAGATACATTAACTATCATCGTCCTTTCAATTTATATGATTTATCTCAGTCCTACATTAGCAACAGTAATTTTTATGGCCGCACCTATTATTGCTCTACTGGTTTGGGCTTTGAGCAAATTATTCAGAAGATATAGCGAAAGAATACAAGATTCCATGGGAGATGTTACTCATGCTATTAAGGAAACACTACAGAATCATAGAATTATTAAAATCTTCAATGGGCAGAGTTATGAAAATAAGAAATTCTCAGTGATTAATGAAAGTAATAGAAAACATAACACAAAGCTCTTATCAACCAAGGCAATAGGGGATGCTTTAACTATATTTATAGCATCACTAGGAGTAGCAGGTGTAGTTTTTGTGGCAACTACAGATGAGGTAAAAAATAATATGAGTGTAGGTGACTTTAGTGGTTTTATTACAGCAATGGTTTTATTGATGACTCCGCTAAAAAGATTGACTAATGTTAATGCCATGATTCAAAAAGGAATTGCAGCTGCATCTAGTATATTTATTTTAATTGATGAAAATAATGAACAAGATACTGGATTACAAGAAGCAGGAATTCTGAAAGGCTCCATTGATTTTAAGGATATAGTTTTCTCCTATGATCAGGAGTATGGACCAACACTCAATAATATAAATTTAAATATTCAATCTGGTGAGACAGTTGCTATCGTAGGTAAATCAGGGAGTGGTAAAACTACATTAGTTAATCTTTTACCTAGATTCTATGATATCTCAAAAGGTACTATAACTATTGATGATACAAATATAGAAAACTATTCTCTTGCATCATTGAGAAAAAATATTAGTGTAGTGACTCAAGAAGTCACACTTTTTAATGACTCCATTATTAATAATATTTCCTATGGAGATCACACTAGTGAAGACATAGATAAGGCGGTCAGTGCTGCACATTTGGAAGAATTTATAGCAAAACTACCCAATGGGCTTGAAACAATAGTAGGAGATCAAGGTATTTTATTGTCTGGTGGTCAAAGACAAAGAATAGCTATAGCTAGAGCATTACTAAAAAATACACCAATACTGATACTTGATGAGGCTACATCATCTTTAGATACAGAATCTGAGAAATACATTCAGAAGGCACTAGAGAACTTAATGAAGAATCGGACAACATTGGTTATTGCACATCGCCTATCCACAATTGAGAAAGCAGATCGCATATGTGTTCTTTCAGAAGGACAAATTATAGAAACAGGTACACATAATGAATTAATAGAGAATAATTCAGAATATGCACTACTTCATAAATTACAGTTTGATGAAGAAGTTTAGTCATAAATTTCTAAATTCAATTTGGTATGAGGGGTTGAGACCACCAATAATCTTAAGAATGTTATCTATTATTTTTAGGTTTATAGTTTATTTGAGAAAAACTTTATATGAAGCTGGTTTTTTGAGAGTAATAGATATAGGCATCCCTGTAATTATCGTTGGTAATATTTCAATCGGAGGTACAGGAAAAACTCCTGTTACGCTTTGGTTGAGCGAAGAGTTAAGAAAAAAGAACCAGAAAGTTGGGATTATATCACGCGGTTATAAAGGGAAGAATAAGAGGCAGGAACCAATTATTATTAATTCAGATCATTCTGCTGCCGAATATGGAGACGAAGCTGTCTATTTGGCTCAAGAATCTAACGCAATGATTTGTGTATGTACTAATAAGGTAAAAGCTGCAAAACTCTTAAAAGAAAAGGGTGTCGATATCATTATTTCTGATGATGGGTTGCAACACTATGCTTTGGGTAGGGATATAGAAATATTGATAATTGATAGTAATCGATTGTTTGGAAATGCTTTGATGTTACCTGCTGGCCCACTTAGAGAAGACATTGAAAGAATAGCGTCCGTTGATCTAATAATGGTTAATGGGTCAAAAATATTAACGAAGGATGAACCTTTATTGACAAATAATCCAATTGTGTATTTTACAATAGAAAATGAAGAAGTAAGAGAAGTAAATAGTAATCAAATAAGATCAATTATTGATTTTGCAGATACAGAAGTTCAGGTACTAGCAGGTATTGGAAATCCGGAGAGAATATATTCAGAACTTAAGAAAAAAGGTCTGCATATAATACCAATTATGGCAGAAGATCATGAACTTATTGACTTGGATACGATTGAAAAAGAAGCAACTATTCCTATATTTATAACCCCTAAAGATTATGTAAAGTACCAAGGTAAAATGAGAGATAATACATGGCTATTAAATCCTAAAATAAGAATAAAAGAAGGATTAATGATTGACTCTATTTTGAATAAGCTTATTGGCAGAAACTTATGAATTCAAATTATGTAATTGTTATTCCAGCAAGATATGAGTCCAAAAGACTACCTGGAAAACCTCTGGCCGACATCGAGGGAAAACCGTTAATACAAAGAGTTTATGATGCAGCCAGAAAATCTTCAGCTAAAGATGTAATCATAGCTACAGATAATCAAATGATTAAGGATATTGCTAATAGTTTTAATGCTAAAGTGATAATGACTAACCAGACCCATCAGTCAGGTACTGACCGTATTAATGAAGTTGCTAATCATGAGTACTGGAATGATGATCAAGTAATTGTAAACCTGCAAGGTGATAATCCTTTAATGCCATTTGAGAATATAGATCAACTTGCTAAAATGATTAATACCCATGAAGATTCTGGTTTGTGTATTGCCACGCTTTCAACTCGTATCATTGAGAATAAAGATATAGAAGATCCTAATGTTGTTAAAGTTGAATTCATTCAAGAAACAAAAAAAGCAATATCTTTTAAACGACATGTGGATATACGTCTTAAAAAGAAAAAGAAATTTTGGAGACATATTGGTATATATGCTTACACGAGAGATTCTCTTAAGGTATTTAGTGATGCACAGCCTTCTAAAAATGAAATCAAATATAACCTTGAACAATTAAGAGCCTTTGATTTAGGTATAAGTATCATAATTGATGAAGCAGAAAAAAATCCAGGGCCAGATGTTGATACAAATGATGACTTAGAAGCTGTTCGCAGAATATATCGTTCATTTTAGAATGAATTCAGAGAATAATTATAAATATAAGGTTTTATTTGTTTGTATGGGAAATATATGTCGTTCTCCAACAGCAGAAGGTGTGTTTAGGAATAAGATTAATGAAAAAAAATTAAGTGAAATGGTTTTTGTAGATTCATGCGGTACTCATGATTATCATCAAGGACAACAGCCAGACAAGAGGTCTCAAGAGGCAGCATTAAAAAGGGGTATTGATATCTCCTCACAAAAATCTAGGGCTATTAGTACATCTGATTTTTCTGAATTTAATCTTATTCTAGCAATGGACAAAATGAATTTTACTCATATTCAATCAATGATGAATTTTAATGAAAGGGATAAATTATCTCTTTTTCTAGATTTTTCAAAGCAAACTGAGTGGACGGAAGTACCCGATCCATATTATGGAAAAATCAATGGGTTTGAATTAGTTCTAGATCTTCTTGATGAGGCTAGTGAAGGTTTAATCGATTACATTGAAGAAAAGATTATGATTTTGGAGGAATAATGTCTTCCCAAGGCAATACTCGTTGATTGTTCGCATTATTATTTTCCGGTAAACCTTCTCTCTTTGGCTTTTTAATATCTTTAGGCAACTTATTACTATCTTTAAAGGTTTTTTTAGATTTCTTCTCAGCTTTCTTAACAGGTACTTTTCTATCTATTTTCTTACCAGGTGCTTTGTTCTCAGCTTTCTTAACAGGTACTTTTCTATCTATTTTCTTACCAGGTGCTTTGTTCTCAGCTTTCTTAGCAGGTGCTTTTCTATCTATTTTCTTACCAGGTGTTTTGTTCTCAGCTTTCTTAGCAGGTGCTTTTCTATCTATTTTCTTACCAGGTGCTTTGTTCTCAGCTTTCTTAACAGGTGCTTTTCTTTTAGATTTATTAATATTTGACGTTGGTTTTCTTTTTCTATTCGAGTTTGATTTAGCTTTATTATTTATTTTTGACTTTCTATTATTTCTTTTTGTAGCGGTTCTTTTTGTAGTTTGTTTAGTTTTTTTTCTGCTAGTTGTAGAAATCCAAAATTTAAAACGGTCAATAATATTAGGGCTTTTTACTCCATCTACATCCCATGCAGTGAGAGGAGGGTACTTAGAATCAAGTACCTCACTGTCATTTTTTGTTTCATTATTTTTAGTTGAATTCTGATGTGAGTTATTGGCACTTCCCATAAGTTTGAAAGTAGCTTTTTTATTTGCAGGTAATTTATGCTCATCCTTTCTAACTCTTTTTAGCGAGAAATTTGCACTAGAAAGCTCAGCATTAGACATCAAGACAACGCTAATACCTTCTCTTTCTTCTATTGCTTTAATCCATTCTCTTTTTTCATTTAAAAGATATGTTGCTGCGTCTGAAGGAATATCTGCTACCACACTTTCTGTATACTCTTTTCTAGCTTCTTCGCCTACTAATCTTAAAATTGATAATGCTAATGATTCTGTACTTCTGACTTTTCCAACACCGCTGCAATTTGAGCAAATCCTATAAGCAGAGTCCCCTAATGAAGGTCTTAGTCTCTGCCTTGACATTTCGACCAATCCAAATTTCGAAACATTTCCTATTGATATCCTTGCTCGATCTTGTTTAACTGCAGATCTTAGGGTGTTTACTACTATCTTTTGATTTTTATATTGCCTCATATCTATAAAATCAATAACTAGTAAGCCACCCATATCTCTTAAACGGCATTGCCTAGCTATTTCTTCTGCAGCTTCTATGTTTGTCTGAACTGCTGTTGCTTCTATATCTGCTCCTTTTGTAGCTTTTCCAGAATTAATATCAATAGAAACTAATGCTTCGGTGAAATCTATAACAACAGTCCCACCAGACGGAAGTATTACCTCATTTGCGTAAGCAGATTCAATTTGATTTTCAATTTGAAATTTTGTAAATAAAGGAGTTGAATCTTTGTAAGATTTTAGTTTCCTTAGGTACTTAGGAGTTATTTGTTTTATATATTTTTTTGCATCTTTATATGTTGATTCATCATCAATAATGATTTCTCCAATATCATCATCTAAATGGTCTCTCATAGCTCTTACAATAAGATTATTTTCTTGAAATATAAGAGCAGGACTCTCAGTTTTTATGGCTAATTCTTTAATGGAATTCCATATTTCCATTAGATAGTTTAAGTCCCATTGCAATTCAATGTCATCCCTTCCTACACCTGCAGTCCTTATGATCATGCTGACATCTTTTGGAATCTCTATATTATCCAAGCTTGCAAGTGTTTGAGTTCTATCTTTTCCAGTTATTTTTCTTGAAATACCTCCACCTTTAGGATTATTCGGCATGAGAACTACAAATCTTCCTGCTAGACTCAAAAAGGTTGTTAATGCTGCTCCTTTATTGCCTCTTTCTTCTTTGACAACTTGTATGACGATTTCTTGTCCTTCTTTTAAAAGATTTTTGATATTTTGTTTTTCACCAGGTACTGGTTGTGTTAGAAAATATTCTTTTGATATTTCACGAACAGGTAGGAATCCATTTCTACCTGAGCCAAAGTCAACAAATACAGAATCTAAACTCGGTTCTACTCGAGTGATTGTACCTTTGTATATATTGTTTTTCTTTTGTATTTTTGATGCAACTTCTATATCTAAGTCATAAAGTTTTTGTCCATCAACCATTGCAACTCTCAGCTCTTCTTTCTGAGTCGCATTTATAAGTATTCTTTTCATTGTTACCTCTTTTTTAGGCAACTAGATAGATATATTTAAATTATCTTATTGGCTTTTAGCATTACGATTTAATGCTAAAATTAAGTTGTTTTTCTTTACTTTTATTAATTTACTACTTAAAACTGTCTGTCTACCAACAAAGATCATCTATCTAATTTTCCTATTTTGTCTTTGTTTAAAAAATTCTTGTTAAAATTTTATTATTTTCTAGATTTATTTAAATTATCTAGCATTTATAGATTATCATATTCAGATAACCTGATTTTTAACGATTAAACTATAACACTTTTAACTGAATATCACTAATTATCAATATTTTACATAATATTATTTAATTCATTTATGAATATAAAACTAGCCACTAATAAGTTCAATATCGATGAAAATGACAATGGGATGAGACTTGATAATTTTCTTATCAAATCAATTAAGGGATTACCTCAAAAAAAAATATATAGCATGATTCGAAAAGGTGAGGTGAGAATTAATTCAAAAAGAGTTAAACCAAAAGATAGAATAAAAAGTGGTGACTTGGTAAGAGTTCCACCTAATTTAGTCTATGCAACTAAAGACTCTAGGCTCAAAATAAAACCAGATTCATTAACATGGATAGACAATACTATTATTTATGAGGATGATTCATTTTTAGTCTTAAATAAGCCTTCAGGTATAGCTGTTCATGGAGGCAGTGGTATAAGTGGAGGCATCATAGAATTATTAAGACTTCATAGAAAAAACATAAAAGAGGATTTAGAGCTTGTACATCGGTTAGATAAGGATACAAGTGGCTGTTTATTAATTTCAAAGAAGCGTTCTCGTTTAAGAAAATTACATAAATATTTTAGAGATGGCCGAGTTAAAAAGAATTATATTGGATTATTGGTTGGAGAGTTTGATAAAACAAATTTTACTTTAGATCAGTCATTGAAAGTTATCAGAGCTAACAATAATAAAAGAATATCGATACCAGATAGTGAAGGTAAAAAATCAGTAACATTGTTTAATAGAATAAAAAAATATAACAATTGTTGTTTGTATAACATTAAACCCTTGACTGGAAGAACACATCAAATAAGAGCCCATGCTAAGTTTCTAAACTCATCATTGGCAGGTGATGATAGATACGGCGAACAACCCGATATAATCTCTCAGAATACTAGTCTAAATAGATTATTTTTACATGCGGAATCCATTTCATTTCCATCCTTAACGGAAAATGGACAAATATTTAAAATCAAATGTGCTTTACCTAGTAGTTTAAAAAAAACTTTAGATGAAATATTCTAAAGATCATTCAATCATTTAGATTGGAAAAAATATTATCAAGTTGACTTAGAGTCCACTGAATTGGAAGACCAATAATTGCTTCTTTATCATCGCATATAATTTTATTGATTAGTTTCTGAAACAATTCAGATTCAGTTTTGACTCCAGCTGTTGTTTTAAAGTCATCTTGACTATCCAAGTATTGTATTAGGTCAATTTCTTTGAAATTTTTAAAATTAATAATTGTTTGATCAATGTAAGAGAGATCAATATTGTGAATGAGGCTTATAATAACTACCCCAGTATTAAAGAAAACATTTTCACCTGAGAATTTCATTATTATTTTAAACGCATTTTCATAGGTATGAGGTTTACCTAGATTCTTATCTTTAAAATTAGCAACTTGATCTGAACCGATAATAATATTATTAGGATAACTTTTTGCGACAATATTAGCCTTATCTCTAGCAAGTCTAATGCATAAGTTTTTGCCAGTCTCATTTTTCAATGCAATTTCATTTGCATTTGGAGCAACACATTTAAAGTCAGAAATATACTTTCCTAAAAGTTCTTTTCGATGAACTGAGCTTGATGCAAGAATAATATTTTTATTAATTGTGTTTCTCATAGTTTTGATTTAATTAAAAAATATTATTTACCTGATAAAATGATTGTAAATTATATAGTCCAAAAAATTATGTTTAAACAAAATTTAGATTTTAAAGATTATTTGGATCTTTCAAAAAGAGATTATTCATTTCAAATTATCAATTATGCTCATGAATATCCAAGATTATCTGATGTTGTCATGAGTATTGATTCTGCAACCAATAGAATTGTTTCAGATATAAAATTATTAAAAGGTAGTTCAATGAATCCTAAAATAATAGTTAATTCAAGTATGACATTAACTTTAGAATGTCAACGCTGTTTGAGTTCAATAGAATGGATTAATGAATTGAATATAGATTGTGAGGTTATTAATGAAAATGACACATCAATAACAAGCGAAACACATGTAAATAGAATTACTATTGATCAGGAAGGAATTTCAATTGAAAAAATAATAGAAGATGAAATATTAAGTGTTATTCCAATGTCAATAATGCATAAAAGTATTGAATTATGTGAAAATAACGATACCTTAAGCTTGTTTTTATCCATTAATGAAGAAAAAGAAGTTTTGGAAAGTAAGAAAAGGCCTTTTTCAGAATTATCAGAAATATTGAAGAAAGGTTAAAAAGTAATAAAACGCCTAGGGAGAAAGCAATGGCAGTTCAAAAGAAAAGAAAAACTAGATCAAGAAGAGATATGCGAAGATCTCAAATTAAAGCGAGCACACCCGCATTAACAAATGATGAAAATACTGGAGAAACTCATCTTAGACATAATATAAGCCCTCAAGGCTTCTACAAAGGAAAGAAAGTTATCAGTATAAAAGAAAAAAGTTCTGTTGAAGAAGAACAAGAGTAAGGCATTCATTTGAATAATTATCTAACACTTTCACTGGATGTGATGAGTGGTGAGAATGACCCAGATGCAGCTATATTAGGAGCTCTAGAACTCCTTTCATCTCGAGATGATATAAAAATTATACTTGTAGGTAATGCGGAAAGTATAAAAAGTAAGATTACTAATACGGATACCAAACGAATAGAAATCATTCATACAGATGAGGTTATAACAATGGATGATTCACCTATTGATGCCCTTAGAAAGAAGAAGAACTCTTCGATGAGGATAGCTGTTGATTTAGTAAGGGATAACAAAGCACAAGCATGCATTAGTTCAGGTAATACAGCTGCATTAATGGCAGTTGCTAAAAATTCATTAAAAACAATTCCTAGTATTGCTAGACCTGCATTGATGACTTCTATCCCTACAAAAAAAGGGTTTGTTTATATTTTAGACTTAGGTGCAAACACTTTATGTTCAGCGGAACAACTCACTCAATTTGCTCTAATGGGATCTACTGTTGCAAAAGAAATTAAACATATAAATAAACCAAGAGTAGGATTACTTAATATTGGCCAAGAAGATACTAAAGGGAGTGAAACTATCAAAGAAGCATCTTTATTGATCAAAGATACATCACTTAATTATATAGGTTTCATTGAACCAAATAATATTGTTGAAGATATTGCTGATGTTGTTGTCACTGATGGTTTCACAGGCAATATAGTTATCAAGACAATGGAAGGTAGTGTTAATTTAGTCTCGAATTATATTAAAGATGCATTTGGTTATAATACATATAATAAATTGATTGGTTTATTATCAAAGCCAGTGTTTGCTAGATTTAAAAAAAGGCTGGATCCAAGACGTTATAATGGAGCTTTGCTCTTAGGTCTTAATGGTATCGTAGTGAAGAGTCATGGAGCGACAGATGCATATGGATTTCATCATGCCTTATTAACTGCAATTGATGAAATTGAAGAAGATATAGTTATGAAATTAAAAGCAGAGATTTAAGAGGTTGAGTTAGATAATGTTTTCAAAAATAATCGCAACAGGAAGCTATCTTCCAACTAATGTTGTAACCAATCAAGATCTAGAAAAGAAAGTTGATACTACTGATGAGTGGATCAGAACAAGAACTGGAATCCAAAGAAGATCCATTGCAGATTCAGAGCAAGCCACCTCAGATTTAGGTTATGAAGCAGCTAAAAAAGCAATTGAGAGATCAGGTATAGATGCAAATGAAATTGATTTAATTATTGTTGGAACCTGTACACCAGATGTTCCAACTCCCAATGTTGGCACTATCATTCAAGAAAAAATTGGCTTAAAGAACTTCCCTGCATTTAGTATAGAAGCTGCATGCAGTGGTTTTATTTATGCGATCAATTTAGCCAATAAATTTATTTTATCAGGAGACTCAAAATGCGCCTTAGTTATTGGTGCAGAAACATTATCTAGGATAACTGATTGGGAAGATCGGAATACCTGTGTATTATTTGCAGATGGAGCAGGTGCTGCAATTTTAAAACCGTCTAATGATCCAGGAATTATTCATTCAAAATTAGGTGCTAATGGTGCCTATTCTGATCTACTCTATGTACCTTATGGAACTTCAAAGAGACCCATCAAAGAAGAAAGAAATGATAATTTTCTTCAAATGAGAGGAAACGAAGTTTTCAAGGTAGCTGTAAAAACTCTCGAAAGAATTGCTATGGATTCGTTGAAAGAAGCTAATATGACAGCAGATGATATTGATTGGTTTATCCCGCATCAAGCTAACATTAGAATTATTCAAGCAGTTTCAAAAAGGTTAAATATATCAGAAGATAAAGTTGTTATTAGTTTGACTAATCATGGAAACACATCAGCTGCATCCATCCCACTGGCACTCGATCAATCCATTAGAGAAGGAAAAATTAAAAATGGGGATACTGTTTTATTGCAGAGCTTTGGTGCTGGTTTCACTTGGGGCACTGTAATTTTAGAAATATAGGAATGCAGACCTCTAAAGTCATAGTATTTCTTTTCCTTTTTGCCTTTAATTATTCAGAATCATCAACTAATTTTTCTTACGATCCTTCGCAAAAAATATATGGAGAGATAATAGAAGTTAAAGCAGTATATGAAGATACATTGGTAGATCTTGCGAGAACATATAACCTTGGATTTAATGAGATGATACAAGCAAATCCAACTGTTGATAAATGGCTACCGGGTGAAGGCACCTTAATAAAAATACCGAGCGCATTCATCTTGCCCAGTCAATACCTCAATAACGGTATTACTATAAATCTTTCTGATTTTAGAGGTTATTTAATTCAAAATGGACAATTAATAACATTTCCTGTTGGTATCGGAAGAATGGACTGGAAAACACCTCTAGGTTTATCAGAAATTGACCTCAAGTTAGAAAATCCAGCATGGTATCCTCCAAAGTCAGTTAGAGATGAATACAAACAAGAAGGTTTGATATTAGATTCAATTGTCCCACCGGGTCCCAATAATCCATTAGGTAAGTTAGCCATGCGAATAAATATACCAGGGGGTTATTTTATTCATGGCACTAATAGACCAGATGGAGTGGGTATGGAGATATCTCATGGATGCATACGTCTTTTTCCTGAAGATATAAAAGAATTATTTGAGATGAGCCCAATTGGCACTAAAGTATTAGTGGTTGATGAGCCTATAAAGTTAGCAAAGTCTGCAAATAAAATATTTCTGCAAGTACATAATGCTCAATTCGATTATCTTACAAACGAAGAATATTCATATCTTGAAGCCAAGGTGATGGATTATCTTACTAGAAATAAAATTGATAGGGATACTATTAACTGGAATAAAGTGAAGAAAATATTCAAGGAAAAATCTGGCCTTATAGGTCAAATATCTTATTAAATTGTGATTCTAAGAAAAGAATTTATTTTTTAGATTGGTCTCTTTCCCAGATTCTTTCAGCTTTTTCTACCTCTTCTTGAGCGATCTCTACAGCTTCTTCAGCCTCTTGTTGTATTGCAATATTTTCTTCTTCTAGTTCATTGATACGATTTTCTAGCTCAGCTCTACTTTCTAATTGTGAGCTACATCCGTTAAAAAGTGATATTGATAAAATAGCTAATATAATTTTAAAAGTGTTTTTATTTTTCATTTAATATGGCCTATGTTTGTATATTTGACGTCTTATTTTATTTTCCAATAAAATGTTATAAAGAGCAATCAAATTAGGTTTCTCTGAAAACAATTCTGCCTTTTGATAAATCATATGGAGTCATTTCAACTAAGACTTTATCCCCAGTAAGAATTCTAATATAATTTTTCCTCATTTTTCCAGAGATATGAGCTGTGATCATATGTCCATTTTCTAATTCAACTCTGAATATAGTATTTGGAAGTGTTTCTTTTACCACTCCATTCATTTGTATTGCATCTGCTTTAGGCATATTTAAATCTCTAGTTAATCAAAAAAATATTCTAAACTATATTTACTATAAATCATCTAAGTATTTTTCAACATCGAGGGCTGCCATACAACCACTACCGGCAGAAGTTACTGCTTGCCTATAAGTAGGATCTGCTACATCACCAGCTGCAAAAATACCTTCTATACTAGTTTGTGTTGCGAAATGTATATTTTCTTTATCTAAGACTATGTAATTTGATTCATCTAATTCTATTTGATTTTTAAATATTTTAGTATTGGGATCATGGCCAATTGCAATGAAAAGACCAGAAATATCAATAAGTTTAGTTTCTTTTGTTTCATTAACATTTTCTAAAAGTATTTTTGACACACCATTTTTATCTCCAATTACTTCTTTTAAAGTATGGTTCCAGATAATCGAAATATTTCCTTCTTTGGTAGTTTTTTCAAAGAGTTTATTTTGTAAAAACTTCTCTGCTCTCAACTCATCTCTTCTATGGATTAGTGTTACTTGCTTTGCAATATTTGATAGATATAAAGCTTCTTCTACTGCAACATTGCCGCCACCAACAACAGCTACATTTTCATCTCTATAGAAAAATCCATCACATGTTGCACAAGCAGAAACGCCTTTACCTTTGTATTCTTCTTCACTTGCTAGGCCTAGATATCTAGCTGTTGATCCAGTTGCTACTATAATACTATCTGCTGTATAAATAGTATTTCCTCCAATTAGCTTAAAGGGCTTGGATGATAGGTCTGAATTATCAATGTGATCGTAGATAACTTCAGTTTCGAATCTTTCAACATGCTTTAACATTCTTTCCATTAGTATAGGACCTAGCAGTCCTTCAGGATCACCAGGCCAATTATCAACTTCCGTTGTAGTCATTAACTGACCGCCTGGCTCTGACCCAGTGATTAATATTGGTTTTAAGTTCGCTCTTGCAGCGTAGACAGCTGCTGAATATCCAGCAGGCCCTGCGCCTAGTATAATTAGTTTTGCATGTTTAGTTTTTTTCATATGAAACTGTGGTATTAGATTTTGTTTAAAAAATGATATTATTATTAATTAAGTTTAAATATTATCTTAAATTCATTTTATTATTTGATTTATAAATAAGGAATCATTATTTCAAAGATTAATTTCAAGAAGTTTTTTAGTAAAGGCGAATTACTTCGAGAGTCACTTATAGTCGTATTATTCTCATTCGGTTTGATATTCTTTTTGGCTTTAATTTCCTATAGCCCGACTGATTCTGGATATAATTCGACAGGTTCTAATGAAATTGTTTATAACTTTATAGGTATATTTGGTTCTTTTTTTTCTAGTTTAGTAATAACGTTTATAGGAGTATCCAGTTATTTTATTCCGCTACTATTCTTTATATTATCTTTGATTTTAATTACATCTAAAGAATCAAAACAGTCTCATCAAGAAATGATAATACTTAAAGTTGTTTCATTTCTCATAATTTTGATCACAACGTGTGTAATCGCATCAATACATCTATCTATACCTTGGATGCCAGAAGGATCTGGTGGAATTTTAGGCTTGGTTATTGCTTCTTCTTTATTGAATAGCTTTAGCCTTATAGGAGCAACTCTTTTAATGCTGGCTATTTGGTTTTCTTTTCTTCCTGTGTTTATCGGTTTTTCATGGATTAGTTTGATAGACCTAATTGGCAGATATGTAATAAAAACTAGTATATTAATTATTACAGCTGTCAAAAAAGTACTATTGAAATCTAAAGATATTTCTAAGGCTATTGAAATAAAGAATACTCTTAACAAGACTGTTGAAGTAAAAAATGAAATTGATAGCAAAACAATTTTTTCCACAGATACTAAAGTGGATAAAACCCCTAAAAAATACACTTCAAAACCAAAAATTGAAAAATCCAAACCTTTAATAGAAGAAGGGTTAAAAGCTAGAGAACAAAGACAATCTAAGTTATTTGAATCCAGTGATACGACTTCTCTTCCTAGTTTAGATCTTTTGGATGAAACACCCAATGAAAAATACGGAAATTCAGAAGAATCACTCGAAGCTTTATCACGTTTATTAGAATTAAAATTAAAAGATTTTGGGATTGACGCAACAGTTGAAGAAGTACTTCCAGGACCGATTGTCACACGATTTGAAATCAATCCAGCCCCTGGGGTTAAAGTTAGTCAAATTAGTAATCTATCTAAAGATTTAGCAAGGTCACTTTCGGTATCAAGCGTAAGGATAGTTGAAGTTATAGAAGGAAAATCTTTTATTGGTATTGAAATTCCAAATGAAAAAAGAGCTCTAGTTGTTTTGGGAGAAATTCTTAGATCTAAGACATTTGAAGATATGGGTTCACCCTTATCTATTGCTTTGGGTAAAGATATTGCTGGTAATCCTATAGTTGCTGATCTGCAAAAAATGCCTCATCTTCTTATAGCAGGGACAACAGGTTCAGGTAAATCAGTTGGTATTAATGCCATGATTGTAAGTTTATTATATAAAGCAACACCGAAAGATGTAAGGATGATTCTAATAGATCCAAAAATGCTGGAGTTATCTGTATATGGAGGCATACCTCATTTATTAGCACCTGTTGTGACAGACATGAAGCAAGCAGCAAATGCTCTTCGTTGGTGTGTAGTAGAAATGGAGAGACGTTACAAGCTAATGTCAGAACTAAAAGTAAGAAACCTTAAAGGCTTAAATAAGAAAATTGAAGATGCAATAAAAAATGGTGAACCTATCCAAGATCCATTATTTGATGTAGATAAACAAATTCAATTAGGAGAAAGCACAGCAATACCGGATTTAGAAACTTTGCCAAATATTGTTGTAGTTATTGATGAATTGGCTGACATGATGTTGACTGTTGGTAAAAAAGTGGAACAGTTAATAACACGACTAGCAGCAAAAGCTAGAGCTTCAGGTATACATATGATTGTTGCAACACAGAGACCTTCTGTTGATGTTATCACAGGTCTTATTAAAGCCAATATCCCATCCAGAATCGCATTCCAGGTTTCAGCAAAAGTTGATTCAAGAACCATCTTGGATCAAATGGGAGCTGAGAGCTTATTAGGGAATGGAGATATGTTATATATTGCTCCCGGTTCCTCTAATCCTATAAGAGTTCATGGCGCCTTCGTTTCCGATGATGAGGTCAATCAAGTCTCGAAAGAATTACAGCTAGAATCCGAGCCAATATTTATTGATGAAATAACTTCTGGTGCCGTTGATGATCTTCCAGGCTTGGATCGTCAGTCTTCTGATGACAGCGAAAATGACCCGTTGTTTGATGAGGCAGTGAAACTTGTTACCGAATCAAGAAATGCTTCTATTTCATCTGTTCAAAGAAAATTAAGAATTGGATACAATCGGTCAGCAAGAATCATTGAGAAAATGGAAGAAATAGGCATACTTAGTGCGGTTGAGCCAAATGGTAAGAGGGAAATACTGGCTCCACCCCCACCTAAAGATTAAATATTCATTTTAATGAAAGTAAACAGTAAGCTAATTGTTTGTATATCATTAATATTATTATTTCAAAATATTTCTACACAAGAACTAAGCTTAAAAGAATATCTAGAGAATATAAATACCATAAAAGCTGATTTTATACAGACGAATTATTCTGTTTCTAATGCAATGATCAATCAATCGAATGGTCGTATAAAAATAAAAAAACCTCATCACTTAATATGGGATATCAAGCAGCCTTTTGTAAAGAAAATCATCTTACATCAAGATAAACTAAGTATCTTTGATTCACAGCTAAATCAGCTGTTAATCTCTTCATTACCTATAGAAGCTTACGATTCATTTCTTATTTTGCTTCTTAGAAATGCTAGTATCTTAAATTTTTATTCGATTGAAAAAATTGATACAGATGACAGTGAAGTATTATTTTCACTTATTTCAAATACTAGAGGAAATAGTTTTGAAAGGATAAATATCAGTATCCTGAACGGCATCTTGAATAAGCTTACATTTGTAGATAGTAAAAATGAATCATTAGAAATAAAGCTGATAAATGCTTTAATTAACACTAATCTTAGCAACAATGAATTTGTTTTTAACCCTCCTAAAAACACTGAAATTATTGACCAATCAAATGATTGACTATTTTAAGGGTTTATCCAAAGACATTCAGAACTTCATTAGTACTTTATTAGTCTTATCTATAACTGTCTTGCATTTCATGAATACACCAGATATTGAAATATTTGATTCATTGATTGGCATAGATAAGCTAATTCATTTTCTTATGTTCTTTTTTTTAACAAGCTGGTTTGTAATGATCTATAAATATAGCCATAAATTTATTCTTCTATCTTACTTAGTATTTTTTGGTCTTTTATTAGAATTAATGCAAATGGGTTTTTTTATTCATAGATCATTTGAATGGTTTGATTGGATAGCTGATAGTATAGGTGTAATTGTTGGTTTTTTTACTATCAGCAAATGGATATAATTAATAACTAATAAATATCGAAATAATAAAATTAAATGATTGATCCAAAAATTATAAGAAAAAATAGGGACTTGATAGCTAGTAGTCTTCACAAAAGATCCAGCAATTTTGATCTGGATTATTTTATTGAGCTCGATATAAAGGTAAGAAAAATTCAATCCAATATTGAAGATATGAGAAGTAAAAAGAATCTCATTTCAAAAGATATTGGATCAAATCAGCTACTGGATAGTGATAAAGAAGAATTAAAAACAGAGATGAAATCTTTGAATAAAATATTAAAAGAATCCGAAGATAAAATATCTGAACTCATGACTGATTTTAATTATCTATCTAAGACTATACCCAACATACTTCATGAGTCAGTTCCTTCTGGGAAAAATGAAAGCGAAAATCTAGAAATAAAGAAGTGGGGAGAGCCAAAAATAAGTAATGATCGTATTAAAGATCATGTTGAATTAGGTGAACAGTCAGGAGAAATAAATTTTGAGGAAGCATCGAAGTTATCAGGATCAAGATTTACTGTCATTAAGAATAATTATGCAAAACTTCACAGAGCATTGATTGCTTTTATGTTAGATCATCAAACCAATAATAATGGTTATACAGAGCATTATGTTCCGAGTCTTGTTAAGTCAAGAAGTCTTGAGGGAACTGGACAACTGCCTAAATTTGAGTCCGATCTATTCAAGATTAATGGAGATCAAGATTTTTATTTAATTCCTACAGCAGAGGTTCCACTTACAAACCTCATCAGAGATAGAATAGTAGATGAAACTGAATTACCGATTAAAATGGTGGCCCATACACCCTGTTTTAGATCAGAAGCAGGCTCTTATGGTCAAGATACAAAAGGTATGATCAGGCAGCATCAATTTGAAAAAGTAGAATTAGTTCAAATTGTAAAACCTGAAGAATCATACGATGCGCTAGAAGAACTTACCAATCATGCTGAGTCAATTCTAAAAAAGTTAGAATTACCTTATAGAGTTGTATTATTGTGTGCTGGTGATACTGGAGATACCTCGGCTAAAACTTATGACATTGAAGTTTGGTTACCTTCACAAAATAGATATAGGGAAATTTCTTCATGCAGTAATTGTGAGTCATTCCAATCAAGAAGAATTAAGGCAAGATGGAAAAATAATATCTCAGGTAAAAGTGAATATCTGCATACTTTAAATGGATCTGGTTTGGCTGTAGGAAGGACTTTTATAGCTGTTATAGAGAATTACCAACAAGAAGATGGGTCAATTATTGTTCCTAAAGCTTTAAGAGCTTATATGGACAATAAAGAAGTTATTTAAAAATTTATATCTTTGTTTCCATTAGAATAATCATTGTCTTGCATTTCAATTAATCTACTATAAGTTCTTTTAAACTCAGATTTAAGTTTTTCTCCTTGGTAAAGATTTTTATAATCATTATTTGTCGCTAGTATTAGATTAATATTTTGATCATATAATTCATCTATGAGTGCAATGAACCTTCTAGCTTCGTTCTCCATTTCTGAATTCATTTCTATAATATTGGAGATGATGATGTTTTTGTATTTGTTTGCTATATCAATGTAATCATTTTTACTTCTTTTATAACCACAAATGGCGAGAAAATCGAACCATACTATTTGATCTCCACAGTAAAGACTTTCAATTTCTCTTCCACGAATAATAATGCTTTCATTTGTTTTATAATTAGACCCATTAATTGATAAAAAGTATTTTTCAAGATTTTTATGATCATAATCATCATTTTCAATAGGAAGCTGAGTGCTTTTATTAATGATTTGTCTGTAGTCAACACCTTGACTAATATTAATTATCATTAGGTTTTTTTTAATTGAATCTATAGCGGGTAAAAAAAGATCTCTTTGTAGGCCATCTTTATATAACTCAGATGGCATACAATTAGATGTGATGACAAGGTATATTTTATACTTGAATATATTTTCTAATAGTTTGCTCAGTATCATAGCATCGGCTATATCTTCAATATAGAATTCATCAAAACATATTACTCTGACCTCTTTAGCAATATTTTTAACAAAGTCTTCAATTGGATTTTCTATATTCTTAGTTAGTTTAATGGCTTCATGGATTTCATCCAATAAATGATGAAAATGTAATCTCTTTTTCTTTTTGATATCCAAGGTTTCAAAAAATAAATCCATGAGAAATGTTTTTCCTCTGCCTACATCACCCCATAAGTACATGCCTTTGTTGTCCCATTTCTCTCTCTTTTTGAATCCTATATTTAAAAATCTATTTTCGTTTTTATCAAGAGTAGTTAAGTGAGATTGCAATAAGGATAGCTCTTGAATAATTAATCGTTGAGATGGGTCATCTCTAAGACCATCTATAGACAAATATTTACTCAGAATATCCACTGACCCTTTAGTTATGATTATCTATTTATTTTTTATTAGACCAATCTTTAATGTGAATATCTCTTTGAGGAAAGGGTATTTTAATACCTTCTTTAATGAATTCATCATTGACTCCCAAATTGAGTTCACTTAAAACATCGTATCTTTTTTTGATATCTAATATCCTAACTCTAAGCTCAAAATCCAAGGCACTATCTCCAAAGCCCATAAATAATGCCTTAGGAGGGGATGCTCTTCCATCAGTAATCACTTGTTCATTAGTACAAGCAATGCTTTCTAGAATATTAATTACTGTTTTTACATCACTGCCGTATGCAACTCCAATCTTGAGTCTTAGTCTTCCATATGGGTTATGGAGAACCCAATTAGTGACTCTTCCGGAGACCAATTCAGAATTGGGAATAAGCATATCTTGATTATCCAATGTTTCTATTTCTGTGGCTCTAATGCTTATTTTTTTCACATAACCCTCAACATCACCAACACTAATAAAATCGCCTGATTTAATAGGTCGTTCAAAAAGTAGAATAATGCCTGAGACAAAATTGTTTGCTATGGACTGCAATCCAAAACCAATACCTACTGAAAGTGCACCTGCTACCACGGCTAATCCTGTAATATTGATACCACCGATCGATAAACCAACTAAGATAGAGAGCGTAAATCCTGCATAACCCACGATAGTAACCAAGGCATCCCTTGCTCCTCTATCTGATGTGATCTGCCTTAACCATCTTTTTTCAATCCAAACTTTGATCCATCCTGTTATGCCAGTTAAGACTACGAAAGCAATGATTCCTGCAATAATATTCGTTGGAATTATTCGTATATCTCCCATGGGGATACCATCCGTTGCATATGATGAAATTGTTCCTAAAACAGTGCCTGTAGGATCCCATATTTGAAAAATTATCATTAAAAAGCCAAGCCAGAATAGTGCGTCAAAAAACAGTTGATATACTCCTAGTTTAGATTTGCCCTGATCTCTAGGTATATTGAGGAACCCTCTAATTTTTATCCCAATGGTATTCGTGCTCGTATCAATCCATTGTGTACTTGTCTCACTTAAGGATAAAAGTGACCAAAAAACATAGGAAGAAAATAATGTGATTATGAAGCCGCTCAATATAAAGCTTGAAAGATTATGAAAACCTGATAATTCTGCTAAGAAACTAATACCAAGTGCAGAATAGCCTAAAAATTTTAATATTCCATATTCACCATTTAGAGAAAACACTTTTGATACAGAAGTAAGAACTGAAATCATTGAAAGTATAATTAGGCTAACTATACTAATCCTCATTAAAGATTGAGTCGCAGCTATATTACTTGAAAGCCATTCGGGTCCAAAAAGGATGTAACTAGAAATTAATACAAGCGTTAAAAACTTTAATTTATTTTTTAACGTTTTTTTATCTTCTTTTTTATTATCTTCTTTGATCGCATTTAGAGATAGAGAACCAGTAACCCAATTAATCAAAACATAAGATAATGAAATAATTACTGGACTTAATGTCATTCTTATTAACCAAGATTCATTTGGTCCTGAGGATAGGGCTAGACTCAATGCAGCAGTCACACCTAATGTTCCTATAAGAAAAGGTGCTTGGACTCTTCCAAAAGGCTTAAAGAGTGATCTTAGGTCAAGTATTAACTGCCTATTAATATTTTTGAAAAAGCTATTGTATTGAATTTTTTTTATTTGATCGCCCAGAAAAAAACCAAAACTAAAGCCAACTAGTAGCAATAAGACTAATACGATAATTGTATTTTGATTAACTTTTTGTAATGTTTGATCAAAAAATAGAATTGGTAAAAGTGTTATTTGCTCTGGAATTGAGGTTATAGCATCCAGGATATTTTTATCTTTCTCGCTTAATAATTCTGTTGTCAAATCATTTAATAATTTGTTCGATAAATCAATTAACCTTGATGAGCGAACTACGGTAAGAGAACAGTTCTTCAAATTTGTATCAACACGTCTTAGATTTTCTTTTGCTTTTGTTAGTCGATCATAGACTTGAATATCAATTTCTGGATTAATGTCCCCAATGGCTTCAATTTCTTCTTTTAATGCTTGAACCTGAGGATCAACTTCATCGATGCAATTGAGAGCTGATGCTCTTAATTTTGTAGACTGTTCTCTGATAGTTTTAATACTTCGTTCGTTGATGCTTTCTTTGTTTAATTGATCTGTCAGTGTGGATAGTTGTTCAATGGCTTCATTAGCCTCAAACTCAGCGAAAGAAATGGAACTATGAACTGCTAGCAATGAGATAAAAAGAGTACAAAATGCAATCTTCTTCATTTTCAAAAACTTATAATTATTTCTTAGCATTCAAGTTAATTATATTAAAAACAATGGTTAAATGAAGTCTACCATGCAATTAAAAAGTCGTATTGAAAAAATTCATAATCTAGAAGATAGTAGTATCTTATTTATAAAAAATATTTATATTAAAAAATCTAAAGTTAAAAATAGAGGAGAATCATCCAATGATAAGATCAATAGTGATAGATAGAGAGGGGCCTGAAAAAAATCTTGATCATGACTTAATTGATATTTTTTTTGAAAAAGCTGTGAACTATGATTCTAAACTCAGAAGAGATCATCAAATTAGATGCATCGGAATAGATGAAGAGACAACAGGATTAATTCTTGATTTTATTAAAGAAAAGGAAAAGGTAGCAACGTTTAGTTTGCCATGGATTATGACTATAGAAAAACATCCCAACTCTGTTATTAATATGCCAATTATTCTCCTAGGCTATGATGGTACGCCAGAAGTAATGATCCAAATATCAAATCTTTACAATACAACATTTGGTGAGATCACTTATAAAGAAACTCAAATGGATGGTCCACCTGTTCAAGATCCAGATATTTGGATCCCGTTGCATAGAGATTATTGGAACGGCCTTTTGAAAAAATATAATAAATCTTGTACTGATGATATGCCCATTATCGTTGAAGAATTTAATTTTATCTTTGCTCAAAAATAACCAATGATGTCGTCTTAAATTTTGTTATAATTTTGATAAATAATATAGGGGTCCATGATGAATATAAATGAATTGATGAAATCTATTTTCTTACTCGTTTTCTGTATTTTTTTATCAAGGTTCGTTATGCCACCTAGTTATACACCAATAATAGCAATGGCTATCTTTATGCCATTTATATCAAATAATAAAACCCTACAGTTATTTTTACCTGTTTCAATATTATTTATGACTGATTTATTATTAGGTTTTTATGGCTCCACAATGCTCTTTGTTTATGGCTCTATGATCCTAATAGGATTACTAGCTAGAACAATAAATGATGGTTCATTAGGCTCGTTATTCAAAAGCAGTGTTACCAGTGTTATTTTGTGGCATCTGATTGTTAACTTTGGTGTATATGTCAATGGTCTTGGTACTAAATCACTAGCACAAACATACGCATTAGCAATACCATTCGATTTTAGGTTGCTGCTTAGTACGTTGGTCTTCTCTCTGATATTCTATCTAGGGCTAGAACTGAGTAAAAGAGCAAACAATGTCAAGGCGAGTGATTAACTAGAGCTGATATTCTGCCCTAATAATCGACCATAGGTTAGTGCAGGAGTAACACCCATGCCATTAACATAAGCATTACCTGAGGTGGCACCAAATCCAATCACTTCACCAATTGCGTAGAGATTCTTTATTGGTTCTCCTGACGGTCTTATAACTTCAAAATTTCCATTGATGCTCAATCCTGCAAAAGAACACAAGGTCCACCCACTCATTCTGATGGAGTAATAAGGACCATTTTGTAATGGTAGTGGTCGATATTCACGTCCAAATTCATCTACTGTTTTATTTACAAGATTAGTATTGTAGCCTTCAACTGTTTTTTGAAGGTTTAGTGGATGTAGGCCTGTTTTGATTGCTAATTCTCTAATAGTGTCTGCTTTTTTAAACATGTTTTTCTTTTCAGATTCTTCAATAATTTTTTCATTAGTGAAGCCACCCCAATCATAGAACATAGCTGGCATTTGACTGAGCATGGCCTGATCAAGAATAGCCCAATGTCGATGACTGGGTTGTTCCCCTATTAGATGCTCTATATGATCAATACTCTGATGATCTTCTTGAACAAAACGTTTTCCTTCTGAATTAACTAAAATTTCCCAAGGTAATCTTTCAATGACATTTTTTGCTACTGCAAATGGCGTAGAAGGTGCTTTATTGTCTGAAAGGACCATACCATACAGTGGTGAGTATTTTTCTCCACCTCTAAGGAAGCCTCCTACCGATTGCCCTAATATTAGCCCCGCACCTTGACTTTCTGGATAAGCCATTTGGCAATATAGCGGAACGCCATGTAATTCTTCATAGAGAAGTGGATTTGAAGCACAACCACCTGAAGCTAAAACTATATTTTGTCCTTTGTACTCTAAGATATTGCCTTTATTGTTTTCAACTATCACACCTGTGATGTCTCCATTAGCGGATTGAATCAGATCATTAGCACTGGTTTCTAGAAGAACTGTAATGGAACCTTTGTTGATCTGATTATCAACAATAGGTTTTAATACATTGAGAATAGACATTCCTCCCATAGGACCTTGTTGATATCTAGGTATCCTAAAAGGATCATGGGCAATTTTTTTCACAGGATGATTTTCAAAAATACTGTATCCATTTTTCTCCAGCCAATTGATCGTTGGGCCTGCATGATCAGCAAGTGTTCTAGTGAGAATCGGGTCAGAGGTTCCATTATTAATTCTCATGATGTCATCATAGTGTTGATCGGGTGTATCCTTAATTCCTTTTCTTTCTTGGAATATGGTTCCTGCACCTGCAATCTGTCCTGTTGATAAGAATAAAGTGCCTCCTAAAATTGAAGCTTTTTCTATGATGAGTACTTTTAATCCTCTTTGTGCAGCAAAAATAGCTGCAGGTAAACCAGCAGTGCCTCCACCGATTACTATGACATCCCAATGTTCTTTTGCTAAGGCTGATTGATATGAAAAGGGAAGTACTGTGGCTGAAAGCAAGCTCGTGGTGTACTTGAGAAAGTCTCGTTTGGAAAGATTAATATCGTCTATTGAATTCATATTATAGTTAGCCTCTATTCATTCTTTATAAAAATTATTAGATATGCTGATGTGGGTCAATGCGCTATGATTTAAATTATCAATAGTGGGCAAGAACATATTGCTGGTATTTTTTTACTTATAGTCAATGAAGATTGGCGAGGACCAAGCTCTATGACCTTCAGGCGCTAAACATTCATCAGTATAATCAGTACGGAAATCACCAAAACAAGGATCGACAGAAATAGCATTTCCGCTATCATCAAATTTTGTTCTCAAATTAGCTCCATTGACTAATAAGATATCTTCTTCTATTACTCTTGCATAATAGACAGCATCTCTTGCATTATTCTCAAATTCATCGTCAGTAAATTCTATATTGCATTCAATAGTATTGGAGTCGCATTCAAAGCTTTTCCAGACATCATCAATGAGATTTCTTGGATCTTCACTGGAATTATTTTGTGGCATGATTCGAATTATCTCAATTCTGACTAAGCGGTGTCTTTCATCTGATGGATTATAGCATTCATTATCAGCAAGCTTTTTCAATCTTCTTTCTGATAACGCTTCATGAACGTAATCAGGACAGCCTGGAAGTTGCTTAAAAGAGCCTAAAGCTTTGACTTTAAAAGTGGGATTAATTTTTTGTTTTGTCACTGATCCCATTGGTAGTTTCATTTCACCTTTGATCAAGTCAAACCAAATTAGGATTCTATGACCTGTAGTAGCAAACACTTCTTTTCGCTTCATTGCATTCCAAATAGACTCACGATCACGTCCTTCTGAATGCACTGCCATTAAGCCACCGAGGGTAAAGAAACTCATCTGTCTTTCAGTATCAATCGCAGATGGCCCTCGTAATTCTTGGAGTTCTGTTAATGTTCTCAAACCACTTTTTCGTTTCTCAGCAGTGACTGTGTTTAATAGGTTCCTCCATTTCTCAGTTGTAACGCCTGTGGCTTCTGTACCACCATTTCTGAGTATTTGTTTAAACCCATGACCTGCTCTTGATTTATGAGTATCACTGGATCCAATGAAACCCCAACGAAATCGTTCTTTGTCATCGCTGTAATTATTATTTCTTAGAGCAAGACCATATTGAATAGACTTTTTAGGTCTGTAATTGAAAGATGGTAGATACGTATTTCTAGCTTGCCCTGCATCTAGCCATGATTGATTATCAGCTCCATAAAGTAGTCTCATGCCTGAACCGCCTGGAAATGTATTCAACTCCTCTCTAGTTTTTATTGCAAGGTTCTCGCAAGTCTCTTCTGTTTTCCCTTCATCCAAACAGAGTTTCTTCATAATTACTCCTGCTTGATGACATGTTGGAAGGTAGTTTAATGTTGGTTCAGGACAACTCATATTTCCTTCTTCATCAATCTCCACTTCTAGGAAATCAAAGAACACTTCTGAATTTCCATGTCCAGAATATATTTCAACGAGACTATTGTAATCGGGTCTAATGTTATCGGGTGTATTGGTGTATTCTTTCCAGCTTGCAGCTTGTGGAGTATAAAATCCCCATGTTGTCCCATGTGGAATAACCTCAACATCAAAACCCCAATCATCAAGTTTGGCATAGAGTTCTCCTGGGGTTGTTGCACTTTCATAACAGTCTTTTGGGAGATAATTTGAAGGAATTCCTTCTTCACAGTTAGGAGTAGATAAAATCGCATCAAGATAGTCTGCAAAGGACCAGTAATAGTCTCTGTTTAGTGGGTCCAGTAAAAAAAGATTTCTATTTACATCAGCCAATTGGGTTCTCAAAATATTAGCTAAAGCGCCACCAGCAGCAATAGGCCTATCTGGAATTTGTCCTTCTTTATAGTCTTTAAAAATAACATTATGATGCCCATAGTGAGTTTCAGGTGTTGGTCCAGCTTGAGTCCATTCCCATCCAATAAACGCGACTAAATCAGGATTATCTTCATTGCCTGAAATAGCATTGCATTGCCTAATACTGTCCACCTGATCTTTCCAGGTTCTTGGTATGTATGATTCCGCATGATCTGTTAATACATAAAAATCTAGTTGCGAAATAAATCGTGCATAGTCACATGCAAAAGCAGCAGGAAAAGCTCCTCTAGAACCATGCATCATAGGGAGTGACATATAGAAAGCATCCATTGAATAGGTTGTATGAACATGGGTATCACCCCAGAGAATTTGTTTTTGATTACCTTTTATATCTTCAATAAAAATAGGCCTTGTTTTATTTGTGGCAAGTTCAGTTGTAAAGGGGTTGGTATCAAAGTAATCAGTTGTTAATTTTGTTTTTGATTGTGGTGAGATTGAAAATATATAACCAACAGCTGTGATTACTAGAATTAATAAAATAACGACGACTCTCTTTAAGAATGCTTTCATTTCTCAACCTCCCTTTAGTCCAGTACCTTTTTATATAAATAATCTTGTAATCAACCAATATAGACCAATTGATAATAAGATTGAAGATATAAGACTTCGTATTTCAAAAAAATATTTATTTTTTGTATGTTTCTTTATGTAGGTGTATGAAAGCCAAAGGACTGTAAGGACTAGAATTTGGCCTAATTCTACTCCAATATTGAAACTAAATAATGCCTGTAAATAATTTGTCTTTACAATACCCATTTCATTTAAGATATTTGCAAATCCAAACCCATGAATTGTTCCAAAAATACAAGCTAGTAATGGCCTGTATCTAGATGCAGTATCTTGATCTTGGATCAATTTGAGATAACTAATGGTTAAAAGACCGATACCGATAATGAATAATGAATTATCGATAATTGAAGTAGATACTGATATCAGTAGTAATAATATAAACAAAAATATAGAACCTAACCACATTCTTTTCTTGTCTATTATGGGCAGGTTAATTGCTTCAATGGCTGTTATGACAATTGTCAATCCTATTAAAGATTCAATGATTTTTGTATTTGGTATAACCAAATTGGATGCCGCTAAAAATAAAGTTAGGCTATGCCCAACAGTAAAGCCAGTGGCCGTAAAGAAGAGTTCTTTAAGACTACTGCATAACAGTAATAGTAGTAATAAAAATACCAAATGATCAAAACCACTGAGTATATGGGTGAAACCTAAATCAATATAACCAAAAATTACTTCTTTGATAGTTTGATCTTTTGATTTTTCATCCAATGAAAGAATTTCAAATGATCGATTTTGCTCATTGACTATAATGCTTTTGTTCAAGCCTTCTCTAGTATTGATGGTCGCATAATGAGTATGACTGGATGTCACATCATAGAAAGCATTCATTTCAATCATTAGTGGGATATTTTTCTTGTCAATTTTATATATAAGCTCTATGCCAACCGTTCCTTGTTCAGTCAGTAAGGCTTTATTGTTAATAAGCTTGCTACTTGGGTTCAGATGGATGGAATTGACTAGATGCTTTTCCAGACTTGCTGCTAAGTCAGGATAGAGTAATTGGTATTCATTTAATTTTGTAACTTCTCTAGCAGGGGCAATGAATGTCATGATAATTTGATCATTATTGATCAACCAGTTTGAATAAGAAACACTTCTAGTATGGGCAGATACACTGTGTGAAAATGAACTAATGAACACCAATAGTGTCAGTGTGCAAAATTGATTAATCAATTTGTGGGACATTAATTTAGGTCGGTGTTGATTCTAATCTCAGCTTTTTTCTCTAGATCTGCTACTAAATTAGACAGTATGTCTTCTCTCATCCTTCTTTTGTATTCTTGTAATACTGTTTGTTTTATATTCTTATAATCGGGTGTTTTTTTATTTTTTCGATCTTTTAGAATTACTACACTGTAATCAGAATAATTTTCAATAGGTTTGCTGATTGAATATAGTTCTAGACGGTCAACAACCTTTGCAAGTTTAGGTCCAATCAATCGAGGTAGAGTTATCGATGGTATGAAATCATTCGGTATAGTTGATTGCCTTATTGTATCTTTAATTAATAATAGTGATTCATTTTTGGTTTCCTTCCAGATTCTAATGATGTTATTCGCATCATCCAGGCTTTTAATATTCAGGACAATGATTTTGACCTCTTCACCTAGAGTAAAAATTGGCTGATTTGATAAATAGAAATCTTTCAGTACTTGTTCATTTGGTTTAATTGCTATGACTTGATCAACAACAGTATCAATAACAGATCGTATGATAGTTTTTCTGATGTTTTCATCAGCATTGAGGAGTCCATTTGAATAGGCGTATTGCACGAGTAGTTCTTCTTCAATAATTCTTTCAATTGCAAGTGCTTGGTCTTTTTTTGTTAAACGTTCTTTTTTATCTTGTGCCATTAGATCTAGAACGATGTCTAATTTATTTTTTTCAATGACAACATCATTGACAATAGCAAGAACATGATTGGGCAACTTCACATAATTTTTATTTGTGTCAATAATTGAGAAGAGAGCAATTGTTGTACCCAATGCAATTGAGGATAGTAGTAATTTAGATTGAGGACTCATATTGTCAAATAATTACATGCCACGATTGCGGAAAAATTTTATTCTGTTCAGTATCATTTATGAAGAAATAATACTTTAAGAAGGAAAAATAGCCTAAAGTTTATTTTTTCTTGACAGAAAAAAAGCAGCTAGTATATTCACTCCCATACGAAGAGAAATTTGCAGCAAGAAGCTAAACAGTTCTCTAAATAAGTTACCATTTATAAAAAAAATAAGGCACATCCCTTGTGTTTATCTAATTTTTTTCGAACCAATGAGTTAATCATTTACTAACTTTTTTAGGAGTCTAAGCCAATGAATAATAATGAAAATATCTTATTTTCAATACTTTTAATTCTATTATTTTCACCTCATCAACTTAATGCTGAGACATCAGCTAATGTTGGTTATGAGAGTGAGTATATCTTTAGAGGCATCGCACAGGAAAAATCTTCAGCATCAGCTGGATTGGATTATTCATCGAATGGCTTTTATGCAGGTACTTGGGCTGCACAAGTGACTGAAGGATTAGAAGTGGATGGATTTTTTGGTTATTCAGGCTCTGATGAATCGGGTGATTTTACATACAATCTTGGATTCACAGGTTATTACTATACCGATGACTTTGATGATACTTATGAAGAGATTAATTTAGGATTTTGCTACAGCTCGTTTTGCCTTGATGGAGCTTTTGGTGATTATGAAAACTTCGATGGACCAACTCTAGATTATACTTTTGTTTCAGCATCGTATGCTTTTGAAAATGGACTTTATGTCACCTATGGAGATTTTTCTCAAGACGCTGCAGGCAGTTATATTGAATTTGGATACGGTTTTACAGTAGCTGAATTAGATGCCACTATTAAATATATTTCATCAGACAGTACGTTGGTTGGACCATCAGGAGATAATTTTTTAATCTTGAGTCTTGGTAAAGGTTTTTCTTTTGAATAATCTGATTCATAGCAATAATTTAATGAAGAGACAACTCAATAAACTCAAGATTCTTGTTGATGTATTTAATTATTACTTCCCTCGTAATATGATGATCTTTAAGAGTCGCAATAAATAAGGATAAGATTATGAAACTAATAACAGCAATTATTAAACCCTTTAAGCTTGATGATGTGCACGAAAAACTAACAAACTTAGGTGTTCAAGGTATCACGGTATCCGAAGTTAGAGGAATAGGAAGGCAAAAAGGGCATACAGAACTCTACAGAGGTGCGGAGTATCAAGTAAATTTTTTACCAAAAATAAAAATTGAAATAATCGTGACTGATGACATGGTTGAGCAAGTTACGGAATCTATTATAGAGAATGCATCTACAGGCAATATGGGCGATGGAAAAATATTTATTACTAATTTAGAAGATGTGATTCGAATTAGGACAGGAGAGAGAGGTAATAATGCAATCTAAGAATTCAACATACAGCAATAAAATATTCAGGAATAAGATTATGGACAAATCAACAATATTAAATTTAAAAAAATTAATGACTAGTTTTGGGCTATTTGCTTGTTTGGTAGGTATTTTGATACCAACAGTTGGCTACACTGATGAATTAGACTCAGGTGATACATCTTGGATGTTAACAGCTAGTGCACTGGTTTTATTTATGACACTTCCAGGTTTAGCACTTTTTTATGGAGGCCTAGTTAGGAGTAAAAATATTCTTTCCGTACTTGCACAATGTATTGCGATTGCAGGTATTGCAACATTAATTTGGGTTGTTTTTGGCTACTCACTCGCATTTGGAGAGCCGAATGCATTTTGGGGAGGTTTTGGAAACATGTTTCTTAATGGTATTACAGTTGATGCTGTTTCAGGCACCATTCCTGAAAGTTTATTTGTAATGTTTCAAGCTACTTTTGCAATAATTACGCCTGCTTTAATCGTTGGAGCATTTACTGACCGAATGAAGTTTTCATCTATGTCTGTTTTCTCAGCATTATGGCTAATTTTAGTCTATGCACCAATATGTCATAACGTATGGGGTGGTGGTTATTTGAGTAATTTTGGCATTATTGATTTTGCTGGAGGTACTGTTGTTCATATCAATGCTGGTATAGCAGCTTTGGTTGCTTGTATAGTGATTGGTCCAAGGATTGGTTATCCTCGTACACCAATGGCACCTCATAATTTAGCCTTATCCTTTATTGGAGCATGCATGCTTTGGGTAGGTTGGTTTGGCTTTAATGCAGGCAGTGAACTTGCTGCAGATGGAGTTGCTGCTATGGCAATGCTTGTGACACAAGTAGCCACAGCTGCAGCAGCTTTAACCTGGGCATTAATGGAAAAAATATTTTCAAATAAAGCCAGTCTATTAGGAATCATTACAGGAGCTGTTGCAGGTTTAGTTGCTATAACTCCAGCATCTGGAAGTGTCGGCCCATTAGGTGCAATTGCTATAGGTTTGGCATCTGGCGTTGTCTGTTATTTTGCATCAACATCTCTAAAAAGAAAACTAGGCTACGATGATTCTTTAGATGTCTTTGGTGTTCATGGAGTAGGGGGAATTGTTGGAGCGATACTAACGGGTGTATTTTCATCAGCAACATTTGGAGGTTCTGGCATAGATGGAACAATCAGTTCTCAAGTTTTAGCACAAATGATAGGAGTCATAGTGACAATTGTTTATTGTGGCAGCGTGAGTTATATAATTCTTAAAGTCATCGATAAAACTATGGGCTTAAGAGTATCAGAAGAACAAGAGTCTGATGGCCTAGATATTACATTGCATGGGGAACGTGGATATAATTTAGATTAATCTAAACAAAAACCATAAAGTTCTATTTAGGTATTAGAGTTAAAATAATGTAACTATCAAAAATTGTTCTAATAAAAAATATCCAGATCAGCATCGTTTACTACTTGATTGGATTGAGTATGCTAAGATTGATAACTAATAAATAAATATGAGAAAGACACTAAAATTATATAAAAAAGCCATTAATTATCCATTCGGAAAAAAACTATTTGGCCTAGGCATCTGTCTTAACGCCCCTTACTTTTTATCAATTCGACCTAAGATTATTGAGATTGAGAGTAATTATGTTGAGATAAAAATAAAAAAAAGAAAAGCAGTCACAAACCATATTAATACTGTTCATGCCATAGCGATGTGCAATATGGCTGAATTTGCAGGCGGTCTTATGACAGAAGTTTCAGTCAAAGATAAAAGTAGATGGATCCCATCAGGTATGACAGTAAAGTATCTCAAGAAAGCTAAAACTGATTTGACGGCTATCTCTGATGGTACTGGGATAGACTGGAGCAAAGAAGGAGAAACACTTGTGCCAGTGATTATTAAAGACAAAAATGATGAAACCGTATTTACTGCTGAAATCACTATGAATATTAAGCATTCATAGTGCTTAATTCATCATAGAAATAGTGTCAGTTAATATAATATCAATTACCAGTCTTCTGATAGGTTTTATACCAGTCATTCTATTGATTCTCATTATGAAGTTATGGGAGCTTGATTCTATACAAGCAATTTATGCCAATATTAGAATGCTTATACAGCTTTTGTTAGTAGGCTATATTTTGACATATATATTTGAGACTGACAGTCCAATATTAGTTCTTTTAGTTGTAATATTTATGGTTCTGATGTCTTCTTATATTGCTCTTCGTCCATTACAACAAAAAGGCATAAGAGCATTCTCTATTATTTTTATCTCTCTTGGAATTAGTGGAATTGGCGTTCTATTATTGGTTACTCAAATTATTTTAGAGCTTCCTCGCTGGTTTGAACCTCAATATATAATTCCACTATCAGGTATGGTATTTGCTAACAGTATGAATACAATCAGTTTAGTTGGAGAACGATTTACAGCTGAAATCAATAGAGGTGAAAGCTATATTGAAGCCAGAAAAATTGCTATGGGAGCTGCAATGATTCCTCAAATTAATGCTCTATTAGCTGTTGGTTTAGTGGCGCTTCCAGGAATGATGACTGGACAAATCCTATCTGGTATTGATCCATTAACTGCAGCTCGTTATCAAATTATGGTAATGTGTATGATTTTTAGTACTGCAGGCTTATCCGCTGCAATATATCTCTATTTTAATAAAACAAATGATGACTAAATGACCGATATTAAAAATAAATTTCCATACATAGGTGCTGAGAAAATAGTGACAGAAGACATGTGTGATATCAATGGCCATATGAATGTGGCTTATTATCTCCGATCTTTTGATGTTTACTCTAGACCACTGTTTGAAGAAATTGGGTTTGATCAAGATTATTTTAAGGAAGGATTTTCAACTTTTGCTTTAGAAGATAGTATTCGATATTTGAAAGAATTTATTGAGGGTGAAACGATTTATTCAAGATTTAAAATAATTGACTCCAATCATAAGCTAATACATTTTGTTGGGATTCTTCTCAATAAAGATAATGAGTTAGCTGCTATCTCAGAAACAATAGTGGCTCATGTGGATATGAATATTAGAAAAACTACAAATATGCCTGAGAAAATTTTACAGAGTCTTGAACAAGTTATGCAAAGACATAATGAAGCAGGCAAATTAGATTTTGATTTAAGGCTAGGATTAAGACATAAGTAGACTATAATTATTGGATGTATAAATTTTTAACTATTGCTTCGATTTTTTTTTCATTAATTCATGTATCTAACGCATCAGATTTAATTCAATTGAATAAAAATACTTTCGATGAACTACAAGTAATAGAGTTTGAGTCTGTTGATACTGGTTATGCTGAATTTTTATCTAAAGATCTTGAAATATTCACATCCAATGATGAAAACTTTATTATTGGAATTTATCAATCAAAAGTAGGTTCAGAAATCATTGATGAACCTTATCCTTATAATGAATATATGTATATTCTAGAAGGTGAAGTTTTGACAAAAACTGTCGATGGGCATAACCATATTTATCGAGTAGGTGAATCCTTTATGATTCCTAAAGGCTGGATGGGTGATTTCGCAATTACAAAAGATTTAAAAATTATCTATGCCGTTGATGGAATTAATGAAACTGAGAATGTTGATGCTAATTACATTGTAAAAATTAATGATGCTAGAGTGTTTCAATATGAGCTGGGTGACTTTGAAGAATATTCTCCTGGTGAAAGTGATTTAACAGCAAGGGATCTCACATTTTTTTCAAATAAAAATGAAACGTTTCAGATTGGCCTATGGGAATCAAGTGCAGGTTCTGTTTCTGGTTCTGAGACATTTCATGAATTTATGTATCCACTGAAAGGCTCCATCATATTAACCAATAAGAATGGTGAGCAACTTATTACTAACCCAGGAGAAGGTATTCTTGTGCCTTCAGGTTGGGATGGGATATTCTCAGTACCGAATGGTGTTTTGAAAATATGGATTGCTTACCAAGAGTAGTGTTATAGCTCTCCCAAAGCTTTCGCTCTCTCAACTTTACTCGCCTCATCCCGAGGTAAGTAATAACAAGCAAAGGTTAACGCAATAGCTGTCACAATAAGAGCCAGTAAGCCTGTAGCAAGGGCCGTTTTTAATGCTTCACCCGATGAATACCCTGTGGATTGATAAATGTCACTTAATTTACCGACACAGTAGGGCCCGAGAGCTAGGCCAATCATACTCACCATCAACAGATAAAACGCACTGGCTAACCCTCTCATTCTGGGAAGAACTAGATCAGAGACAGTTGCTGGTGCAATGCCTACCCACATAGGAGTGATTATTTGAAATAAAGCATAGTAAACATATGATGCATAGAGGTTTTTGCTGTATAAAAATGCCAATGCTGTAGGTATACCCAAGATTATTACAGCAAATCCTACATACAATCTCCCATTGATGTATTTCTCTCTAAGCTTATCAGCTATGATGCCCCCACTAATGACTCCGATAGATCCTGAAACCGCTGTAATCAATCCAAGTATTGTTGCAACTTCCGCTTCAGTGATTCCATAATTTCTCATATAAAAAGAAGGACCAAACGCAGCCATGGAATAGGTGATAAAGCTGATAGAAGGAAATCCAAAAACGACGAGTATGAAAGACTTGGTTTTAAAAATCATTTCAAAGGTAACAGGATCTCTCGTTTTTAATCCCTGAATCCAGCAGGTCAAAAAATATATTCCAATTCCAAATGCAACCCATTGCACTGTATCACCAGTTATTCGATACAGACCAAAACAAATCATACTGATGATGCTTCCAATAAGAGCATTGATAGAGAGTAGTTTAATGGGTTCTTTAGTTGTAATTAAGCCAAATGGAGAAATTCCTATAAATTCTTTAAGCATTAATCTAAAGGGATGTGGTTCAATTTGACTTTCAATACCCTCGCTTCCACCCCTTTTAGGTTCTTTAATATTCCAAGTGAAGAAGGCTAATAATATTCCAGGTAAACCCACAATCACAAATGCTGCTTGCCATGCTTTTAGTCCGAAAGGGGCATCAATTGATATAGGGTAGGCTGATGACCATAATTCAACAATCCAACCACCTAAAAATAAACCAATACCAGCTCCTAGGTAGACTCCACTTGAATAAATCGCAAGTATGGTTGTTCGTATTTTTGGTGAAAAGTAGTCTGATAATAGTGAATAAGAAGCAGGACTTGCACTCGATTCTCCGATCCCAACACCAACCCTGTATATGGATAAAGAAGTAAAGGATTTAGCTGTCCCAGAAAGGACCGTCATTAAACTCCACGTTGCTAGACCTATACTCAGTATATTTTTTCTTGACCAGACATCTGCAAGCTTACCTAGAGGTATCCCAAATATAGAATAAAAGACAGCAAATGCAGTACCAAATAGAAACCCTAAATCACTATCACTGATGTTAAGATCTGCTTTAATTTCTTCAGCCAAAACAGATAATATTTGTCTGTCTACAAAATTGAAAATATAGACAATGACCAATAGTGCTAATGCTATTTTAGCCGATCTTCCTCCGATCTCTGGATAATTGTCTTTGTTCATGAATTATTATTTACTCAACAATTTATTATATGAAATAAGATTATCATATTAGTCTTACCAATAATGATCTACCTTCGATCTAATTTCTGATCCATCACAATTTGAAATCAATGGAATATTTTGTTTTACACTATGTCATAGGTAAGATATCTGTATGGCATTAAAGATAATAGGAGCAGGCTTTGGAAGGACAGGAACACTTTCCTTAAAGGTTGCTCTAGAGAAGTTGGGTTTTGGTCCTTGTCACCATATGAAAGAAGTTATCCTCAGTGGTGAACAAACAAATTATTTTTATAATGCCTCACTAGGTGAACCAATGAATTGGGAGCAAGTTTTCAAAAATTATCAATCCGCTGTAGATTGGCCTGCAATTGCATACTATAAAGAATTAGCTGATGAGTATCCCAATGCAAAAGTTATTTTGAGTGTTAGGGATGCAAGTGCTTGGTATGACAGTGCAAGAGGTACGATTTATCAAGTTCCCATGAACTTTCCGAAATGGATTAGGCGGATCTTTCCAAGAAGTGATCGCCTCATGAAAATGATGCATAACACAGTATTTGGTCCTCCATTTTTGAACCGTTTTGAGGATAAGGAATTTGCTATGAAAGTATTTACTAGGCACATTGAGTCTGTAAAGAAGTATATTTCTCAAGATCGACTATTGGTTCATTCTGCAAAGGATGGATGGGAGCCACTGTGTGACTTCTTAGAAGTATCTATACCTGAAGAACCATATCCATGGGTTAATGATTCAGTTGAGTTTAAGAGAAGAATCCTATTTATTAAGTCTCTTAAATGGTTTCCTCTTCTTGTTCTATTAATCTCCTTATTTTATTTGATCTAATTTTTTAAGTTGGAGACTAGAAAATCATTATGTGATCAGATAGAAAATTGGATAAATCTTTGAAATCATTCAGAGACAATACAGAATACAGATTCTAAAGAGCAAGGAGAGGTGGCAGAGCATCGAATGCGTCAGTCTATCCTGGTTTTTTGATAAAAATACTTATCCAATATAATATATAAGTTATATGCAAAGTTATGAATGGTATGCACAACTTATAAAACCTTCTTGGTCGCCACCGGCGTGGCTCTTTGGTCCAGTGTGGGCAATGCTTTATGCGATTATCGCAATTTCATTCGGTACTGTTTTTTATAGGGCATTCACAAAGCAGATTCCTTGGATTATTGCACTACCTTTTGCTCTAAATCTTGTATTTAATTTTGCATTTACTCCACTACAGTTTGGTCTCAAAAACAACTTACTTGCTTCAATTGATATTCTGTTTGTCGCTGGGACGCTTGTCTGGGCCCTCTATGCACTGTGGTATGCCGCTCCTGAGCTTCGCTGGATAGTCTACGCAAATATTCCATATCTTCTCTGGGCTACTTTTGCCACTTGTTTGCAATTAACTATTACCTACTTAAATTCTCCTGTTTAATCTGTTAGTTCTTCTTTTATTTGAGGGAATCCACCCTGTTCTAATAACTCAGGATGATCTTTAAATTGTTTCTTCAATAACTCTGCTCTGAGTAAGTAGTGATAAAGGTTTTCTGCTATATCAACCACAGTGGATGTCTATGGACACTTGTTTACAAGTGTGGATGATGATGTAATACAGCAACTTGAAACGAAGATCAGAGCCAGCTGGAAATAAATGCAATCAAAATGCAATCATTGAGGCATTTAGACAAAATTGGATAAATCTTTGAAATCATCTATAGACTCTATAGAATACAGGTTCTAACGAATAAGGAGAGGTGGCAGAGCGGTCGAATGCGGCGGTCTTGAAAACCGTTGAAGGGTCAAACCTTCCGGGGGTTCGAATCCCTCCCTCTCCGCCATTAGACTATTTTCTAATTATTCCAATCGTTTTCTTTGATAGTATTTGATTATGAGAATATTATTTATTATTACTTTGCTTTTTTCTTTTGATGCATTGACAGATGTCATCATCGTTCCACCATCAGATGAAGCTCAGGAAAGAATACAAGAAGCTCTTATATTAGCTAACCCTGGTGACGAAGTTCATCTAACTACAGGTATCTATTCAATTGAAGATGGATTGTCACTCGATATTGACAATATTATTCTATCTGGTGAAGGCCATGAGAATACAATATTAGATTTCTCAAATCAGATGACTGGTGCCCAAGGTCTCCTAGTCACTTCAAATAAAGTATTACTTAAAGATTTTGCCATTACTAATACCAAAGGGGATGCAATCAAAGCTATTGGTTCAGATGGGATATATTTTATAAATATTAGAACGGAATGGACTAGCGGTCCAAAAAGCACTAATGGTGCTTATGGTTTATACCCAGTTCAATCCAAAGATGTTTTAATTGATGGTTGTGTTGCTATTGGTGCATCGGATGCTGGTATTTATGTGGGACAATCTCAGAACATCATAGTTCGTAATAGTAGAGCTGAGTATAATGTCGCAGGTATTGAGATTGAAAATTCTTATTACGCTGATGTGCATAGCAATATAGCTCAACATAATACAGGTGGAATATTGGTGTTTGATTTACCTGATTTGCCTCAACAAGGGGGGCATCATGTGAGAGTATTTAGTAATCAAATTCTCAATAATGACACCGATAACTTTGCACCCGAAGGAAATATAGTAGGCGAAGTCCCAAGAGGTACTGGTGTTATTGTTATGGCAAATTCTGATGTTGAAATATTTGATAATGATATCTCTGGCAATGAAACGATGAATATAGCGATAGTCAGCTATTCTTATGAAGAGGCTATTGATGAAACTGATTACTATCCTCACCCTAGGGCGATACAGATACATAATAATAGATTGAGTAATTCTGGATACAATCCTGATATGGATAAAGAAATTGCATCAGTAGTAAAGCATTTAGCTAAAGAGGATATGCCAGATATATTTTGGGATGGCGTACTTCCCTTATCACAAATGATTTTTGGCCAGCCTGAACAAGATAAATTGATACTGAAAGATAACTATGATTCATCTTTTATGTCGATTAAACCTATTCAATATATGCTCTCATTACCAAATCCAGTTAATAGAGATTCTCTCGACTTTAAGGGTACTATTGAACCTTTAAATACTGTTATTATTGATTTGCCATCAGGATATAATGACTAAAAAGTTTGTTGCTACCATTTCTATAGCTTTTTTAATTTTTACATTGAATGTCTTTTCAATGGTCAATGAAGAGATGATACTATCGGATACACACCCAGAAAAGCTCTCTGATTTTGGTTTTTTCAGTAATCCCCAGAGGCAATTACCTAATACTGGTGTACTTCCATATAGTTTAATATCTCCTCTATTTACAGATTATGCAGATAAGACTCGATTTGTTTATATTCCTCAAACTATGAGAGCAGCGTATGAAGAAAATGAAGTATTTAATTTTCCTATAGGCTCAGTTCTTATAAAAACATTCTCATATGAAGCAATAAATTCTGATCGTATTAATTTAATTGAGACGCGATTACTGTTGCATAAAAAAAATGGCTGGGAAGCAATCACTTATGTCTGGGATAAAGAACAAGAAGAAGCATACTTAAATATAGCTGGTAAGACTGTCTTAACTCAATATTTGGATCCATCCAATAACCTTACTAATCTTCGTTATCGTGTACCCAATAAGAATCAATGCAAAGAGTGTCATTTAAAGAATAATTCTTTAGTTCCTATAGGACCTAAACCAAGGAATCTTAATAAAATACATCATTATTCTGAAGGTCCTATGAATCAGTTAGTGAAGTGGAGAGCAATGAACCTAATCTCTGAAAATATTGAAATTCCTCAACCAATTTCTAATTATTCAGACTCGGAAGAGCCACTAAATGATAGAGCTAGAGCTTATCTTGATATTAATTGCGGCCATTGTCATTCACAGAATGGCTCAGCAAATACCACAGGACTCTATCTTAATTTGCTTGAGAATAATAGAAAAAGTATTGGTATTAATAAGCCACCAGTAGCAGCTGGCAGAGGAGCTGGTACCAATAAATATTCAATCGTTCCAGGTTTTCCAGATCAATCTATACTTCTCTATAGAATGATCTCAAATGAGCCGGATATCATGATGCCTGAATCTGGAAGATCAATAGCACATCAAGAAGGTATAGCTCTGATTAGAGAATGGATAGATTCAATGGAATAAGTTTAAGGACATGGATGAGAAAAAAACAAAATTTAGAAAAAAAACACCTAAGCATGGTGTGACTAAGACGCATAAAAATAAAACTAAATACGATAGAAAGTCATCCAAGAAAAAGTTGAATGATCCGAAATCACTTTTAGATGAAATTTCATAGTTTTATAATGCTAGTGTGTGATTCGATAAATTTAAATAATTATTGAGATAAGAATGGAAATATTAAAATTAAGCATATGGGTTGGTATTGGTGGTTTTTTTGGAACAATACTCCGTTTCCTTTCAACTGCATTAATTGAGAAAGCTGTGCCTTTATCTGCTATTCCTTTAGGAACTTTCTTTGTAAATATTATTGGTTGTTTATTTATTGGTCTTTTTGCAGGATATTTTTCAAATAAAATATCTGAACCTACAAGTTTTTATATGTTCATTGCGATTGGTGTGTTAGGGGGTTATACAACATTCTCCGCATTTGCTTTTGAAGCCCAATTATTTATCCAGAATGGAGAACTGTTGAAACTAGTTTTATATATTGCCTCACAGGTGATAATTGGTGTTCTTTTAGCACTTTTGGGGTATAACATTATTAGGGTATAAAAAGTGTCAGAGCAGACTAGAAAAACGGTTTTAATTACAGGTGCATCATCTGGAATAGGAGAGGCATTTGCACAAGTATTCTTAGAAGCTGGATTTAATCTTGTGATTACAGCTCGAAGGATGAATAGATTGGAAGATCTAAAGGTGAAACTCCTCAAGAATTCTGATGCTAGGATTGACCTAATTTCTATGGATCTTTCTAAACCTGAAGCTCCTAAATATATTCATCAATATTGCGTAGATAACGAAATCCATATTGATGCATTAGTCAATAATGCAGGATACGGTAACACAGGAAAGTTTGAAGAAATGGAATGGGAAAGACACCAAAACTTTCTTCAAGTTATGGTGAATACTATAGTAGAACTGACTTACTTATTTTTACCCAGTATGGTCAATAATGGTTATGGAAGAATTATCAATTTAGCATCACTAGCTCCTTTTATTCCATCACCAGATATGGCAGGCTTATACAGTCCAGTAAAGATTTTTCAGATCAAATTTTCAGAGAGTATACATCTGCAATATCTGGATAAAGGAATTCATTGTTCGGCTGTATGTCCTGGTCTAACAAGAACAGAATTTCATATTGCAGCAGGAATGGATGAAGTAGCTAAAGCACCCAAATGGTTATGGATGGATTCAAAAACAGTAGCTAGGCAGGGGCTTGATGCTGTAATGAATGGTAAAATGATATTAATTAATGGCAGATTGAATAAATTTTTTGCAATTTTAGCAAAAATTATACCGCAAAGTATTTCTCGATCTATAGCTAGAACACTTACTAAGAGGGCTTATTAAATATGTTAAAATTCAATAGAAGTAAAATTCTTTTCACAATTATCTCTTTTTTAATCTTTCCAACTATCTCTTATAGTCAAAATGGAGGTGAGGGCGAACGTGAACGAGATGATGGACCATCACCCATTCAGTCAGGATCAGTTCCTATGGGAGGCAATGACTCTATATACGGCTATGGCGATACAACTCTGGATGACAAATATCACAATCGAGATGATCAAGCCCCTAAAATAGATCTAGTTGGAAAAGCAAAAGTGATTGATGGCGATACCATTACTATTAATGGAACGAAGATTAGATTTAGTGGTATTGATGCACCTGAAAGTCATTTCTATGGTCAAACTCAATATTGTCAAAAACCTAATGGCAAAATTTGGGCGTGCGGTAAAAAAGCTACAAAAAAACTCAGAGAACTCATCGATGGTAACGAAGTTCGCTGTACAGATGAGGGAAGAGATAAATACGATCGAACTCTCAGTATCTGTTACGCCAATGGATTGGATCTTCAATCAGAAATGGTTAAGTCAGGTATGGCTATTGCTTATTTAAAATATTCACGACGATATGAAAATGAGATGGTTGAAGCAATGACTAATAGGGTAGGAATCTGGAGTGGTAATTTTCTAGATCCAGAAGATTGGAGAAGAGAAAACAGTAGACGGAATTAATAGGGTGTCAATTATTGTGAATCATTATAGATTTGCTAATCTTTAATTATGGAAAACTTATTTAAAGAATCTCAAGGAATGATCTATAACGGAGGAGCAATTCTTTATTCAATTGTTGGTTATATTATAGGTTTTTTAGGCTTATTTGATTCAAGCATTATTATAAATATCCTATCTGCTCTTCTTTTAGGGCATTCCATGATTATTGCCGCTTACTTAATTCATGAGTGTGCTCATAATTTAGTGTTTAAAAGAATTAGATTTAATAATTATTTTGGTGAAATTTTTAGCTGGATTTGTGGTTCTTCCTATGGAACGTATAAAGATATTCAGCATAAGCATTTTAGACATCACGTTGATGTTGATGATGTTGTCTGGTTCGATTATGAAGCCTTTTTTGAAAGCAATCCAAAAAAATATTTATTAACCAAAATATTTGAATGGTTTTATATACCTGCTCATGAATTTATCATGCATTTTATTATGATGTTTTCTTCTTTTATTATTCCTGAACGAAGAAATCAACGTTTTAGAAATACTGCAGTTATTGTTATAAGATTCACTATGTTCTTAGCGTTAATCATCTATTTTCCAAAAGTTGCTCTTTTGTATACTTTCTCTTATATCTTACTCTTGACTGTTCTGCGATTCATGGATTCAATTCAACATGATTACCCCTACAATCTAACTCTTTTTAGTAATGACAAACCAGCAAGACAGGGTGACTATGAATGGGAACAGATACATACATACAGTAATCCTCATTCTTTTAACATTGAAGCCATTAACTGGTTAACTTTGAACTTTGGTTTCCATAATGCTCATCATCATAATATGACAGTACCTTGGTACCGATTACCTGAAAAGCATAGAGAACTTTTTGGCAATAATCCTGAAACGGTTATTCCTTTTCATTCACAAGTAAAAATATTTCATAAAAACCGAGTAACAAGAATCTACGGTAATCATGATGAATTATCGCCAGAAGGAGTTGACTATCTAATAGCAGCTAGAAAGGCTGAAGTATCCGGTGGTAATGCAGCATCTTTTCTAACATCTTTCTAGAAAAGGTATACCTAAAAAGACAAACAATCACTTAAATAGTGTTCTTAATCAGCTAGATTCTTCTTTAGGAAATTCAACATATTTTCTCCCATAACCAAGCGAATCTCAGATTCTTTTACACCAGCTTCCAGTAACTCATGGGTAATAGCAACAAGCTCTGAGGTATCAAAGCCTGGACGGACTGCTCCATCGAAGTCAGAGCCAAGGGCTACATGTTTGGCTCCTATTAATTCTATTCCATATTGAATCGCTTCAGCCACAGATTGAGGAGTATTATTACAAACAGCTGCATGCCAAAACCCTACTGCAACTAATCCGTCTTTTTTTGCGATTTCTTTCATTAGTGAGTCACTAATATTTCTAGAAGAGGGGCAATGACCATTAAATCCTGTATGACTTACTAAAATTGGTTGATCGCTTAGATTAAGGACATCTTTTACGACATTTTCAGAAGAATGAGATACATCAATCATAATTCCAAGACGAAGCATTTCCTGAATGGCTTCTTGGCCAAACTGTGTTAATCCATTGCCTGATATTCCATGCAATGATCCACCTAGTTTATTGTCAAAGAAGTGCTGAAGGCTCATCATTCGAAAGCCTTCGTTGAACAGTCGTTCAATATTCTTTAATTCACCATCTAGAGCATGAGATCCTTCTGTACCAAGAAGTCCACCAATTAAATCTGAGTTGGACTTTCTTTTTTGCAAAAATTCATCAAGATCTGATTGAGATAAAATTAACATAAAATTTTGACTATCTTCTTTTTCAAGAGTACGAATTTTTCTTGCCTGATAAATAACTCTCTCAGCTAGGCTGTTCCAAGTTTTTATAGGCCATCGTTGTAAAATAACCAATGATGTGATGTTATCATTCGCCGAAGTCTCATTTTTATTATAGTTTTGTCCTCTCGGTGATTTAGAGACTGAGGTAAACATTTGGAGTGCTACATTACCTTTTTGTAATCGTGGAATATCAACATGCCCATAATCATAGCGATTAGATAAATCACGATTCCATAACGTGCTATCAGCATGCCAATCACCAATTAGTAAATCCTTATGTAATTTTTTTGCCTTATCCGATACCTCAAAAGGAGCGTGTATAGATGTTTGATTTATCTTACTGTCAACATACTTAGGACCAAATAATAATGCTCCAATAACAATAAAGGTAAATACAGTAAATACAAAAGTTAGACTAACTATGAGGAATCTTTTCATGAGGCCATCTTAAACAAGATTTTAATTGTTAACAAAGATATTAACTCTATCCACTCATTACTCTTGGCCATCGATCGTGAATACTAAATTCTAGTTCGGGTTCAATGGTGACCACATATAATCTTTGTTCTTGATTTTCCATAGCTATTAATCCTTGTATCCATTGTCCTTTTATCAAATCAAACCAGTGACTTTTTCCTTCATGATCTTTTTCCATAAAACTAAGTACCGGTATCTTAACTGGTTTAGGAAACCACCTATCCCAAACGCCCGAATGAATTGAGTCTAATCTTGCCCATCCACCCAAGGGTAATTTCCCTGATTGTCCTTTTCTTCTTCCCCAAAGAACTAATTTTGTTTGATTGTCTTTTGCTATCACTGGAAGTTTTGCTTTTGGATTAGGAAAGTAAACTCTCATATGGTCTCCATTGTGATGGTAAGATGCCCCTCCACACATTATATCGTTCTCCTATGACCATTTGGTTTCCAAGCAGGTGCAATGACATCAGGCATACTTGATCGATGGATTAAGTTGCTGGGAGCTATTGTTAAATCTCCATATCGTTCATTGATGCAATCTAGGACCTTATTTTTCTTATTGGAGTGATTCTTTTTTTCTTGGTTTTCAAAGAAATTAATTTGTTGATCAGTTTTATTTGGTTTTATTGCTGTTACTTGAATTTGACTAATTCCTTCGCCATTCCATTGTTGATGAATCAATAATTGACCTAATCTCATAATGCATATTCCGTCATCAGTTGGGTATTGGCTATACATTTTTTGACTAAGCCAACGATGTTTAGAGCGAAAACCTATATAGAATTTAGATGCTTTTAGGTTATGTTTTCTAAGTCGAGATCCAACTTTTTCACTCATATGTTGTAAATATGTTTTGATGATTCGGATATCTTTTGTATTAGGTGGCATTACTTTGCCATGTCCAATGGATTTAGGTTCAGCAATATCAGTATGTATTTTTTCAGGATCTTTTCCTTGAGCCATAAGCCAGATCCGTCTCCCTGGATGACCAAAATGTTTACCCAATAGACTAATAGGAATATTTTTCATATCACCACAAGTATAGACTCCATAAGATTGTAAGAAGCCACCAATACCTTTTGCAATGCCGCACAACTCAGTAACAGGGACATCATGGAGAATCCTTTCTGATTTGCTTGGATGCACTATAGTTATACCATTAGGCTTATTTTGTTTAGCAGCATATTTTGCAGTTGTTTTATCGCCACTGATTCCAATGGAGCAGGGTAGACCTGATAGCTTGAAAACTAATTCTTTTATTTCTTCAGCCAGTTTCTCAGGCGATCTTATAATTTTTTGACAATGAGTCATATCAAGAAATGCTTCATCAACTGAATAGACTTCTATATCAGGAGTTAATTTATTTAAACCTTGCATAATTTTTATAGAGATTTCAGCATAGCGTTTTGGCCTGGAGGGCCTTTGAATTAAATCTGGACAAAGTTTGCGTGCTTCTTTAAGACGCATACCAGTTTTAATTCCCCAATATCTAGCTTCATAGGAGCAAGTGATAATACAGGTACCTTGAATACCATTAGTAACCGCAACAGGTCGTCCAAATAACTCTGGTTGATCCATTTGCTCAATAGATGCAAAGAATGAATTCATGTCAACCAATGCAATTATTCTAGGCCAAGGCAAGCGATCACTGGTAACTTCTGAGTTGTCCAACAACTACTCCTTGTATTTGAACACGTTCTGGTTCGTAGGCAATGGTTTCCATAAACTGATTTTCAGGCACTAAAAGAACCATTCCGTCTGGTAGTTTTTTAAGTCGTTTCAGTGTTGCCTCGAGACCATCTATTAATGCAACTATAATATCTCCATTATTGGCAATATTTTGATGTTTTATTATGACAGTGTCACCATCAAGAATACCTGCTTCCATCATTGAATCTCCTGTGACTTGTAAAGCAAATCTATCTGCATTCATGATGAAATCAGCTAAATTAATTTCATCCCGACCCTCAATAGCTTCAATGGGCTGACCTGCAGCAATTCGACCTAAAAGAGGGATAGTTGGCACTAGTGGAATATTCTCACTAGCCTCTGGGTTTAAATGAATACCGCGTTTCCTATTTGGCAAGATGTTAATTAAGTTAGAAGATTCCAATGATTTTAAATACCGATGCACAACTCCTCTTGAATTAATTCCAATACCTTGCGCTATTTCTCTTAAGGTTGGAGCATAGCCTTTCTCCATGAAGTATTGCTGAATAAATTTAAAGGTCTTTTTCTCACTTGGCGTTAACATAATTCTTCTTCCATTAATAATTACTTACATTAAAATAGATAATAGAGAACAAAAAGAGAACATTCAATGAAATATTTATGATTTTTATGTATTTATAGAAAATTAAGTGAATCTGGATTTGCCTACATAGCTGATATAGAGTTTAATAGCATCTTTAAGAGTAGACTATGCGTTGTAATGAGGTTATTTGATTAAATGTTGCCATTGGAATTAATTATAAGGGCTGTAAGTATTGTTTTTGGCTTAGGCATCTTTGTTCTCGCAATTATATTGGGAGGCTTTGTTTTTATTGCTTTTGCTGGCGTAATTTTACTGATTATTATTATTTTTTATATCAGAAGCTTTTTCTATAAAAAGAAAAATACATTTAATCCAAAAAATAAAAATAAATCTAATTCAAATTCAAATGACACAATAATTGATGCAGAATACACCGTTATAAATGACAAGGATTCAGATGATTGATCGCATAGATGAATACAAAGCTAAAAGAAAGAAGCGACAATTAAGGCGAATTATTTTTGCTTTTATTTTTATTGGTTTTGCAACATTGCTTTCGTGGTTCTTTGAATCACAGGCTACAACTACTATTGTATTGACAACACATACTCAGATTAATTCTGATTTACAATCTAACTCTGGCCTTAACAAAGAAGGTATTAGAAGAGCAGATGACCTCCAAAGAATGCTTCAGTCTATTGATGTTATCGCTGGTCTTGATGCCATTTATGCAACTCCTTTAAGAGCAACACAGGAAACTGCTGAACCATTATCAAAAAGCTTAAGTATGCCTATAAATATTACTGATTCTCAAAATATAGAAGATTTAATTAGTAGTATTATGAGCCAGCATAAAGGTAAAATAGTTCTAGTTGTGACTCATCCAGACATATTACTACGGCTTATTGTTGAGCTCCAGGGCAGCAAGAAAATAGATCAAAAAACTGTGAATGAATTGAATAAAATCTTTATTGTAAGTGTTCCCTGGTTTGGCAAAGTTAAAACATTGCAGTTGCAGTATGGAAGTTAAAGAAATTAATTACCTATAAGGGGTTCTGTTAAAATATAAATTATGAAAAGAAAAAATAAATACAACCTTCAAGATCTTCTTGATTGTGCTAAAGAAAAATTGTTTGGACCTAATAATGCAAGACTCCCGCTTCCACCAATGTTGATGATTGATCGAATTACTCATATTAGTGATGAGGGCGGCGATTATGGAAAAGGCGAAATTATCGCTGAACTGGATATTAAAAAAGACGCTTGGTTTTTTGATTGCCATTTCTTTTCTGATCCTGTGATGCCGGGTTCACTTGGTATTGATGCAATGTGGCAATTAATAGGTTTTTTCTTAGGCTGGATTGGAGGAGAAGGACGAGGTAGAGCTTTAGGTGGTGGAAAAATAAAGTTCACAGGGCAGGTTACGCCTAGTACTAAACTAATTACTTATCATTTACATATGAAGAGAGTTATTAACTCTAGATTAGTCATGGGAATAGCTGATGCTACCCTTAAAGCTGATGATAAAATTATCTACTCGGGAGAGGATTTAAGAGTTGGTCTATTTCAAGATTTGTTAGAGGCAAATTCATGAAAAGAGTTGTTGTTACAGGCTTGGGTATCCTTAGTTCTATCGGTACTGATAGAGAAGAAGTCAGAGAATCTTTACAAACTGGAAAGTCAGGTATTACTCATAGACAACAATTTGTAGATCAAGGGTTAAAGAGTCATGTCGCAGGGTCTATTAATGTAAATTTAGACGAATGCATTGATAGAAAATTAAAGCGCTTTATGAGCGATGGTATTGGTTTTAATTATTTAGCAATGAAAGAAGCCATTGAAGATTCTGGCTTGACAGAAGAAGAGGTAAGCGACACAAGAACTGGTCTGATTATGGGCAATGGTGGAGGATCACCTGAAACTGTAGTTTATGGAGCTGACGCTCTTAGAGAAAAAGGTAAAGTTAGCCCATTTCTAGTCACTCGTTCTATGGCTAGTGGGAATTCAGGTGTCTTAGGCACTGCTTTCAAGATTAAGGGAATCAATTATTCCATCAGTTCAGCTTGTGCCACCAGTGCACATTGCATTGGCAATGCTGCTGAACTTATTCAGTTTGGAAAACAAGATGTAGTATTTGCTGGAGCAGGTGATGAGGTCCACTGGGTGCTTGCTTCATTTTTTGATGGCATGAGAGCTCTTTCAACAAACTACAATGAAACACCACATAAAGCTTCTAGAGCATTTGATGTTAATAGAGATGGTTTTGTGATATCTGGCGGCGGTGGTGTAGTAGTAATGGAAGAGTATGAACATGCAATCTCTAGAGGAGCAAAAATTTATGGAGAATTAGTAGGATATGGAGCTACTTCAGATGGATCAGATATGGTGCAACCTTCAGGTGAAGGCGCAGTAAGGTGTATGCAACAAGCAATGGAGAACTCTAAAACAATTGATTACATTAATGTTCATGGAACAAGTACTCCAGTTGGTGACATGAAAGAATTGGAAGCCATTAAAGAAGTTTTTGGTGATAATATACCAAAAATTAGCTCTACTAAATCATTAACAGGACATTCACTAGGCGTAGCAGGAGTTCATGAGGCAATTTACTCTCTTTTAATGCTCGAGTCTGATTTTATAGCTGCTTCCGCTAATGTGGAAAACCTTGATCCTGCAGCTGAAGGAATTCCAATTGTTCAAGTATTAGAAGAACAAGTAGGACTTAACACAGTAATGTCTAATAGCTTTGGTTTTGGAGGCACAAATGCTTCTCTCATCTTTTCAAAAGTTTAATTCTTACCAAATTCATTCGTAGCTTTAATTAGTTCATGGGTTATTTCTTTTTCAAAAGCAGTGTGTCCAGAAAATGGTGCAATAACAAGTGATGCTTCAGGCCAATTCCTGGAGACCTCCCAAGCAGTTTCCATTGGGCATACCATGTCATATCTTCCTTGTACTATAACTGTCGGTATGGAACGAATTTTTGAGATACCATTGATTAGTTGATCTTCCGTTTCAAAAAAACCTCGATTTATAAAGTAATGGTTTTCAATCAATGCAAAAGCAAGAGCAAAATGAGGGTCTGAGAATTGATCGACTCTGGATTCATCATAAGAAAGGCTGCATGTAGTTCCTTCCCATTTTGACCAAGCTATAGCAGCTTTTAATTTTAAGTTTTCATTATCACTTTGAAAAATATCATAATAAGCCTGCATTAAATCATGACGATTTGATGGCTCTATTAGTTCAATAAAATTCTGCCAAGCTTCTGGAAAAATATTACTGGCTCCTTCTTGATAAAACCATTTGAGTTCTTTTTTTCTCAGTAAAAAAATTCCTCTTAATATCATTTCACTCACTGAACTTGGGTGGGTTTGAGAATAAGCCAATGCAAGTGTACTTCCCCATGACCCTCCAAAGACTAACCATTTATCGATATCAAACATTAATCTTAATGCTTCTATATCAGAGATCAGATCCCAGGTTGTATTATTGATTAGTAGTCCGTTAGGTTTGCTTCTACCACAACCCCTTTGATCAAATGTAATAATACGATATATTTTTGGATCAAAAAATCTTCTTACATTAATATCACCTCCACCCCCTGGTCCCCCGTGAAGAAATAATGCTGGTTTGCCAGAGGGATTTCCGCTTTCTTCATAATAAATCTCATGATTATCAGCAGAGTAATAGCCAGTATTATAAGGCATACAGTGAGGAAAAAGTGTTAACTGGTCAGTCATGTTTTAATCAATATATCTATATAATTAATTATACTTTCGAGTATAGCTTTTAGACTGCTATGATCGAATCTAAAAATCAAATAAATGAGTAAAAAAATTAAATCCAGTAGTAGGTTTCATCTTGCTCTACCAGTGTTGGACCTAAATGAAGCTATATCATTTTATTGTGATATTTTGGGTTGCACATTAGGAGATTCTGAAGAAGGTAAGTGGCAAGATATAGATTTTTGGGACAATGAATTAACATTACATTTTTCCCAGGCTAAAACTTTTAGAGAAAGACATAGCGTTGATATGGGAAAAGTATGTGTACCTCACTTTGGTATTCATTTATCAAAAGACGACTTCAAACATTTAAAAGATAAAATATCTAGTTACAAAGGTATTTCTTTTTTTGAAGATCCATATATAAGGTTTATTAACGATTCTAGAGAACAAGAGACATTCTTTATTGAGGATCCTAGTCAAAATGTGATTGAAATAAAGACCATGAAAAATCCTGAAACATTATTTCAATAGTGATTAATCTAGTCTTTATTTTTCCAGATGTGCATGGCTAGATATGATTGGTAAGGGTTTACCAATGTTAAAAGAGTATCTGGGTCTAATTTAGAATTTTTACACAGTTCATGTATTCCTCGATTTAAGATCAAGTCTTTCTCAGACCATATGTCAGTCTTGCCTAAATAAAAAATGGCAATCATCTCAGCAGACCAATCTCCAAATCCCCACAGTTGTGTGATTGTTTTTTTATACTCAGGATAATCCATATTAGAGATTATGCTGTATGAAATATCACCGTTTTGAATTGCTTTTTTTGCACCTAAAATAGCTTTTATTTTATTTTTTGATAATCCATTATTTTTAATTTTGTTAATATTTGAGTCATCAAAATAGTCTATTAAATTTATGTTCGCTTGATGCGTTGCATCTTTTATATTCTTCCAGATAGCTTGTGCTGCTTTATAAGATACTTGTTGTTCCACTACAGTTTGAGCTAAGCAATCAAATATTTCTAAATTCTTAGGGACAGTAATATTTATAATTCCATTTTGTTTAATAATTTTTTCTAAAGATGGACAATGTTCTTTGCTAACATTCAATAAATGTTGATGTATTTTTTTACTCATAAATGAACAATAGCAAAAATACAGAATGATGATAATGTTATAATTTTTTTAATGCCCCGGTAGCTCAGCAGGATAGAGCATCGGATTCCTAATCCGGGGGTCAGAGGTTCGAATCCTCTTCGGGGCACCAAATAATTAAAAAAAGGAATTATATTGTTTCGATTGATAAATATTGATAATTTAAAAAGTCTAAATGATGTTGTTGCAGGTACTTTATCTTGTCAGAATGAAAAATTCACTTCCATAGTTGTTGACTCAAGAAAAGCCACTGAAGGTAGCGTTTTTCTTGCTTTAAAGGGTAGTAAGTACAATGGGAATGATTTTTGTCAAGAAGCAATAAATAAAGGTGCTGTAGCTGTTATTAGCGATAATAATGCAGACCATATTAATACAATAAAAGTTGATAGTGGCTATATAGCATTATTAAAGCTAGCACAGTACCAGCAACAGCAAATTAAACCTATAACTGTTGCTATAACCGGTAGCAACGGTAAGACTACAGTTAAAGAAATGTTGGCCCATCTGTGTTCGAATCAAAATGCAGTTGTAACTCATAAGAATGAAAATAATGAATTTGGAATACCTTTTACTGTTTTAAAACTAAGGCAAGAAACAAAGTACTTAATACTAGAATGTGGTGCTCGTAATTTGGGAGATTTTGATTTAATCAGTGAGTATTTGGAATTTGATATTATTGCAATTACAAATATTAATAACAGCCATGTGGGTGTGTTTGGCAGCATTGAAAATATTATAAAAACTAAAACCAGACTCTTTGATGGATTGAAGAAAGATGGATTAATATTGGATGGTGTTGGATTTAAGGATATTAGTAAACCATTGAACAAGTGGAGCGGAGATACTTCTTCAGTTTCTATTTATCAAAATCAATCAATGGAGTTTTGGAAATCATCATCAGACCCAATTAATGATGTTGGTAAATATAATTTAAGCTTTCACAATAAGGAAGATGAAATTTACACCATTGATAGAATTAACCTTGGAGCTAAACATAATGAAAAAAATGCTCTTATTTCATTTTTGATTGCAAAAAAGATAGGCATTGAATTAGAAGTAATTTTAAATAAATTATCAACCATTCAAAGAACATTATCCAATAGGTTTTTTATTAAAAGGATAGGGAGGCATATATTTGTAGATGATACATATAATGCAAACCCAGCTTCAATGCATGCTGCTATTAATGAATTAATATCTAATAAATTTTATCCTAAGAATAAGGTAATTATTTTGGGAGATATGTTGGAGTTGGGTATTGATGCTACAAAAGAGCATTTAAGATTGCTTGAAAAGATTTCTTTAATCAAAGATCTAGAATCAATTTTTATTAAGGGTGATAACTTCAAAAAGGCACTGGAGGAGTTTAATTTAAGTCAAAAAAATGATTCTATCTATTATTTTGATAAAACTGAGGAGTTTCCTATTGAAAGAACACTTAATTTACTAAAAAAACCATCAGTAATTTTAGTAAAAGGCTCTCGAGGTATGAAAATGGAAAAAATAGTTGACTTATTATCTATTAATATTGAAAAATAATCATATATATCAATATCTTATAATAAAATATATGATTTAATGTGTTGCTTGTAAAAAAAATCATACTTTTTACCACTAAATACTCTTTATACCATATAAAACAGTATCTACGAGGAAGGGTAGTTGATTTTATTATTCTCCTATGAGGCTTTATTTTTAATAATGTATATATTATTACTCAAAAACCTAAGTAAAATTTGCTAAATGTTTGTATATTTGCATTAATTTTTAGATTAACTGTCCATAAATAGCTATTTATCCATTAAGACAAGTGAATAAATAATAATCACTGGTTAAGTGAGTTACTAACAAATATTAACTAAAAAATAATCAATATATCCCTTTAATATAACTTTAAAATATATACAATATTAATATAATAATCATATAGATAAGGTACAAACTTAAATCAATATATTAATAATATATTGATATATAACAATACTTATTATTCTCATAATTACTATAATCAACAATCCTAATAACTATATGTTTTTAGCCTTTCTAGGGGTAAACTATGCAGATTAGATTATTTGGGTATTAATTATGACAAAAGAGTATGAAAATAAAGGTTATTCGTCGGAAACTATAGAATTTGGTAAAAAACCGGCAATTTTAGTAGTTGATCTTCAATTGGCCTTTACTGATCCTGAATTTCCAAATGGCGATATGCCAATGGTTGAAAAAGCAACCAATAAAACGTCTACATTACTTGAAATAGCAAGAACTAGTAATATACCAGTTGCTTCTTGCTACACTGCTTATGATAGCCTCAAGGACATGCCATTATGGAAAGTAAAGGCTGTACGAGAAGAGTTTTATCATGGGCATCCATGCACAGCAATGGATTCAAGAATTTATGATCCGGATTATGATTTTAATTTTTGCAAAAATGCTCCTTCTATGTTTTTTTTAACACCTCTTACTACCTTTCTTCATAAGGAAGGTGTAGATACAGTCATTATTACAGGGTGTGTTACGAGTGGATGCATTAGAGCTACCGTCATCGATGCCTTCTCGCATGGTTTTAGAGTTTTTGTACCCGAGGATTGTGTTGGAGATGTTGAGGATAGACCACATCAAGATAACCTAAGAGATATATCAAGACGTTATGGAGAAGTTGTCGATAGCTCAACCTGTATTGATTACATTAAAAGCTTAAACTAATAATTCAATACTTTTAACGTATCCTCCAACCAGAGATTAAATGAAGTAGGCTGTTCCATCATAATGAAATGCCCAACATTCTCTTTAAATTCAATAGTTAAATTTTCGTACTGTTTTAGGTTACTCTCCACTTTTGTTTCTCTGAAATAAAGGGAATTCAATGTTTTAATTGGAATATTTATTTTGCTTAATTGTTCTGGATAATCCATACCTAGTAGAGATTTAAGCGAGCCTCTAGACGCTTCTACAGGAGCATTTCTTGAACCTGCTTTGATCCAATTACTCAAGTCTTTATTTGTACTTTCAATGAAGAACCCAGCTGTAGCTTTTTCTGTTGCTGACTCTTGAGAAAAACGAAACATTGTTCCAACCATTAATTTAACAAAAGTGCTTGCTGGTTCTTTAGCAATATCATGAAGTGTATCTATGCCTATAATTGCTCTCACTCTGTCTTTAAGTATTACTGCAGCTTCAACCGCAACAGGCCCACCCATTGAATGACCGATCAATATTGCTTCATTTATATTGGCATGATCCATTACAGCTACTACATCTTGACCAAATTGACTCATATTATAGTCTGTCCTATTCTGGCCAGATAAACCATGACCACCTAGATCTACTGAGATTACCTTAAAAGTTTTAGAAAAATGTTCCAATTGAGCCCACCAGTAATTACTATTGCAACTATAGCCATGAATGAAAACCAATACCTTTGGGCCATTACCTTTTTCATAGTAATTAATAGCAACATTGTCCGTACTACTGGTACTTTTTTGAATAAAGCTAATTTGAGTTAATGGTGTGTTTAGGTTTGTAAGTAACGAATCAAAGAGGGCATCAGAGAATGCCAATTTTGAATGAAGTATCAGAGCTATTAATATTATTTTTTTCATTTTCACTATCAGTAATATTATGACAAATTAAATATTTAACATTATAGATTTATCATATAATTGTTAAATTAATTATTTAAAAATATGTATCAGTTATGGCAGGACACAGTAAATGGGCTAATATTCAGCACAGAAAAGGACGCCAAGATAAAGCAAGAGGAAAGTTGTTTACGAAACTAATTCGTGAAGTAACTGTAGCTGCTAGAATTGGCGGAAGTGATCTGGATTCTAACCCACGTTTAAGAACAGCTGTGGACAAAGCAAAATCTCAAAGCATGCCAAAAGATAATATTGAAAGAGCCATTAGTAAAGGATCAGGTGAAGGAGATGGTTTTGATTTGGAGGAAGTCACTTATGAAGGTTATGGACCAGGAGGGGTTGCAATCCTTATTGAAAGTATGACTGATAATAGAAATAGAACTGTTGCCGAAGTTAGACATGCATTAACAAAATTTGGTGGAAATCTTGGTGCTGAAGGTTCTGTATCTTATCTTTTTAAGCAAACAGGTTTGATTACTATATCTGGATTCGAGGATGAGGAAAGAATCGTTGAAATTGCAATTGAGCTGGGTGCAGAAGATATTGAAGTTATGAATGATGGCTCTATAGAAATAATGACATTGCCCAATGATTTTGTAGATATAAAAAATGTTCTTACTAAAGAGAATATCAATATTGATCATGCTGAAGTTACAATGAGA
>JAQWSZ010000031.1:0-13655 GCA_029242945.1 Gammaproteobacteria bacterium | reverse complement strand
AAAGTCTTATATATTTCTTGTAGCTCTTATTGTTTCTCTTTTTTGTTTGAGAGTGACTCTTTCTTTAAGAGCTCTCCTATCCTTAAACTTTTTAGGGTTATGAAATAACCAAGAAAAATTAAGACTTACTGTTAAGGGTTGCATACCCATTTCATAATCAATTTTTTCTGGAGCATAAGGACCCATAATAGTTTTATGGAGTTCTGTAGCAGTGGCACCTGACGAAGTTTTTAGTTTTCTGACATCAAGATTTAAACTGGTTTTTTCATTCACGACATAGTCAAAGCCAACCTGATAAATAGGATCCAAAGACTTTTTTAGCTTGAAATTAGCACCAGATAAGATGCCTAGAGATTTTTCTTTATGGAAGGATGAGTATATTAGACCTAAACCAATATAGGGTCTAAAATCAGAATCTTTTGGTTTAAAATAATATTGCACAGTCGCATTAGGCGACAGTGAAATAAAGGATGCGATTTTAGCTTCCTCTCCTAAAGCCTTATTGTAGATCTCTATTTCTGAAGGGATTCCAGTCAAAAATTCAACCCCTAGATTATCAGTCATTAGGTAGCTAAATGAAAAAGTAGGCATACCATGGACTGCCATGCCAACCTGACTGTCGTTATTAAATTGTGGCACTAAGAAGGTATAACCTGATCTTAAAATCCAATCACCTTTATTTATTTCATAATTCTGACTCCATGTATTTGTGGAGAGTAGAAAAAAGAAAAATATTAGAAATTTTTTCATAATAAATACCTTACCTTAAAAATATGTTGAGAATATGAAGAATTTATCTCCATATCAATAAACCTTCATACTCATTAGTATAAGACCTTGAAATGATACAAATGGCTTGGAACTCAGCTTAGGGTATATTTTTGTTTCATCATTTTTAAAGAACGACAGAATAGTTGTGTTTATAAAATTAAAAACAGTTTTTATCTTTTAAGGAATTTAAAAGTGCCAAATTAAAATTCACACCCGATTCACCAGTATGCAATAAAGGGTTGTTTGTTTCAGGGTCAATTTCAAGCAAATCTGCGAGCTTCGCATTAAAATCATTACCTTTAGGAAAAAATCCACAAGCCAATGCCATACTTGGTATATCAAGAACCTTATAATCAAATAAATCATCAAATTGATGATCGTAATCATTTAAAAGATTTCTTATAAAAGCTGCATCAAACCAACTATTAAAAGCTATAAAGATTGGTTTTTTATTAAACTTTTTTAGAAAACTAACCAATTGATTTACAGTAACTTGTTCACTAAGTGAACCCTCATTAATCCATCGTTTTTGATCATAACCATTAATTTGTTTTGCTATAGGATTAATTCGATTAGGGTAAGTAGGATTCACTTTTGTATAGAATCTTCCTTTTTCATCAAGAGTTTGATTGACCATTATCAATCCAATATCAATGATTTCATTGTAATTTGGATCAAGTCCAGTTGTTTCAACATCTACGACTGCAAAGTAGGTATCAGAGGGCAATTCATTGGTAGTGTTTGCCCAGCAATTGAAGGAAAAAATAATGACTGATAAGAGTGTGAGTTTCTTCATATATAAATCCTAACAAACCAGTCAATATTCACAAAGGTTAGTTTTTTTGGGAGTAAAATTTAGCTAAATTTTTAATTTCATCATCTGTCAGTGGTTTTGCAATGGCATTCATTGCAGGGTTATCTCTACTTCCTTTTCTAAAGCTTTCTAGAGATTTAATTATGTAATTATAATCACGGTTTCCGATATTAGGTCCATGACAACTTTTGCAAAGATTTACTTTCTTATTGATTTGATTTAATTGAGATGTTTCTTGATCGCCAGCAGAGGCATTGAAAACTATGGATAGTAAGAAAAATATAAGGTTGATTTTTTTCATTAATCTAGGTTATCAAAACTATTTAAATATTAAAGCTAGGAAAACCTAAATCGAGATCAAATTTTATTTTAGATTTGGAGTCATTCTCTCAACCCCATTTGGAATGGGTCTTGATTGTCTCGAAAACACAGCAATATTATTCTTTCTGAACGTATGCTCTTGTAGTAAATGTCCTTCTCTATCAAAATATTGCCAAGTTCCAATAGGTTTACCACCACCATATAATTCTCTAGCTTGGAGTTGACTATTGTTGTAGAAATACTTCCAAATACCTGATTTTTTATTGTTCTTTATTTCGCCTGTTAATGCGATTTTCCCATTGTCGTGATAACTGATAAAAGTACCATTAGGAGGCAGATTATTTTCTGCCCAACTATTGGAAAATAGTGCTAATAGCGATATGAGTATTACTTTCTTCATAAAATAATACTAGCAAAAGTAGTTAGTTTATTGCAATTTTGATTTTTAAATTTAGTGAATTACAGTTGAAAACTTTTATTTCTTTATTCTGCAATTTTGCATTTCTCAATCTCAACTTCTTCATTTTTAAAGAAGCATTTAGTGGCTTCTAAATCCCCCTTATCATTAAAATAATTCCATAGACCTTCTTGAGAATCATTAATATATTGCCCTGAATATTTCAATTGACTGTTTTTAAAATAAACTTTGATATAACCATTTCTCAGGTTATTTTTTGCTGTGCCTTGCCACCACAGTGAGCCATCATCATAAAAACCTTGAAAAATCTCCACTAAATTTCCATTTCTATAAGTTTCTTTTTCAAATAATTGACCATTTTCATGAAAAGTTTCTCTCTTTCCATCTTTTTTTCCATTTTTATAAACAAGTATTTCTTTGATTGATCCATTAGGGTAATGGATTAGATGCTCACCACTAAATAGTTTTTTTGGATACAGTACATAGAATAAGCCATCTTTTTCAATAGGTTCTGATTGATTATGATTCTCACCGTTAATTGGAAAAGAGATTAGGTAAGTGAGTACAGCAGTAATTAAGAAATTAAATTTCATGTTTTCTTCAATTTAAAAATAGATATAAAAGTAATGATGAAATAATTAGCCAAATAAATAAAGTAATAGATTTAGGTGCATCAAAAAAAATACCATCTTTTTTGAGCTGAGTGGTTATTTTTAATCGTATTTCTTCTTGCTTCTTATTTTCTTCCAGCATAATGTACTTTTTTAAAGGGCCAATCTTTATCAATCCATCTCCTAACATGATCAAATAACTCTTCATCCTTTGGTTCACCTATATGACACTCTTTGTACCAAAGAAAAATATCAGCACAGTATTCTTTGCTTTTGCTTGGGTATATATAGAAACATCCCAGAACCTCGCTATCATCGAGTGATACGACGGTATAGGCAAATGATGTTCTATTTTCAAATTCTTTCTGGTGCCACCCTAAATCTATTAGATTTTGTTCTATAGTTAAGCCTTTTGGCCATGTTCCACCATCACCAAATCGATTTATTAATTGTTTGGTACTTGAAATAACTGCTAAATAATCTTTTAGAACATCGTGTATTGTTAACATTCTTAATCTGTAGTGTTCTGTCTCTAGAATTTCTGGGACTTCAAAGTTATCAGGTACTAATTTATTCATTTTCAATTTTTCTCTATAATTAATTCTTTGTGGATCTTATTATCTGTATCATAACTAAAAAAAATAAAATTCAATATATTATGTATATCTACTTTGATGGGAAAAAATTATGAGAAAATCAGCTGAAGTAATAATTATCGTATTTCTAATATCTTATTGCGGAGCTCTATTTGCTGATGAAGGCATGTGGGAGCCGTCACAGCTTCCTAATATTTCGGAAGACATAAAAGCTTCTGGATTCAAAGGAGATATCAAGCGTTTTAGCAGTTTATTTGAACATCCTCTAAATGCAATTGTTAGTCTTGGTGGTTGTTCAGCTGCATTTATCTCTGACCAAGGTTTAATAGCAACTAATTATCATTGTGTAGAAGGATCATATTTACAATTCAACTCAGAAAGAATGGAGAAAGATCTATTCAAGAGTGGTTTCTTAGCAAAAAGCTTGGAAGAGGAAGCCCCATCTGCCCCTGGTGCAAAAGTGTTCATAACACAACAAATTACTGATGTTACATCAAGCATCTTAAAGGGTACTTTGAAGTCTAAAGACGACAATGACAGATATAAAATTATCCAAAGCAATAAAAAAAATATCATAGAGTCTTGTGAAGATAATCCACAATATGAATGTGATATAAAAAGTTTTTATAGCGGTGAAGTTTATCAGCTCATCAAAAAACTAGTTATTAAAGACGTCAGATTGGTCTACGCTCCTCCACAGTCTATTGGAGAATTTGGTGGTGAAATCGACAACTGGATGTACCCAAGACATACCGGAGATTTTGCACTGCTTAGAGCTTATGTCACAACAGATAATAAAAGTGAAGAATTCAACCAAGATCATGTTCCTTATAAATCTAGTAATCATCTAAAAGTTTCGAAAAATGGTATTAAAGAAAATGATTTTATTATGGTTGCAGGATATCCAGGAACAACAAACAGGCTCTTAACATTCCCTGAAATTCAATTTGATGTCGATTTAGGTTTTCCTAGCTTTGTAGAATTTTTAAAATCTAATAGTGATTTAATGAAAGCATTGACTAAGGATGATGAGGATAAGGCACTAAAATATAGGGGCAGTATAAGTGGCTTTGACAACTACTATAAAAAGATATCTGGACAAATAGATGGAGCTATAAACTTTAATCTATTGGAGCAAGAAAAGGTTAATTGGAATAAATTTTTAGAGTTTTTGAAAACAGGCAACAGAAAAGTTGAAGAAAATGCTCTACAAATACTTTTAGATCTGACTAATGAAATAAAACAAGAAAGTTTAGATTCAATGTATTACGGCGGCTCAACATTGATTAACACTGCTGCAATACTTTATCGTCATGCTTATGAGAAAACTAAACCTAATAGTCAGAGAGAGATTGGTTATCAGGAAAGAGACTATGAGAGATTAGTCAATCGGATGAGGTCATTGGATTATCGTTTTGATGCTTCTGTGGATAAAGAAATATTCCTATTTAGATTAAATCGATACAAGGAAGTTGAGAACATCAATAGAAGACAAGTTTATAGCTCATTAATGAAACTGGATGAAGAAATGGTTCAGACAGAATCTGTGGTCAATCAAATGTATGATTTTCCTTCTGAACTCTTAGATACAGAGAAACGCATTGCACTTTTGAATACTACTTTAGATCAATTGGATCAATCTACTGATCCCTTTATTGTTTTTGTAAGAAGTGTATTTGAGGAGAACATGGAATTGGAGAATATACAAAAGGCTAGAGCCAGTAGACTGCAGGAACATAAAGCAATTTTTATCAAAGCATTAAGGCAATTCTATAAATCAATAAATAAAGACATATATTCAGATGCTAATGGAACTCTCAGGGTGACTTTTGGTAATGTTATGGGAGTGGAGCTAAAGGATGGAGTCTATTATAGACCGTTTACCACTCTAGAAGGCATAGCTCAAAAAAATACAGGTCTCTATCCTTTTAATGCAGATCAAAGACAAATTGAACTGATTTCTGAAAAGAAATATGGTGATTTTAGATTGCAAGATATTGATTCTGTTCCAGTAAATTATATTTCTAATCTGGATATAACTAATGGTAATTCAGGTTCATCTACATTAAATGATAAAGGAGATTTTGTAGGTTTAGCATTCGATGGAATGCTTGAAACAATTATATCTGATTATAAATATATACCTCAAACTAGAACTATTCATGTCGATTCACGATATCTTTTATGGACTTTAGCTGTATATGAAAATGACACAAGACTTATAAATGAAATGACAATTGTAGAGTAATCTACTATTTTCATAGCACAATCATTTAAGATGCAATACTATATATTTTTTACAATTAATTACTTACTTTATTTATGAATAAATTTATTTCAAATCAAGCCTCAATATTATTCTTATTTGCTCTATGTTTTTCGATTAAGACTCATGCCAATGAAATGGATCATAATCATATGGCTATGTCTGAGATGGATCATAGCGCTATGGAAGAGTCGGATATGGACCATCATATGCATAGTGTATCTAGTCAATTACCATTGGGTATCATGGGTGGTCAAGTCCATAAAAAAGGACACTTTATGCTATCTCTAAGGCAAATGAGAATGAGTATGGAGGGAAACAGTGATAATAATATTTCTCTATCAGATTCTGAAATTATCAATTTACCAAATCCTTATCCCATGATGAATATGCCCTCTAAATTGAGTGTTGTTCCACAAAAAATGGATATGAATATGACAATGATTGGTGCTATGTATGGGATTAGCAACCAACAAACATTGATGTTTATGGCTATGTATCAAGAAAAAGACATGGATCTTTTGACTTATAGTTCCATGATGAATCGTTCTCTACTCGGTGGCTTCAAGAGTAAAAATCAAGGCTTATCTAATGTATCGATTTCAACACTTTTGAAAATAAAAGATAAAGATGGTTTTAAATTAAATGCACAAATAGGTCTAGAAAAGTCAATTGGTGAAAATGAAGATTATGGAGAAGTTCTCACTCCAATGAATATGAAGAAAGAGATCATACTTCCTTATTCAATGCAAATAGGCGATCAGTCTACCTCTTTACTGATGGCATTGACTTTTACTAAGGACATTGAAGACTGGAGTTATGGAAGTCAATTAAAGATCAAGAACACAATCAATAAAAAAGATTGGAATCATGGTAATAGTTTCAATTTTGATGGATGGATCAATAAAGGCATATCTCAGTCAATGGCAGTTTCTTTTCGTCTGTCATACAGTCAGATTAATTCATTAGAAGGTAGAGACATAAGAGTGATGGCGCCAGTTCAAACTGCTAATCCTGAAAATTATGGAGGTGAAATCTATTCGGCTTCCTTAGGATTTAATAAAAGCTTAAAGCAGGGTAATATTTTAGGATTTGAATTGACAATCCCATTTAAGCAAAAGCTTAATGGTCCTCAAATGGAGAATGATAGAACAATCACACTAGGCTATAAAAAGTCTTTCTGATGCTGTGGGATTAATACTGCATTATTTATTTTGATTGACAATATTCTTTTTTAGTCTTCTTTTCAATATAGACAATTGAAGATTTCCAGGTCCACCAACTGATATTCTTTGTTTAATCGAAGCCATTGGATCATTGATAGATTCCTCTGATTCTTTTACTTGATGGTACGCTTCTCTGAATGGCAAGCCTTTTTTCACTAACTCATAAACCGCATCGGTCATCATCATTTCATTGGTAATTGATGCTTTTGAAATGTCAGCATTAACGTTTATTGATTTAACTAACTCTGGGACAATTTTTAAGCTCTTAAGCGTACACTCACATGCAAGAATCAGGCTTCTTTTTGTAAGTTGAAGATCACGATGATAACCACTGGGTAGAGATAATAGATTTTCCAATTCATAATAGTGGCCACTGACTATAGAATAGTTGGCTCTTAAAATTTCTATAACATCAGGATTTCTTTTATTAGGCATAATTGATGACCCAGTCGTAAATACATCGTCAATAGTTAGATACTGAAATTCTTGAGATAAAAATAAACTCATATCCCAGCAAAACTTTCTCAAGTCCATCATGGATTGTTTTAATGTTTCTATTACTTGTAGCTCGAATTTACCTCTACTATTCTGCACATATAATGAATTCAATTGTTTTCTTCTGAAACCCAGTTCTGAAGTTGAGATGTCTCTTTTTATAGGTAGGTTTACTCCATATCCAGCAGCGCTTCCTAATGGGTTAATATTTATCCATGAATGAGTGTGGTTAATGAGATCAATATTGTCTAAAAACGATTCTGCAAATGAAGAAAACCAAAGCCCCCAACTGGAAGCCATAGCTTTTTGCATATGAGTGTATCCTGGCAAAACGAGATTTTTATTGTGATCTGCCTGTTTTAGTAATGATTCTGAGATATCAATATTGATATCTCTTAACTGTTCTAATGCTTCTCTAGCATAGAGTCTTAATGCCACTAATACTTGATCATTTCTACTTCTACCAGTATGTATCTTGGCTCCTATGGCGCCCAATTCATCGGTAAGAAATAACTCAATGGCAGAGTGTGAATCTTCATAGTCTGAATTCAGTTTAAAAGTATTATTTATATATTTTTTTTCTAAAATTCGTAATTGTTTTTTAATTTTGTTCGCTTCACTTTTTGTTAGTATATTGATTGCTAAGAGCTCATTAGTATGTGCAAATGACGCTTTTATATCTAATAGAAATAATTTTTGATCCAGAAGAATATCTTCACCTGATAATAGTGATTCAATTTCTGAAGTAATATTTTTTGGTTTTTTTGACCATAGTTTTTTATTCATATTCAATTCCTAATGTCTCATTAAATTGGCAGGCATAATTTAGATTCTGGATCACCTGTGTAGCAGCACCCTTAAGTAGGTTATCAATAGAGCAACACAGCCTTAATTGCGTTTTTGATTCGTCTAAAGAAAACCCACCAATGCACGCAATATGCTTATTTACAGCATCCGTAATCATTGGTATTGATCTATTGGTTTGAATCAAAGGTTTGTTTTCATAAAATTCCTCAAATAAATCTAGTAATGAATTCTGTGTGATTGATTCATTGAGCTGTATGTGTGCAGTTGTCAAAATTCCTCTAAAAAAATTAGCGACATGAGGTGTAAAATTAAGATATTCATAACAATGTTTTCTAACTTCTAGCTCATGCAAATGATTGCTTAAGCTATAGGCTAAAATGTTACCTTTTAGTCGTTCTATATCATTTTTATCATTAGGGCTTGATCCAGCACCGCTATAACCTGAGACTCCCATAATTGATACTTGATTAATGATGTTTTGTTTTATCGGCGCTAGCATCAGTTGCATAGCTGTGGCGTAACAACCTGGATTACTTATTTTTTTAGGTAATTTGTCTACGTTTGTTATTTCAGGAAGGCGATAAGTCCAATCATCATCAAAACGATGGTCTGAACTAATATCAATGATAATTTGATCTCTAAAATTTCTATCTAAATAGCTGACTATTTTTTTTGATTGGCCATTAGGTAGGGCCAGAATGACAATATCAATATTAGAATTGATATTTTCCATATTCGAATCTAATTCAGTGAATTCTAAATTCTTATTCTTCTTATAATTCTTTATTTTCTGTCCTGCATTTGTTGTTGAAAATATTTGAGACAATTGAAAATATGGATGATTATCTATTAATTTAACCACTTCTTGGCCAACAAATCCTCTGCCTCCTATTAATGCAATATGATATTTTTTATTCATAATTCACCGATGTTGATTTATTGGCTGCATAATTTATGCAAAGCGATAATATTTTATAATCCTCTATGCCGATCCAGAAAATATTCCAGTTCTCATACTTTTGGAAACCATCACAAACATTAATATAAAATTTATTAATTGGATTAGATGATCGGGATCTCCAGAAAAGTTGTGGGTTAGATTCTCTCATTTTATTCCAAACGGCTGACCCAAGTCCTTCACCTTTGGCTTTATTCATTACAGCAAATTTATCCATATAAGGAATACTTGAATCATAAGACATAACGATTGCTGCTCTTTGACAATCACTCAAATAAAATTTAGATTCCTCTATTTTTGACAGAAAGTCTGGTGATAAACATCCATTAAAGCCAGATTCTATTATCTCTTGTAGTGTAATCTTCTGTTTATCATTCAGAGTGTTAAAGCTCTGAACCTTATGGCCTTTTTTGATTAGTGTTCCTGAACCTGCATCAGTAAATAATTCTTTTGTTAAATACTGTGGCTTTGTAATAGAAACGGAAGCTTTAGAAGGCAATGAATTCAGCAACTCTCTGATTTGCTCAAGTTTTAGTTTCATACCCGAATGCAACCATTTAGAATTTATCAATTCTCTGAAATCTGAATTGAGATTGATCGCAGAGATTATATTTTGATGAGCGTCATATATGCCTCCAACCTCTGTAAGAAAAATCATTTTTTCAGGTTGTAAATGTTTACCCAGTGCCACTGCTGCGATATCTGCATTAATATTTACTGTTTGACCATCTTTGGTGGTTCCCAAAGGAGCGATGATTGGAAGACTTTCATCATTGATAGCATCATAGATAGGTTCCATATCAATGCTTTCAATATTTCCAACAAAACCTAGTTTTTTATCACTAATTGTACAATTAAAAACATTTCTAAATAGTGGCTTAGCGTTGACATTATTTTCAGATAAAGCTTTGAGTAATTTACTATTTTCTTGCTTAAATAGTTCTTCAGCGACTTTTAAGACAGCATCACTCGTGACTCTTTTTCCATCAATAAAATCGTATTCTATTTCTCTATCATCCAATTCAGATGAAAGCTTTGGACCGGCTCCATGGATGATAATGGGCCTAAGACCTACTTGATTCAAGAAAGCTAATGCAGAAGCTAAATTCTCAAGATCATTTTGAATAATAGCCCCTCCTACTTTTATGATCGCAAAGTGAGGCCCATCTGAGGAAAATTTTTCCAAATATTTTTTGATCTCTTTTTCTGAGCTAATACTATTAAGTAGCTTTAGGATAATTTGTTTTATTGATGTATTTTTCATAATTAATGCATAATTATTTTTTATTAATCGAGGTCCATGTTCCAGTACTCTGACCATAGAGTTTGATAAATCCAGCTGCTTCTTCAACACCCCAGTTAGCAGATTGTGCATAAGCACCTTCAGTACTTATCAGAATATGATCAGAATGAACTGCCACAGCATCAACTTTTCCTGGTGAAAGCACTACGTCAACTTTGCCATTAATATTGGTTTGTATATCTTCAAGGAATACCTCTAGATTGCTAACTAGTGGATCGAAATACAGACCGCTATATACGAGATCTATCCATTTTTGACCAATAGAGGGCTTGAAAGTATTTTGTTCTCGCGTCAAGAGAGATTCTTCAAGAGCCCTATGTGCTTTATAGAGTATGGCTAAACCTGGAGCCTCAAATAAAAAACGACCTTTTAAACCAATGATGGTATCGCCTGTAAAAATTTCTCTTCCAATTCCATATTGTCCCCCAGCTTCATTGAGTTTTTTTAATAGTTTTGAACCTATTATAGGTTCTTCATTTATAGCAATTGCTTCACCATGACTAAATTCAATTGATATTTTTTGGGATTGATCGGGGTAATTGTCAGGTTGATTGCATAGAATATAGCTTTTGTTAGATGGTTCATTCCATTCATCTATTTCTGAACCAGAAGCTGTCGCTCCTAACAAATTAACATTGATACTGTATTTACTATGCAGAGATGAAACTTTGAATCCTTTAGATTCAAGATAGTCTTTTTCATAATTACGTACATCGCTTACAGTGCTTTGTATTTCTCTGATGGGCGTAATAATTTTAAAATTTCCTAGCGACTGTATTGAAAGATCAAATCTAACTTGATCATTACCCATGCCTGTACAGCCATGAGCAATATAATCAGTATCAAGCTCATTACAAAGTTTTACAGCTTCCTTAACAATTAAGTATCGATCTGAACACAAGGCAGGATATTTATTTTGATAGGTTGCACCTGACCAGATCAATGGCTTAATAATTTCATGCCATAAATCTTCTTCAACATTAATATTAATGTGTTTAGTTGCACCCAACTCAATAGCCCTATTCGTGATTGTTATTTCATCTTCAGCATCAGTACCTCCTGTGTTTACGAAGATAGTATGAACTTCAAAGTCTTGTTCAATGAGATAGGGTATGCAAAAGCTGGTATCGAGCCCGCCTGAGAATGCTAAAACAATTTTTTTCATAATAATTTATTCCTTTAATAATTTAACTAAAAGTGATTTTTGGACATGTAACCTATTTTCAGCTTCCTGGATAGCAATGCAGTAATTGGAATCCATTACACCATCCGTGGCTTTTATATTTCTTCTCAGTGGCAAGCAATGACTGAATAATGCATTATTTGTCATATTCATTTTTTCTTCATCAACAATGAAGTGCTTATAACGATCTCTCATTTCTTTTTCTTCCTTTGGTTTACCATAGAAGGGAATAGAGCCCCAACTTTTTGCATAGACTACATCTTTACCTAAGTAGCTCTCATTTATCTCATGACTAACAGTAAAATTAGTATTATTTTCATTGCAATTTGCCTGCGCTTGTTTGAGAAAAGAATCATGCAATAGATAGTCTTTAGATGGACACAGAAGTGTGACATTCATTCCAAATTTACTTGCAATCATTAAGCTCGAATTGGCGACCGCTGTATTTAAAGCTTTAGGATGATATGTCCATGTCAGAAGGTAATTTTTATTTTTTAGATCCCCTAGCTGTTCTTGTAAAGACAGAATGTGTGCTAATTCTTGACATGGGTGAGTGATAGTTTCCATATTAATAATTGGAACTGTAGCAAATTTTTCAAAACTTCTAATCACATGATCTTCTATATCTTCTTCAATATTTTGAAACTTAGGAAAAGCTCTAACAGCTATTAGATCACAATAGCTTGAAAGGACTTTTGCCACTTCAGCAATATGCTCTTCCGCTTCCTCATTCATGACTTTACCGATATTGAATTCAATCGGCCATGCATCTTGACCTGGGTTAATAATTACAGCATTGCCTCCCAGCTCATTCATACCAATTTGAAAACTTGTCTTAGTTCTCAGTGAGGGATTAAAAAAAATCAATGCTATAGATTTATTTTTTAAAAGAGGCTGAATTCTGTCTTTTTTCAATTTATCAGCAAAATCCAAAATGCTTTGCAACTCATTTTTAGACCATTCATTCGTATTTATAAAATTTTTTTTCATAATATCTTTCCAAAAAAAAACCCAGCTTAAGCTGGGTTTCTATGTACACATAAAGACAACCCAACCTATAGTTGAATTCTCCTTACTTCGTTTGTAGTGTTTAATTTCATGAGTGTGATTATAGAGTTAAATTATTTTTTGTAAACAAATCATTTAAATAAAAAGATATATATCTTTGTGTTATATCGATGGAACAAAAAAGTCTTTAATTATTAGAAAATATTTATGTATATTGTTTTTTGCACCGATTTGGAACCAGCTTGCGGGTGCTTTATAAATACTGCTAAATAGGATTCTTCTGATGTGAACCTGTTTAGCGAAAGCTGGCAGGTTTTTTAGGAGAAATAAAATGAGTTACGAAGGTAAAAATATAGAAACTATAGCGCTTCATGCTGGGTGGAGGGCTGACGAGAATACGGGATCTGTTGCGGTTCCTATTCATCAGACAACAAGCTATTTATTTGAAAGCACCGAGAAGGCTGCAAGTCTTTTTTCATTATCTGAACTTGGTAATATTTATACGAGAATAATGAATCCCACAACTGCTGTTCTGGAAGAAAGAATGGCAGCTATAGATGGTGGTGCTGCTGGCTTAGGAGTTGCTTCTGGGCAAACTGCCTCTGCTTACTCAGTTCAAAATTTAGCTAGAGCAGGAGATAATATAGTTTCCTCATCTCACTTATACGGCGGTACTTATAATCAATTCAAAAATAATCTTTCGGAAATGGGTATAGAGGTAAGGTTTGTGGATCCTACTGACCCTGAAAACTTTAGGTCTGCAACAGACGAAAAGACAAGAGCTTATTTTGGGGAAACTCTTCCAAACCCTAGATTACAGGTTTTCCCTATCAAGGAAGTTTCAGATATTGGAAGATCATTTGGTATTCCTTTAATCG
>JAQWSZ010000026.1:0-40775 GCA_029242945.1 Gammaproteobacteria bacterium | reverse complement strand
GAGTTTAATCAAGCAACCATTTTGCCTGATTACCTTGACAAGGAATTTTGTCGGATATTTCATCATTGTAGATCATGTGAATTAGATAGATTTTCATCACAGATAAGCAATAAAGATTATGAGTGGTACTTAAGGTCAATCTAAAGCTATATCTCGGTCAACTGTTTGTGCTAAAAAGTCCTGTCAAGATGCATCAGCAATTGATGGATGCTGCTTTCTGAGGTATCTATAAAGTATCCAATATATGATCATTGCCATCATAGCTGCACACCAACACATGATGAAAACACCCTGGTAACCAATGCTTAAACCCAATAGGGATGCAGCTAAATTTGGTCCTACTATTTGACCTAGCCCCTGTGCGGCAGGCAAATAGGCAGCATAATGACCGCCATTATCAAAATTAGCCAGTGAACCCATTTGATAAACATCAGTGAATACCCAAAGTAAGCTAAAGGTGAAAACACTCATTAAAAATCTAGGTTCATTGATACCAAATGCCAACATTCCCACACCCATCGCCATGGTAAATAATGCCATCAAAAGCGGTCTTAATAATCCAAAACGATTACTCAATAAGGTTGCAAATAGACAACCTAAAAGTGAGCACAAAGATGCCCAAACCAGAACTTCACTCACCAAGTTAGGATTGGTATTACTGTCCAAAGCGGCAAGTTCAATGTATGTCCAGTAAGCTCCAATATTAATGTAGGTTAGAAAGATGGCAAAAAGGCAGACCCAGGGTAAAAGGAGACCATACTTACTATTGGAAATAGCTTTATCCGATGTTTCTTCTATAGCCCTAGTTGTTGGATAGTTTTTGATCCATTTTAAAAAAGGAAGTGTTAACAAGAAGCACACAATGAAAACCCAATAAATACCATTCATTGATAGCTGAGGTAAAACTCTCATTTCCAGTGCTTGTGAGAAAGCAAAGCTAAAGAGCATTAGGTTGTAGGCAAGTGCAGGTCGGATTGACATACCAAAAATGGCAACCGCCACAGCTGTATAGATACCACTACCAAAACCTGCTAAAAATCGAAGCCATAGAACAGTATCATAATCTGTGTATTTGAGGCATAAGCCATTGGCTATAACAGCAATAATAATGCCTGAAAGCACCAATACTCTTCTACTGATGCGGTTAATAACCCAAGCAGTAAAAATTGCTCCTGCAGATAAACCTCCAAGATCCATACCAGCGACTCTTCCGACTTCAATTTCACTGAAACCTAATTTTGTGACCCATGCTGTACTAATGACAGGTATGCCTACAAGCACACCATAACCAACCAATACCATATAAAGAGCAAGTGTTAAGGATCGCCAATCATCATTGATTAATATTCGCCAATCATCCAATGCTAATGCAATTCCTGTCTTTGATTTTTCTATCATTATCAAAGCCTAGCAATCTACGTCAAGATTGTCATTTTGTGTTGAGTTGTTGGAGGTGTATTATTGAGAGATGCATAAATTAAATGACATGCTCGAACGACTAGCATTACCTTTAAAAAAAATATCTATATGTTTATTAAGAATAGGTCTTGGCGTCTCTTTTTTTCTTCACGGCTATGGAAAGATACCCATACAACAGAGTTTTATTGATTGGCTATCAATAAAAAGTATTCCGTTTCCTGAGATTACAGCTCATCTAATTGCATGGGGGGAAATAGTTTCTGGTATTGGTATTTTATTGGGTGGTTTAATTGGAGCTAAATCTTATGTGGCTGGTAACCTAATTACTCGACTATCTGGCGGTGCAGTAATGGTAATAATGATTGGTGCTTTGTTGATTGCCCATTCTAATTGGGGTATTTTCTTTGGCGATCGCGGTTCTATCTTATTTGCTAGTGAGCAGTTATTTCTATTACTCTTAGGTACTTATTTTGCTATTGAAGGAAACGATAATTAGTATTTTTTTCATCTAATTTAGAACTATTTTTGCAAATTTTACTTTCTTTGAAGCGGCAATGACATCATTCAAAACAGGATGATTTTTATCATCAAGTTGCACATTAGAAAACTTAGCACTCCTAGGTAGAATCTTTAAAAAATAATTATAGTTCTCAATAATTTCATTTTGATCCTCAATAATTTTTGCTTTTCCTTTATAAATTTTTCTTTCAATGGTGAGTTCAACGTCTTCATTTACTTGTATATTTTTCCACCACAGGTGAATAGGATCAGCAAATGACAAAATAGTATTTTCTTTTTTGACATAACTGATAGGAGTTGAGAGTACTTTTCCTGATTTGTGACCTACATATTTAATAATCATAGTATTTCTACTAATAAGACTATGGAGTGGCGATCTCAATAGTAATTTCATAAAAGGATTAATTAAATTAAAGAAAGTTTTCATAATTTTCCAGAATAGTTAAATAACATTTCGTCAGTATTATGAAAATGGTTTTAAACTATTCATGCATCTAAAACGATTTGTTTCTCGAAGTGTAAGCTATGAATAAAGTTTGTTTATTTGTTTTTATGATATTAATGAGCCCTAATGGGGGAGCTATGATTGTAGACGATTTAAAAAATAAAGATGACAGAGAGTGGGTATATTTTACCGATACAGTAATGGGCGGTGTTTCACGAGGAAAACTAGAATATCTAGAGAAAGACGATGAAAAATTTTATCGAATGACTGGCATTGTTAGCACTGAAAATAATGGAGGATTTATTCAGTTTGCTACTGGTATCAAAGGTGTTAATGATGATTTTAAAGGCATTAAGATTAGAGTCAGAGGTAATAATGAGAATTATCAAATTCATTTAAGGACTCGTTATACTCCAGCACCATGGCAATACTATTCAGCTGAATTTAGTGTCGATACTAGTTGGAAAGATATTTTATTACCTTTCAGTGAGTTCAAAAAATCCAATTTCTATCAGACAAAATCATTCAGTCCATCGACACTAAGGTCAATCGGTATTGTTGCAGTGGGTAAAGATTTTGAGGCTGAGATTGATTTATCTAGAATTGAATTGTATTAAAAAAAATTAATCAGAGAATGCTCTTTTTCTCATTTGTTCTATAAGAAGGGTACAAAATTCAAATTCACTCTTATTAGATTGTTGAATTGGAATATCAAGGATTTGATAATTTTCATCATCACCAAATTCTTTCCAAGTTGGATTATTAATAGAATTAGGCGTTCCTTTTTTTGCAAATTCAACCCAGTACTCCATCATGATTTCAGTTAATTCTAAATCCATTGGATCTGTAGGTAGCCAATCATCATGTGTATTAAAGACATAGGGTATCTCAGCGCCATGATAAGCTTTAATGCTTTCGCTATTTTGACGTTCTTTGTCAAAAATATATTGATACACATTGTTCCCATTCTTCGATAGTTGTCTGGCAATAAAAACTGAAGGGCACAAATAATCTCTATTAGTTTGTAGTTGATCCATGGCAATCACTGGTTCTTTATTTGTCATCAATTCTAGGATAGCTTTACTGTCTTCTGGGTATGTTTTCTCTACCCAATCAGTTGTTTCTTGATCAGTGATATTGGGATTACCATACATCATATATTCATTTCTAGTACTACCAATTAAGAGATCTACATTGTTAATATTCTGATCTAAATAGAGTTTAAATGGATCATCTGGAATCAGGTCTCCATCAACAGAGACTTTATAGTAAAGATCGGATGAGCTTCTTATTTTTACAATGGATTCAGCCGAGATATTTCTCATGGCGGCCAAGCTTTCACTGCCAGATTTTTCTTGGATTTCTATGCCAAGCGCTAACCCTTCATCTTTTTTCACCCAGTCTATAAAACCACCACTTTGTGAAATGGCTCTTTGAAATAATCCTTGTGCTGCAGGTGAAGCTATAAGATATGCAATGTCTTCAGCTCCTGATGATTCACCAAAGAGGGTGATGTTATTAGGGTCACCGCCAAATTGTATAATATTATCTTTAATCCATTTCAATGCAGTCAATTGATCCATTAACCCATAATTTCCTGAGCTATTTGGATTTTCAGGGTGTGGCAGATAACCTAAAGCGTTTAATCGGAAATTGATTGATACAACAACAACACCTTTTTGAGCCAAATTATACCCAAGGTAGTTAGGCTCATGAGAGTATCCATTAACGTTTCCTCCTCCATGTATCCAGACCATGACGGGTTGTTTTTGCTCTGTATCCAAGGATTGAGACCAAATATTGAGGTAGAGACAATCTTCAGAGATTGGTGGAGTTTTATGTACCATTGAAATTGGATTACCTAATGATATTGCTACATTGCGATACCAATTGGTGTTTCCATTATCTTGCATGCAGGCTGGCTTAAAGGATTGTGCAGCAATGGATGTTTTTTCTGTTTTGTAAGGTATGGGAGGCATCCACCGAAGCTCATTAATAGGGGGCTTAGCATATGGGATACCTCTAAAAATAAATTGATTTCGATCCACATCAAAAGAGCCGACATATTCTGTATTTTCTATCTGTATACGTGGGATTTCATCAGCATTTAGGCATAGTACAGAGCTAAAAAATAAACTAAAAATTACAACAATATTTTTCATTTTCTCAGTCTTGATCAAGATTAAAAACAATACCTTGAGCCAGAGGGAGCTCTGTTGAATAATTAACTGTGTTGGTTGATCTTCTCATATAACCTTTCCATGCATCAGAACCCGATTCCCTGCCACCACCGGTTTCTTTTTCTCCACCAAAAGCACCACCAATTTCAGCTCCACTGGTTCCAATGTTTACATTAGCAATGCCGCAATCACTTCCCATCGAGGACGTAAATAGTTCAGACTCACGAATATCATTTGTGAAAATCGCTGAAGAGAGCCCTTGAGGAACATCATTATGCATAGCAATTGCTTGATCTAAATTTTGGAATCGATACACATAAAGAATGGGTGCAAAGGTCTCTTCTTGAACCGTTTGACCGCAAGGGACCATCTCAATAATTGCAGGCTTGACATAAAAACCATCTGGGTATTTATCTTCAAGCATTCTTTCACCACCACTTACTTTACCATTGGAATTTTCTATAGCTGTTCTCATTTGATTAAAGGCTGTCTCATCAATCAATGGGCCTACCAGGGTTGTATCATCCATTGGGTCTCCAATCTTTATACCTTCATAGGCTTTAATTAAAGCAGGTATGAGTGTTTCATAAATGTCATCATGAACAAAAAGTCTTCTAGTGCTTGTACATCTTTGTCCAGCAGTACCTACAGCACCAAATAAAGTTGCTCTAATAACTAAATCTAAATCGGCAGAAGGGCAGGCTATGATTGCATTATTGCCACCCAATTCAAGAATAGCTCTACCAAAGCGTCCAGCTACAATTGGTCCTACTGTTCTTCCCATAGCAGTGCTTCCTGTCGCACTAATTACTGGTACTCTTGTGTCACTGACCAGTTGTTTTCCAGCTGAAGCATTGCCAATAATTAGTTGTGATAAATGATGAGGTATTCCTCCAACTTCATTGATTGCTTCTGAGAAAATATGTTGACAGGCCAAGGCAGTGAGAGGTGTTTTTTCCGATGGCTTCCAAATGACACTATTGCCGCAAACAACTGCCAATGCTGTATTCCAACTCCAAACAGCTACTGGGAAATTAAAAGCTGAGATGACACCAACAGGTCCAATAGGGTGCCAAGATTCAGACATTTTATGTCCAGGCCTTTCTGAAGATATAGTCAGTCCATAGAGCTGTCTTGATAGACCTACTGCAAAATCACAGATGTCTATCATTTCCTGGACTTCACCCAATCCTTCCTGATAAATTTTTCCACATTCCAGTGTTACTAGTCGGCCCAAAATTTCTTTTCGCTCTCTCAGTTTGTTGCCCAATACTCGAATCAACTCTCCTCTTTGGGGTGAAGGAACTATTTTCCATTCATTAAATGCATCAACTGAGTTCTGAAGTATTGTTTCAATTTCAGCTTCCGAATGCATCATTATTTTTGCAATCTCTGCTCCATCAATAGGGCTCTCTACTGTTAATGTACCTTTATTCAACTCAACTGAATTCATACCCAGTTCATTGAAAATATTCTGTATAGTTTTCATTTAATCAATGGTGATAATTGTATTACCTATTGTTGAACCAGATTCAACAGCTTGATGTGCTGCTACCAATTCATTTAACCCAAATCTTTGTGCTATCTGATGATGCAATGCATTGTCATTGAGTGCTTTTGTTATTCCGTTGACAATATTGCTTCTCGCTTGTAGTGAAACGATATAGATTAAAAAGGTATTTAATGTAGTTCCTTTAAACATTAAATCGTAAAATGGAATTGCTGGATTGCCTTCAGCCACAGAACCATAAGCGGCTATAACGGCATTGGGACTCAAAATATTTTGACTGATTTCTAAATTACCACCAAACTCGACTTCAACAATTCTTTGAACACCTTGACCAGAAGTAAAGTCATTTACAATGCTAGCAACGTCATCATTTTTATAATTAATGACAAGATCTGAGCCAGCATCTTGTGCAACACTTGCTTTATTATCTCCACTGACTGTTGAGATGACTGTAGCACCTCCCCACTTGGCCAATTGGATGGCATAATGACCCACAGCTCCAGCACCGCCTGTGACCAGAATAGTTTGTCCATCAACGGATCCATCAGAGAATACACCATAATAAGCAGTGGATGCTGGTACTCCAAGACATGCTGCTGCATCGAATGAAGTTTGCTCAGGTAAAAGTACAGCTTGCTCTGTAGGCAAACTAATCAATTCAGCACAACTACCAAATGCTCTACCAAACGCTGCATTCCATAACCAAACTCTTTCTCCAATTCTACTTGTATCAACACCATCTCCCACATCTTGAATGACACCACCACCATCTGAATGAGGGATAATTCTTGGAAATTGTAGTTCGCCTCTAGCTCCAGCTCTCGTCTTAACATCAGATGGGTTTATGCCAGAACTTTTTACTGCTACCAGTACTTCACCAGGTTTAATGACTGGATCATCCATCTCGCCATATTGAATTACTTCTTCTGCTGAGCCTATATTTTCATACCATCCTGCTTTCATAGATTTCCTTATTATTCTGTTCTAATTTGGCTTAAGCCCTCTGTATTGCCATCAATAGCTATTATTTGTCCTGACACTTTTTTAGCAAGAGGGGACAATAAATAATCAATCATGCCAACAATTTCCTCAGGGTCAATAAAGGATTGAATAGATACTTGATTCAAATAAGCTTTTTTTACCTCTTTTTCACTGATATTTCTATCTATGGCTTCTTGCTTTATAACTCCTTCAATTCTCTTTCCGTTAACCGATCCAGGACAAATACTATTAACTCTTATGTTTTCTGCTCCATATTCCATAGCCCATGTTTTGGTTAAACCTGAAATCCCCCATTTTGTAGCAGAGTAGGCTGATCTCAATGGAGTACCAAATAATGATGAGGTGGATCCAATATTGATGATAGAGCCCCCTCCAAAATTTCTTAAAAGAGGTATGGCCTCTTTACTGCATAGAAAAGTACCATTGAGATTGACGGATAAAGTATTTTTCCACTCATTGAAATCAGTTTTATCAAGATCAGATATGGGACCGGCTATACCAGCATTATTAATTAATGCATCAAGTCCATTGAATTTATTATTAATCCATTGAAATAATTCTTTGACGGAGGATTCATTCTGAATATCCGTTTCATAGGTGTATATATCAGGATTATTTTTTGAGAATGTTTCAAGTATTTCTTTATTGCAATCACAGATAATGATTGTGGCACCTTTTGATTTTAATTCTGAAGCCATCACAGATCCAATACCACTGGCTGCAGCGGTTATTAGAATTGTCATTTCAGAAATATTTTTTGGCATGATAACTTAGTCAAGTATCGGTTGAATTTTTTCTTTTAGCCATTCAATTAGATCATCACCACTCATATTTCTAGCAGTAGCGAGTTCACCTGCCAATGTTGCAAATTCTAGATTACCCTTTGCATCCAATACAACCAGAGACGGTATACCTTCACTGATGGGGTTACCATAACGTTCTGCTATATCTAAATTTTTATCCCATTCACCGACATCTACTGCTACAACTATAAAGCGTTCATCCAGCCATAATTTGATATCTTTCCTAACAAAGTATTCGCCAAGAGTTCTGCAATCAGGGCACCAATTACCTCCCATTTCAAGCAGTATATGTTTGCCAGATTTCTGTGCCAGATTGATGGCATCAGCAATCTCTTGTTTTGCATCCGCTGTTTCATCATAAGGTTGGTAGTCAGAAAGTGTCCAACCATTAAAGCTGCAGAGTAGCGTTATTATGAGGATTAGTTTTTTCATTTAAAATTTTCTATTGAAAGTCTCTAGGTATAATCTTATACCATACTTTCTTTTTATGCAGTTGACCATCAACGGATACCCAACGATGGAAACTTAAGTAGAAGTTCTCTTCATCACTACTAAATTCTACATTCTGTTCAAAATCAAGAGTCCTGTCCTTTAATTCCTCGGTTATTTTATATCGCCCTAAAACGGTTGTATTTGCTGGATTATTATCGTAAGTTCTATGTTCAATTTCTTCTTCGTATCGCTCAACACCCCAAGGATATTTGGTGGCTCCTGAATTGGTTGCGAGACCAAATTTTTCACCAGTATCGGGATCATTTTGAATAGAGCTGATCGCTGCATACCCTGTAATATTACCTGCATCCAATACTTCATATCCTCTTAATGTTGGATTTGCTCTAGGTTCTTTAAAATTAGGAGTTTCTATTTTTCCAGAAGGCATTATCGGTAAATTAATATAAGTACTTTCTCCTCCAATTTCTAGCGAGGTATTGACGGGTAATGAAGAGGGCCACAACATGGGCCATTGAGCATTACTGATGGCTACTCTAATTCGATGTCCTTCGTTAAAGATCCATGATGTAAAATGTAATTCAATATTCAGTAAAAATTTTTCGCCTGGTATTATATCTTCTGGTTCTCGAGAAGAATTTCTATGTGTCCCATTAAAAGCGGCTCCAGCTACCTGTGTAACTTGACCATCAGGAGCAATATCAGAGACCCTAACAACCCAATTAGCACGTTTCGCATCAGCGGATACATGCAGGTTAGCTATTGGCCTACCTAGAATTTCGATGGGCTCAATAAGTACCTCTGAGTCATATACCAAACTATTTTCGTCCATAGGTCGCTGATCTGGCGGAATGCTACCCCACCACATAGTTGGACCACCTCCTTCCAAGCCGATGGAAGGTATATTTTTTAAAAAATGAGAGCCTTTCTTGCCTGGGACTTTTGACAATGAATTATTTTTTTTTGGATACCAAGTTTGATTGTTGATTCTTTTGATCGGCCAAGAATCTTCCCATCGCCAGAACCCTGAAATGTTTTCTATAGAGTCATCAGGGGGGTGATAATCTCGAATATAAATTGCAAAATCTGGTTCTTCTAAGATTCCTGTATCTATATTTTTCATCCAATGGTCAAACCAACGAACAGCCTCAGCACGCCATTCAACTTGTGGTTTTAATGCTGCATTATGTGGAAAATCATGATCCCAGGGTCCAATCATTGCTTTTGTTGGGGCCTCAACATTTTCCAACATTCTTGGCAGACTGTTACGATAACCGTCATACCAACCACCAATATGATAACCAGGTACCTTAATTAAGTTATATTTGTTACGAGCCGAAGCTCTATCCCAAAATTCACCATCTCGCTGCTGCTCCATATAAGTATAAACACTGGGTTCTACATTGAAACGATTCTTTAGCCATTCTTCGTCCATCTTAAAATCAGGTGCGCCTGGTAAAGCATTATAGAGGTCATTGCTCATCATCCAGGAATCCCCAGCAACGATAATACCATCCATGTAATGGACATCTTCTTGATACAGATATTCAGTTGCCATTATGGCTACAAAAGCTTTCAAGGCTGGCGGATTTCGCATAGCCATTTGAATTGAGTTAAATCCACCCCAAGAGATACCAAACATACCCACGCTGCCACTTGACCATTCCTGTTTTGATAACCAATCAATCACTTCTTCACCATCATTTAATTCAATATCTGAATATTCATAGGGGATCGTTACTCCTTCACTGTTTCCCGTACCTCTCATATCAACTCTAACAACGAGATAATCATGTTCTAAGAAATAGGAATAAAGGGAATAGTTTCGAGATCTGCTTTCATTTTTTCGATAAGGTAAGTACTCCAACAAAATTGGAAATCGATCTTTCTTATTTGCATCAGCTGGCCAAAAAATATCAGCTGCTAAAAAAACACCATCAGACATTTTGATCTTGGCTTCAGTGATTTCAATCTCTTCTGCCCATCCATTAAAGCTAAACAGGAATGTTGATATAAGAATAAGCTGTTTCATTGAACAATCCCTTTAGCAATGACTAAGTAGATATCCTGAGTATTTTTAATCGATTCTAAAGGGTTTTGATTGAGAATGACTAAATCAGCAAGTTTACCTTCCTCAATAGTGCCAATTTCATTTTGAATATTAAGAAATTCAGCAGGTGCTATCGTGGCAGAGTGAAGCACCTCTTTATTAGTCATGCCTGCTTCAGAAAGTAATTCGAGTTCTTTATGCAAACTAAAGCCTGGAGTCAGGTAGCCTATTGGCGTATCAGTGCCTGCAATAATTTTGACTCCTTCTCGATTCATGATATTTACAAGATTCAAGCTCCATTTATCAAATGTCATATCATTTTGTGTAATATTTTTTGTAGATAAATTTAATGAACCTTTTTGCCAGTTCAATTTTATTTCTTCTGGTAAGAACTGATAAGTTTTTCTCCACTCTGGATCAGCATAGAATCTTCTAGAACCAAAGGTATTAATAGTCAGAGTTGGTGTTTGAAAGACTCCAGATGCGGCCAATTTTTTTATAATTCTTAAGCATCTCTTTGCATCATAATTATCAATTGCATAATATCTTTGGGATGAATGGATTTCAGTTCTCAAAGCTGAGCCAGCAATACTATCTTGATTATCTAACATGGCTCTTCTTTGAGCCAGTAATTCAGGAGCATCCTGTGAGCACGCAAGGTCCATATTTCTGACGTGTTGCATGCCACCTAGCCCAGCATCAATTGCTTCCTCGAGGTCTATACTCAGAGGAATATGACCTGTGACTCTGAGATTATTTTTCTTTGCGATTTGTAATAGTTCTAGATAGGTTTCTTTTGAGAGCATTTCATAGGACTTCAAAAAAGTGACGCCTTGTTCCAGCAGATCATTCACAACTTTTTCAATATTTGTATTTTTATCGATGCCGATTGATAGTTCAGGGAAGCCGGGCTCTTCTCCCTTGTAGACACGATCTTTTCCATCAATCAGAGGACCTGCATAAAATAATCTAGGTGCTTTACTAGGATTTTTTTTCAAATAATTGAGTGATGGTTGAAGTTTTTCAATGATTGCTCCTGTATCACGAATACTGGTGATGCCATTTTTCAAAAATAACTCAAAATAGGTTTCATGATCAATTTCTGAAATGAACGTTAGATGCACATGAGCATCCCATAATCCAGGTATGAGAAATTTACCTTTTCCATCAATGACTCTATCTTTATGACCAAAGGCTGGCATTTGTTCAGAAGGATCTACAACAGCTTTTATTCGCCCATTTTTGATGAATACCGATTGGTTTAGTCGAACAGGATTTTCTGCATCGATAACAGTGATATTTTCAATTAAAAGACTGTTAGCGAATACTTCCAAAGATAGAATAAGTGTGAGGATAACGGTCAATTTTTTAAAATTCATACACCACCTGTAATAATAAAATCTCGATTGGCATTGGATTCAATGATTTTTAATGCTGCTTTATACGCTTTACTGTCATAAGCTTGTTGTGCAATTTCTAGGCTTGGGAATCGAACCATAACTGTTCGTTCATAATGACCATTTTCCATTTGAAACTGCTCACCACCCCTCACTAGAAATTCGCCTTTGAATTGTTTTACAACATCGCTTGCTTTTGAAGCATACTCTAGAAATGCCTCCTGATCATTGTATTGGCATCTAACTATCCAATAGCCGCTCATAGGGCCAGACCTCCATGCCATGAATTGCATTTCTTATATCCATACTCAAATTAACACTGGCAATTTTTTTCTTCTGATGGAAATCAAAAAGACTGATTGTTGAGGGAGATGATCCAACAGCAATCATATTATTATCAATAACACATAACCCTCTAGCAAAACCCTGTCTTGCAATTCGACTGTCATCAAGATCAGTATGCGTTAGTGTTTCTTCCGGATAAGTGGGTATAACGAAATGAGATTCCTCTCCCTCTCTAGTGACCACTCTAATGCAATCACTTTTTGTATCATTGAATAAAACCCCATTATTGAAAGGTCTTGCATTATGAGTCCCTTCAGGAAGAGAGCAATATTCTTTTACGTTAAGATCTGTATCCATATAGATGAGTGCATTGGTTCTCAAACCACTTGCAAAGAGGCCTCTCTTATTGCATCGAACATTATTCAAATGTAAGTTATTACCCATTGGTGGTCCTTCTTTCGATTGAGGATCAAATAATTGAGATTTCCAGCCTTTTGGGTTTTTTGTAATATAGATGCCTCTTGTGAAGGCATCTATATCAAGATCAAAAACGAGTATGCTATCAAAACCAGTTGAAGTAACGAATAAAAGATTTTCAAATTTAAAAATTTCATGAGCATGTCTTAGAAAAGGATTCTTGTAAGACCTTTTAATTTCAAACGATTGATTGTAGACAAATAATTCATCACTCGCAGCAATGAAAATATCATCACCATTGAATTCGATTCCTCTAAGTCCTCGATCCCAACCTCTGCCACTAAAATCTATACCAGAGTCATTCCAGTCAACCATTATCTTGGCTGCTTGATTTTCAAAGTCTACAAGATAGATACCACCATGGCTCTCTCCTTGCTGGCTTCCTCTTACGACTGAGGTGGCTAAAATAATAGGCAGTTTCTTCATGCATCTATTGTAATGGAAAATAGATTCTTACAATAACCGTAAATTGATATATTTCTATGATAAGGTGGTTTTTATGCTTATAAGCATCCCAAAATATCTAATATTATTTGCACTATTATATTTTAATAGTACCAATGCTTTTGCTCAAATATCCAGTGTGATTTGTGGCAATTTATTAAATGTAGAGACAGGTCTTTACGATCAGAATGTTTTAATTACATTTGATCCAATCACAGAAAATATTATAAAAATTGATATCAATTCAAATAAGAAGATTGATTCAAAAACAATCGATTTATCTGAATATTTCTGTCTACCTGGTTTAATTGATATGCATACTCATATATCTGAGGATATCTCAAATGATTTAATTAATTTTTATACCACCACACAAGAAGAGCAGCTAAAGATTGGGAGAGTAAATGCTGAAAAAACATTGATGGCTGGTTTTACAACCATTAGAGACTTAGGCGTTTATATTGCTTGGACTGATAGAAAGTTAAAAAACGAAATCAATGCCCATAAAATACCTGGACCTCGAATGAAGATTTCAGGATTTTATCTCTCCATTCCAGGAGGAGGAGGCGATATTGATGTTCCTGATTACCAAGGGGTAGTACCTGATCATATAAAAAGGGGTATTACTCAGGGAGCTGATAATTTTGAAGCCAGAGCTGAAACATTGATTAATGGTGGGGTTGATCAAATTAAATTAATAGCTTCAGGTGCAGTTCTCGCCTATGGGAGTGTTCCAGGAAATCCTGAAATGAGTCCAGAAGAGATCTCCGCTGTCGTGAAAGTTGCAAGACAATCTAATACCAAGGTCATTGCCCATGCACATGGAGCACTATCGATAAAACAAGCAATACAATCCGGAGTCCATAGTATAGAACATGCATCTCTAATTGATGAAGAAGGCATTCAGATGGCTAAAGAATATGGAGTTGCTTTATCAATGGATATTTACAATGGTGATTACATTAATGAGTATGGAATTATAGAAGGTTGGCCAGAAGAATTTCTAAGAAAAAATCGTGAAACTACAGATATTCAAAGGGAGAATTTTTCAAAAGCACATAAATCAGGTGTAAAAATTGTCTATGGAACAGACGCAGGGGTTTATCCACATGGCAATAATGCTAAGCAATTTAAGTATATGATTAAGTATGGCATGACCAATATCGAAGCAATACAGTCTGCAACCATTCATGCAGCTGAGGTTATTGGTATGTTGGATCAAGTGGGACAAATAAAAAAAGGATTTTTTGCAGATTTAATTGCAGTAAAAGAAAATCCAATGCTTAATATTCAAGTTCTTGAAAATATTGATGTTGTGATTAAGGGAGGGAGGCTCTATAAATGAAAATTAGAGGGTTGGAATATGTCTTTGCATTCATTGTATTAGGTTGCTCTGGCTTAGTGACAGCCAAGCCTGTTATGGATGCACCAAAAGTGGCTCTTACTGGAGTTCCTTTCGAAATTGCAATTAGTAATACCCTTGATAAGAACCATTGTGATTTTAAGCTAAAAATCAATAATCAATTTTATCAATCAGCGGATTGCGAGAACTCAGAAAAACTTATCTTTAAGGACATCATTTTGAATGAAAAAGCTTCTGAGCCAATAGAATTATATTTTTCAGATCAGATTATTAATTCGGTATCCATCGAGGTACTTTGGGGCTGGTTGTCCATCATGCCTCCACTGATATCTATTTTAGTTGCTTTGTTTTTTAGAAGTGTAATACCGGCTCTTTTTCTAGGAGTCTGGATAGGCGCATTTTCTATATTAGGCTTTAAGCCAGTGGTTATCTGGCAAAGTTTTCTTGATGTTGTAGCAATATATGTCAAAAATGCATTGGCAGATCCTGATCATTCAGCAGTAATTATTTTTAGCTTAATGATTGGAGGCTTAGTTGGAATTATTTCAAAAAATGGCGGTATGCAGGGTGTTGTCAATGCTTTAGTTCATTTCACAAAGAGTGCTAAAAGAGGTCAATTGGTTACAGCCACCTTGGGTTTAGCAATCTTTTTTGATGATTATGCTAATACGCTTGTTGTTGGTAACACAATGAGGAAAGTGACTGATAGGCTAAAAATCTCAAGAGCTAAGCTTGCTTTTTTAGTTGATGCAACTGCAGCACCCATAGCATGCATTGCCTTGATTACTACATGGGTTGGCTACCAGATTGGTATGATTGATTTATCCGTGGGTCAAATTGATGCAATCGATGATTCAGCATATTCAATTTACCTCAATTCTATTCTATACAGCTTCTATCCTCTATTTATGTTGGCTTTTGTGTTTTTTATTGCTGGATCAGGAAGAGATTTTGGTGCTATGTATCATTTTGAATTGTCTGCAAGACATGGATCTGATAACTCAATTCAAGGAGCTGAAATGGGTTATACAAATGAATCTGAATCAAAACAGTTAGAACCTAAAGATCCATCTCGCTCTAGAGCATTCAATGCATACATTCCTATTCTGATATTTATAGGTAGTGTAATCTCAGGTTTATTTGTTACTGGTGATGGTGATTCTATTCAGGATATTATTGGTTCAGCTGACGCTTATCAAGCATTGCTTTGGGGGTCTCTAATAGCAGTTGTTACTGCTTTTATCTTAACAATCTCTCAAGGTATTCTTACTTTAGAGGAAACAGTTCAATCCTGGTATGAAGGTGTAAAATTTATGATATTTGCCATTATTGTTCTGATCATGGCATGGTCTTTGGGGCAGACAACAGAGATACTATTAACAGCTCAATATTTAGTGTCAGTGCTTGGTGAATTTCTTCCAGTTCCCTATTTACCAACTATTATTTTCATTCTTTCAGCAGCCACTGCATTTGCAACAGGGACAAGCTGGGGAACTATGGGCATTTTTTATCCTATTGTGGTGCCATTGGCATGGGAAGTAATGTTCATTAATGGCGTGGCTGACCCTGAACACATGTATATCATTTATTCTTCTGTTGCGTGTGTCTTATGTGGAGCAGTGTGGGGCGATCATTGTTCTCCCATTTCAGATACTACCATTATGTCTTCAATGGCATCGGGTTGTAATCACATTGATCATGTCACAACACAATTGCCATACGCAATGACAGTAGCCTCCATTGCATTATTGATTGGAACCATACCAACTGGATATGGAATACCGCCCACTATTATGATTCCCGTAGGGATCGCTTTAGTTTATTTAATTATTATTTTATTCGGGAGAAAAGTAGATTGATTGATTTAAAATTAAAAGCAAAAAATAAAATATTTGATGGCTCAAATGAAGTATTTTCGCATTGGTCTGAATCCACTCAGTGTGAAATGACTTTTTCTATTTTTTTACCTAAAGTAAAACAGTTTAGAGAAGCACCTACTTTAATCTGGTTGTCTGGATTAACATGCACAGAAGAAAATTTTAGAGTCAAATCAGGAGTGCAAAGATATGCCTCTGAAATGGGTATCAATATTATTGCACCAGATACAAGTCCTAGAGGTGAAAATGTTCCAGATGATTCCAGCTATGATTTTGCAAAAGGAGCAGGTTTTTATTTAAATGCCACTCAACCACCTTGGAATGAAAATTTTCAAATGTATTCATATATTACCGATGACTTATTAGACATTGCCAAAAATAATTTTTCTGTCAATACAGACAAATTGGGAATTTTTGGACATTCTATGGGCGGTCATGGCGCCTTAACGATTGCATTAAAGAATCCTACAATTTTCAAATCAGTGTCTGCTTTCGCTCCAATATGTGCGCCCATGCAAGTTCCATGGGGAAGGAAAGCTTTTATTAAATATTTAGGAGAAGATGAACAGTCTTGGGAAGATTATGATGCAGTTCAATTAATTAATCATCAAGGCTGGTCTAGGGATATTTTGGTAGATCAAGGCCTAGATGATGAATTTCTAGAGGAACATCTCAGGCCGGAATTACTCGTGAATGCTTGTCGAGAGAATGGTATTGATATTCATTTAAGACAACATCAAGGGTATGATCATAGCTATTTTTTTATTGCTAGCTTCATTGAAGATCATATTCAATGGCATTCTGAAAGATTAATTTAACTCCTTAGTCTTTTATTTGTTTTAAGTACCAATCGATAAAGTTCTTTTCAGAAAGCTCTTTGCTAGTGAAAGGACCAGGCCGATAACTTTTAGAGTTCACTCCTTTTTGATTATTAACGATAATTTTTTCATCTGCTAATGTAGTAACGTCCCATAACCACATCAGGTTTTCTAAGTCATAATCCAGACCTTCTTTTGCATTTTTATCAACCATCCAATATACGTCACACCTACATTGTTCATGAGAAACAGGTGTGAAAACATAACCAACAACATGATCGGAGTAAGCCAATAAGAAACACACAGGCCCTAAGTTAAAGTCTGACGCACCAGGATTGAACTTTTTAATATCTCCAAGCAAAGGAGCAATAGGTTTACCATCCTTGCTACCTGTTACATAACCTTTAAACAAGCCGTATCGCTGATAACCATATTGTTCTTGACCTTCTTCCTGGTCCATATAATCAGCATCTACTGTGATCTCTTTAAGGCCACATTCAGTCAATGTGTTGTTCATTGCCAATTGAGCTTGATCATATCCAGGCTCATCTTGTATTTTTAGACTGTGGGAGAGGGAGTACTCAGGATGAGCAGGACCGCAATGATAGCATTCATTGTAATTTTCAACTGCTAATTTCCAATTTGATGCAATTGGGTATGTTTTCTGAGAAGCTATTTTTAAATCCTTAAAGCCAAACATTTGCATAGCCTCTGTCATATCTCTCTTTAGATTATCCATGGATCTTGGATTATCTGAAAAATTTATGAATATCAGACCTTCAATTACTTCAATATGGCAAGGATGCAAGCTAAGTTTACTTTTATCGATATCCTCATTGAGTGAATTTGCTGCAATGAGTGAGCCACTCAAGTTATAGGTCCATGCATGATAGGGGCAGGTAAACCTTTTTATATTTCCATTAGGCTCTAAGCATATTCTGGAACCTCTATGCCTACATACATTCATATAAGCCTTAATGTCTGAATTTTTATCTCGGATGAGAATGACGGATTCATCCAAGAGATCATACAAGAAATAATCACCCACATTTGGGATAGAAGATTCATGGCCGATAAATAACCAAGAATTCATATAAATTCTTTCTATCTCTAGAGCATAAATATTTTTATCTTTATAGAAAGCTTGTTGCAGGCTCCAATTATGTTTATGTTCTTCTATAAGTTTAGATATTGAGTTCATATATTTAATAAATTTTATCGTATGTTTCTTTCCATTGAATTGATATGCATCAATTTGACTGGAAATCTAGCATAACTCACTATTTTTTGAAACTATCTTCTTTTTCTTCTTTTAAGTTTTGCAGCAGGCATTTTCTCTGGAAGTGTTACAATTTTATTGAGTTCTAAAAAATCATCACTTTTGTGAGGGATTGCCATTGCATTAACAAAGTATTCTTGGAACTTTTTCTCAACTGCAGTCTCTATTTTTTCAATCTTAAGTGTTTCTTCTTGAATTTCATGTCGACTCAATGTGTCCAATAATGCCATTCTTGCACCTGTGCTTGCTGCATTTCCAGCCGAACTGACATGTTCAATAATACAATCAGGGATCATTCCAAGTATCATGGCATATTTGACGTCAATATGACTTCCAAATGCTCCAGCAAATCTAATTTTGTCTATTTGTTTAATGTTTAATTTATCCATCAGTAGTTTTGCACCTGCATACAAAGCCGCCTTAGCAAGTTGAATGGCACGAATGTCATTTTGAGTAATAATGATATCGGGTGTACCTTTATTTAAAACATAAGAAAAGGTTCGGCCATTATTAATCACCCGATCTGTTTTAAGCTTCTTAGGATCGTTGATTAAGCCATCTTCATTAATAATTCCAGAAAGATACATTTCAGCAACTGCTTCTATAATCCCAGAACCACAAATACCTGATATGCCAATTGTTTTTATACTGTTATTGAATTCAGGATGGTTCGACCATAAATCCGACCCAATAACCTTAAATTTTGCTTCAAAGTTTTTAGGGTTTATTCTGACTCTTTCTATGGCTCCAGGAGCAGCTCGCTGTCCTGAGTTAATTTGAGCACCTTCAAAAGCTGGTCCTGTAGGACTGGATGCAGCAAGTATTTTTTGATTATTACCAACAATGATCTCTGCATTTGTTCCCACATCAACTATGAGGTTCATTGCTTCTTGATTGTAAGGTTTTTCAGCAAGAATAACTGCAGCTGCATCAGCACCAACATGACCCGCTAAACAGGGCAAAACATAAATAGCAGCTTGAGAATTTATTTTTATATCCAATTCACTAGCTTTGAGGTAAAGAGCTTTATTTGTTTTTAGGTGAAAGGGAGCAACTCCTAACGGAATAGGATCAAAACCTAGAAATAAATGATGCATAACTGGATTACCAACAATGGTTATTTCTAAGATATCATCTAGCATTAACCCAGTATCTTCACATGCCTTTCTAATAAGATCATTAATCGCTTTTCGAACTGTAGCTGTTAGTTCTGTAGCTGACCCTGGATTTTGCATGCAGTATGAAACTCGACTCATTAAGTCTTCACCAAATCTTATTTGTGGATTCATTGAGCCTTGATTTGAAACAATTGAACCATCTTTTAAATTACAGAGGTTAATTGCAATTGTTGTGGAGCCAATATCTATAGCTGCACCATATATGTTTTCCTTAAGATTAGGCCATACTGCAATGAGTTCACTGTCATTCCTAATCGCAACAGTGCATCCTTTTGAATTATTTATTAATTGAACTATTTTTTTATCTGAAAGAGATGCAAATTTAATGTTTTTTAAGGACCAATCTTTTTTCAGCAGATCTGTAATAGTTTTTTTAGTGTTTTTATGAAGTTCATCAGATTTTATATTTTCAAGATTAAGATAATACAATCGTGTTATTGGGTTGATTGTAATATCTGTTGCTTCAAATTCCTTTCTAACTAATTGCTGATGCAATTGGCTATCAGGAGGTACATCAATAACAATATCATTGATAATCTTTGACTGACAACCAAGCCTTCTATCTTGTGAAAGATGTTTTCTTTTGGAGTACTTTTTTTCAGACTCATTAATAGGAGTGATATTTTTTTTGTTGGATGATATTGCTAACTTAGCAAATTTTCCTTCAGAGACTTCAATTTGACAACGACCACATATTGCTCTCCCGCCACAAACAGAATCTAAATCAACACCAAGTGATCTAGCAGCATCTAGAACCGTTGTATTTTTCTCAAAAAAACCTCTTTTTCCTGATGGCATAAAGGCCACTTTGAAGCCTTTATTTTTCTTCTCTTTATCCACCTTATTTCAGCGTCTTCTTCTTTTTCGTTTGCTTCTTTGTTCAGATGGATCTCTATAGTTTTTGATCCATTCTGAGCATTCAGGGTCATTTCCCATAATGGTATTTGCACCTCTAATTGATTGCATTATTTCTTTTTCAAGAGGGTTTGTGATAGCGCAAGGCATGCCCGAACTAATAGCCATAGCAATGAATGCTGCATTGAGTCCTCCTCGATTAGGCAAACCAAAGCTTAAATTTGAGGCACCACAAGCAGTGTTTACTTTAAGTTCTGTTTGTAATTTATTAACCAGTTCCATAACTTGTTTTCCAGCAGTATTGATTGCTCCAATTGGCATAACGAGGGGATCAATAACAATATCTTCTTTGGGAATACCATAATCGCTTGCCCTTTCAACAATTTTTTTTGCAACTTCGAAGCGGACATTAATATCCTCAGAAATTCCTGAGTCATCATTAGATATACCTATAACAGCAGCATTATATTTTTTTACTAATGGTAGAACTTTTTCTAGTCTTTCTTCTTCTCCAGTGACAGAGTTTAAAAGGGCCTTTCCTTTATATACTTGGAGTCCAGCTTCTAGAGCTTCTATGATTGACGAATCTATGCAAAGAGGGGTATCAGTAATACTTTGAATTAGTTCAATTGAGTTCGCTAATATTTTAGGTTCATCTGCCAATGGTATTCCAGCATTTACATCTAACATGTGTGCTCCTGCTTGAATTTGAGCCATAGCGTCACTTGCTACTCTGTCTAGATTTCCAGATTTCATTTCTTCAGCTAGTAACTTCCTACCTGTCGGATTAATTCTTTCTCCAATGACGACAAAAGGTCGATTATTACCAATTTTGACTTCTTTATTCTCAGAGCTAACAATTGTTGTTACATTTGTCATAATATTTATCCTTTATCTTTTTTTGAATCCACCAGATTTTACTGTTTTTTCCAGTAATTCATCTGTAAATTCATCTTCAAGTTTTTTTACCGTATCAGATACCAATTGTTTTGGTATACCAGTCATTTTTTCAATTTCTCTTCTCCATTCAGACATATAAGCATCACTTGATCCTTTGCCAGCCCTCATTGCAGCTCGATCTATGGCAATTGCAAACTTAGGATCTAATTGCATTTTCTCTTTTTCTTTACCATGTTTATAAATCACATGAGATGGTATATCTCTCCAAAAAATTTTTATCATTTTACCCATATTTTATTATTGAATACCTTCCAATGTATTTTTTTTGAGATTATCTAGCCCAGTGTAATGCATAGCAAATTCAAGATTAAGATAGTCAGCATGATATTTTGCTTGATTAGCTAACTTTTCTGACTTTGATTGTGCTAAATAAGTTAATTTTTTATAATTTCTAAAGTATTCATCTTTTAGTTGAGGATGTTTATCAATACCTAAACCTTTTATGATAAGCCGATTAAAATGTTTGACCAAGAAATCTGTTAAGTAGAATGTTCCTATTTCATTATCCATTAAAGATTTAAATTCCTTTAAGCCAGTGAAAAATTCATAACAATGGGCTCCAGGCAATCTTTCTATATTATATTCATTAAGCATTGAATCAAGAAGACCTCCTGTACCACAATCAGCATAGGCAATGAAGACTTGATCAAAATTACCTCCAACAAGATCTAATTTTTCTTTGATTTTATTGGGTATTTTTTTCGGTGTATTATGCAAATCTGCATTCAAGCATTGTATGGTTATATGATCCCATGAATTGATTGTTTTAAGATAATTGAGTTCATGGCTGATGGCGCCACATGCAATTACAAGAACTGTATGATTTGAGGATTGATTAAGACGCTTCACTGATCAGTTTTTTTGCAGTTTCAACAGCACTTCCAGCATCCATACAATAGGCATCTGCTCCAATAGCTTCAGCAAACTCGTCATTTAATGGAGCACCTCCAACCATTACAATATATTTGTCCCTAATGCCTCTTGTCTTTAGTTCATCAATAACAACTTTCATATAAGGCATTGTGGTTGTAAGTAGAGCAGACATTCCTAAGATTGTTGCTCTATGTTCTTCAAGAGCTGTTATAAACTCTTCTACGTCAGTATTAATCCCAAGGTTAAAGACTTCTACTCCTGCACCTTCCATCATCATCCCAACTAAGTTTTTGCCTATATCATGAATATCGCCTTTTACTGTTCCAATAACCATCTTGGCTATTGGCTCGATTCCTGAAGCTGAGAGAATGGGTTCTAGTAATTTCATTCCAGCTTTCATAGCGTTAGCTGCTAGCAGCACTTCAGGTACGAATAGAATTCCATCTCGAAAATCATCACCAACAACTACCATGCCTTCTACTAGAGCTTCATCAAGAACTTTTGTTGCTTCCCACCCTCGATCTAAAAGAATTTGAGTGCCTTCAGCTATTTCTTCAGCAAGTCCATCATATAGATCTTCATGCATTTGCTCTTTTAGCTCATTATCATCAAGCTCACTGAGAACAATATCATCAAATTCTTCTTGATTATCACTCATGTAAATATACCTATTAATATTCTGTGTATAGTACTTTAGAGGGTTGTATTTAGCTAGCGCCTCTGTTTCTCAATCTTCTTTTTGTCCTTTTTCTTTTATTAGTTGTAGCATTCTCTGTTCCATTTGATGTTAGGTAGGACTCAATCATGGCAATATTACCTTTCGTCATATCACCTAGAGATTTCATGATTTTTTCTAGCTCAATTTGGTGGAAATCTCTTTTTTCAAGCAATTTAGAAAAAGATCCAGGAGTATTATTTTTAAGTGCTTCAGACATGGCTGTGACATGCTTATGAGTTGTTCCGCAGCAACCACCTATGATCGTGGCTCCTATATCTCTCGCATAACAAGCATAATCTGCCATCAATTGTTCTGTTCCATTGTATTCAATTACACCTTCAATAAATTCAGGTATTCCACAGTTTGCTTTTGCAACAATGATCATGGATTGGTTTTCTCTAGCCACAGTAAAACACAATATTGAACCTATTAATTCTGAGGCACCAATACCGCAATTAGCACCATAACCAACTATATCTGGATAATACTTCTCAGCTAAAGACACCAAAGCTTTTGGATCAAGGCCCATCATTGATTTTCCATGGGTATCAAAGCTATAGGAGCAGATTGTTGGCAACCCAAGATTCTTCGTTGCATCAAGTGCACATCTCATTTCATCTTCAGATGACATAGTTTCTATCCAGAAAAAATCCACACCACCTTCCTTAAGTGCTTTGGCTTGCTCTGAAAATGCTTCAGTTGTTTCGGACCAAGTGGTAGTTCCTAAAGGCTCAATAATTTCTCCAGTTGGGCCAATGGATCCAGCTATAAGTATATTTTTATTACTATCAGCAACAACTTTTTTAGCAATAGATGCTCCGTGATAGTTGAGTTCTTTTACTGCTTTCTCCGCATTATGAAGTTTGAGTCTGAATGAATTAGCACCAAAGGTATTGGTTAAAATAATATCTGAACCAGCGTCAATAAAAGATGAATGATTTTCTGCAACTCTATCTGGGTATTCTACATTCCAAAATTCTGGCGAATAACCAGATTCTAAACCCATTGAAAATAAATTTGTACCTGTTGCTCCATCTGCTATTAGATATCCTTTTTCTTTTATTCTTTCTTTTATAATGTTCATAATTTATTAATGTTTCGAAATTGAAATGCCCAAAGATTCACAGACTTTAATGATTATTTCTGAATCATTAAGCGTATAAAAATGAAGTCTATCAAAACCTTCCTTTGCTAACTGTGAAGATTGTTGAATTATAAATTCAGTGCTAATTTTTTCATGCTCAGATTGACAAAGATTATTGTCAAACAGCTTTACAAATGATGATGGGATTGAAACACCACATTTTTTAGCCATATTTGTTGCTCCTTCGAAACTTTTAATAGGCATTATTCCCGGTATAACAGGTATGTCAATGTTTGCTTTTTGAAGACTTTCTCTGAAATTTATATAGCAGGCAGTATCTAGTGCAAATTGAGTGATTGCTTTTGATGCACCCGCATCTATTTTCTCTTTAAGAAGGTCTATGTCACTTTGTAATGATTTTGATTCAGGATGTTTTTCAGGGTAAGCACTAACAAAAGTAGTAATATCAGTTTTTTCATTAATATATTGCACTAATTCAACTGAGCTCTTATAACCTTGGGGATGAGGTTCGAAATGATCCATATCTGGCATATCGCCTCTCAAGGCTACAATATCTTTGACACCAATATTAATATAATCATCAATAACACTATTAATTTGTTTTTTTGTTGCATTAATACAAGTTAAATGAGCCGCTGTTCTAATACCCATATCATTTATGATTTGGTTGACAATTTTATGTGTTCTATCTCTTGTTGAACCCCCAGCACCATAGGTCACAGAGACAAAATTCGGAGATAAGAACTTCAGCTTTTCTATATTTTGGATTAATTTTTTTTGTAGCTCTGAAGAACTAGGTGGGAAAAACTCAAAAGATATGTTCATTTTAGTTATATTGCCCCCTTTATATATAAAATAGGTTGAAAAATATAACTATTATTTAACCCTTTTAGCATTATTTTAAGCACTTGCAAGCTGGTACAAATCAGTGCCATTCATATTATAATTGAAAAAATTAAATTTTGTAAAAAGGATCCATATATTAAATGAATCTCTATTTTTTTTAAAAACGAATATTTTTTGGTTTTATAATGTTCTCAGGAATCTCAATTGGAAAACTGGCTCTTATTTTTTTATCAATTTTGCTATCTATATAGACTGGATAATGTGAATTGAGAATTTTTCTAGCTCTTTTTTCAGCTCGTTCCCTCATATCTGGAGAACCTTCTGATTCCCATACATCTTGTGTACTTCTATCTGCTAATTCTGGGTACAGGTATTCTGTTTTCATTAATGAAAGAGTTTGAGGGTCTCTTAGAAAATGACCTTCTCCCTCTACTGTGTTCTTAATTTCTTGATAGGATAATGTTTCTTCATTGACTTCAATTCCTCTCACTGCTCTCAGAATCATCCCGATCATGTCATTATCTATGACTAACGATTCATAGGAGACTCCCATTAAGCTCGCCATCATTCCTGAAGATTCCGAAACATTATTACAACCTGCGAGTGCTGCCATAGCAATAGTAATTCCTTTTTCATATCCTGCTTGTGCATCAGGACTTTTGGAATCTGTCATACCAGCTCCAACTGAGCTTACTAAGCCATAATGGTTAGTGATTTGTGCTGCTGCTGCAGCCATTAAAGCTTCTTCTCCACTTCCGCCTGAGAAGGATCCTGTTCTTAGATCAGTCACAAAAGGCCAAGGCCCAAAAATTACTGGATGGCCAGGTTTTATTAGATCAATAAGCATAAGGCTTGCTAGCGTCTCAGCTAAAACTTGCACTAACGAGCCTGCTAGAGCAGCCGGAGATGTTGCGCCTGATTGAGGAGCAATGACAACCCAAACTGGTGCGTTAAATTTGATGGATTCAATAGCAACTTCGCAGTTATCAGTTCCATATCTAAGTGGAGATACTACTGTGCAACCACCTCCATGACAAAAAGGCCTCTTGAGAAAATTACCATTACCACCAGCAATAATATCCAGCATCTCAATTGTTGGTTCTACATGGCTAGCATCTGCAAATGTAAGGGCTGTATGTTTTGAGGTGCCTTGGACACTTGCATAAGCAGTATTGATATCTGTTTTTAACAAGTCTGTGAATTCAGTTGCTACAACCAATCTTGAGTAGCTATGAATGTTATCAAGGTAATCTACTAATCTGGCAATATCGTAAACATCATTAATGGTTGAAGGCCTATATTTTTTAGCTCCCAAATCTAGAACAGTTACTGCTTCTCCACCTCCATAAATATGAACTTTTTTATCCGACATTTCCATATCATGTTTAGAATCTCGACCATAAAAAATAAAATCTCTACCAGCTCTTGCTATGACATCTTCAACCAATGAACGAGGAAAAAGAAGTCTTCCTTGATCTGTAAATGTACACCCCTTTTTTAATGCAGCTTCTTTAAGTTGAGGTAAGGGGTTTCCCATTCCTATGTTTTCTAAAACATCTAGAGTTGTTTGATGAATTTGTTCTATATCATGATCTGATAATGGTTTATATTTTCCACCTAACATACCTTTCTCTACAACTGGTTTTACAACTTCAGCAGCTATGTTTTTACTTCTTTTCGTACTTCTACGAGACATTTACTTTCCTGATTTGACTTATATTGATTATTATAAGCTTATAATAATAATGTATGAACTTTTTAGATAACTCAATGAATAAGAATCATTATCAAAATTTTGATCACGTTGACTCATATTATGCGGCAACTACTAATCAGAGCCTATCTTTCAGAGTGCTTCAGGAAAGCTTGAGAACTCAAGTTTGCATTATTGGGGGTGGGTTTACAGGTATCAATACAGCTATAAATTTAGCAAAAAAAGGCTATGAAGTTATTGTGATTGAGGCTGCCAAAGTGGGTTGGGGAGCGAGTGGAAGAAATGGAGGACAATTAATATCTGGTTTTACATTCAGTGATAAAATCGAAAAAGAAATGGGGGAAGATATAGCTCAATCAGTTTGGGAATTGGGTGCTAAATCTACAGATTTAGTTAGAAATAGAATTCAAGAATTTGATATTCAATGTGATCTAAAAGATGGTTTTATTGAGGTGGCTTTGAATCGAATACAGATGGAAGAAATAATTAACAGAAAAACAGAATGGGAAAAAAGAGGGTATGGACATCATTTAACTTTTGTGGATAAGAAAGATATTCAAAGCTATGTGAAATCTCCAAATTATATTGCTGGATTAATTGATTCAGGCAGTGGACACCTCCACCCACTCAATCTAGTCTTGGGAGAAGCAAAAGCAGCAGAAAGTCTAGGAGTAAGAATATTTGAACAAACAAAAGCAGAAAGTATTGATTATGGCAAAAAGATTAAGGTTCATACAAGTGAACACCAAATAGAGGCCGATTATGTGGTGCTTGCAGGAAATGCTTATATTGATAAATTGAATAAAAAACTGAGAAGGATGATCATGCCTGCTAATAGTTGTATTATTGCTACTGAACCATTGTCAGAAGATCGTGCAAGGAAGATCATCCCGCAAGATATGGCAGTTTGCGATCTTAATACTATTTTAGATTATTATAGATTTTCATCAGATCACAGAATGCTTTTTGGGGGTCGGTGGAATTATTCTGGAAACGAGCCAAAGAATATCGATCAAAATTTAAGAAAAAGAATGCTTAAGGTTTTTCCTGATCTGAATGATGTGAAAATTGAGTATGCATGGGGTGGCAATGTAGCAGTCACCATTAATAGAATCCCTCAATTGGGTCAGCTGACTGAGAATGTTTTCTATTCGCAAGGCTATTCCGGTCATGGAGTAGCACCAACTCATATGGCAGCAGAAGTCATTGCTTCAGGTATAACTCAAGAATGGGATATGATTCATACTTTAGGCAGTGTTAAGCATATGCAACTACCAGGAGGCAAATGGTTTTCTGGTCCGGCAATGGCTTTGGGCATGCTCTATTATCAATGCCAGGATTATTTTGCTAATAAGAGCTAAGACTTAAGAAATAGTTATCCCAGCTCTTTTCACAGAAGCAGCTATACCAGATAAATTTCTAGGAGCCATTAGGTGAGCTCCCGACACCCCATCAATATCTTGAAGTTGATCAATTAATTCAGCACATATAATAATACCTTCTTCCAGCTTATCATTGGCTTGGTCCATTCTCCTGATCATTGCATCAGGGATAATAGTTCCAAATAATTTTTCTTTCATCCATTGAGCTGTTTTTCCAGTCTTAAAGGGGCCTATACCTATTATAAAAGCCAATTTATCTGTTAAGCCAGCATCAACAATATGTTTCATATAGTTTTTCAAAATATCAATGTCATAACAAAATTGTGTTTGTATGAATTTTGTTCCTAGTTCTGCTTTCCTATTTAGGATTTTTGGATCCCATTCTTTAGTTGGATCATGAACAATAGCAGCACTGCCAGGAAAAAAACTACCCTTTGTTGACAGCATTCTTCCAGACATGGTCTCTCCAGTTTCATTCATATTTTTCATAATAGTCAAAAGAGTTTTTGAATTTACATCAAAGACAGCTTTTGCATCGGGTTGGTCTCCATTTTTTATTGGATCTCCTCCCAATGTGAGTACATTATTGATCCCTAATGCTGATGCACCCATTAAATCACTTTGTATTGCTAATCTGTTTCGATCTCTGCATGTTATTTGTAGTATAGGATCGATACCTTTCTCAATAACAATTGCTGAACCAACAAGGCTTGACATGTGAGCGGTAGCACCTGGATTATCAGTTATATTAATTGCATGAACTGTGCCTTTGAGTATATCAATTTTATCTTCAAGCTCCTTAGGGCCGCAACTAATAGGAGATGAAATTTCAGCTGTAATTACAAAATTTTCCTTAGCAATTGCTTGTTCAAAAGTTTTCAAGAGAGTTCCTAATTAGTTTTTGTGTCTTCAAAAATATTTTTCATCAATCCAACTGCCATCATTATATACACCAATAATAAGGGAGGTGAAATTAAAAGCACAATTGTTTGAAAGGGTTTTAATTTTTCAAGTCCTTTTAAGTCGGGTGAATCAGCGGCACCAATAAGAAGAGCCAATGGAAGTAATGCAATAAAAAATGCCCAGAATATTCTATTCCAAATTTCTGGATTATCACCTGGCTTCATTTTCTTGGTAGCAGAAGATGCTAGTGTATAGGCTCCAGAGTCAAAAGTTGTAGCCATAAAGACAAGACAAAAAATACCAACGAAGGGAAGTATCCACTTACCCAAAATCATATCTGAAATACTTCTAGAGACCATGACTGCAGGGCTTTCATTAGTCCATATATCTATTATTGGCATGATCTCATTAGTTTCAAGATAAATAGCATTATTGCCCATGATCATAAAAAATAAGGAAGTTCCCATGGTCCCAAATCCCAAGGCACCAAATATCATTGCACGTATGCTTCTTCCTCTAGAAATTCTAGCGATAAAAATACCCACAAATGGTCCAAGTCCAAAGAACCATGCCCACATAAATATTGTCCATTTTTTAGAAAACTCAGATTGACCTATTGGTGGAGGTCCAAAGCTCATAGTAATGAAATTTTTAGCCATGAAAACCCAACTCTCATAAGAAGTTTTTACTATGAAAAGAGTAGGACCAAAAACTAGTATATATACCAATACACAGAGGGCCATATAGGCACAGAATTTACTCAGGCGTTGTATTCCATTTTCAAGTCCAAAATATAGGCTAATGGAATATATAACTATGCATATTAATAGACATAAAACAGTTAATGTTAGACTTTGCTCAATTGAAAAGAATTCAGTTATAGTTGCACTCACCACGGGTGATGTTAAGCCTAGCCCAGCACCTAAAACACCTACAAGTGCGATCATATATATTAGATCAATAAATCTAGCTAGTTTCCTATTCTTTTTGCCACCTAAGATTGACTCACAACCTGTGCTTGTTTTTAGACTACCAGAGTTTCTTACATGATAACTATAACCAACAGCTACAGCCGGGAAGCAGTATATTGCCCAACCAATAATTCCCCAATGAAACATACCATAAGTTGATGCCCAGGCAATTGCTTCGCTCGATCTTGGTTCAGCACCAAAAGGGGGTTTCAAATAATAGTCCACCCATTCGGTCGTTCCATACAGAACTAAGGAAGCACCTATACCAGAGCAAAATAACATCGAAGCCCAACCAAATGTTGCATACTCTGGTTTTTCATCTTTCTGACCCAATATAATATTCCCATATCTGCTGCTTGCTAGAAATAAGAGGAAAAGGAGCGTCAATAGTCCCATTGCTAAATAGACAACACCTAAATTACTAGCAATTATTTCATAGGCTTTATTTAGTAAATCATTAGTCGCCATAGGGGCGATGAACATGGGTATTAATATTGAAAGTGTCACTAAAACTGTCAATATAGAATTTGTCCAATCTATGTTATCTTTATTTTTTAGGATGTTCTTACTTGATTTATTAAGTTGAAGTTAGTCTAGTTAAAAAAATCTAATAGTCCAAGTCAATTTTTTAATAAAAATCGAGTAATATTTGCTTTCAATTTTCCCATTGTTGGATATTATTCAGTATTATGTTTAACTCAAAATTATGTATCAAACATCAAAAATAGTCATCAGTCCTAGGGTCAGAAAGTCACCATATTTTGACTCTACTATGAAATATGGAGCTACTGCTTTTACAGTTTACAATCACATGTATCTTCCTATTGTTTTTGAAGGACCAGAAGAAGATTATGAAAATCTGCTTAAAGGCGTTCAACTTTGGGATGTTGGCTGTGAGAGACAAGTTGAAATTAAAGGGCCAGACGCATCAATATTAGCTCAATATATTACACCTAGGGATATCAAAAAATGTGCAGTTGGCCAAGCAATGTATGCACCTTTACTTGATTTTGATGGTGGTTTTATTAATGATCCAGTAATGCTGAAGATTGCTGAAGATCATTACTGGTTTTCACTTTCTGACAGTGATGCGCTTTTATGGGTCCAAGGCATTGCAACTGTTAAGAACTATAATGTTAGTGTCACTGAACCCGATGTTTCTCCTCTTCAAATTCAAGGCCCTAAATCAACTGCATTAATGAGTAAGGTCTTTGGTAAATGGATCGAGGATCTTGAGTTCTATAGATTTAAGAAAACTGATCATGATGGCATACCAATGGTTATCGCAAGAATGGGCTACAGTCGCGAAAGGTGTTATGAGATTTTTCTAGAAGATGGCTCCAAAGGGAATCAGCTTTGGGAGCTACTATGGGAGGCCGGTGAAGAATTCTCTATCAGTCCAGGAACCCCTAATCAGATATTTAGATTGGAGGCCGGTATTTTAAGTTTTGGTTCAGATATGCATCGAGAAAATAATCCATATGAAGTAGGCTTATCTTGGATGATAGATCTTGATCAAGAAGATGATTTCATTGGCAAACAGGCATTGAAAAAGATCTCTGAAACTGGTGTGAAACGAAAACTGATGGGCGCAGAGATTTCAGGTGAAAAAATGGAATTTTTTAATGAAGAGAATCTCCAAGTATCTATTGATGGAAATAAAGTAGGTGCAATGATGTCGGCTGTTTATTCTCCAAGATTGGGAAAAAATATCTGCTATATCATCTTAGAAAAAGAATTTGCTGAAATTGGGAAAAGTGTCTGTATTCACTCTCCTGATGGAGATTTAAAAGCCCAACTGGTTGAATTACCTTGGATCAAAAAGAGAGGTTGATGTGGATCAGTTTCTTCCTCCTGTAAAAGATATGATTTTTGCCCTTGAGGAAATAGTTGGAAAAGGCAATCTCAAATCAAATCCTCATTTTGAAGAATTTGACAGCGACTTCCTTGAAACAATATATGAAAGTGCTTCAGAGATAGCATCTGAAATTATTGCTCCAACTAATAAGAATGGTGACGAACAAGGAGTGTCACTGAGTGGAAATAAAGTGACTGTTCCCGATGGGTATGCGGAAGCTTATAATGCTTATGTAGAAGGTGGTTGGCCAACTTTAAGTTGTAATCCAAATTATGGCGGACAAGGAATGCCCACAACCATTTCAATGCCAATCAATGAGATGGTTATGGGGGCTAATTTTTCATGGGCACATCTTGTGCTTTTAACTAATTCAGCTATACGTGCAATTGATGCTCATGCTAACAAAGAGTTGAAGGATCTCTATTTAGAAAAGCTGGTCACCGGACATTATTCCGGAACTATGAATTTAACAGAACCTCAGGCTGGGTCGGATCTCTCAGTACTGAATACTGTCGCTGAACCCAATGGAGATAGCTTCAAAATAAGTGGACAAAAAATTTTTATCACTTGGGGTGAGCATGAATTATCTGAAAATATTATTCATCTCGTATTGGCAAGGCTTCCCGATGCTCCTGAGGGTGTGAAAGGTATTTCATTATTTTTGGTTCCTAAATTTCATGTTAATAAAGATGGAACATTGGGCGAAAGAAATGATGTTAAGGCTATATCTCTTGAGCATAAACTTGGAATTCATGGTTGTGCAACTTGTGTCATGAGTTTTGAAGATGCTACAGGGTATTTGGTAGGCAATCCTAATGAAGGATTAGCTTGTATGTTTACTATGATGAATGATGCCAGAATTGGTGTTGCTTGTGAGAGTGTTGCAATTGCTGAAAGAGCTTATCAACAAGCTTTAAGTTATGCCAAGGAAAGAGTGCAGGGCACAGTTCATTCAGAGAGTAAAAGAGTGACTATAATTCATCATCCAGATGTCAGAAGAATGCTGCTGACTATGAGGTCACAAATCGAAGTTATGAGAGCACTTGTTTATGTTGCCACAGCGGAGATGGACTTATCTGATTTAAGTGAAACAGATAAAAAATTATCTCATAAAATTAAAGCAGATCTTTTGACGCCAATAACAAAGGGCTGGTGCAGTGAAATATGCCAAGAAATTACATCTTTAGGGATACAAATCCATGGTGGTATGGGTTATGTAGAGGAAACAGGTGCTGCACAGCATTATAGAGATTCTAGAATTACCACCATTTATGAGGGAACCACTGCTATTCAAGCAAATGATTTAATTGGTCGAAAATTCATCAAAGATAAGGGACAGGGTTTATTAGCACTTATCAGTGAAATGAAAAATAGCGTTGATGATTTTGATTTAATTGACGATGATTTAGAAACAGCAAGTCAAGAACTACATAATCAAATAGAGAGAACTGAGAATATTATTACTTTTATTCTTTCAGAAGAAAAACATCGTGAATATTTGTCTGGTGCTGTTAGTTTTTATTTTCTAATGATGTTAGGGACATTGATAGGGGGTTGGCTTGCAGTAAGATCGATAGAAATTTCATTGAAAGCTCTTCAGAGTGATTCTATTGATAGTGATTTTTATGAAGCCAAATTGATTTCATCAAAGTTTTTTGTTCTAAGCATCCTTCCAAAAGTCAATTTTTATGCTGATTCAATTGAGAAAGGAGCAGACTTAGTAATGGAGATGAAAGAGGAGCTATTTTAATAGTCTAAAATTTTATTCCAATATCATTCTCAATGACTTCTTTATATTTTTTTGTAATTTCAGACCATTCTAATTTTAACCAGGGTGTATACAATACATTAGATTGATCAATCTCTTCATGCAGTTGAGTGGAGCTAATCATTCTCCAATCTTCTATTTCATTTTCATTACAATGAACAGAACCATCGTAGAGTCCATAAAAAACCGAACAAAGTTCATGTTCACTGCCGATGTCATTATAATTTTCCTGATACTGAAATTTATAAAGAAAACTAAGGCTGCATTCAACATTAAGCTCCTGCTTAATTCTTCTTAATGCAGCAGTATGTAATTTTTCACCTCTTCTGGGATGGCTGCAACAACTATTCGACCAATATTGACCCCATAATTCTTTTTTAGCACTTCTTTTTTGAAGTAATAATTCCCCAGATGAATTGAATAAAAAAACTGAAAAAGCTCGGTGAAGTATTCCTAAGCCTTTATGACAGTCAGATTTGGAAGAATAGCCTATCTCATTGTCATCACTGTCCACTAGAATTAACTCTTCTTCTGGGTCTGAAATGATATTTGCTTTATAATTCATTGATTTTTGATGCTAAAAGACAATGCTTTATAACCTTCTAACTCTATAGCACTTTGAATTTTAGATGGGTTATCTGATATTGCTACAATTGCTCCACCACCTCCACCACCTGTCATTTTAGCACCCATAGCACCAGCCTCTCTTGCAATCATAACTAATCTTTCCAGTTCAGGTGTAGAGACTTGCAAGGCATTTAGCAAGCCATGATTAAAGTTCATTAACTGTCCTAGATATTCAAAATCATTGTTTTGAATCGCTTGGATTGATTGCAGGGTAAGATTATTAATTTCATTAAAAATTTTCTCAAACATGCTTTTATTTTGTTTCCATTGAGTGTGGACATGCGCAACTGTTTTTGCAGTTAAACCTTCTTGATTTGTAAAGCCAAGCACTAAAGAAAATTCTTCATTGATATTGAGTCGTTCAATCAGGGGGTTGTCTCCAGATCTATAAATTAAAGGGTGGCCATAAGTTGCCATCGTATTATCAATTCCACTTGGGTTTCCATGTGCAACTTTTTCAGACTCAAATGCCATGGAGTTAATTTCTTGGTCACTTAAGTTCAAAGAATAGTGGTTATTAAGGCTTTTAATAATAGCTACTGCTATTGCAGCAGAACCTCCAAGTCCCATACCTCTTGGAATATCTGAGAAAACTTCTATGGTCATTCCTTTATTGTTTAGATTGAGTTGGTCAAGAATAGCCCCAGCTGGTTTTTCAAAAGATTGTCTATTCTTTGGATCTTTATTTAATTGATATTCAACTCCCCATGCAGGGATCATCAAAACAATTCCATTTTCTGAATCCTCAACTTTAGCTCTAATATTAAGTGGTGTCGGAACAGCAATGGCATGACGACCATAGACTACAGAATGTTCTCCTAAGAGAATTACCTTGCTAAAACCTATACCCTCAATGGAGTTTGATTCTGACTCACTTTTAGTTTTTACAGAAGTATTTATGGCTTTTACTCTTTTTTGTAATTGATCAAATATTTCGCGAGCTTTCCAAACTTTTATTTCTCCACTCAGCAATACTTTTTCCAAAACTTGGTCAAATAACTTCATTGGCACACCAGCTGCTTTGACAACAGATCTTGCATGAAGAGTCATATGGCCTTTTTGAATACCATTTGTTGCAAGCGCTTTTAGTGCTGAAAAGTTTTGCGCAAGTCCTACCGAAGCCATAACACTTGCTAGCTCTGTTGAGCTTGAAACATTTAGAATTCTTAAATTCAATGCTGCTGCTGGGTTTGATTCAATAGGCGCTCCAACTATTCCAACTTTCATAGGAAGTTCAATTTTTCCGACTAGATTTCCTTTTTTATCAATACTCCATTTTGATAACGCAGAGTACTTACCATGTCTTGCTGCATAAGCATGAGCTCCAGCTTCAATCGCTCTCCAATCATTTCCTGTAGCTAGTGCAACCGCATCAATACCGTTCATGATTCCTTTATTGTGTGTGGAAGCTCGATATGGATCAACATGTGCAAAGTCAGAAGCAATAACAATACCATCTCTTACTCTTTCACCATTAAAGTCATTAGTTGTAAGGGATTGGACTGGTATAGTAACAGTTGCTGAGGCAAGTGCTTTATCAGACAGATTGGATAGTATCCTAAGAAAAACCTCACCTTCAGTAATAGTTTCTACCAAGGAAGCAATACCTTCACACATCGAATTTACAAGGTTTGCACCCATTGCATCCCTTGTATCAATATGAAGATCAATGATTAGCATTTCTTCATCAAATGAATCCAAAGGATAAGTTTTGATTGTGAAGTCAATAGCACCTCCGCCTCTTGCAACCATTCTAGGATGAAGACTATTAGCAAGGTTTAGAATTTCTTGTTTTTTTGCTAATAAATCGTTACGAGCTTTGTCTAAGTTTTTTATATGAACCACTTGAACTTGGCCAATGAGAATTGGATCAGTGCATTGTGTTATGAAGCCATTTCTAGCTCTTGCTATTTTTGCTGCTGAACTCAGTGCCGCTACAATGGAGGGTTCTTCTACAGCGAGAGGAACGATATAGTCTTTATCATTAATTAAGAAATTTAAGCCGAGACCTATAGGCATGCCCATAACGCCTATAACATTCTCGATCATTTTATCCGCACTATTTAGATCGAGTTTTTGTTGTTGATTTTTTAGAGAATCATAATCCTCCTTTGATATTAAGCCTCTGTCAAAAACTGCTTGCACTCGTTCTTCGATTGAGAGTTCATAAAAATTTGGAAATCTTGATTTATCTATTATTTTCACCATTAGGTTGAAAATAATGGACTTTAGGAAGGATTGATGCAACTAATTAGATGAAAAAAAAATGTTAATATGTAAGATTAAAGAATTCATCGAAAAAAAATAAGAACTATGAGAACAAAAAAACCATGGCTTAAACATTATCCAGACGGGACACCGAAAGTTTTGGAATTTGATCCTAGAAGGACCTTAGTTACATTACTCGATGAGTCAGAGGCTAAGTATTCCAGTCATTTAGCTTTTACAAATTTTGATGTTTCAATTGACTACACAAAGATTGCTGAAGACTCTAGAAGTTTTGCTGCTTATTTGCAAAATGTTCTTGGCTTAAAAAAAGGGGATAGAATAGCCATGATGATGCCTAATCTCTTGCAATATCCTGTTGCTATATTTGGTGCTCTGAGGGCTGGATTGATAGTGGTGAATGTTAATCCTTTATATACACCAAGAGAATTGAAGCATCAGCTCCAAGACTCTGGGGCCAAAGCTATTATTATATTTGAGAATTCTGCTCATGTTCTTTCTGCTATTAATGATGATGTACAAATTGAACATGTGATTATTACAAAAATTGGAGATTATCTTGGACTAAAGGGTTATTTAATGAATTTTATTCTTAAATATATTAAGCGTATGGTACCAAGTCATAAACTCAAAAATACTATTCCATTTAAGAAAACTCTTGAACGACCTGTGGCTGATTTTAATGAGGTAATAATTAGCGTAGATGATTTAGCTTTTCTTCAATACACAGGGGCTACAACAGGTCTTTCTAAAGGCTCAATGCTCTCACATGGAAATGTAGCTGCAAATATAGAACAGCTCAAAAGCATGCTTAATGATGTGGTAGAAGAAGGGACAGAGATTTGGATTAATGCTTTACCCATGTATCACATATACTCTCTCGTCGTTCTTGTTTTCTCAGGATATGATGCTGGAGGTTTAAATGTTCTTGTCACAAACCCAAGGGATACCAAAGGTTTTGTAGATGAGCTGAAAAAATGGCCTTTTACTTTTTTCAATGGCGTTAACACCCTTTATGAAAGCTTATTAAATCATCCAGATATAGTGAATGTTGATTTTAGTAATATGAAGTTATCTGGAACTGGAGGGTCTGCTTGCAGGCAATCAACTGCTGAAAGATGGCAAGAGTTGACAGGTAAAGTTTTATTGGAGGGTTATGGTTTATCTGAAACCTCACCAAGTGTTACGGTATCACCAAATTATTTAACTGAGTTTAATGGCAAAGTTGGAATGCCAATTCCCAATACTGAGATTTCTATTAGGGATGATGATGGAAATGAAGTTACTTTAGGTGAACGTGGAGAGATTTGTGTTCGAGGCCCTCAAGTCATGAAAGGCTATTGGGGCAATGAAGAGGCAACATCTGAAGCAATTGATGAAGATGGTTTTTTCAAAACTGGTGATATAGGAGTGCTCGATAAAAAAGGTTTTCTAAGTATCGTTGATAGAAAGAAAGACATGATTTTGGTTTCAGGATTTAATGTCTACCCCAATGAAATTGAAGATGTTGTTAGTATGCATCCAGATATCATTGAGACCGCATGCATTGGACTGCCTAATAAAAGAACAGGAGAGTCAGTTAAGATTTTTGTTGTAAGAAGTAATGAAGGGTTGACTGAAAAAGAAGTTCTTGAGTATTGCAAAGATAACTTAACAGGCTACAAAGTTCCTAAAGCAATTGAGTTTATAGCTGAGTTGCCGAAGACTAATGTTGGTAAAGTATTAAGAAGAGCTCTTAGAGAATAGTTTATTCATTGATTCCCAGTGTTCCTTGCTACTCCAACTCTTTTTAAACTCTCTACTCTCAAACTCTTTTAAATTATTATGCAGTGCTTTCTTGTGCTCATTTATAATTGATTTATTTGCTCTAATTATTGATGAACCGCAGTTATTAATCCTTTTTTGTATGTTTTTAATATCTTTTGTCGCATCTTCCATGCTTTCACAAACTGAATCTAGGATACCAATTTTATAAGCCTCATTGGTTGTTAAGGCTTTACCTTCAATCAAAGTTAAGAGAGCTCTTCGATTGCCAATAATATCAATGAGATCTATGACGCCTCCCCAGGCAGTGGTAATGTTTAGAGCTGAATGAATAAAACCAAAAGTCGACTTTTTCACAGCAACTCTATAATCGCATGCAATTGCTAATTCAGCACCTCCACCCAAAGCATGGCCATTCATTAAAGCTAAAATAGGAACAGGATAGTATCTAATTTTATCTATAGTTTTTCTTCCTATAGTGATCATATTTTCAATCGCTGTCTCCGATCGAACTTCATTTAGTTCTTTTACATCACCCCCTGCTGCAAAACATTTATCGCCTGTGCCTGTTATCACAACGGATTTGATTTCATGATTGTCTTCATAGTCAGAAAGAACTTTTAGTAATTCCTCAATTAAAGTAAGACTTAAAGCGTTGCTTGATTCAGGTCTATTAATTGTAATTGAAAGATCGTGAGATCCTTTTTCAACTATAAGATTCGACATAATGATTTAGAAATAAAGCCTCATGATATTTTGTGCAACACAAGCGGGACGATCTTGATTTTCGACCTCTACACTGTATTCTTCAATCAATTCGATACTTCCCTTCACTTCTTCAGCGGAAAGTAGTGTGCAATTGGACCTGATATTGCTGCCTGCGATAACTGGACCCGTGAATCTTAATTTATTAATCCCATAGTTAATAATATTTTTTGTATTAGGATAAGGGGGATTCTCAGGGTCCACTAAACCTCTTAATTTAGGATAGAGTGAGAGGGTAAAATAACCATGCGCAATGGTAGCTTTAAAGGGCGATTCCTTGCTGGCTCTTTCTGGATCTATATGTATCCATTGATGATCTTGTGTAGCATCAGCAAAAGCATTAATCATTTCTTGAGAAATATGCATCCATTCGCTTTGGTGAATCACTTTGCCAATTTTTAACTGTAAATCTTCTAATACTTTTTCCATGCTCATAATTGCTCCATTATTTATTATGAAACCAAATCCTATCAAATTAAGAATAGTTATATATAGAAGATATTGATTTTTTTGATATTTTAAGTTGTTATGTTTTTGATGATATAATTAAACCGGTTCTGTTGAGCTGGCCTAGGATGAGGAAAATGTCAGCATATAAAAGTTATTTTTTAGTATTGTTTTTATTAATTAATGGTTGTGCTTCTCAGCAGATGAGTGGTAGTAGCCAGAGTAAACAGTCTTCTAGTAGTTCAGGAGGAATGCCATCCTCTTCTAGTTCATCATCAATGCCATCATCCAGTCCAGGAGGAATGCCATCTTCGATAAGCACACCTTCTTCATCAGGCACAAAGAGTATGCCTCCAGGTGCTAATGAAGGAAATGCAAGTTCTCAATCAGGAAGTGAAGGAGTAGAAGGTAGAATGGATAATCCACCTCCAGATTCTCCACCTCCAGGACCTCCAGGTGCTAATGAAGGAAATGCAGGTTCCCAAACAGCCACTAGTATATTTAATGAATCTTTAGGAGACTTTGATAAGGAAATGGCTGGAGAAAGAGATATTATTGCTGCATCAAGCCAAGGAGATTCTAGCATGACTGCTCAAGAGATAGCTGATATAGAATCAATTATGGGAGCAGATCTGGATGGCCCAATAGATATCTCTGGAGATCTTGGTAATGATGAAAGCCAAGGTAATAATGATAGCGAAGATGAATTTACTGGTGAAATGTCTGAGGAAGAAATATCAAGATTACCTAGTTGTATTGATATAGATGGTTCAGGAGAGGATAAGATCGCCAGACAACTTCGAGTTTTTGCAATTAAGGAAGATGATCCAAATATACGAAATGAAATATGGAAACAATATCTGAAACATATGGGTATAGGCCAATTAGAAATAGAAAAGTGCTTAAGCAAGTGAGAATGAAAAATATAACTACCTTTATTTTTTTTGTTTGCTTAGCATTACCATTGCTGAGTTTAAGTGAGACTATTAAATATGACAAAGTTAAACTCAAACGTGCTGAAATAGAAATTACCGAAGATCGCTTACTTGATGTTGGCATTTTTATTTTTGATCCTAATATTCCTGAAGATATTGAAAGTAATCCTCTAGTATTCCCGGAAATAAGAAAAGCTGAAGCAAGATATATTCCCTATCACTTGAAGAACACTCTTGAAGAAACTGGTTTTTGGGGAGGTGTTTGGATGTTGCCTGATAATACTAAAGCTATGGATCTTAATGTTTCTGGACGAATTATAAAATCAGATGGATATGATGTTTCTATGCAAATTGGTGTTTGGGATATCTCAGGAAAGCAGTGGATTGATAAAACTTATAAAGTAAGAGTTGGCCAAAGTTTTTATAGTAAACGCCGTGATTTAACTCAAGATCCTTATCAAAGTATATTTAATCAAATAGCAAATGATTTACAAAAGATAAAGATTGGTTATATATCTAAAGATTTAAAGCGTATAAGTGAGATTGGTGATTTAAGATTTGC